>LR134135.1:638777-1277554 GCA_900635465.1 Lelliottia amnigena
ATTGAATATACTGTCATGATTAAGAGGAGAACAACCATGACAGAGCGTCTTTATTACACCAAAGATATGACAGCGGGCCGGGCGCAGATCGTGCGTTGCACCGAGGAGCAGGATGGTCGCTATGCCATTGAGCTGGATCGGACCCTTTTCCATCCACAGGGCGGTGGGCAACCGGCGGACAAAGGCTGGATAGCTGGGGTCACGGTAGAAGAGGTTGTTCAGCGTGGCGAGAATATCGTGCACATTCTGGCGCGTTCGCTTGCCAGGGGCGAAGTGGATATCCAGATCGATGCCGCAGTGAGAGATCTTCATTCCCGCTGGCATACGGCTGGTCATCTGATTGGCTATGCCGGGGAGCGCTTTGGCTGGCGTCCGGTAAAAGCTCACCACTGGCCAGGCGAAGGGCGGATCACGTTCATACCGGGTGAAGACGGTGCTGCACCCAGTGCCGACATGTTCAAAGAACGTATCGATGGCTGGCGATCCGAGAAACTCATGCGTAACGTGGAAATGGACGAAGGCCGCAGGAAAGTGTGGTTTGGCGATTTACCGGCCTATTTATGTGGCGGTACCCATATTTCCGATCTCAGTAAACTGGGAGAGGTGGAGATAAGTAACGTTAAGCAGAAAAAGGGACAGCTCATCGTGAGTTATCGCGTTCTGTGATGCTGTTCCGCTCTCGGCTCGAATCATGCCTTTTACTGATATCTCTCCCTGTTTATCATAAAATTCTAATTATCGGCGTTTTAGATGGCAGCCTTCTCAAAGGCTGGTTAATCTGAAAACGATTTACATACTTTTAACGTAAGAGAATAACTATGCATGATGCACAGGTCCGTGTCGCGATTGCGGGCGCGGGTGGACGTATGGGCCGTCAGCTGATTCAGGCTGCGCTGCAGATGGAGGGCGTTGTGCTGGGTGCGGCGCTGGAACGCGAAGGCTCTACGCTTTTGGGTACGGATGCGGGTGAGCTGGCTGGCGCAGGGCATTCAGGCGTTACGGTGCAAAGCAGTCTTGAGGCGGTTAAAGCTGATTTTGATGTGTTCATCGATTTTACACGCCCGGAAGGCACGCTGGATCATCTGGCTTTTTGTCGCCAGCACGGTAAAGGGATGATCATCGGTACCACGGGTTTTGATGATGCAGGCAAGCAAGCGATTAAAGACGCCGCACAGGATATCGCGATTGTCTTTGCTGCGAACTTCAGCGTGGGCGTCAACGTTATGCTCAAACTGCTGGAAAAAGCGGCCAAAGTGATGGGCGACTATACGGATATCGAAATTATCGAAGCGCATCACCGCCATAAAGTCGATGCGCCATCCGGAACGGCTCTGGCGATGGGCGAAGCGATTGCTTATGCACTTGATAAAGATTTAAAAGACTGTGCGGTTTATACACGTGAAGGTCACACCGGTGAACGCGTGCCGGGGACAATCGGTTTTTCAACCGTGCGTGCAGGCGATATCGTCGGCGAACATACCGCTATTTTCGCCGATATTGGTGAGAGAGTGGAGATCACGCATAAAGCCTCCAGCAGAATGACCTTCGCTAATGGCGCTGTGCGGTCTGCATTGTGGTTGAAATCGAAAGAAAACGGTCTTTTTGATATGCGAGATGTGCTTAATCTCAACGAATTATGAGTTTATTTACCCTTCGTGATGTGGTTATTGTAGTCATAATTAATTGATTACACAGGGCAATAATTTATTGCCCTTTTATTTTAACCATTCCAATTCAAATTCTATGTGTAATATGTTTTTTAATACGATTTATTCATTTTTTTTGTTGCGTTACTGTGAATTTTGACCATTTGGTCTGGTTTTTACCGTGGCACGCTGCCGAAATCAATTAAACTCCGTGTACAAACGTTTTCCTCCGTGATTTGGTTGATCTTTTTATCGATTAAGACCCTTTGTTATCACCAGGTGGCTAAAAGAATACGTAAAATATCCGTTTTCAGTTGACATTGCCCCTACAAATCCCGAGAATGCCGCCGTTTGCCGAAAATCCACTGGCAGCAAATTTGCGTTGCTTCATGACCTTGTTGTGAATTAATATGCAGATAAAGTGAGTGAATATTCTTTGGAGGGTGTTTTGATTAAGTCAGCGCTATTGGTTCTGGAAGACGGAACCCAGTTTATCGGTCGGGCCATAGGGGCAACAGGTTCGGCGGTTGGGGAAGTCGTTTTCAATACTTCAATGACCGGTTATCAAGAAATCCTCACTGATCCTTCCTATTCCCGCCAAATCGTCACCCTTACTTACCCCCATATCGGTAATGTCGGCACCAATGAAGCCGATGCTGAATCTTCCCAGGTCCATGCACAAGGTCTGATTATTCGCGACCTGCCGCTGATTGCCAGTAACTACCGCAGTACGGAGGACCTCTCTTCTTACCTCAAGCGTCACAACATCGTGGCGATTGCCGATATCGATACCCGTAAGTTGACCCGTTTATTGCGTGAGAAAGGCGCACAGAACGGCTGCATCATTGCCGGGGACAACCTTGATGCTGCGCTGGCACAGGAAAAAGCGAAAGCCTTCCCAGGCCTGAACGGCATGGATTTGGCAAAAGAAGTCACCACCTCCGAAGCATACAGCTGGACACAAGGCAGCTGGACGCTGGCGGGCGAACTGCCAGAAGCGAAGAAAGAAGATGAGCTGCCGTTCCACGTCGTCGCGTACGATTACGGCGCTAAGCGCAACATTCTGCGCATGCTGGTGGATCGCGGCTGCCGCCTGACGGTTGTTCCGGCGCAAACGCCTGCTGACGACGTGCTGAAAATGAATCCGGACGGGATTTTCCTCTCCAACGGTCCTGGTGACCCGGCGCCGTGCGATTACGCTATCGACGCAATCAAAACCTTCCTTGAAACCGATATTCCGGTATTTGGCATCTGCCTCGGCCATCAGCTGTTGGCGCTGGCGAGCGGTGCGAAAACCATCAAGATGAAGTTCGGCCACCACGGTGGTAACCACCCGGTGAAAGATATCGATAATGATACGGTGATGATTACCGCGCAGAACCACGGTTTTGCGGTTGATGAGGCGTCAATGCCTGCCAACTTGCGCGTAACGCATAAATCGCTATTCGACCAGACTCTGCAGGGTATTCATCGCACCGATAAGCCCGCGTTCAGTTTCCAGGGACACCCGGAGGCGAGCCCAGGCCCGCACGATGCCGCGCCGCTGTTTGATCACTTTATCGACCTTATTGAGCAGTACCGTCAGACCGCTAAATAATCAGGAGCCTAGAGAATCATGCCAAAACGTACAGACATAAAAAGCATCCTGATCCTTGGCGCTGGCCCGATCGTTATCGGCCAGGCCTGCGAATTCGACTACTCCGGCGCGCAGGCGTGTAAAGCCCTGCGCGAAGAGGGTTACCGCGTCATTCTGGTGAACTCCAACCCGGCGACGATCATGACCGACCCGGAAATGGCCGATGCAACCTACATCGAGCCGATTCACTGGGAAGTGGTACGCAAAATCATTGAAAAAGAACGTCCGGATGCGGTTCTGCCAACCATGGGCGGCCAGACTGCACTGAACTGTGCGCTGGAGCTTGAGCGTCAGGGAGTACTGGCTGAATTTGGCGTCACCATGATTGGTGCGACTGCCGATGCGATTGATAAAGCTGAAGACCGCCGCCGTTTCGACGTGGCAATGAAAAAAATCGGCCTCGATACCGCACGTTCCGGCATCGCGCACAACATGGAAGAAGCGCTGGCGGTTGCCGCTGACGTGGGCTATCCGTGCATTATCCGTCCTTCCTTCACCATGGGCGGGACCGGCGGCGGGATTGCCTACAACCGCGAAGAGTTCGAAGAGATTTGCGAGCGCGGTCTGGATCTTTCCCCAACCAAAGAGCTGCTGATTGACGAGTCGCTGATTGGCTGGAAAGAGTACGAGATGGAAGTGGTGCGTGATAAAAACGACAACTGCATCATCGTCTGCTCGATTGAAAACTTCGATGCGATGGGCATCCACACCGGCGACTCCATCACCGTGGCGCCAGCGCAGACCCTGACCGACAAAGAATACCAAATCATGCGTAACGCCTCGATGGCGGTGCTGCGTGAAATCGGCGTTGAAACCGGCGGTTCTAACGTACAGTTCTCCGTGAACCCGAAAAACGGTCGCCTGATTGTTATCGAAATGAACCCGCGCGTGTCACGCTCTTCCGCGCTGGCGTCCAAAGCAACCGGCTTCCCGATTGCGAAAGTGGCGGCGAAACTGGCGGTGGGTTACACCCTCGACGAACTGATGAACGACATCACCGGTGGCCGTACTCCGGCGTCGTTCGAACCGTCTATTGACTACGTTGTGACGAAAATTCCTCGCTTTAACTTCGAGAAATTTGCGGGCGCAAACGACCGCCTGACCACGCAGATGAAATCCGTCGGCGAAGTGATGGCGATTGGCCGTACTCAGCAGGAATCCCTGCAGAAAGCGCTGCGCGGCCTGGAAGTGGGGGCGATGGGCTTTGACCCGAAAGTGAGCCTGGATGACCCTGAAGCGCTGACCAAAATCCGCCGTGAACTGAAAGACGCGGGTGCCGAGCGTATCTGGTACATCGCCGATGCGTTCCGCGCGGGTCTGTCCGTCGATGGCGTGTTCAACCTGACCAACATCGACCGCTGGTTCCTGGTGCAGATTGAAGAGCTGGTGCGTCTGGAAGAGCAAGTTGCGGAAATGGGTATCACCGGACTCGACGCGGACTTCCTGCGCATGCTGAAGCGTAAAGGCTTTGCCGATGCGCGTCTGGCTACGCTTGCAGGCGTGCGTGAATCAGAAATTCGTAAGCTGCGCGACCAGTACAACCTGCACCCGGTCTACAAACGCGTAGACACCTGTGCTGCGGAATTCGCGACCGACACGGCGTACATGTACTCCACGTACGAAGATGAGTGCGAAGCGAACCCGTCAGTTGACCGCGATAAAATTATGGTGCTCGGCGGTGGTCCAAACCGTATCGGCCAGGGCATTGAGTTTGACTACTGCTGCGTACACGCCTCGCTGGCGCTGCGCGAAGACGGTTACGAAACCATTATGGTCAACTGTAACCCAGAGACAGTCTCCACCGACTACGATACCTCTGACCGCCTGTACTTTGAGCCGGTCACGCTGGAAGACGTGCTGGAAATCGTGCGCATCGAGAAGCCAAAAGGCGTCATCGTGCAGTACGGCGGCCAGACGCCGCTGAAGCTGGCGCGCGCACTGGAAGCCGCTGGCGTTCCGGTTATTGGTACCAGCCCGGATGCGATTGACCGTGCAGAAGACCGCGAGCGCTTCCAGAAAGCGGTTGACCGCCTGAAGCTGAAACAGCCTGCAAACGCCACGGTGACGGCGATTGAAATGGCCGTTGAAAAGGCAAAAGAGATCGGCTATCCGCTGGTGGTGCGCCCGTCCTACGTGCTGGGCGGCCGTGCGATGGAAATCGTCTACGACGAAGCTGACCTGCGCCGTTACTTCCAGACCGCTGTCAGCGTCTCGAATGATGCGCCAGTCCTGCTGGACCGTTTCCTTGACGATGCGGTGGAAGTGGATGTGGATGCTATCTGCGACGGCGAAACGGTGCTGATTGGCGGCATCATGGAGCACATCGAACAGGCTGGCGTTCACTCCGGTGACTCTGCGTGTTCTCTTCCGGCTTATACCCTGAGCCAGGAGATCCAGGACGTGATGCGCCAGCAGGTGCAGAAACTGGCCTTCGAGCTGCAGGTTCGCGGTCTGATGAACGTGCAGTTTGCCGTGAAAGATAACGAAGTGTATCTGATTGAAGTCAACCCGCGCGCGGCGCGTACCGTACCGTTTGTCTCTAAGGCCACCGGCGTACCGCTGGCGAAAGTGGCGGCACGCGTGATGGCGGGTCAGACGCTGGCGCAGCAGGGCGTAACGAAAGAAATTATCCCACCGTACTACTCGGTGAAAGAAGTGGTGCTGCCGTTTAACAAATTCCCGGGCGTTGACCCGCTGTTAGGGCCAGAAATGCGCTCAACCGGTGAAGTCATGGGCGTGGGCCGCACTTTCGCAGAAGCATTCGCGAAGGCGCAGCTGGGCAGCAGCTCTACCATGAGAAAACAGGGGCGCGCGCTGCTCTCCGTTCGCGAAGGCGATAAAGAGCGCGTGGTGGACCTGGCGGCGAAGCTGTTGAAGCAGGGCTTTGAGCTGGATGCCACGCACGGCACCGCCATCGTGCTGGGTGAAGCCGGCATAAACCCGCGTCTGGTGAACAAGGTGCATGAAGGCCGTCCGCACATTCAGGACCGTATCAAGAATGGCGAGTACACCTACATTATCAACACCACCGAAGGGCGTCAGGCGATTGAAGACTCCAAGCTGATTCGCCGCAGTGCGCTGCAGTACAAAGTGCATTACGACACCACCCTGAACGGCGGTTTCGCCACGGCGATGGCGCTGAATGCGGATGCCACCGAGAAAGTAATTTCAGTGCAGGAAATGCACGCGCAAATCGCGAAGTAACACGTCTCAGAATCATCCCAAAACCCGCTTCGGCGGGTTTTTTATTGCCTTTCCAGCCATTTTTGGCGGTTGCGTAGCGCGCGCGTTAGCCGCACCTTTTATGCATTCAAAATAAAAGGAGTGTGTCGTGAAACGTTCACTTGTCGTGATATCTCTGGTTTCGCTGTTGTCTGGCTGTGCGGGTTTTGCCTCTTCAGTGACCAACACGATTGATGGCATGGGCATGACGCCTGATTATGCTAAAGGGCTGCAGGACGATCTCCAGCCGCAGAAAAAGCTCACCACGCCAGTGATCAACGTGGCGGAAACCGTGCCGGAAGGGAAACTGATTGAGAAATATGACAACGGCGGCAAGAAGTTTGAGACCGTGGTGAAGAACCGCTGCTTCAATGAATACATTGATATTTACTATCCGAACGGCACGTTAAGAACGCACACACCGCTGGTGAACTGTAAGGCAGAAGGGCTTTCTCAGGGCTATACCCAGGAGGGAAAACTGCGCACCACTATTACCTTCAAGGATAGCGTCGCGAACGGCGAAGCGAAAACCTACGATGCCAACGGCAAGGTTTTACAAACAGTTATCTATAAAGATGGTTTCCCACAGAAACGTTAAGGCGCGGCATCAGAGTGTTCTGCATTTTTCCTGGCGGTCGGATATTGCCGCTAAAGTGTAGGGTCAGAAGGTAAGAAATGACGATCAACAGGGAGAACATCATGAAAAATAAACTTTTGCTGACATCCATTTTTGCAGCCGCAGCGCTCTTTACCGTAGCCGGTTGTTCATCGAATCAAGCGGTGAAAACGACCGACGGCAAAACGATTGTCACCGATGGTAAACCGCAGGTTGATGACGACACCGGACTGGTGTCCTACGAAAATGCGGAAACTGGCAAGACCGAGCAGATTAACCGCGACCAGGTGAAATCGATGGGCGAACTGAAAAACTAAGTCAGTTTTATCCATTTGCCTCGTCAATAATATTCACTATTAGCCTGTTGAATTACTGACTACACTCTTTTGTTAAAAGAGGCAGTAAAACAACAGGCTAATTGATGATCTTAATTATTTATGCGCACCCTTATCCGCGTCATTCGCACGCCAATAAGCGGATGCTTGACCAGGTAAAAGCGCTCGATGGCGTAGAAATACGCTCTCTTTACGAACTCTATCCCGATTTTAATATCGATATCGCCGCCGAGCAGGAGGCGATTTCGCGTGCCGATCTGATCGTCTGGCAACATCCAATGCAGTGGTACAGCACGCCCGCGCTGCTGAAGTTGTGGATCGACAAAGTCTTCTCCCACGGCTGGGCGTATGGGCATAACGGCCATGCATTGAAAGGCAAAAGTGTGCTCTGGGCTGTCACCACGGGCGGTGGCGAAGCGCATTTTGATATTGGCTCTCATCCTGGTTTCGACGTACTGGCGCAACCGCTCCAGGCGACCGCGCTTTACTGCGGGCTGAAATGGCTCCCTCCTTTTGCGATGCACTGCACGTTTGTCTGCGACGACGAAACGCTACAGGCTCAGGCGCGTCACTACAAACAACGCTTACTCGACTGGCAGGAGACGCACAATGGATAGCCATACGCTCATACAAGCGCTGATCTATTTGGGAGCGGCTGCTCTCATCGTGCCCGTTGCCGTGCGTCTCGGTTTAGGTTCCGTACTCGGCTACTTGATTGCAGGCTGCATTATCGGTCCGTGGGGTTTCCGCCTGGTGACCGATGCCGAGTCGATTTTGCATTTTGCTGAAATCGGCGTGGTGCTGATGCTCTTCGTGATTGGTCTGGAGTTGGATCCCCGGCGTTTGTGGAAACTGCGCGCCTCGGTCTTTGGCGGTGGGGCGTTGCAGATGGTTGCCTGTGGTGCGTTGCTGGGCGGTTTTTGCATCTTATTGGGAATGGACTGGAAAGTCGCGGAGCTGATCGGCATGACGCTGGCACTTTCGTCGACGGCCATTGCGATGCAGGCGATGAACGAGCGTAACCTGACGGTTTCCCAGATGGGGCGCAGCACTTTTTCTGTGTTGCTGTTCCAGGACATCGCGGCTATCCCGCTGGTGGCGATGATCCCGCTCCTGGCGGCAAGCGGTTCATCGACCACGCTGGGTGCCTTTGCGCTGTCGGCGCTAAAAGTCGCGGGGGCATTGGCGCTGGTGATTTTGCTCGGGCGTTATGTGACGCGCCCGCTGCTGCGCTTTGTCGCGCGTTCCGGCCTGCGCGAAGTGTTCAGCGCCGTGGCCCTTTTCCTGGTGTTTGGCTTTGGCCTGCTTCTCGAAGAGGCGGGTTTATCCATGGCGATGGGGGCGTTCCTGGCGGGCGTTTTGCTGGCGAGCTCGGAATATCGTCATGCGCTGGAAAGCGATATCGAGCCTTTCAAAGGTTTGCTGCTGGGGCTGTTCTTCATCGGTGTCGGCATGTCGGTAGACTTTGGCACGCTGGTGACGCATCCGCTGCGGATCCTCATCCTGCTGGTCGGTTTCCTGGTCATTAAAATGGGGATGCTGTGGCTGATTGCTCGCCCACTGAACGTCCCGAACAGACAGCGCCGCTGGTTTGCCGTGCTGCTGGGGCAGGGAAGTGAGTTCGCATTCGTGGTCTTTGGCGCGGCGCAAATGGCAAACGTGCTGGATCCGGAATGGGCAAAAGCGTTAACCCTCGCCGTTGCGCTGTCGATGGCCGTGACGCCGATTCTGCTGGTACTGCTGACTCGCCTCGAACAGTCGGGCAGCGAGCAGGAGCGCGAAGCGGATGAAATAGACGAAGAACAACCGCGGGTGATCATTGCCGGATTTGGTCGTTTTGGTCAGATCTCCGGTCGTTTGTTGCTCTCCAGCGGCGTAAAAATGGTGATTTTGGATCACGATCCTGACCATATCGAAACGCTGCGTAAATTCGGCATGAAAGTCTTTTACGGCGATGCCACGCGTGTCGATCTGCTGGAGTCTGCAGGTGCGGCAAAAGCGGAAGTGTTGATCAATGCGATTGACGATCCGCTCACCAACCTGCAGCTGGCAGAACTGGCGAAGGAACATTTCCCGAATCTGAAAATTATCTCGCGGGCCCGCGATGTCGATCATTACATCAAGCTGCGTCAGGCGGGTGTTGAAACGCCAGAGCGTGAGACATTTGAGGGGGCGCTCAAAACCGGGCGCATGGCACTGGAAGGTTTAGGCCTGGGGGCGTACGAAGCGCGGGAACGCGCCGATCTGTTCCGCCGTTTCAATCTGGATATGGTCGAAGAGATGGTGGAGATGGCCGACGGGGATGCTTCATCCCGCGCCGCGGCGGTAAAACGCACCAGCGCGATGCTGACGGAAATCATTAATGAGGACCGTAATCACCTGTCATTGACCCAGCGTCACGGCTGGCAGGGTACGGAAGAGGGCAAGCACACTGGCGATCCACGCGATGAGCCGGAGAGTAAACCGACGGTGTGACGTGGCGTTTCCAGCAATATTGAAAAATTTCCGCTTCTTTACTCTGGCTGTAGTCGACGAAAGATTAAGCTTTACGTATAGTGGCGGCAATTTTTTGCATCCGGGAAATTTTCAATGATCAGTCTGATTGCAGCGCTGGCGGTAGATCGCGTAATTGGTATGGAAAACGCCATGCCATGGAATCTCCCAGCCGATCTCGCGTGGTTTAAACGTACGACGTTAAACAAGCCGGTAGTGATGGGCCGCCTGACCTGGGAGTCAATTGGTCGTCCATTGCCGGGGCGTAAAAACATCGTGATCAGTAGCCAGCCTGGTACTGACGATCGTGTTGAGTGGGTTAAGTCTGTCGATGACGCGATTGCGGCCTGTGGCGACGCCGACGAAATTATGGTGATTGGCGGGGGGCGTGTGTACGAGCAGTTCTTGCCAAAAGCGCAGAAGCTGTATTTGACGCACATTGATGCGGAAGTGGAAGGGGATACCCATTTCCCGGACTACGATCCGGATGAGTGGGAATCCGTGTTCAGCGAATTCCACGATGCTGATGCGCAGAACTCACACAGCTATTGCTTCGAAGTTCTGGAACGTCGCTAAAATTGGTCTCCCTCTCCCTCTCCTGCTCGGGAGAGGGAACTTGTCCGTCAGGAGGCGACCGCCTCACCTTCTCCTAAATCCAGTTGCCGATTCGACGGCTGAATAAAGTAGGCTTTGTCTTCCAACGCAGACAGGTCATATCGCCACCCCAGCAGCAACCCGTATCCAGCGCGTAGATATTCTCTGGCGTGCCTTTACCTTCGAGCGATGCCCAATGGCCAAACACCACGCTGTATTCATTGGTGACGGGACCCGGAATCGCAAACCACGGCTTGAGCGGTGAAGGGGCGTTTTCCGGCGTGTCTTTACAGTACATATCCAGTTGCCCGTTCGGGAAGCAGTAGCGCATCCGCGTAAAGGCGTTGGTCACGAACCGCAGGCGTGCCACACCGCTTAACTCAGGACTCCAGTTATTCGGCATATCGCCATACATCGCATCCAGGAAAAACGGGTACGAGTCACTCGCCAGCACCGCTTCTACATCGCGTGCGCACTCTTTTGCCGTTTGCAGATCCCATTGTGGCGTGATCCCGGCGTGGGCCATGACCAGCTTTTTCTCTTCGTCAATCTGCAACAAAGGCTGGCGACGCAACCAGTTGATCAGCTCGTCAGCATCGGGAGCTTCAAGCAGCGGCGTAATGCGATCTTTAGGTTTATTGCGACTGATCCCGGCAAAAACAGCCAGCAAATGCAGATCGTGATTGCCCAATACCAGGCGCACGCTGTCGCCCAGTGATTTAACAAATCGCAGCACGTCCAGCGAGCCAGGGCCACGCGCGACGAGATCGCCCGTCAGCCAGAGGGTGTCTTGTCCTGGTGTAAAATCCACCTGCTTTAACAGCGCGATCAGTTCATCGTAGCAACCGTGAACATCGCCAATGAGATATGTAGACATGTTTTAATGGATAAATGTAGGAACAGCGAGGCGGAAAACAGGGACCGCAACACGGAACGTATTGCCGTCGACATCAACCATTTCATAATGGCCCTGCATGGTACCCATCGGTGTTTCAATAACGGCACCGCTGGTATATTGAAACTCTTCGCCAGGGGCGATGTGGGGCTGTTCGCCCACCACACCTTCACCCTGGACTTCGATTTCGCGGCCATTGCCGTTGGTGATAAGCCAGTAACGCCCGAGCAGTTGCACAGGCATCCGCCCCAGATTGCGAATGGTTACGGTGTAAGCAAAAACAAAACGTTCATCGTCCGGCGTGGACTGCGATTCGATATAGACGCTTTGTACCTGAACACATACGCGGGGCGAATCGATCATGGCTTAGCTCTCCTTTGGCGGCGCGTTATCGCTAATGTAATTCGCTAACTTACAGTACTGCTCAACGGAAATATTTTCCGCACGCATGGCCGGGTCGATACCTAATTCAGTCAACACGTCCACGGTAAAGGTGTTACCGAGGCTGTTGCGAATCGTTTTACGGCGCTGGTTAAACGCTTCAGTGGTGATGCGACTCAGCACGCGTAGCTCTTTGACCGGATGCGGCATAACAGCGTGTGGAACCAGACGCACAACTGCAGATTCCACTTTCGGCGCTGGCGTAAAGGCCGTTGGCGGCACTTCCAGCACGGGAATGATCTGGCAGTAATATTGCGCCATCACGCTTAATCGACCATACGCTTTACTGTTTGGCCCTGCAACCAGTCGGTTGACGACCTCTTTTTGCAGCATGAAGTGCATGTCAGCAATGGCATCAGTATAGCTAAACAGATGGAACATCAGCGGCGTGGAGATGTTATACGGCAGGTTACCGAAGACACGCAGCGGCTGGCCCAGTTTCTCCGACAGCTCGGCAAAGTTCATGGTCATGGCGTCTTGCTGATAAATGGTCAGCTTTGGCCCCAGGAACGGATGCGTTTTCAGACGCGCAGCCAGATCGCGATCCAGTTCGATAACGGTCATTTCGTCGAGACGTTCGCCTACGGGCTCAGTCAGGGCTGCAAGGCCTGGACCGATCTCGACCATTGCCTGGCCTTTTTGTGGATTGATGGCTGACACGATGCTTTCGATAACGAACTGATCGTTAAGGAAGTTTTGCCCGAAACGTTTGCGGGCTAAGTGGCCCTGATGGACTCTAGTATTCATTGAGTATTAATAATCATTTTGATGGCGAGATTAAGCGCCGTAATAAAACTGCCGACATCCGCTTTGCCTTTTCCTGCCAGATCCAGCGCAGTACCGTGGTCAACGGACGTTCGAATAAAAGGTAAGCCGAGCGTGATATTCACTGCACGGCCAAATCCCTGGTATTTTAGCACGGGCAGGCCCTGATCGTGGTACATCGCGAGCACAGCATCCGCACTATCAAGATATTTAGGCTGAAAAAGGGTATCCGCTGGTAGCGGCCCGCTCAGATTCATCCCTTTCGCGCGCATCTCATTCAGCACCGGAATGATCGTATCGATCTCTTCCGTACCCATATGCCCGCCTTCACCCGCATGTGGATTGAGGCCACAGACCAGTACGTGCGGATCCGCAATACCAAATTTGGTGCGCAGATCGTGATGCAAAATCGTAATGATTTCACGCAGTAGTGCTGGCGTTATTGCGTCGGAGATGGCTTTGAGCGGCAAATGCGTTGTTGCCAGTGCAACGCGCAGCTCTTCCGTTGCCAACATCATGACCACGTTATCGCTGTGCGAGCGCTCTTCGAAGAATTCGGTGTGCCCGGTGAAGGGAACGCCTGCGTCGTTAATGACACCTTTATGAACCGGACCAGTAATCAGCGCCGCAAATTCGCCATTCAAACACCCATCACAGGCGCGAGCGAGCGTATCCACCACGTAATGACCATTATCGGTGCTAAGTACGCCGGGCGTAGCAGGTTTGCGAAGTGCAACGGGGAGAAGCGTTAATGTGCCTTGCTGCTGCGGAACAGGTGGCTTGTCGGCATGATAGGGCAAGAGCCTTAAAGGCAGACCGAGCATAGTTGCCCGGTCTTGTAATAGTGTTGCGTCTGCGCAGACCACCAGCTCAACCGGCCAGCTACGCTGCGCAAGCTGGACGACGAGTTCAGGACCAATCCCGGCGGGTTCACCGGGAGTGATGACAACACGCTGTGGTTGCATTAGTTGCTCAGTACTTTTACGTATGCGCTGGCGCGTTGTTCTTGCATCCAGGTTGCCGCTTCTTCAGAGAATTTGCGGTTGAACAGCATACGGTAAGCTCTGTCTTTCTGCGCTGCGTCGGTTTTATCCACGTTGCGCGTATCCAGCAGTTCAATCAAATGCCAGCCGAAAGTAGAGTGGACCGGTGTGCTCATCTGGCCTTTGTTCAGCTTCATCAGCGCATCACGGAAAGCCGGATCGTAGATATCTGCCGCTGCCCAGCCAAGATCACCGCCCTGGTTAGCAGAACCCGGATCCTGAGAAAACTCTTTTGCCGCGTTAGCGAATGAGGTTTTTCCGCTCTTGATATCAGCCGCAATCTGCTCCAGCTTCACGCGAGCCTGATCGTCCGTCATGATTGGAGAAGGTTTCAGGAGAATATGACGAGCATGCACTTCCGTTACGGAGATGTTCTGGCTCTGACCACGCATGTCGTTCACTTTCAGGATGTGGAAACCCACACCTGAACGAATCGGACCCACGATGTCGCCTTTCTTCGCTGTGCTCAGCGCCTGGCCAAAAATAGAAGGCAGTTCCTGAATTCGACCCCAACCCATCTGGCCGCCTTTCAACGCCTGCTGGTCAGCAGAATAGGTAATCGCGAGTTTACCGAAGTCACCGCCGTTGCGCGCCTGTTCAACGATAGAACGCGCCTGGCTTTCAGCTTCAGCGGCCTGATCGGACGTTGGGTTTTCCGGCAGTGGAATCAGGATGTGGCTCAGGTTCAGCTCGGTGCTGGCATCATTCTGATTACCCACCTGCTTCGCCAGTTGATCCACTTCCTGCGGCAGAATGGTGACGCGGCGACGCACTTCGTTATTGCGTACTTCTGAGATCAGCATCTCTTTACGGATCTGATTGCGGTAAGTCGCATAGCTGATGCCGTCATAGGCCAGACGGCTGCGCATCTGATCTAACGTCATATTGTTCTGTTTAGAAATGTTAGCAATCGCCTGATCGAGCTGCTCGTCAGTGACTTTAACGCCCATTTTCTGGCCCATCTGCAACACGATTTGATCCATGATCAAACGTTCCAGGATCTGATGACGCAGCGTGGCGTCATCAGGAAGTTGCTGGCCTGCCTGGCCCGAGTTGAGCTTCACAGATTGCATCATGCCATTCACGTCGCTTTCAAGGACTACACCGTTATTTACAACGGCGGCGACTTTATCAACAACCTGTGGCGCGGCGAAGCTGGTGTTCGCAACCATAGCGATACCGAGCAGCAGCGTTTTCCAGTTCTTCATACTTTTTCCATTTCAATTAACCGCAAAGCGGATTACGTTGTAAATCAAGCACATTACAAGGAACTACGATACGGCAGAATGTTCGAACGCAGCATCTGCTGAGTACCCAGACCGTAGTTGGAACTCAGGCCGCGCAACTCGATATTAAAGCCAATCACGTTATCGTATTTGCTCTGATTGTTGCTGGTATCCCAGCCGTTAAGTTTACGCTCGTAACCGACGCGAATCGCATAACAGCAGGAGTTATATTGCAAACCTAACATTTGGTCAGCTGCCTTGCTGGTATTGGTATCGAAGTAGTACGCCCCCACGACAGACCAGCGATCGGCGATTGGCCAGCTTGCAGTACCCCCCACCTGAGAAATACCTTCTTTATACTGCTGAGCGGTAAAGTTCGGCAATGTCGCCTGGATATATTCCGGGCTGGCATAACGGTAGGTTAACTGCACCAAACGATCTTCGTCACGACGATATTCAAGGGAGGTACTGCTCGTCGAGACATTATTCAGGCGCGTATCGTATTGCACCCCACCGCGAAGACCCCAACGATCGGTCATGCGCCAGTAAGTGTCACCCGCCCAAACCAGCGAACCGGTTTTGTTGTCTTTTTCCCAGTTGATATCATCATCACCGGTGCGCGACTCGGTGAAGTAGTAGATTTGACCCACAGAAACGTTAAAACGTTCAACGGCAGCATCATCATATACGCGGGTGGTGACGCCAGAGGTCAACTGGTTTGCTGATGCGATACGGTCCAGACCACCATAGGTACGGTCGCGGAACAGGCCGCTGTAATCCGATTGCAGGAAGGCAGAGTCGTAGTTATTGATGTTGCTTTGATCGCGATAAGGCACATACAAATACTGCATACGCGGTTCCAGCGTTTGGGTATAACCGCTCGCCAGATTCATATCACGTTCGAAAATCAGTTTCCCGTCCATCTTGAATTGCGGCAACGTACGGTTTACGGACTCTTCCAGATCTGCGTTATTAGTGCTGTTGTAATTATCGAGATTCTTTTGCTGGTAATGCGTTGCCATCAGCTTGGCTTCGGTATCCAGACTCGCCCAATCGTTAGACCACGGCAAATTCACTACCGGCTCGATGTGTAAACGCGTGGCTTCCGGCATATCTGAATTGGTGTTTACAAAATGCACGGCCTGACCGTAGATGCGGGTATCAAACGGGCCAACGTCATTTTGATACCAGTTAACGTCCAGCTGTGGTTCTGCACCGTAGGTGCTGCGCGTCTGGTTGCTAAAGACCTGGAACTGTTTGGACGATACCGTGGCATTGAAGTTTTGAATTGCATAGCCTGCGCTGAATTTCTGCGTCGCATAGCCATCGGTACTGGAACCGTACTTAGAGGTAAAGTCGTTAAAGTAGTTTGGATCGCTGACTTTGGTGTAATTGACGTTGAAGCGCCACACCTGATCCATGACGCCAGCATGTTGCCAGTAGTACAACCAACGGTGGCGATCGCCCTCAGTAGGGTGTTCATCTTCATAAACTTTATCTGAAGGCAGATAATCCAGCTCCATCAGACCTGCACCAGCTTGGGTCAGGTAGCGGAACTCATTTTCCCACATAATATTGCCGCGCTTATGGATATAGTGCGGCGTAATCGTGGCGTCCATATTGGGCGCAATGTTCCAGTAATACGGCAGATAGAACTCAAAATAGTTCGTAGTGCTGTATTTGGCATTCGGGATCAAAAAGCCCGAGCGGCGCTTATCACCGATCGGTAACTGCAAATAAGGGCTATAGAAAACGGGCACTGGGCCCAGTTTAAAGCGCGCATTCCAGATTTCAGCGACCTGTTCTTCTCGGTCGTGAATCACTTCGCTTCCCACCACACTCCAGGTATTCGAGCCAGGAAGGCAAGAGGTGAAAGAGCCGTTTTCCAGAATGGTATAGCGATTTTCACCGCGCTGTTTCATAAGGTCCGCGTTACCGCGCCCTTGACGGCCGACCATCTGGTAATCACCTTCCCAGACGTTAGTATCTTTTGTATTCAGGTTTGACCAGGCTTTCGGACCTTTCAGGATGACCTGATTGTCGTCATAGTGCACATTGCCCAGTGCATCGACCGTGCGTACCGGAGCAGCCGCGCCTTCGGGCTGCTTCTGATGAAGTTGAACTTCATCTGCCTGCAAACGGCTGTTGCCTTGATTAATGTCGACATTGCCCGTAAACGTGGCGTTATCAGGGTAATTACCCTTCGCATGGTCGGCAGTAATCGTGACAGGCAAGCTGTTCGTATCGCCCTGAACCAGCGGGCGATCGTAGCTTGGGACGCCCAGCATACACTGCGAGGCGAGATCGGCGGCTAGCCCCTGTTGGCTATACAGGGCCGCACCAATCATGGTGGCCAGGAGGGTGGGGATACGTTTTTTCATACGTTGTATTTAGTGTTCCATCATCAGTGGCGTTACGCTGGCAAACGGTCAGAGACTATCTTACTCATCAGCGCAGTACCAGCGTTAATCCTGCCCGTTTGCGAGTCAGAGTGTTAGGCTCGCTATCGAATGGCGAGTATGATAATGCAAATTATAGGCGATGTCCCTCAATTGACCGTGGCTCGACCACTGAGATAATGAAGTTGAGTCGGACCAGGAACATGACCGTACGGGGAGTATATGCAGTATTGGGGTAAAATAATTGGCGTCGCATTCGCATTATTGATGGGCGCAGGGTTTTGGGGCGTCTTACTGGGCCTGATTATCGGGCATATGTTTGATAAAGCACGCAGTCGCAAGATTGCGATGTTTGCCAACCAGCGTGAGCGTCAGGCGCTGTTTTTCGCCACCACTTTTGAGGTGATGGGGCACTTAACCAAATCGAAGGGGCGGGTTACGGAAGCAGACATTCAGATCGCTAGCGTATTCATGGATCGAATGAGTCTGCACGGTGAATCTCGTGTGGCGGCGCAAAACGCCTTTCGCATCGGTAAAGCGGATAATTACCCGCTGCGCGAGAAAATGCGTCAGTTCCGTAGCGTCTGCTTCGGACGTTTTGATTTGATTAGGATGGTTTCTGGAAATCCAGATTCAGGCGGCGTTCGCCGACGGTTCGCTGCATCCGAACGAACGAGACGTACTGTACGTGATTGCTGAAGAGCTGGGTATTTCCCGTATGCAGTTCGATCAGTTCTTGCGCATGATGCAGGGCGGCGCGCAGTTTGGCGGTGGCTATCAGCAACAGCAGCAATCCGCGGGTGGCGGCTGGCAACAGGCGCAGCGTGGTCCAACGCTGGAAGACGCCTGTAACGTTTTAGGAGTTAAACCGACTGACGATGCGACCACCATAAAGCGCGCCTATCGCAAGCAGATGAGCGAGCATCACCCGGATAAACTCGTTGCTAAAGGGTTACCACCGGAAATGATGGAGATGGCGAAGCAGAAAGCGCAGGAAATTCAGAAAGCGTACGAGCTGATTAAAGAGCAGAAAGGCTTTAAATAATGCGGTGTCTGCCCGGCAAAAACCGGGCGGACATTAAAAGTCGGCAGGCGTTTTAAACGTCATCGACGTGCCAAACGCCGGATGGGTAATGGTCAGCCTCTCAGCATGCAGCTGTAGACGCGGCGCCATTGCCAGCGCTTCCGATGTCGCGTAAAAGCGATCCCCCAGAATCGGATGACCTAACGCCTGCATATGCACACGCAGTTGATGCGAACGCCCCGTAATCGGTTTGAGCAAAATGCGCGCGGTGTTATCCGGCGTATACTCCAACACTTCATACTCCGTCTGCGCGGCTTTGCCGGTCTCAAAGCACACTTTTTGCTTTGGTCGGTTCGGCCAGTCACAGATCAGGGGTAAATCTACCAGCCCTTCCGCTTTTTCCGGATGTCCCCAGATTCGCGCGATGTACTGTTTCTTTGGCTCGCGTTCGCGGAACTGACGCTTCAGTTCGCGCTCGGCGGCTTTGTTCAGAGCCACGACAATCACACCGCTGGTCGCCATATCCAGACGATGCACAGATTCTGCCTGAGGATAATCGCGCTGTACGCGGGTCATCACGCTGTCTTTGTGCTCCTCCAGACGGCCTGGCACGGACAACAACCCGCTCGGCTTGTTGACCACCATAATATGCTCATCCTGATACAGAATGACCAACCAGGGGTCCATTGGCGGATTGTAGGTCTCCATGATCATGTCGCGCTCCGTTTATTGATGCGTCACAACGATCAGACGCAGCGCGTCCAGTCGCCAGCTCGCCTGATCCAGGCTTTCGAGCACCTGCTGACGGTTGCTCTCGATGGCTGCCAGTTCGTCGTCACGGATGTTCGGGTTCACGGCTCTTAACGCTTCCAGACGAGAAAGTTCTGCCGAGAGTTTTTCATCGGCTTCGCGACGTGCGGAATCGATCAGCGCTCGCGCGGCTTTCTCAATTTGCGCTTCGCCCTGCTGCAATATGGCGTGGACGTCCTGTTGAACGGCATTCACCAGCTTGCTGCCCGTATGACGATTCACCGCGCTGAGCTGACGGTTAAAGCTCTCAAACTCCACCTGAGCCGCCAGGTTGGTGCCATTTTTGTCCAGCATCAGGCGCACCGGTGTCGCAGGCAAGAAGCGGTTAAGTTGCAGCTGTTTTGGTGCCTGTGCTTCAACGACATAGATCAGTTCAAGCAGCAGCGTACCCACCGGCAGGGCTTTGTTTTTCAGCAGCGAAATGGTGCTGCTCCCGGTATCACCGGACAAAATCAGATCCAGGCCGTTACGAATCAGCGGATGTTCCCAGGTGATGAACTGCGCATCTTCACGAGAAAGTGCCACATCACGTTCAAAGGTGATGGTGCAACCATCTTCCGGCAGGCCAGGGAAATCAGGCACCAGCATGTGATCGGACGGCGTCAGAACAATCATGTTTTCGCCACGGTCGTCCTGGTTAATCCCTACGATATCAAACAGGTTCATCGCAAAGCTGATCAGGCTGGTGTCGTCATCTTGTTCTTCAATGCTTTCTGCCAGGGCTTGTGCTTTCTCGCCGCCGTTGGAGTGGATCTCCAGCAGACGGTCACGACCCTGCTCCAGCTGAATCTTCAGCGCATCGTGTTTTTCGCGACAGGTTTTAATCAGATCGTCAAAACCGTCGGTATTTTCCGGCGATGCCAGATAGCCAATCAAATCACTGTGCACCTGATCGTAAATGGTGCGTCCGGTCGGGCAGGTATGTTCAAACGCATCCAGCCCTTCGTGGAACCAACGCACCAGCACGGACTGCGCGGTATTTTCCAGGTACGGGACGTGGATTTGAATATCATGCGCCTGGCCAATACGGTCCAGACGGCCAATACGCTGTTCCAGCAGATCCGGGTTAAACGGCAGATCGAACATCACCAGTTTGCTGGCGAACTGGAAGTTACGGCCTTCTGAACCGATTTCGGAACACAGCAGAACCTGCGCGCCGCTGTCTTCTTCGCCAAACCATGCCGCCGCGCGGTCACGTTCGATGATAGACATCCCTTCGTGGAACACCGCCGCGCGAATACCTTCACGCTCGCGCAGGACCTGTTCCAGCTGAAGCGCGGTGGCTGCTTTGGCGCAAATCACGAGCACTTTCTGCGAACGATGCGCGGTCAAATAGCCCATCAGCCATTCAACGCGTGGATCGAAGTTCCACCAGGTTCCGGTATCGCCTTCAAACTCCTGATAAATCTGCTCCGGATACAGCATATCGCGAGCGCGTTCTTCAGCACTTTTACGCGCACCCATAATTCCAGAAACTTTAATCGCCGTCTGATATTGCGTCGGCAGCGGCAGTTTGATGGTGTGCAGTTCGCGTTTCGGGAAACCTTTGACACCGTTACGGGTGTTACGGAACAGCACGCGGCTGGTGCCGTGGCGGTCCATCAGCATGGAAACCAGTTCCTGACGCGCGGCTTCAGCGCCGTCACGATCGCTGTTGGCCGTCTGCAAAAGCGGCTCAATATCCTGTTCACCAATCAAATCGCTCAACGTATTAAGCTCATCGTTGGAAAGATGTTTGCCAGCCAGCAGTAGGGCGACCGCATCGGCCACCGGACGGTAATTCTGCTGTTCTTCAACAAACACGTCAAAATCGTGGAAACGGTTGGGATCGAGCAGGCGCAAGCGCGCAAAATGGCTTTCCAGTCCCAGCTGTTCTGGCGTTGCCGTCAGAAGCAGAATACCGGGGACGCGTTCCGCCAGCTGTTCAATCGCCATGTACTCGCGGCTTGGGGCGTTTTCGCTCCAGACCAGATGGTGCGCTTCATCGACGACCAGCAGATCCCACTCAGCATCGCAAAGATGCTCAAGGCGCTGCTTGCTGCGACGCACAAAGTCGAGGGAGCAAATCACCAGTTGCTCGGTTTCGAACGGGTTCTCAGCGTCGTGCTGGGCTTCGGCATAACGCTCGTCATCGAACAGGGAAAAACGCAGGTTAAAGCGGCGCAGCATTTCGACCAGCCACTGGTGTTGCAGGGTTTCAGGCACCACGATCAGCACACGTTCCGCGGCACCAGACAGCAACTGTTGGTGCAAAATCATGCCCGCTTCGATGGTTTTACCCAGGCCTACTTCATCCGCCAGCAGCACGCGCGGCGCGTGACGACGCCCCACGTCGTGAGCGATGTTGAGCTGATGCGGAATCAGGCTGGTGCGCTGTCCACGCAGGCCGCTCCACGGCATGCGGTACTGTTCGCTCTGGAACTTGCGCGCGCGATAGCGCAGTGCGAAGCGGTCCATACGGTCAATCTGGCCGGCGAACAGGCGATCCTGAGGCTTGCTGAACACCAGACGGCTATCGAGCATCACTTCGCGCAGCATAACGTCTGCTTCATCGGTATCGACACGCGTTCCGATATAGGCGAGCAGCCCGTTCTCTTCTTTTACGTCTTCAATCTTCAGCTGCCAGCCTTCATGGCTGGTGACGGTGTCGCCCGGATTAAACATGACACGGGTAACAGGGGAGTCATTGCGTGCATACAGACGGTTTTCACCGGTTGCAGGGAACATAATAGTGACCATTCGCGCATCCAGCGCCACTACCGTTCCTAATCCGAGTTCGCTTTCTGTATCGCTGATCCAGCGTTGACCAAGTGTAAAAGGCATAGTTGTTCGGCTCTAATCTTTAATTGCAGGCAATAGTTCAACCGCCGTCGCAGAATGACGGCCATCGAAAAATGGGTCCGGGAATGGAAAGGGCGCTATGGTACTGGATGAAGGCGTTTTCGTCACGCGTCAAAATAGCCCAAGTTGTCCTGTCATGAGTGTAGCAAAATCATCGTCGACGAAAGGTAAAATTCCATCGGCGACGGGCATAAGCTGTCGCGTGAGGTAGTGATCGTAGTCGAGCGGCGACTGTTGATAATCCACGGGCTCCGGGCCGCTGGTGGTCCACACATACTTAATGGTCCCCCGATTTTGATACTGTGGCGCGCGGCCACGGCGCACGTTTTCCTCATCCGCCAGACGCGCTGCGCGAACGTGCGGAGGCACATTACGCTGGTACTCTTCCAGCGGGCGGCGCAGGCGCTTGCGATAGACCAGTTGGCTGTCCAGCTCGCCGGCCATCAGGCTGGCAATCGTCTCGCGGACGTAATCCTGATACGGTTCATTGCGAAACACGCGCAGATACAGCGTTTGCTGGAACTGCTGCGCCAGCGGCGTCCAGTCGGTACGCACGGTTTCCAGGCCTTTAAATACCATGCGTTGCTCTTTGCCTTCCTGAATTAACCCTGCATACCGTTTCTTGCTGCCCTGTTCAGTGCCGCGAATTGTCGGCATCAAAAATCGACAAAAGTGGGTTTCGAATTCCAGTTCCAGCGCGCTGGTTAAGCGCTCTTTTTGCAAATGGTTATGCCACCACTCGTTCACGAAAGAGACCAGATGTTTGCCGATTTTCGCGGCGTCTTCTTCGCTGTGCGCGCCTTTTAGCCAGACGAACGTCGAGTCGGTATCACCGTAAATCACGTCATAGCCCTGCGATTCCACCAGCGCTTTGGTCTGGCGCATAATTTCGTGTCCACGCATCGTGATCGACGAGGCCAGACGCGGATCGAAGAAGCGGCAGGCGCTGGTCCCCAGCACGCCGTAAAAAGCATTCATAATGATCTTCAGAGCCTGGGAGAGCGGTTTATTGCCGTGTCGTTTGGCTTCTTCGCGGCCGTGCCAGATCTGGCTGACAATTTCTGGCAGGCAGTTTTTCTCGCGCGAAAAGCGTGCGCCTAAAAATCCTTCGGTGCTGTGCGCCTCGTCGGGCTGCGCCATACCTTCCACCAGACCGACCGGATCGATCAGGAACGTGCGAATGATCGACGGATACAGACTTTTATAATCCAGCACCAGAACCGAGTCATACAGCCCAGGCCTGGAGTCCATCACATAGCCGCCAGGGCTGGCCTGAGGAGGGACTTCGCCAAGATTGGGGGCGACGTAACCGGCGCGGTGCATACGAGGAATATAGAGGTGACCAAACGCGGCGACCGATCCGCCGTGACGATCGACCGCCAGACCGTTGACGGTCGCGCGCTCTAACAGGAACGGCATAATCTCCGTCTTGTGGAAAATGCGCGTTACCAGCTCGCAGTCTTTCAGGTTATAAGTGGCCAGCGCCGGTTTATCTTCGTGAAAGCGTCGGTCGATCTCGTCCATGCGATCCCACGGATTATCGATCGATTTCCCTTCGCCGAGTAGCTCTCGCGACACCGCCTCCAGCGAGAAAGAGGAAAAACTCCAGAAAGCCGATTTCAGCGCGTCGATACCGTCGATGATCAAACGGCCATTCGCCTGGGCGAAAAACACGCCGTTTTTGAAACCGTGCTCGCGCCACTCAAGCTCGCTATTGCCGCGCCCGAGGACCAGCGGAATGCGATAGCGTTCGGCGTGTTTTTGCAGGACGCGCAAATCAAACTGCACCACGTTCCAGCCGATGAGCACATCGGGATCGTGTCTGGCAAACCACTGATTCAGCTTTTCGAGTAATTGCGGGCGGCTGTTAACGTACTCAAGCTCAAAATCCAGCCCGGAGGCATCGCCGTTTGGCGGCCCAAGCATATACACAATGCGTTGCCCGCAGCCTTCCAGCCCGATGCAGTACAGCTCGCCGTGGCGCGTGGTTTCGATATCCAGCGACACCCATTTCAAAGGGGGACGATAATGTGGATTGGGTTTCAGCCGGGCGTTGGTGAGCTTGCTGCCCTGCGGGGTACCGTCGACCCAAACGGGGGCGGTGATAAAACGCTCCATCAGGAAACGTTCAGGCGGGCGGATATCCGCTTCATACAGGGTAACGCCCGCTTCACGCAGCAGCTTTTCGAAACGCATCAGTTGGCGATGGGCGCGACAATAAAGGCCGTAAACGGGCTGACGGTGGAAATCTTTCAGGTCCAGCGGCGTGATGCGCCAGCCGTTTTCACCGCGCAGCACGTCCTTCGTTTTTTCGACGTGCTGTTCCGGTATAAACGCCACGGACTCCTGCGGCGGCAGCGTCACGTTCAGCGGACCGGTATCCGTCGCCAGCCAGAATTCGACCTCGGTGCCCTGAGCCGTGTCCCGCCAGTGCCGGGTCAGTAAAAAGCCTTCTTGCGCCTGCGCCACGCCATTATCCCATCAAACAAAACCAGGCCTGATTATAGCCTGGTTAGGGATGTTGTGCTGGGATTTTATACAGGTGTTATGGCGTGCGTTTTGCAGCCCTCTCACGGGGAGAGGGCACGATCACTGGCCGTAATAGGCCTTCGCGCCGTGTTTGCGCAGATAGTGTTTATCCAGCAGCGTTTGTTGCATATCCGGCAGTTGCGGAGATAACTGGCGCGTGAAGATGCCCATATAGGCGATCTCTTCCAGCACAATGGCGTTATGCACCGCATCTTCGGCGTTTTTGCCCCACGCGAACGGGCCGTGAGAGTGCACCAGCACGCCCGGCATCTGGGCAGCATCGAGCCCTTGTTTTTCAAAGGTTTCGACAATCACATTGCCGGTTTCCCACTCATATTCGCCGTTGATTTCGCCGTCGGTCATTTTACGCGTGCAGGGCACCGCACCGTAGAAGTAGTCCGCGTGCGTGGTGCCTGTCGCGGGGATAGAAAGCCCGGCCTGCGCCCAGATAGTGGCGTGGCGAGAGTGCGTATGTACGATGCCGCCAATCGACGGAAATGATTGATACAGCAGGCGATGGGTCGGCGTATCCGAGGAGGGCTTTTTGTTGCCTTCCACCACTTCACCTGTCGCGAGACTGACAACCACCATATCGTCGGCGGTCATCACCGTGTAATCAACGCCGGACGGCTTAATGATAAACACGCCTTTTTCACGATCGACGGCGCTCACGTTGCCCCAGGTCAGCGTGACGAGGTTATGTTTTGGCAGCGCCAGATTGGCGTCGAGTACCTGACGTTTGAGATCTTCTAACATGCAATCCTCCAGGAAAAAAAGCCCGCCCTGCGGCAGGCTAAAGGTTCCCTGTTAACGTTTTGAACCGTAATACACTTCGTTCCAGCGCAGCGCGTCTTTAAACGCTGGCAGACGGGTATCGTTGTCGATAACGGTCAGCTCGATGTCGTGCAGTTCAGCGAACTGGCGCATGTCGTTCAGGTCCAGCGAATGGCTGAAGACGGTGTGGTGTGCACCACCGGCCACGATCCACGCTTCGGACGCCGTTGGCAGATCCGGCTGGGCTTTCCACAGCGCGTTCGCCACCGGCAGTTTCGGCAGAGAGTGCGGGGTTTCGACGGTATCAACGCAGTTCACCAGCAGGCGGAAACGATCGCCCAGGTCGATGAGGCTGGCGTTAATCGCCGGGCCAGTACGGGTGTTGAAGATCAGGCGTGCTGGATCGGCTTTGCCGCCGATGCCCAGATACTGCACGTCGAGGATCGGTTTCTCTTCAACGGCGATCGAAGGACACACTTCCAGCATGTGCGAGCCCAGCACCAGATCGTTGCCGTTCTCAAAGTGGTAGGTGTAATCCTCCATAAATGAGGTGCCGCCCTGTAGACCGGTCGACATCACCTTCATGATGCGAAGCAGGGCGGCGGTTTTCCAGTCGCCTTCGCCCGCAAAGCCGTAGCCCTGCTGCATCAGACGTTGTACTGCGAGGCCTGGAAGCTGTTTCAGGCCATGGAGATCTTCAAACGTGGTGGTGAACGCATGGAAGCCGCCCTGTTCAAGGAAGCGCTTCATGCCCAGCTCAATACGCGCAGCATCCAACACGTTCTGGCGTTTATCGCCTTTAACCTGAGCGGCCGCGGTCAGGCGATAGCTGCTTTCATACTCATCAACCAGCGCGCTCACATCGCCATCGCTGATTTCATTCACCACCTGTACCAGATCGCCGACCGCCCAGGTATTCACTGAGAAGCCAAATTTAATCTGTGCTGCGACTTTATCACCGTCGGTGACGGCCACTTCGCGCATGTTATCGCCGAAACGTACCACTTTCAGATGGCGGGTATCTTGTTTTGATACGGCCTGACGCATCCAGGAGCCGATACGTTTTTGCGCGTGTTGATCCTGCCAGTGCCCGGTCACTACCGCGTGCTGCTGGCGCATACGCGCACCGATAAAACCAAACTCGCGGCCGCCGTGCGCGGTCTGGTTCAGGTTCATAAAGTCCATATCGATGCTATCCCATGGCAGGGACGCGTTGAACTGAGTATGGAACTGCAGCAGCGGTTTATTGAGGATGGTCAGGCCGTTAATCCACATTTTGGCCGGAGAGAAGGTGTGCAGCCACACCACCATACCAGCGCATTTATCGTCGTAATTGGCGTCGCGACAAATGTGGGTGATTTCGTCCGGCGTGGTGCCGAGCGGTTTAAGCACCAGTTTGCACGGCAGTTTAGCTTCTGCGTTCAGCGCATTAACAACGTGTTCCGCGTGTTGAGTCACCTGACGCAGCGCTTCCGGTCCGTATAAATGCTGGCTGCCAATCACAAACCACACTTCATAATTATTAAAAATGGTCATTATCGTGTCCTTAATGTGTCAGGGTTGCCGGTTTTTCCGCGCTGTTTTTGGCGGGGGCGGCGACAGGGAGATAGTGTTGTTCAGCGCTTTTCGACCATTGCAGGTAGCGCTGATAAAGTTGTTCAAAGCGTTGTGCTTGCTGAGGGCGCGGCTGAAGCGTGTTTTCAACTTTGCTCGCCATGTGCTGCTGCGCGGTCGGGATATCGGCGTGAACGCCTGCCGCGACGGCGGCAAAAATCGCCGCACCCAGCGCGCAGCACTGATCGGAGGCGACAATTTGCAGCGGACGATTCAGGACGTCGCAGCAGGCCTGCATGATCACCTGATTTTTACGGGCGATACCGCCCAGCGCCATCACCTCGTTTACGGCGATACCTTGTTCGGTGAAGCACTCCATAATCGCGCGCGCCCCAAACGCGGTCGCCGCAATCAGGCCGCCAAACAGCGCAGGCGCATCGGTTGCCAGGTTGAGATCCGCGATCACCCCTTTGAGTCGCTGGTTGGCAAACGGAGTACGGCGACCGTTGAACCAGTCGAGCACCACCGGGAGATGATCAAGAGACGGATTTTTTGCCCACGCCTCGGTGAGCTGCGGGAGCAGCATTTTTTTGCTGGCATCAATTTGCGGTTTCAGCTCCGGATGCGTCGCGGCCAGCTGATCCAGCGGCCAGCACAGCACGCGTCCAAACCAGGCGTAGATATCGCCAAAGGCGGACTGCCCGGCTTCGAGACCGATAAAGTCAGGGACAACGCTTCCGTCAACCTGGCCACAAATGCCTTTTACCGCGCGGTCGCCCACGGTGGCTTTATCGGCGGTCAAAATGTCGCAGGTTGATGTGCCGATCACTTTGACCAGCGTATTCGGCTGCGCGCCAGCGCCAACGGCACCCATATGGCAGTCGAACGCGCCGCCGGAAATCGCGACGTTTTGTGGCAGACCCAAGCGTTGCGCCCACTCTTCGTTGAGCGTGCCTACCGGGATATCGGCGGTGAAGGTGTCGGTAAAGAGCGGGTATTTCAGGCTCTGGTTGATAATCGGGTCGAGCTCATCAAAGAACGCAGCAGGTGGCAGGCCGCCCCAGCTTTCGTGCCAGAGTGATTTATGCCCTGCGCTACAGCGCCCGCGACGGATATCCTCAGGTCGCGTTGTGCCGGACAGCAGCGCCGGAACCCAGTCGCACAGCTCAATCCAGGAGACAGCGGCTTGCGCCACGGCGCGGTCCGCGCGGGTGACGTGCAGGATTTTTGCCCAGAACCATTCGCTGGAGTAAATCCCACCGATGTAGCGCGAGTAGTCGGCTTTGCCCGGCTGATGGCACAAACGGGTGATGGCTTCGGCTTCTTCGACCGCGGTATGGTCTTTCCACAGCACGAACATGGCGTTCGGGTTATCGGCAAATTCAGGACGCAGCGCCAGCACGCGGCCTTCAGCATCGACAGGCGCAGGCGTTGAGCCGGTACTGTCCACGCCGATTCCGACAATCTGCGCACGCTGTTCTTTACTCAACTCGGCCAGCACGGTTTTGATCGCCGCTTCCATCGATTCGATGTAATCACGCGGATGATGACGGAACTGATTATTTGGCGCATCGCAGTAACGCCCCTCTTGCCAGCGCGGATACCATTCGACGCTGGTCGCTATTTCCTGCCCCGTACGACACTCCACCGCCAGAGCGCGTACCGAGTCACTTCCAAAATCGAGGCCAATCGCAATTGCCATTTCTGTTGCTCCATCAAAAAACGGGTATGAATCAACATTAGAGATTGAGGGAAAAAATCGTCAGGCAGGATCCGCTAATCTTATGGACTAAATTGCTGTTAAGGTTGAAAGTGTGACGCTGTGCAAATAATCAATGTGGACATTTCTGCCGTAGTTATAGACACTTTTGTTACTGCTGTTTCGCCTGAAGTGGCGGATAAATCTGGGATAAATGCTGAATTAAGGCGGATCGGAAAGCGCGCGGATGCAATGAACGTCTTTTAACGCCCCGTTTTTAGACCGCTTTTCTCGATATGGACAATTTGTTTCCTTCTTGACCGTTGGGAGTCACCAATTTATGGCCGAAATACAAAACGATCCCTTGCTGCCGGGTTACTCCTTCAACGCCCATCTGGTCGCGGGTTTGACCCCATTGAAGCCGACGGCTATCTCGACTTTTTTGTCGATCGACCGCTCGGAATGAAGGGGTACATTCTGAATATCACCGTGCGTGGCGAAGGGGTGATCCACAATAACGATCGGCAATTTGTCTGTCGGCCAGGGGATATTTTGCTGTTCCCGCCGGGGGGAAGTGCATCACTACGGACGTCATCCAGATGCCAAAGAGTGGTATCACCAGTGGGTCTATTTCCGTCCGCGTGCTTACTGGCAGGAGTGGCTGGCGTGGCCGGCGATTTTTGCTCACACCGGTTATTACCGCCCGGATGAGGCGCACCAGGCGCAGTTTCGCGAACTGTTTGCCCAGATTATTGATGCGCAGGTAGGGGGGCGTTACGCGGAACTGCTGGCGATAAACCTGCTGGAACAGCTGCTGCTGCGGCGCATGGAGGCGATCAACGCATCGCTTAACCCGCCGCTGGATCACCGCGTGCGCGACGCCTGCCAGTACATCAGTGACCATCTGGCGGACAGCCAGTTTGATATTGCGGGTGTCGCCCAGCACGTTTGCCTGTCGCCATCGCGTCTGTCGCACCTGTTTCGCCAGCAGCTTGGCGTCAGCGTGTTGAGCTGGCGAGAGGATCAGCGCATCAGTCAGGCCAAACTGCTGCTCAGTACAACGCGAATGCCGATCGCCACCGTCGGGCGCAACGTGGGCTTTGAAGATCAGCTCTATTTTTTCGCGCGTATTCAAAAAATGTACCGGTGCCAGCCCCAGCGAATTCCGCGCCGGATGTGAATAAATAGTAAAAAAAATTAAACAAACAGGTGAAGTCCGGCAGTAACCAGTAAACTCTTCAGACAATTGTTGTCTTGACGCGGCAGGAAGCGCTTCGCAGAATCCCTGCTTCGTCATCTGACCGGAATCGTTATGCAGGCATTGCTGGAACATTTTATTACTCAATCCGTCGCGTATTCGCTGATTGCTGTCGCGCTGGTGGCCTTCCTGGAATCGCTGGCGCTGGTGGGATTGATTTTACCCGGGACAGTCATGATGGCGGGGCTGGGTGCCCTGATTGGCAGCGGGGAGGTTAACTTCTGGCAGGCATGGGCGGCCGGAATTATAGGCTGTCTGCTGGGAGACTGGCTGTCGTTCTGGCTGGGCTGGCGCTTTAAAAAGCCGCTGCACCGTTGGTCATTCATGAAAAAGAACAAGGCGTTGCTCGATAAAACGGAACATGCCCTGCATCAGCACAGCATGTTTACCATTTTGGTTGGGCGATTTGTCGGCCCCCACGCGTCCGCTGGTGCCAATGGTTGCCGGGGATGCTGGATCTGCCGGTTGCCAAATTTATCCTGCCCAATATCATCGGCTGCGTCCTTTGGCCGCCGTTCTATTTCCTGCCCGGGATCCTGGCCGGTGCGGCGACCGATATTCCCGTTGATGCCCAAAGCGGTGACTTCAAATGGCTGCTGCTAGCGACCGCGCTGTTGCTGTGGGTGGGCGTCTGGCTGTGCTGGCGTTTATGGCGCAGCGCCAAAGCCGGGACGGATCGTTTGACGCACTATTTGCCGCGCAGTCGTTTGATCTGGCTTGCGCCGTTACTCTTGGGCGTTGCGGTAGTCGCGCTGGCGGCGCTGATTCGTCATCCGCTCATGCCGGTGTACGGTGAGATTTTACTGAAGGTGGTAAGCCGGTAATTTTTCTTCTTTTCGATCGCGGTTTTACCCTTCTCCCTGTATGCATGTCAGCGGGTTTTCTCCTTCTCGCTGCGCGCAACTCGGCGGATTTTCTACCTCTCATTGTGTGCAAGTCGGCGGGTTTTCTCGTTCTCGCTGTGTGCATGTCGGCGGATTTTCTCCCTCTCATTGTGTGCAAGTCAGCAGATTTTCTCTTTCTCGCTGCGTGCATGTCAGTGGGTTTTCTCCCTCTCCCTGTGGGAGAGGGGCGGGGTGAGGGCATCAGACGATTCAGTGCCTAAACCGGCTGCGCATGTATTCCCAGCAGCGCTGAGGCGCTGGCGTTTCCGCTAAGCAGCGCTTGCGTTTCGCCATCCCAGTCGATGCGCCCGTCGGCAATCACCACCGCTCGTGGCGCAATGCTGGCGGCGTCTTCCACGCTGTGCGACACCATCAGCATGGTGAGTTGCTTCTGCTGACACACGTCCTTCACCAGCTGCAGCATCTCTTGTCGCAGCGCGGGATCGAGGGCTGAGAACGGCTCATCAAGCAGTAAAATCGGCTGCTCCCGAACCAGACAGCGCGCCAACGCCACGCGCTGACGCTGGCCGCCGGACAACTCTCCCGGCAGGCGACTCGCTCAATTCCGTCAACCCCATTTGCTGTGCAATAGCATCACATTTTTGACGTTGCCCCGCCGTCAGTTTCAGCCCGGATCCATTCCCAGCCCAATGTTCTGGCGGACGGTCAGATGGGTAAACAGATTATTTCCTGAAACAGCATCGACACCGGACGCTGCGAGGGGGGCGTGTGAGTATGATCTTGACCGTTAATCGTCATCTCTCCGCGCGCGGGCGGCAGGAAACCGGCAATCAGATTGAGCAAGGTGCTTTTGCCCGCCCCACTGGGACCGAGAATCGCGATCATTTCACCTTGCTTCGCGGTCAGGGTAAAACGCATTGGCAGGTGCTGGTAAAGCCAGGTTACATCAGTCAGTTTTAGCATCACGCCCGGTAGTTTTTCGATAACGGTGAACAAGGTAAAGCACAGCAGCAGAAGCAACAGCGCCGTGACAGCGCCGTCCTGACTGCGATAGGAGCCTATTTGCTGGTAGAGCCAGAACGGCAGCGTGCGGAAATCGTCATTGCCAAACAGCGCCACGACACCGAAATCGCCAATCGACAGCACGCTGGCAAAGGCCAACGCTTGAGCAATCGGGCGTTTTAGTGCGCGGAGTTCGACCACTTTCAACCGCTGCCAGCCGCGCATTCCCAGTGACTGACAAAGCAAAGTGTAACGGGCGCTGACGTCGCGCATCGGATTTTCCAGCACTTTGAGCGCGTAGGGGATCGCCATCAGCGCGTTGGTGAAAATCACGATGCCGTCCGCGTGAGCGGGCAGGCCGATAGTGCTGTTAAACAGTAAGAAGAAACCGGTCGCCAGCACAATGCCCGGCATCGCCAGAATCAGCATTCCGCTCAGCTCCAGCGCTTGTCCGGCGACTCTGGCCTGACGCGCGTACAGCTCACGGCTGCTCCACAACAGCATCATTGTCAGCAGGACGCACAGCAAACCGGCACCGATGGCAATGCGCAGCGAGGTGCCGGTTGCTTGCCACAGCACAGGCTGTTGCAGCACGGAAATCACATTCAGATTGAGGCCATCCACCACCACCGCGAGCAATGGCGGGAGCATCAGCAGCAACGCCAGCGCAATCAGTACGATGTCCGTAACCCGGCTGCGCCAGCGATCCTGCGGGTCACGCCAGCCGCTAACCTGATGGCTGCCCACCGCGATCGCTTTGCTCAGACGCTGGCTGAGCAGCACCAGCCCCAGACAGCAGAACATCTGAACCATCGCCAGGATCGCCGCACGGCCCGGATCGTAGTCAAAACTGAGCGCCTGATAAATCGCGAGTTCAATGGTTGTTGCCTGTGGCCCGCCCCCCAGCGACAGAACCGTTGCAAAGCTGGCGAAACAGAGCATGAAGATCAACGCGGCAACCGGTGGGATCTGGCGGCGCAGCCACGGCCATTCGACAAACCGGAAGAACGGCCAGCCGCGCATACCAAGCTGTGCGGCGAGCTGGCGCTGTTCACCGGGAATATTTTCCAGTGCCTGTAAAAACAGTCGCGTCGCCATCGGCATATTGAAAAAGACGTGGGCCAGTAAAATGCCCTGCAGACCGTAAGGCGAGAAGGTCCACTCGATACCAAAAACGCTCAGTAGCGAAGCGATCCACCCCTGGCGGCCGTAAACGCTCAGAATGCCGAACACCGCGACCAGCACCGGTAAAATCAGCGTCATGGCGCAAAGGCGCAACAGGATTTTCCTACCGGGGAAGCGTCGGCGGTACAGGGCGCGAGCCAGAAAAATCGCCGGCACGACGGAGATCAGCGCAGAGAGAAACGCCTGCCAGAAAGAGAAACGCACGACATGCCAGAGATAGCTGTCATGCCAAAGCGCGACGAGATCGCTCTCTGGCGCGTTAAACCACAGCGCCAGAAAAGCACCCAGGCTGACGACCACCATTAACGTGGCGGCAATCAGCCCCGGGATCAGCCAGCCGGGGATTAACGGCTGACAGCGCGTTGCCATTCACTGATCCATGCTGCGCGCTGGCTGGAAACCTGCTGCGGGGTAAATTCCAGCGTCGTTTGTGGTTTGGTCAACTGATCAAAGCCCGCAGGCAAAGTCACGTTGGTCACCGGATACATCCAGTTGCCGGTCGGGATCGCATTCTGGAATGCCGGTGAAACCATAAATTTCAGGAACTTTTCAGCCAGTTCAGGCTGTTTGCTGGCTGCCGTACGTGCGGCCACTTCCACCTGCAAATAGTGCCCCTCAGAGAAATTCGCCGCCGCGTAATGGTCTTTTTTCTCTTCGATGATGTGATATGCCGGCGAGGTGGTGTAGCTCAGAACCAGGTCGCTTTCGCCTTTGAGGAACAGGCCGTAGGCTTCGCTCCAGCCTTTGGTGACGGTAACGGTTTTCGCCGCCAGCTTCTGCCACGCTTCTGGCGCGTTGTCACCGTAGACTTTTTGCATCCACAGCAGCAGGCCCAGACCCGGCGTGCTGGTGCGCGGGTCCTGGTAAATCACGCGCCATTTCTGGTCGCTTTCAACGAGTTCTTTCAGGCTCTTAGGCGGATTCTTGAGTTTGTTTTTGTCATACACAAACGCGAAGTAGCCGTAATCGAACGGCACGAACGTGTCATTTTTCCAGCCGCCGGGAACGTTAACCGCCTCGGAGGGCACGCCGCTTTTGGCGAACAGTTTGGTTTGTGAGGCCGCGTCCAGCAGATTATTGTCGAGGCCCAGCACCACGTCGGCTTTGCTGTTTTTACCTTCCATGCGCAGACGGTTCAGCAGCGAGACGCCGTCTTCCAGCGCCACGAATTTCATCTCGCAGTTGCAGTCGGCTTCAAAGGCTTTTTTGACGACCGGTCCAGGGCCCCAGTCAGCGGCGAAGGAGTCGTAGGTGTAGACCGTTAACACGGGCTTGGCAAAAACAGGCAGCGCAAACAGCGCCAGCAGGGGGAGAACTTTTTTTAACACTTTGCACCTCAAAGTTGAGTGGCAAAGGATTTTGAGCGACAGCCTCAAATCCCTTCGCCGGCGTTATCCGGATCAGGTTCGACGGGTATTATCTCAGCGCACATCATTGATGCAGCACCCCGTTGAGAACAGCAGTAGTGTAATGATTTGGTGAATATTACGAAAGTGTTATGGTTCCGGCGGTGCAAACCAGGCCGATTTAAAGTCAAACCAGCCTAAGGTGTTCATTCTCATACCGCGCATACTGCGCTGCCCCTGGATCATCAGCCAGTGGTGGATCAGCGGAACCATCGCCTGCTGCGACAGCAGCTGCTGGCACCAGACGGCGAGATTCATTTCCCCGGCGCGCCATTGCGCGGCGTCCTGCTGCCAGTCGCGGGCAATACAGTGCTGGATCAGCGGGATTTCAAACAGATGTGAGAACAGGGAGAAGTCGAGCGGCAGGGTGAAATTCGCGCTGTTGAGCCAGATATCGCTCACCGCTTCGCCGCGATGCCACTCATCATATTCCACTTCCTGAATCTCGAGCTTCACGCCCTCTGCCGCCAGCAGTTTGCTCATGATTCTGGCGATAAAACGGTGCTCAACGTGTTCGCGATAATAGGTCAGGGTGATGGATTCCAGCCCGGCGGGTTTCTCGCCGCGTCCGGGGCGGGCATGGTGCCAGCGAGGAAGCAGCCCATACGCCGGGAACCAGTAAGTCTGGTGTTGATCTTCCGCCTGATAAATCAGATTGGCGGGGGGCGAGAATTTGGCTCACCCACTGGCGCACGTCGCGGCTGGCTCCGCGATGCGTGCGGGCATCAAACAGCAGGTAGTAACAGCCCTCTTCAAGTCGGCTCTCAACGGCTTTTTCGCCTTCGGTGGGGCCTTCCAGCGTCAGGCCAGGGCTGAACTCTTCGCTGATGTCGGGCAATACCCAGACATTCACTTCGTCAATCAGTGCGCGATAACCAAAGTAGTCATCAAAGGCGCGAATCTTGAGTTGATTATTGTTATTGCGTGTCACCGCATATGGGCCCGTGCCGACAGGCTGGCTGGAGAAATGAGGCATCGATTGCCACTCGTGCGGCAAAATCATCGACGGCACATAGCCCATCAGCCATGGCAGCCACTGATCGGGCTGCGAAAGTTCGATATCCAGCGTCCAGGCCGTTGGCGAGTGGATGCGCGAGATATGAGAATAGAGCGGCAGTTCGCGGGCACGTTGCAGCGACGCGATAACATCGTCCATTTCCAGCTCACGTCCATGATGAAAATGAATGCCTGGACGCAAAAAGAAACGCCAGTGCAGGGGCGAAAGCTGTTGCCAGTGGTGAGCAATATCGGCTTCCAGTTCCCCATTTTCCTCATTTATGCGCGTCAGGCCACTAAAGATCTGCCGCGCCATGTGCGTTTCGGATCGACGTAATGCACTGCCGGGTAACAAATTTTTCATCGGCCGATAGTAGAGAACGCGCAGAATATGGCGTCCCTGGCGGAAGCTACGCCCCAGATGGGACACCAGCATTTGACGCACCGCAGCCTTATCGCCGACCAGTTGCACCAGCTGATCAATCCGATCCTGCTCCAGCAGATCCTCGGCGCGCTGTTGTTGCAGGGCGAGGCCGGTATAGAGGAACGTCAAACGTGAACGTTTACCGCGCCCGGCTTCGGCTTCCCAGTTGAGCCAGCCCTGCTGCTGCATGGTGTTGAGGAGCGTGCGCATATGGCGGCGTGAACAGTTCAGGAGTTCAGCCAGTTCGTTGAGCGTGGTCTCCCGCTCCAGGCCTTCGCAGCACTGCCAGAGGCGGATGAATTGTTGTTGCAGACGACCTGACGCCATAAAAGGGGAACTCCTGCCAAAAAATCATCAATTTATTAATCCCTATATTAAGCCAATAATCATTTCCGATGAAGCAAGGGAGTGAATGATGAAGAGGTCAACCGCACGTCAGTTTTATCAGCAGTACTTTTTAGCGACAAAAGGAGTGTCCTGGCTGGCCCGCCAGTGCGCCGAGCAGCGGCTGAAAATGCTGGAAGAATTGATGCAGTGGGAGGTTACGCAAACGACCTCGGATCGCTGACTTGCCTCGATCATGTGTGACTGAGTATTGGTGCTTATCACCCGCCAGCAAAATGTTTTTGCTGGCTTTTTTCGTTTACTATTCCCTCTGTTTATTCGTTTTAACAAGGATCTGAGCATGCTCTGGTTGATGACGATGGGTCGGCGCCTGAATGGGGTGTACGCCGCTTTTATGCTGGTGGCGTTTATGATGGGCGTGGCGGGAGCGCTTCAGGCTCCGACGTTGAGCTTGTTCCTCAGCCGCGAAGTCGGCGCGCAGCCGTTTTGGGTTGGGCTCTTTTATACCGTCAACGCCATCGCCGGGATCCTGGTGAGCCTGTGGCTGGCAAAGCGCTCGGACAGTCAGGGCGATCGCCGCAAGCTGATTCTGTTTTGCTGTGCGATGGCGATCGGTAACGCGCTGTTGTTCGCGTTCAACCGCCATTATCTGACGCTTATCACCTGTGGCGTGCTGCTGGCATCGCTGGCCAATACCGCTATGCCACAGCTCTTTGCCCTGGCGCGCGAGTATGCCGATAACTCGGCACGAGAAGTGGTGATGTTCAGCTCAGTAATGCGCGCCCAGTTATCCTTAGCGTGGGTCATCGGCCCGCCGCTGGCGTTTATGATCGCGCTGAATTATGGCTTTACCGTGATGTTTTCTATCGCCGCGGGGATCTTTGCTATCAGTCTGGTGCTGATCGCGTGCGTACTGCCGTCGGTTGCCCGGATAGAGCAGGCGACCGATAAGCCCGTGACGCAGATTAGCGGCTGGCAGAACAAAAATGTGCGCATGTTGTTTATCGCCTCGACGCTGATGTGGACTTGCAACACCATGTACATCATCGATATGCCGCTGTGGATCAGTAACGATCTGGGTTTGCCGGACAAGCTGGCGGGGATCTTGATGGGGACGGCCGCCGGGCTGGAAATTCCCGCGATGATCCTGGCGGGTTATTACGTCAAACGCTTTGGTAAACGCCGGATGATGGTGGTGGCTGTGGCGGCAGGGGTGTTGTTTTATCTCGGGTTAATTATGTTTCACAGTCGCGAAGCGCTGCTGGCGCTCCAGTTGTTTAACGCGATTTTCATCGGAATTGTCGCCGGGATCGGCATGCTGTGGTTCCAGGACCTGATGCCTGGAAGAGCAGGGTCAGCGACGACGCTTTTCACCAACAGTATTTCAACCGGGGTGATTCTGGCGGGCGTGATTCAGGGCGCGCTGGTACAAAGCTACGGACATTTTGCGGTGTACTGGGTGATTGCGGCAATTTCTCTATTAACGCTGGCGCTCACCTGCCGGGTGAAGGATGTGTGAAAGGAGAAGGGGTAGTTTAAAGCCTGGTTTTGCACACTGATGAATGGCCCGCTTAACACGGGCCATTCATTTTAGTTCATAAATGCAGGCTGTTTGTTCTCGTAGGCCGCAATAGAATCTTCATGCTGGAGCGTCAGTCCGATGCTGTCCAGACCGTTGATCATGCAATGGCGGCGGAACGCATCAATACTAAAGGCGTAAGTTTTATCGCCCGCTTTGACGACTTCCGCTTCCAGATCCACTTCAAACGTGATGCCCGGATTGGCTTTTACCAGCGCGAACATCTCGTCGACCTGCTCGTCGCTCAGCGTCACGGGTAACAGCTGGTTGTTGAAGCTGTTGCCGTAAAAGATGTCGGCGAAACTCGGCGCGATAACCACTTTAAACCCGTAATCCGTCAGTGCCCACGGCGCATGCTCACGCGATGAACCGCAGCCGAAGTTTTCGCGCGTCAACAGAATCGAAGCGCCTTTAAATTCCGGGAAGTTCAGCACGAATTCTGGGTTCGGCTGCTGGCCCTGATCGTCAAGAAAACGCCAGTCGTTAAACAGGTGTGCACCAAAGCCAGTGCGGGTGACTTTCTGCAAAAACTGTTTTGGGATAATGGCATCAGTATCCACGTTTGCCGCGTCCAGAGGGACAACCAGGCCTGTATGCTGGGTAAATTTCTCTGCCATGATTGTCTCCTTATTTTAAAACACGAATATCGGCGAAATGACCGGTGACAGCCGCTGCTGCTGCCATCGCCGGGCTGACCAGATGCGTGCGACCGCCACGGCCCTGACGGCCTTCAAAGTTACGGTTGCTGGTCGAGGCGCAACGTTCACCCGGATTCAGACGGTCGTTGTTCATCGCCAGACACATGGAACAGCCCGGCAGACGCCACTCAAAACCGGCTTCGATAAAGATCTTATCTAAACCTTCTGCTTCCGCCTGCGCTTTCACCGGGCCAGAGCCTGGGACGACTAACGCCTGCACGCCAGGCGCCACTTTGCGGCCTTTGGCAATTTCGGCGGCAGCGCGTAAATCTTCGATACGGGAGTTGGTGCAAGAGCCGATAAAGACTTTGTCGATCGCCACTTCGGTCAGGGGAATACCGGGTTTCAGGCCCATGTACGCCAGTGCTTTTTCGGCGCTGGCGCGCTCAACCGGATCGGCAAACGAGGCCGGATCGGGAATATTGTCGTTCACGGAGATAACCTGGCCTGGGTTAGTTCCCCAGGTGACCTGCGGGGCGATCTCTTCTGCCCGCAGCGTGACGACGGTATCAAAGGTTGCGCCTTCGTCAGTTTGCAGGGTTTTCCAGTACTCAACCGCCTCATCAAAATCGGTGCCTTTCGGTGCGTGCAGACGTCCTTTCACATAGTTAAATGTGATCTCATCTGGCGCAACCAGGCCCGCTTTCGCGCCCATTTCGATAGCCATATTGCACAAGGTCATGCGACCTTCCATGCTCAACTCGCGGATTGCATCACCACAGAACTCGACAACATGGCCTGTCCCGCCGGCACTCCCGGTTTTACCGATGATCGCCAGCACGATATCTTTGGCAGTAATACCCGGTGCGGCATGGCCTGTGACTTCGATTTTCATGGTCTTCGCGCGGCCCTGTTTCAGGGTTTGCGTCGCCAGAACGTGTTCAACCTCGGAGGTGCCAATACCAAACGCCAGCGCGCCAAATGCGCCGTGCGTGGCGGTATGGGAGTCGCCGCAGACGATGGTCATGCCCGGTAACGTGATGCCTTGTTCCGGGCCCATAACGTGGACGATGCCCTGATACGGGTGGTTCAGGTCGTACAGCTCAACGCCGAACGCGTTGCAGTTTTTGATCAGCTCCTGCATCTGGATGCGGGCCATTTCGCCAGACGCATTGATATCTTTGGTCTGGGTGGAAACGTTGTGATCCATGGTCGCGAAGGTTTTGCCTGGCTGGCGAACCTGGCGGTTGTGCGCTCGCAGGCCGTCAAACGCCTGCGGAGAGGTGACTTCGTGGACCAGATGGCGGTCAATATACAGCAGCGGGGTTTCATTTGACGCTTCGTACACGACGTGGGCATCAAACAATTTTTCGTATAACGTCCTGGACATGATTACACCCCCTCTGCGACATAGCGGGCAATGATATCGCCCATTTCATCGGTACTGACTGCCGCCGTGCCGCGCGCTAAATCGCCGGTACGGATGCCTTCTTCTAACGCGCGGTTAATGGCGTTTTCAATCGCATCTGCTGCATCGTTTGCATCCAGGCTGTAGCGCAGCAGAAGCGCCAGTGACAGAATCTGCGCGATGGGGTTGGCAATATTTTTGCCCGCGATATCCGGAGCCGAACCGCCTGCGGGTTCGTACAGACCAAAACCTTCTTCGTTCAGGCTGGCGGATGGCAGCATGCCCATCGAGCCGGTGATCATGGCGCACTCGTCAGAGAGAATATCGCCGAACAGGTTAGAACACAGCAGGACGTCAAACTGCGACGGGTCTTTGATCAACTGCATGGTGGCGTTGTCGATGTACATGTGCGCCAGCTCCACGTCCGGGTACTCGTTGGCGATTTCATTGACGATTTCACGCCATAAGATAGAGGACTGCAGGACGTTGGCTTTATCAATGGAGGTCACTTTGTGACGGCGTTTGCGCGCAGACTCAAACGCAATACGCGCAATACGTTCGATTTCAAAACGGTGATACACCTCGGTATCAAACGCTTTTTCGTGCTGACCGCTGCCTTCGCGCCCTTTTGGCTGACCGAAGTAGATACCGCCAGTTAATTCGCGCACGCACAGAATGTCGAAGCCGTTAGCGGCAATATCGGCACGCAGCGGGCAAAACTCTTCCAGGCCCTGATACAATTTTGCAGGGCGCAGATTGCTGAACAGTTTGAAGTGCTTACGCAGTGGCAATAACGCGCCGCGCTCAGGTTGTCCAGCGGGTGGCAGATGTTCCCATTTCGGGCCGCCGACGGATCCAAACAGGACCGCGTCCGCGTTTTCACAGCCTTCAACCGTTGCTTTCGGCAGCGGCGTGCCGTGGTTATCAATCGCGATACCGCCCACATCATAATGGCTGGTCGAGATTTTCATCGCGAAACGCGTGCGTACAGCTTCCAGGACTTTCAGGGCTTGTGTCATCACTTCCGGGCCAATTCCATCGCCCGGCAACACAGCAATATGGTAATTCTTCGACATTACACGGTTTCCTTATTGTTCTCTTTATTCTGAGCTTTGCGTTGTAATTCTTTCTCGACTTCGGCGGCGCGCCAGATGTTGTTCAGCACATGCACCATGGCTTTGGCGGACGATTCCACAATGTCTGTTGCCAGGCCAACACCGTGGAAACGGCGACCGTTATAGGTGACAACGATGTCCACCTGACCCAGCGCATCTTTACCGTGTCCTTTCGCGCTCAGATCATATTTGACCAGTTCGACGTCGTATCCGGTGATGCGGTTGATTGCCTGATAAATGGCGTCCACCGGGCCGTTACCGTTCGCGGCTTCGGCTTTAATCTCATCGCCGCAGGCCAGTTTGACGGAGGCGGTCGCGATATCGCTGGAGCCCGACTGCACGCTGAAGTAATCCATACGGAAATGTTCAGGCTCTTCCTGCTGCTTGTTAATGAACGCGATCGCTTCCAGGTCGTAATCGAACACCTGACCTTTTTTATCGGCCAATTTCAGGAACGCGTCATACAGGTGATCCATGTTGTAGTCGGTCTCTTTGTAGCCCATCTCTTCCATGCGATGTTTCACCGCCGCACGGCCAGAACGGGAGGTCAGGTTCAGCTGCACCTGATTCAGGCCGATCGACTCCGGCGTCATGATTTCGTAGTTTTCGCGGTTCTTCAGCACGCCGTCCTGGTGGATACCGGAGGAGTGTGCGAACGCGCCGGTGCCAACAATCGCTTTGTTCGCCGGAATTGGCATGTTGCAAATCTGGCTGACGGTCTGGCTGGTGCGCCAGATTTCGCTGTGATTAATGCGGGTCTGCACATTCATAATGTCTTTGCGCACTTTAATCGCCATGATCACTTCTTCGAGCGAGCAGTTCCCCGCACGCTCGCCAATCCCGTTCATGGCACCTTCTACCTGACGGGCACCAGCATGAACGGCGGCAATCGCGTTGCCGACGGCCAGGCCTAAATCGTCGTGGGTGTGAACAGAAATAATGGCTTGATCGATGTTTGGTACGCGCTCGTACAGGCCGGTAATGATGTTGGAGAATTCAAACGGCATGGTATAGCCGACGGTGTCCGGGATGTTGATGGTCTTCGCGCCCGCGTTGATCGCGGCTTCGACGACGCGCGCCAGATCGGCAATGGGGGTACGACCGGCGTCTTCGCATGAGAACTCGACGTCATCGGTATAATTGCGGGCGCGTTTGACCATATAAACTGCGCGTTCGATGACTTCGTCCAGCGTGCTGCGCAGCTTGGTGGCGATATGCATCGGCGAGGTGGCAATAAAGGTATGAATACGGAAGGCTTCGGCCACCTTCAGCGACTCTGCTGCAACGTCGATATCTTTCTCAACACAACGGGCCAGAGCACAGACGCGGCTATTTTTGATGGTGCGCGCGATAGTTTGTACGGATTCAAAATCACCCGGTGAAGAGACAGGGAAACCCACCTCCATCACGTCAACACCCATACGTTCAAGGGCCAGCGCAATTTGCAGCTTCTCTTTCACACTCAGGCTTGCCTGCAACGCCTGTTCACCGTCACGTAAGGTTGTATCGAAAATAACAACTTGCTGGCTCATGGGTTTGGTCCTTGTCTGTCCTGGGGCGCCTTGCTACGAGCATAAAAAAAACCCGCGCACTGGCGCGGGTTTCTTGTTTACTGGAGACGATTCAACGTTGAATTTCGTTCGCCAGCCTACCGCGCAAATGGGATGCGTTTAGTAGTAGTAGGCTGAGAGAACGAACGGTACGAATCATGAATCATGCTCCAGATGAATGCGTTATGCCTTTAGTGGTACTGGATATGCCGATCCAAGTCAACCCCTGCGATGAAAAACGGCCTAAAGAAATGAAGGTATGTGGTTTTCTATTTTAGCGTATTGTGCTGGTTTTTATCGTTGCAGGTAATTAATTAGTCTAATATTGGACTCAAAATAAACTTTAAGAATTAATTTAATATAATTCGTTTCAATTCGATATTGCTTGATATGTTTTGTGAGTGTGGATTTATTCTATTTAATTCATCAAGTTAGGGTCTTATCTCGTCCGGCTAAGGTGAATGAAAATCGCACAATGATCATGGGTTGTTAACTATCACGTATTGATGGTGTTGAATAGTTTAATAAAGCTTAAATATGAGTTCATCATAAGGCTTATTGTTTATTCATTAGATTTATGGTTTCATTCCAATCCTAATGTTTTAGTTATCACTTTTGGCACTTATCGCTTAAGTATGTCTTTACATCTTCACGTTATTTGCCGTAAGTATTTATATATTCCGAAATTTAAACCTTTCTCTTTCTCTGATTTTATCTGCATGATAAATAATATCTTTAGAGGTTATTACTGCACAAAGATAAAAGGAGTTTAGCGTGACGGTGGAGTTAGATATGTTAGAAAGCAAAATTGAACGGACTCACGTGGGTGACGGGACCCGTCCGCAATTACGGACGGTGGATCTTAACTTATTAACTGTTTTTGATGCTGTTATGCAGGAGCAGAATATTACTCGCGCGGCGCAGTCATTAGGGATGTCGCAGCCTGCAGTGAGTAATGCTGTTGCTCGGCTTAAACTGATGTTCAATGATGAATTATTTGTCAGATACGGCCGTGGGATTCAGCCTACAGCAAGGGCTTGTCAACTTTTTGGTTCGATACGGCAGGCATTGCAGCTGGTGCAAAATGAGCTTCCCGGATCGGGTTTTGAGCCTGTTAGCAGTGAGCGCGTTTTTCATCTCTGCGTGTGCAGTCCGCTGGATAACTATTTAACTTCGGTTATCTATAATAAAGTCGAAGCCATTGCACCGAATATAAATCTGATATTTAAATCTTCACTTAATCAGAACACAGAACACCAGTTGCGTTATCAGGAAACGGAATTTGTGATTGGCTATGAAGAGTTCCGTCGTCCGGAGTTTTCTTGCGTGCCGCTGTTTAATGATGAAATGGTATTAGTCGCCAGCAGGACGCACCCGCGCATAAATGGGCCTCTCCTCGAAAGTGATGTGTATCAAGAGCAACATGCAGTGGTCGCGCTCGACAGATATGCCTCTTTCAGCCAGCCGTGGTATGACACACCCGATAAACAGTCAAAGGTGGCTTATCAAGGAATGGCGATGGTGAGCGTATTAAATATTGTTTCACAGACGCATCTGGTGGCTATTGCTCCTCGTTGGTTGGCGGAAGAGTTCTCAGATAGGTTAAATCTGCAAGTTATGCCGCTGCCGCTAAAATTAAATAGTCGTACCTGTTACCTTTCCTGGCATGAAGCCGCCGGGCGCGATAAAGGTCATCAGTGGATGGAAGAGCTATTAGCCAGTGTTTGCCGTCGTTAACACGGTTCGGGATAAATCGATGTGAAACATCTGGTTTATCCCGCTATTTATTTATAATGCAAAATTTTATCCCGTCGGCATTTTTTCTTAACGTTGTTTACCCCTCAAAAATAGATAAATTACTGACACTACGTCTTTTTTGGCGATGAATTATCATCGGAAAAGCTTATCTCAGATGAATTCACTGAATTCTCACGTATCCCCTGTGTATTCTGCTTTCTAGCGTTTCTTCACGCCATGGTTTGCCGATTGCCTGCCTTAGGGCGAGCGGTTATGGTGAAAGCCACTCTGCAAAAATCTATGACAGGGGAAGCCCTGCTCAGCAAGACGACGAGGAAATGAATTCCTGTGTTCGTCTATAACAACAATAAGCCTGGAGGCAAACCATGGAGATGTTGTCTGGCGCCGAAATGGTCGTCCGGTCGCTCATCGATCAGGGCGTGAAGCAAGTATTCGGCTATCCCGGAGGCGCAGTCCTCGATATTTATGATGCGTTGCACACCGTAGGTGGCATCGATCATGTTCTGGTGCGCCACGAGCAGGCCGCTGTACATATGGCTGATGGTTTGGCGCGTGCCACTGGGGAAGTGGGCGTCGTACTGGTGACGTCAGGCCCAGGCGCTACCAACGCGATAACGGGTATTGCTACCGCCTATATGGATTCCATCCCGCTGGTGATCCTTTCCGGACAGGTTGCAACCTCGCTGATTGGCTACGACGCCTTCCAGGAGTGCGACATGGTGGGGATCTCCCGCCCGGTGGTGAAACACAGTTTTCTGGTGAAGCAAACGGAAGATATTCCGGGGGTGCTGAAAAAAGCATTCTGGCTGGCGGCCAGCGGTCGTCCCGGCCCGGTTGTGGTCGACTTACCGAAAGATATTCTCAATCCTGCCAATAAATTACCTTACGTCTGGCCTGATTCGGTGAGCATGCGCTCGTATAATCCGACCACGCAGGGCCACAAGGGACAGATTAAGCGGGCATTGCAAACGCTCATTGCGGCTAAAAACCCGGTTGTCTACGTTGGCGGCGGCGCGGTAAACGCGCATTGTCACGAACAACTGCGTGAGCTTATCGAAAAATTAAACTTGCCTGTTGCCTCCTCATTGATGGGGCTAGGCGCGTTTCCGGCAACACATCGTCAGGCGCTGGGCATGCTGGGCATGCACGGCACGTTTGAAGCCAACATGACGATGCATAACTCTGATGTGATTTTTGCCGTTGGTGTGCGTTTCGACGATCGCACGACCAACAATCTGGCCAAGTACTGTCCGAATGCGACGGTGTTGCATATTGATATCGACCCGACGTCTATTTCCAAAACCGTGCCCGCTGATGTGCCTATTGTCGGAGATGCGCTACAGGTTCTGGAACAAATGCTCGAACTGCTGGCGCATGAAACGCCAACGCAGCCACTGGATGATATTCGAGACTGGTGGCAGCAGATTGAGCAGTGGCGTGCCCGCCACTGTCTGAAATACGACACGCAAAGCGAACATATTAAACCGCAGGCTGTTATCGAAACCATTTGGCGTCTGACTAAGGGGGAAGCCTATGTGACCTCTGATGTGGGCCAGCACCAGATGTTTGCGGCGCTCTATTATCCCTTTGATAAGCCTCGTCACTGGATCAACTCCGGCGGTCTCGGCACGATGGGCTTTGGCTTGCCTGCCGCGTTGGGCGTGAAGCTGGCGCTCCCGGACGAAATCGTCGTTTGTGTGACGGGCGACGGCAGTATCCAGATGAACATTCAGGAACTCTCCACGGCACTGCAATACGATTTGCCCGTGCTGGTGCTGAACCTGAATAACGGTTATCTGGGGATGGTGAAGCAGTGGCAGGACATGATTTATTCTGGTCGTCACTCCCAGTCGTACATGAAATCGCTGCCAGATTTTGTTCGCGTGGCAGAGGCCTACGGTCACGTGGGCATTCGTGTCAGCGATCCGGCGGAGCTGGAATCGAAGCTTGCCGAGGCGCTCGAGCATGTCAGGAATAACCGCCTGGTGTTTGTCGATGTCATCGTTGACGGAACAGAACACGTCTATCCGATGCATATTCGCGGCGGCGGTATGGATGAAATGTGGCTCAGCAAAACGGAGAGAACCTGATATGCGCCGGATATTATCTGTATTACTGGAAAACGAGTCTGGTGCGCTCTCCCGCGTGATTGGACTCTTTGCCCAGCGCGGCTATAACATTGAAAGCCTGACCGTGGCCCCGACTGACGATCCTACATTATCCCGCATGACCATCCAGACCGTTGGCGATGCGAAAGTGCTGGAGCAGATTGAAAAGCAGCTACACAAGCTGGTGGATGTGCTGCGAGTCAGTGAATTAGGGCAGGGCGCGTATGTTGAGCGCGAAGTCATGCTGGTAAAAATTCAGGCTAGCGGGTACGGCCGTGACGAGGTCAAACGCAATACGGATATCTTCCGTGGGCAGATTATCGACGTTACCCCTTCTATATATACGGTGCAGTTGGCCGGAACCAGCGACAAGCTCGATGCCTTCCTTGCTTCGATACGTGATGTCGCCAAAATCGTTGAGGTCGCGCGCTCCGGCATCGTGGGGTTGTCTCGCGGCGATAAAATTATGCGGTAGCCGTAAAAAAGTTCGCCTCTTTAAGCCTGGCCTGCAAAGTCAGGCTTTTTTTTATCGAAACGCAGCGTAAGCGAGATAAAAGCTATTGCCGCCAGGACTATTCTGCGCTTAGATGTAAAAAGGTATAACCATAAACCTGACAAGGCCATGGACTCTTTTTTTCTTTTAAGGGGCAATTGTGAAACTGGATGAAATCGCCCGGCTTGCGGGCGTGTCACGAACTACAGCAAGCTATGTGATCAACGGTAAAGCGAAGCAGTACCGTGTTAGCGATAAAACCGTTGAAAAAGTCATGGCGGTGGTGCGTGAGCATAACTACCATCCGAACGCTGTCGCCGCCGGTTTACGTGCCGGACGCACCCGCTCTATTGGTCTGGTCATTCCGGATCTGGAAAATACCAGCTACACCCGTATCGCTAATTATCTTGAACGCCAGGCGCGTCAGCGTGGTTATCAGTTACTGATCGCCTGTTCTGAAGATCAACCCGATAATGAAATGCGCTGCATTGAGCATCTGCTGCAACGCCAGGTGGATGCGATTATCGTATCCACTTCCTTGCCGCCAGAGCACCCGTTCTACCAGCGTTGGGCGAACGACTCGTTCCCGATTGTCGCCCTTGACCGTGCGCTGGATCGTGAACACTTTACCAGCGTAGTCGGTGCCGATCAGGACGACGCGGAAATGCTGGCTGCAGAGCTGCGCACCTTCCCTGCGGAAACCGTGCTTTATCTTGGCGCGTTACCCGAGCTGTCCGTCAGCTTCCTGCGTGAGCAGGGATTCCGTAACGCCTGGAAAGACGATCCGCGTGAAGTCCACTATCTCTATGCCAATAGCTACGAGCGTGAAGCCGCTGCTCAGCTGTTTGAAAAGTGGCTTGAGACGCACCCGATGCCGCAGGCGCTGTTTACCACGTCGTTTGCCCTTCTACAAGGTGTGATGGACGTTACGCTACGACGCGAAGGCAAATTGCCGACTGAGCTGGCCATTGCGACGTTTGGTGATAACGAGCTGCTCGACTTCCTGCAATGCCCGGTGCTTGCCGTGGCGCAGCGTCACCGTGACGTTGCGGAGCGCGTGCTGGAAATTGTCCTCGCGAGCCTCGATGAACCTCGTAAGCCGAAACCGGGTCTGACCCGTATCAAACGTAACCTTTACCGTCGCGGTGTGTTAAGCCGTCACTAAAACAGTCATCAGGGCAGCAATAGCAGCCCTGTTTTTTTCCGAATATTACGGGAAATAATAACCTGACTAAATTTAGGATAATTCCTTAAGAACCATAGCCTGCTATTCTTATTATTTCCTTTTCACCCTTCAGCGGCATTTTTAAGGTTATTAAGAGTTCGCTTATCACTATTTTTTGTATTGTTTTGTTACAAAGACTATTCCCTCGCTGAATTATCAGCCGTTTTTATCTTTCATATCTGACTTGCAGTGCCACCGCTTGCGCTTTCTGGCTTGTGCGTTGAATCTGGCGCTGTCATCCCCTGACGATATGTCTTAAAATGCCGCCCGCGTCGCAAACTGACACTTTATATTTGCCTGTATGGATAGAGAGTGAATTTTAACGCTCCTCTGAATATTCATTTTTTTCTTACAAATATTCATGACGTTAATTTGTCTCGTAAGTTGTGCAGTTATTAATCAAGTTGGGTTATGTCGGTAAATAGGGCGCTTTCGAGTCCTTATCGCGGCAGTCCCGGCTTGACAAGCTTTTCCTTCGCTCCGTAAACTCCTTTATGTGGGAATTTGTGGGTTAAAGTGGCGATAAGGGGTGGAGCTGGCATGTTCCGTGGGGCGACGTTAGTCAATCTCGACAGTAAGGGGCGTTTATCGGTACCAACCCGATACCGCGACCAACTGATCGAAAACGCGTCAGGTCAAATGGTGTGCACCATTGACATTAACCACCCCTGCCTGCTGCTTTACACCTTACCCGAATGGGAAATTATCGAGCAAAAGCTGTCGCGACTGTCGAGCATGAACCCGCAGGAACGCCGCGTGCAGCGGTTGTTGTTGGGTCATGCCAGTGAGTGTCAGATGGATAACTCGGGGCGCTTACTGATTGCGCCTGTGTTGCGACAACATGCTGGTCTAACAAAAGAAGTGATGCTGGTCGGGCAGTTCAACAAGTTTGAACTGTGGGATGAAACGACCTGGTATCAACAGGTCAAGGAAGATATCGACGCTGAACAATCTGATTCCGGTGTGTTATCGGATCGATTGCAGGACTTGTCTCTATAAATATGACGGAAAATTATAAACATACATCGGTGCTGTTGGACGAGGCCGTAAACGGTCTGAATATTCGTCCTGATGGCATCTATATTGATGGCACATTTGGTCGCGGTGGTCACTCGCGTCTGATCCTCTCCCAACTGGGAGCGGAAGGTCGCTTATTGGCAATCGATCGCGATCCGCAGGCAATTGCCGTTGCGAAGACTATCGATGATCCACGCTTTTCATTTGTTCATGGGCCTTTCTCAGCGTTGGCTGACTACGTAAGCGAGCGCGATCTCACGGGCAAGATCGACGGGATTCTTCTCGATCTTGGCGTTTCATCACCACAGCTTGATGATGCAGAACGCGGATTTTCTTTCATGCGTGATGGCCCGCTGGATATGCGTATGGACCCAACGCGTGGTCAATCCGCTGCCGAATGGCTGCTGACTGCTGAAGAAGCCGATATTGCCTGGGTGATTAAAACCTTTGGCGAAGAGCGTTTTGGTAAACGTATCGCGCGCGGCATCGTTGAGCGTAATCGTATTGAGCCGATGACACGCACGAAAGAGCTGGCAGAAGTGGTGACGGCGGCAACGCCGGTTAAAGACAAATTCAAACATCCCGCGACCCGTACCTTCCAGGCGGTGCGCATTTGGGTCAACAGTGAACTGGAGGAAATAGAGCTGGCGCTAAAAAGCTCGCTCGGCGTGCTGGCCCCAGGTGGGCGGTTATCCATTATCAGCTTCCATTCGCTGGAAGACCGTATTGTGAAGCGTTTTATGCGCGAACAAAGCCGCGGTCCTCAGGTTCCAGCAGGGCTGCCGATGACGGAAGAGCAACTCAGTAAACTGGGCGGCCGTTATTTGCGAGTACTAGGCAAGATGATGCCGGGCGAAGAAGAGGTGGCAGAGAATCCACGCGCCCGTAGTTCAGTGCTGCGCATCGCAGAAAGGACGAACGCATGATCAGCAGAGTGACAGAGACCCTAAGCAAAGTTAAAGGATCGTTAGGAAGCAACGAGCGCCATGCCTTGCCTGGCGTGATCGGCGACGATCTTTTGCGGTTTGGGAAGCTGCCACTCTGCTTGTTCATTTGCATTATTGTGACGGCCGTGACGGTCGTAACAACCGCACACCATACCCGTTTACTGACCGCGCAGCGCGAGCAGATGGTGCTCGAGCGTGATGCGCTGGATATCGAATGGCGAAACCTGATTCTTGAAGAAAATGCGCTCGGCGATCACAGCCGGGTTGAACGGATCGCAACGGAAAAGCTGCAGCTGCAGCATGTTGATCCTTCGCAGGAAAATATTGTAGTACAAAAATAAGGGAACACGCGACGCATGAGAGCAGCGGCGAAAACGCAAAAACCGAAACGTCAGGAAGAACAGGCCAACTTTGTGAGTTGGCGTTTTGCGTTGCTTTGTGGCTGTATTTTACTGGCGCTGTGTCTGTTGCTCGGTCGTGCTGCGTGGTTACAGATTATCGCGCCGGACATGCTGGTGCGACAGGGAGATATGCGTTCCCTGCGCGTGCAGGAAGTGTCCACTTCGCGCGGTTTGATCACTGACCGTTCTGGTCGCCCGTTGGCGGTGAGCGTGCCCGTTAAAGCGATCTGGGCCGATCCGAAAGAGCTGCATGATGCTGGTGGCGTCACGCTGGATAATCGCTGGAAAGCGCTTGCCGATGCGTTGAAAATGCCGCTCGACCAAATGGCGGCGCGCGTCAATGCCAACCCGAAAGGGCGATTTATCTATCTGGCGCGTCAGGTGAACCCTGATATGGCCGATTACATTAAGAAACTCAAACTGCCGGGGATTCATCTGCGTGAAGAGTCACGCCGCTATTATCCGTCAGGAGAAGTGACCGCTCACCTCATTGGCTTTACCAACGTCGATAGCCAGGGTATTGAAGGGGTCGAAAAAAGCTTTGATAAATGGCTGACCGGACAACCAGGCGAGCGTGTGGTACGTAAAGACCGTTACGGCCGCGTGATCGAGGATATCTCTTCAACGGACAGTCAGGCGGCGCACAACCTCGCGCTGAGTATTGACGAACGTTTGCAGGCGCTGGTTTACCGCGAACTGAATAATGCGGTGGCGTTTAACAAAGCCGAATCTGGCAGCGCCGTGCTGGTGGACGTCAGCACTGGCGAAGTCCTGGCGATGGCGAACAGCCCGTCTTATAACCCGAATAATCTTACCGGTACGCAGAAAGATATCATGCGTAACCGTACCATCACCGACGTGTTCGAACCGGGTTCGACTGTGAAACCGATGGTGGTAATGACCGCGCTGCAGCGTGGCATCGTTAATGAAAATACCGTTCTAAATACCATTCCTTACCGAATTAACGGCCACGAAATCAAAGATGTGGCGCGTTACAGCGAATTGACCCTGACCGGGGTTTTGCAGAAGTCGAGTAACGTCGGTGTTTCTAAGCTGGCGTTAGCGATGCCGTCCTCAGCGTTAGTAGAAACTTACTCACGTTTTGGGCTGGGAAAGGCGACCAATTTGGGGTTGGTCGGAGAACGCAGTGGCTTATATCCTCAAAAACAACGGTGGTCTGACATAGAGAGGGCCACCTTCTCTTTCGGCTACGGGCTAATGGTAACACCGTTACAGTTGGCGCGAGTCTATGCAACGATCGGCAGCTATGGCGTATATCGTCCCCTGTCGATCACCAAAGTTGATCCACCGGTTCCGGGCGAGCGTATCTTCCCGGAATCCACCGTTCGTACCGTGGTACATATGATGGAAAGCGTGGCGCTGCCTGGCGGCGGCGGCGTGAAGGCAGCGATCAAAGGCTATCGCATCGCCATCAAAACCGGTACAGCGAAAAAAGTGGGGCCGGACGGTCGCTACATCAATAAATACATTGCTTACACCGCAGGCGTTGCGCCTGCAAGCAATCCCCGATTTGCGCTGGTGGTCGTTATTAACGATCCACAGGCGGGTAAATACTACGGTGGCGCCGTCTCCGCGCCGGTGTTCGGTGCCATCATGGGCGGCGTTTTGCGTACCATGAATATCGAACCAGATGCGCTGTCGACGGGCGAAAAAAGTGAATTTGTAACTAATCAAGGCGAGGGAACAGGTGGCAGATCGTAATTTGCGCGACCTTCTTGCTCCGTGGGTGCAAAACGTACCTGCGCGGGCACTGCGAGAGATGGTACTCGACAGCCGTGTGGCTGCGTCGGGCGATCTTTTCGTTGCGGTAGTCGGTCATCAGGCGGACGGGCGTCGATATATCCCGCAGGCGATTGCGCAAGGTGTAGCTGCCATTATTGCTGAGGCAAAAGATGACGCAACCGACGGTGAAATCCGCGAAATGCACGGCGTGCCGGTCATCTACCTCAGTCAGTTGAATGAGCGTCTTTCCGCCCTGGCGGGACGTTTTTATCATGAACCGTCTGACCAGTTGCGATTGGTTGGCGTCACCGGGACCAACGGCAAAACCACCACCACGCAGTTGATGGCGCAGTGGGCCCAGTTATTGGGTGAAACGGGCGCGGTGATGGGCACGGTGGGCAATGGTCTGCTGGGTAAAGTCAATCCAACGGAGAACACCACCGGTTCAGCGGTTGATGTGCAGCATGTCCTTTCCGGCCTCGCAGGTCAGGGTGCGACGTTTGCCGCCATGGAGGTCTCTTCACATGGTTTGGTGCAACATCGCGTTTCAGCGCTGAAGTTTGCAGCGTCTGTGTTTACCAACCTGAGTCGCGACCACCTCGATTATCACGGGGACATGGAAAATTACGAAGCAGCAAAATGGCTGCTCTATTCCACGCATCACTGCGGTCAGGCGATCATCAACGCCGATGACGAAGTGGGCCGCCGTTGGCTGGCAAAATTGCCTGATGCAGTTGCGGTCTCCATGGAAGACCATATCAATCCGAATTGCCATGGCCGCTGGCTGAAGGCGACGGACGTGAATTATCACGACAGCGGCGCAACGATTCGCTTTGCTTCTTCATGGGGCGAAGGCGAAATCGAAAGCCGTTTGATGGGCGCATTTAACGTCAGCAATCTGTTGCTGGCGCTGGCCACGCTGTTGGCGTTGGATTATCCACTGGCCGAGCTGGTGAATACGGCCGCACGCTTGCAGCCTGTTTGTGGGCGGATGGAGGTCTTTACCGCACCGGGCAAACCGACGGTGGTGGTTGATTACGCCCATACCCCGGATGCGCTGGAAAAAGCGCTCCAGGCCGCGCGTCTGCACTGTACCGGTAAGCTGTGGTGCGTTTTCGGCTGCGGTGGCGATCGCGACAAAGGTAAGCGCCCACTTATGGGGGCGATTGCTGAACAGTTCGCGGATATTCCTGTTGTGACCGATGACAACCCGCGTACGGAAGAACCGCGCGCCATTATCAACGATATCCTCGCCGGCATGATGGATGCGGGGCACGCTCGAGTGGTTGAAGGCCGCGCCGAAGCGGTCACCAATGCGATTATGCAGGCCAAAGAAAATGACGTTGTGCTGCTGGCAGGCAAAGGTCATGAAGACTATCAAATTGTCGGTGCACATCGTCTGGATTATTCCGACCGTGTGACGGCTGCGCGTCTGCTGGGAGCGTTGGCATGATTAGCATTACGCTACGCCAGGCTGCTACGGTGCTGAATGGCGAGCTGCAGGGTCGGGATCTGACTGTTGATGCGGTGACGACGGATACCCGAAAAATTACGCCGGGCTGTTTGTTCGTCGCGCTGAAAGGCGAGCGCTTTGATGCGCATGATTTTGCCGAACAAGCAAAAGAGAACGGCGCTGGTGCGTTACTGGTGAGTCGTAAACTTGACATCGATCTGCCGCAGTTGGTGGTGAAAGACACGCGCCAGGCATTTGGTGAGCTGGCTGCATGGGTTCGCCAGCAGGTTCCTGCGCGCGTTGTGGCGCTGACGGGATCTTCCGGCAAAACCTCTGTCAAAGAGATGACGGCTGCGATACTCAGCCAATGTGGCAATACGCTTTACACTGCCGGCAATCTGAATAACGACATCGGCGTGCCAATGACGCTACTGGGTTTGACGCAAGAACATCAATACGCCGTGATTGAACTCGGCGCCAATCACCAGGGTGAAATTGCCTGGACTGTTGATTTGACGCGTCCGGAAGCGGCATTAGTCAATAACCTTGCGGCAGCGCATCTTGAAGGATTTGGCTCGCTGGAAGGCGTGGCAAAAGCGAAAGGTGAAATTTATGGCGGCCTGCCGGAGAACGGCATTGCCATTATGAATGCCGATAACAATGACTGGCTGAACTGGCAAAGCACCATTGGCTCGCGTAAAACCTGGCGTTTCTCGCCAAATGCTGCGAACAGCGATTTTTCCGCGACAAATATCCATGTGACCTCACACGGCACGGAATTTACCTTAAAGACCCCAACGGGCGATGTGGACGTGCTGTTGCCTCTGCCGGGTCGTCACAATATTGCGAATGCACTGGCTGCTGCGGCACTGTCAATGGCCGTTGGCGCAACGCACGATGCAATCAAAGCGGGGCTGTTAAACCTCAAGGCCGTGCCAGGACGTTTGTTCCCCATCCAACTGGCTGAAAACAAGCTGCTGCTGGATGACTCTTACAACGCTAACGTCGGCTCCATGACCGCCGCGGTACAGGTGCTGTCAGAAATGCCAGGCTATCGTGTGATGGTTGTAGGCGATATGGCTGAGCTGGGTGACGAGAGCGAAGCGTGCCATGTGCAGGTGGGCGAAGCGGCAAAAGCATCCGGTATTGATTGCGTATTAAGTGCAGGAATTTTAAGCCAGGCGATCAGCCAGGCGAGCGGCGTCGGTGAACATTTTGCTAATAAAACTGCGCTGATTACACGTTTGAAAGAGTTAGTTACAGAGCATCAAATTGTGACTGTTTTAGTGAAAGGTTCACGTAGTGCCGCCATGGAAGAGGTTGTGCACGCATTACAGGAGAACGGAACATGTTAGTTTGGCTGGCCGAACATTTGGTCAAATATTACTCAGGCTTTAACGTCTTTTCTTATCTGACGTTTCGCGCCATCGTCAGCCTGCTGACTGCACTGTTCATCTCGTTGTGGATGGGCCCGCGCATGATTGCCCGTCTGCAAAAACTCTCTTTCGGCCAGGTTGTCCGTAACGACGGCCCAGAATCGCACTTCAGCAAACGCGGTACGCCAACAATGGGCGGGATCATGATCCTCACCGCGATTGTGGTATCCGTATTGCTGTGGGCTTACCCGTCCAACCCGTACGTCTGGTGTGTACTCACTGTGCTGATTGGTTACGGCATTATTGGTTTCGTTGATGATTACCGCAAAGTGGTGCGTAAAGACACCAAAGGCCTTATCGCCCGCTGGAAATACTTCTGGATGTCGGTGATTGCGCTGGGCGTGGCGTTCGCGCTTTATCTGGCGGGTAAAGACACACCGGCAACTGAGCTGGTTGTACCTTTCTTCAAAGACGTGATGCCACAGCTTGGATTGTTCTACATCCTGCTGGCGTATTTCGTGATTGTGGGCACCGGCAATGCTGTGAACCTGACCGACGGCCTCGACGGTCTGGCGATCATGCCAACCGTCTTTGTCGCAGGTGGCTTTGCGCTGGTGGCATGGGCAACCGGTAACATGAACTTTGCCAATTACTTACACATTCCTTATCTGCGCCACGCCGGTGAACTGGTGATCGTCTGTACGGCGATTGTCGGCGCGGGGCTTGGCTTCCTGTGGTTTAACACCTATCCGGCTCAGGTCTTTATGGGTGACGTCGGTTCGCTGGCGCTAGGCGGCGCGCTGGGCATTATTGCCGTGCTGCTGCGTCAGGAGTTCTTGCTGGTGATCATGGGTGGTGTATTTGTTGTTGAAACGCTTTCGGTGATTTTACAGGTCGGTTCCTTCAAGCTGCGCGGTCAGCGCATCTTCCGTATGGCCCCGATTCATCACCACTATGAACTGAAAGGCTGGCCGGAGCCGCGCGTGATTGTGCGCTTCTGGATTATTTCACTGATGCTGGTGCTAATTGGCCTCGCAACACTGAAGGTGCGTTAATCATGGCAGATTACCAGGGCAAAAAAGTCGTTATTATCGGGTTAGGCCTGACGGGGCTTTCCTGCGTGGACTTTTTCCTCGGACGGGGCGTGACGCCGCGTGTGATGGATACGCGTGTTTCACCGCCGGGTCTGGATAAACTTCCGGAAGAGGTTGAACGCCACCTTGGTGGTCTGAATGATGACTGGCTGCTGGCCGCCGATTTGATTGTGGCAAGCCCAGGGTTTGCTCTGGCGCACCCTTCGTTAAGTGCCGCAGCCGATGCGGGCGTCGAGATTGTTGGCGATATCGAGTTGTTCTGCCGCGAAGCGCAGGCACCGGTTATCGCTATCACCGGCTCCAACGGCAAAAGCACCGTCACCACGCTAGTGGGTGAAATGGCGAAAGCCGCGGGCATGAACGTGGGAGTCGGCGGCAATATCGGTTTACCTGCACTGATGCTGCTGGATCAGGAACGTGAATTGTACGTGCTGGAACTCTCTAGCTTCCAGCTGGAGACTACGTCGAGTTTGCGCGCCGTTGCTGCGACGATCCTGAACGTGACCGAAGATCATATGGATCGTTACCCGTTTGGCTTACAGCAATATCGTGCGGCCAAACTGCGCGTCTATGAAAATGCCAAAGTGTGCGTAGTGAATGCCGACGATGCGCTGACCATGCCAGTGCGCGGTGCGGACGAGCGCTGCGTGAGTTTTGGCATCAATATGGGTGACTATCACCTGAATCATCAGCAGGGCGAAACCTGGCTGCGTGTGAAAGGTGAGAAAGTGTTGAACGTGAAAGAGATGAAACTTTCTGGACAACATAACTACACCAATGCGCTGGCGGCGCTGGCGCTGGCAGACGCTGCGGGTCTACCGCGTGCATCAAGTCTGAAAGCATTGACCACGTTTACTGGCCTGGCGCATCGCTTCCAACTGGCGCTTGAGCATAACGGCGTTCGCTGGATTAACGACTCTAAAGCCACTAACGTCGGCAGCACAGAAGCCGCGCTGAACGGATTACGCGTCGATGGCACGTTGTATCTGCTGCTCGGCGGTGACGGTAAATCGGCGGACTTCTCATCTCTCAAGCCCTATCTGTCAGGCGATAACATCCGCGTATACTGCTTTGGCCGCGACGGTGCTGAACTGGCCGCGTTGCGCCCGGACATCGCCACACAAACCGAAACTCTGGAACAGGCGATTCGCCTGATTGCACCGAATGTTCAGCCGGGCGATATGGTGCTGCTGTCTCCAGCCTGCGCGAGTCTCGATCAGTTTAAGAATTTCGAACAGCGTGGCGATCTCTTCGCCCGCCTGGCGAAGGAGTTAGGCTGATGCGTTTATCTCTCCCTCGCCTGAAAATACCGCGCCTGCCTGGATTTGGGATCCTGGCGTGGCTCTTTGCGGCATTGAAGGGCTGGGTGATGGCCTCCCGGGATAAAGATTCCGATAGCCTGATTATGTATGACCGTATGCTGCTCTGGCTGACGCTGGGGCTGGCTGCGATCGGTTTTATCATGGTGACATCCGCCTCCATGCCGGTTGGACAGCGCCTGGCAAACGATCCCTTCCTGTTCGCTAAACGTGATGGTTTGTACATTATTCTGGCGTTCTGCCTGGCGTTGATCACGCTGCGTTTGCCAATGGAATTTTGGCAGCGCCACAGCACCGCCATGCTGATCGCCTCGATTATTATGCTGCTGATCGTGCTGGTGGTGGGGAGTTCGGTCAACGGTGCTTCGCGCTGGATTGCCTTTGGCCCGCTGCGTATTCAGCCTGCTGAATTTACCAAGCTGTCGCTGTTCTGCTATCTCGCAAACTACCTTGTGCGCAAGGTTGATGAGGTGCGTAACAACCTGCGCGGCTTCTTAAAGCCGATGGGTGTGATTCTGGTACTGGCGATTTTACTGCTGGCGCAGCCGGATCTCGGTACGGTCGTAGTGTTGTTCGTCACGACCCTGGCGATGCTCTTCCTGGCGGGTGCAAAACTGTGGCAGTTTATCGCCATCATCGGCATGGGGATTTCGGCGGTCGTACTGCTGATCCTCGCCGAACCGTATCGTATCCGCCGCGTGACCTCTTTCTGGAACCCGTGGGAAGATCCGTTTGGCAGTGGCTACCAGCTGACCCAATCGTTAATGGCCTTTGGCCGTGGCGAAATCTGGGGGCAGGGTTTAGGTAATTCCGTACAAAAACTGGAGTATCTGCCCGAGGCTCATACCGACTTTATCTTCTCCATCATCGGGGGAGGAACTGGGTTATATCGGTGTGGTATTGGCACTTTTAATGGTATTCTTCGTCGCTTTCCGCGCCATGTCGATTGGCCGAAAAGCGCTGGAAATCGATCATCGCTTCTCCGGTTTCCTGGCCTGCTCAATTGGTATCTGGTTTAGCTTCCAGGCATTGGTCAACGTTGGCGCGGCAGCCGGTATGCTGCCGACTAAGGGCCTGACGTTGCCGTTGATCAGCTACGGTGGTTCGAGCCTGTTGATTATGTCGACCGCCATTATGTTTTTATTGCGCATAGATTATGAGACGCGCCTGGAAAAAGCCCAGGCGTTTACACGAGGTTCACGATGAATCAACCGAAGCGGTTAATGGTGATGGCGGGCGGTACTGGCGGACATGTGTTCCCGGGACTGGCGGTCGCGCACCATTTAATGGATCAGGGCTGGCAAGTGCGCTGGCTAGGAACCGCCGATCGTATGGAAGCGGATCTGGTACCAAAACACGGTATTGAGATCGACTTTATCCGCATTTCAGGCCTGCGCGGCAAAGGCATCAAAGCGATGTTGCTCGCGCCGTTGCGCATTTTTAATGCCTGGCGACAGGCGCGCGCCATCATGAAGCGGTTTAAGCCTGATGCTGTTTTGGGCATGGGCGGTTATGTCTCAGGTCCTGGCGGGTCTCGCGGCATGGTCGCTGGGTATTCCGGTTATTCTGCATGAGCAAAACGGCATCGCCGGACTGACCAACAAATGGCTGGCGAAAATCGCCACCAAAGTGATGCAGGCTTTTCCTGGAGCATTTCCGAATGCGGATGTTGTGGGGAATCCAGTGCGTGTTGACGTGTTGGCTTTGCCTCTCCCGCAGGAACGTCTTATAGGACGTGACGGCCCGGTTCGCGTGTTGGTTATCGGCGGCTCGCAAGGCGCGCGGGTATTGAACCAGACGCTTCCGCAGGTGGCTGCAAAGCTGGGTGATGCCGTGACTATCTGGCATCAAAGCGGCAAAGGGGCGCAGCAAACCGTGGAACAGGCTTACGCTGAAGCGGGTCAACCTCAGCATAAAGTCACTGAATTCATTGATGACATGGCCGCGGCGTATGCCTGGGCGGATGTCGTGGTGTGCCGTTCTGGCGCGCTGACGGTGAGTGAAATTGCCGCGGCAGGTTTGCCTGCGGTGTTTGTGCCTTTCCAGCACAAGGATCGTCAGCAGTACTGGAATGCGTTACCGCTTGAAAAAGCGGGCGCCGCCAAAATTTTTGAACAGCCGCAGTTTACCGCAGAAGCGGTCGCCACCACTCTGGCGGGCTGGAATCGAGACACATTGCTGGAAATGGCTGAACGCGCGCGCGCGGCAGCGATTCCTGATGCGACCGAACGGGTGGCAAATGAAGTGAGCCTGGCAGCAAAGGCTTAACCCTTGTAGCGCGTTTTGCGTTGCGCGAATTTTAAGAAGTATCGATGGCGGTTAGAGAATGAATACACAACAACTGGCGAAACTGCGTTCAATCGTGCCCGAGATGCGTCGCGTCCGGCACATCCACTTCGTTGGCATTGGCGGCGCAGGTATGGGTGGTATTGCCGAAGTTCTGGCTAACGAAGGCTATCAGATCAGCGGTTCCGATCTGGCACCGAACCCCGTTACGCAACAGTTGGCGTCGCTTGGGGCGACAATTTATTTCAACCATCGCCCGGAAAACGTACGTGATGCGAGTGTGGTCGTGGTCTCTAGCGCGATCTCATCTGATAACCCTGAAATTGTAGCGGCGCATGAAGCGCGCATCCCGGTGATCCGCCGTGCAGAAATGCTGGCAGAACTGATGCGTTTTCGTCACGGAATTGCGGTTGCGGGTACGCATGGCAAAACGACGACCACGGCGATGGTATCCAGTATTTATGCGGAGGCTGGCCTTGATCCAACTTTCGTCAATGGCGGTCTGGTCAAAGCGGCAGGCGTGCACGCTCGTTTGGGCCACAGCCGTTATCTGATTGCAGAAGCGGATGAGAGCGATGCGTCGTTCCTGCATCTGCAACCGATGGTGGCGATTGTCACCAATATCGAAGCCGACCATATGGACACTTACCAGGGCGACTTTGAAAATTTAAAACAGACATTCATAAACTTTCTGCACAATCTGCCGTTTTATGGTCGTGCGGTAATGTGTGTTGACGATCCGGTGATTCGCGAGCTTTTGCCGCGCGTCGGGCGTCAGACAACGACTTATGGTTTCAGTGAAGACGCTGACGTACGTGTCGAAAACTACACGCAAACCGGCGCACAAGGGCATTTCACCCTGGCGCGTCAGGATAAAGAATTATTGCATGTGACGCTGAATGCGCCGGGTCGCCACAATGCGTTGAATGCCGCTGCCGCTGTTGCGGTGGCAACAGAAGAAGGCATTGAAGACGACGATATTTTACGCGCGCTTGAGAGCTTCCAGGGGACCGGGCGTCGTTTCGACTTCCTGGGTGAATACCCGCTGGAGCCCGTAAACGGTAAATCCGGCACGGCGATGCTGGTCGATGACTACGGTCACCATCCGACGGAAGTGGATGCGACGATCAAGGCAGCCCGTGCGGGCTGGCCGGATAAAAATTTGGTCATGCTTTTCCAGCCGCACCGTTATACCCGTACGCGCGATCTGTATGACGATTTCGCCAATGTGCTTTGCCAGGTGGACGCTCTACTGATGCTGGATGTCTATCCTGCAGGTGAAGCGCCGATTCCGGGCGCGGATAGCCGGTCATTGTGCCGCACGATTCGCGGTCGCGGTAAAGTTGACCCGATTTTGGTTTCCGATCCTGCTCAGGCCGCTGAGATGCTGGCGCAGGTATTAACGGGTAACGATTTGATTTTGATACAGGGTGCGGGAAATATCGGCAAAATCGCGCGTAACTTATCTGAAATCAAACTGAAGCCGCAAACCTCAGGGGATGAACACCATGGCTGATAAGATTGCAGTCCTGATGGGTGGCACCTCTGCGGAACGTGACGTCTCGCTCAATTCCGGCGCAGCCGTTTTGGCTGGACTTCGTGAAGGTGGCGTTAATGCCCATCCGGTTGATCCGAAAGAAATTGATGTAACGCGTTTGAAAGAGATGGGCTTTGATAAAGCCTTTATCGCGTTACATGGTCGCGGTGGTGAAGACGGCACGTTGCAAGGCTTGCTGGACTTAATCGGTATGCCTTATACCGGTAGCGGCGTGATGGCCTCCGCAATTTCCATGGATAAGCTGCGCAGTAAATTGCTGTGGCAGGGCGCGGGTTTGCCTGTTGCACCGTGGGTTGCAGTCACGCGTCGCGAGTTCGAATCAGGACTGGAAGTTAGCGTTAATCAGCGTATTGAACAGCTGGCGTTACCGGTTATTGTAAAGCCCAGCCGTGAAGGCTCAAGCGTCGGCATGTCGAAAGTAGAGAAAGCTGATGATTTAACATCTGCTTTAGCATTGGCTTTTCAACATGATGAAGAAGTTCTGATTGAAAAATGGCTTGGCGGTCCAGAATTTACCGTGGCGATGCTTGGTGAAGAAATTTTACCGTCAATTCGCATCCAACCGGCTGGAACCTTCTATGATTATGAAGCGAAGTATCTCTCTGATGAGACGCAATATTTCTGCCCAAGTGGTCTGGAAGCAGAACGTGAAGAAGAATTAAAGGCCCTGGTGCTCAAAGCCTGGACTGTTTTGGGTTGCCGTGGCTGGGGGCGTATCGATGTGATGCAGGACAGGGACGGTCAATTTATCTGCTGGAAGCCAATACCTCACCGGGTATGACCAGCCACAGTCTGGTGCCAATGGCTGCACGTCAGGCCGGTATGAGCTTCTCGCAATTAGTTGTTCGTATTCTGGACCAGGCGGGCTGATATGTCTCAGGCTGCATTGAACACGCGGAACCGTGAACGTGAAGAAGAAGAGGAATATTCTTCTTCAGGGCGGAGTAATGGAACGCGTCTTGCAGGGATTATTTTCCTGCTGGGTGTGCTGTGTACCGTGTTTATCAGCGGCTGGATGGTGTTGGGCTGGATGGAAGATGCGCAGCGGTTACCTCTGTCAAAACTGGTGGTAACCGGGGAGCGGCATTACACACGCAACGATGATATTCGCCAGTCAATTCTGGCTTTGGGATCGCCTGGGACCTTCATGACTCAGGATGTCAATATCATTCAGAGTCAGATTGAACGTCTGCCATGGATAAAACAGGCGAGCGTAAGAAAGCAATGGCCTGATGAATTGAAGATTCATCTGGTTGAATTTGTGCCGATAGCGCGTTGGAATGATCAGCATATGGTTGACGTAGACGGAAATTCGTTCAGCGTCCCGGCCGATCGTGTTAGCAAGCAAAGTTTACCGATGCTGTATGGCCCAGAAGGAAGCGAAAACGAAGTCCTACAAGGTTTTCGTGAGATGGGTCAGGTGCTGGCGAAAGACAGATTTACGTTAAAAGATGCAGCAATGACCGCTCGTCGCTCGTGGCAACTGACGTTAACGAATGGGATTAAGCTTAATCTTGGTCGCGGTGACACGATGAAGCGTTTGGCGCGTTTTGTAGAACTTTACCCCGTTTTACAGCAGCAGGCGCAGACAGACGGCAAACGGATAAGCTACGTTGATTTGCGCTACGACTCAGGCGCAGCAGTCGGCTGGGTGCCGGCTCCGGTTGAGGAACCTAATCAGCAACAGAATCAGGCACAGGTACAGGCAGAACAACAATGATCAAGGCGACGGACAGAAAACTGGTAGTTGGACTAGAGATTGGCACCGCGAAGGTTGCCGCTTTAGTAGGGGAAGTTCTGCCCGACGGTATGGTCAATATCATTGGCGTGGGCAGTTGCCCTTCCCGTGGTATGGATAAAGGTGGGGTAAACGACCTTGAGTCGGTGGTGAAATGCGTACAGCGTGCTATCGATCAGGCAGAGTTAATGGCAGATTGCCAGATCTCCTCCGTTTATCTTGCGCTTTCTGGTAAGCATATCAGCTGCCAGAACGAAATTGGGATGGTGCCGATTTCCGAAGAAGAAGTGACGCAAGAAGACGTTGAGAATGTTGTGCACACGGCAAAGTCGGTGCGCGTGCGCGATGAGCATCGTGTGCTGCATGTGATCCCGCAGGAATATGCGATCGATTATCAAGAGGGTATTAAAAATCCCGTCGGTCTTTCCGGTGTGCGTATGCAGGCAAAAGTGCATTTGATCACCTGTCACAATGATATGGCGAAAAACATCGTTAAAGCTGTTGAACGTTGTGGCCTGAAAGTAGACCAACTTATTTTTGCAGGACTGGCAGCCAGTTATTCGGTCCTGACGGAAGATGAACGCGAACTGGGCGTTTGTGTGGTCGATATTGGCGGTGGAACAATGGATATCGCCGTGTACACTGGTGGTGCCTTGCGTCATACCAAAGTGATCCCGTACGCTGGGAACGTCGTGACAAGTGATATTGCTTACGCCTTTGGTACGCCACCGAGCGATGCAGAGGCGATCAAAGTCCGTCACGGTTGCGCATTGGGCTCTATCGTGGGCAAAGATGAGAGCGTTGAAGTGCCAAGCGTGGGCGGGCGTCCGCCGCGTAGTCTGCAACGGCAGACCCTGGCTGAGGTGATTGAGCCGCGTTACACCGAGCTGCTTAACCTCGTCAACGAAGAGATTTTACAGTTACAAGAACAGCTTCGTCAGCAGGGTGTGAAGCATCATCTTGCGGCGGGGATTGTATTAACCGGCGGCGCAGCGCAAATTGAAGGTCTAGCGGCCTGCGCGCAGCGGGTGTTCCATACACAAGTTCGTATTGGTGCACCGCTGAATATTACCGGTTTAACGGATTATGCTCAGGAGCCGTATTATTCAACGGCTGTGGGCCTGCTTCACTACGGGAAAGAGTCCCATTTGAGTGGTGAAGCGGAAGTGGAAAAACGTACCTCAGTCGGGTCGTGGGTCAAACGACTCAATTCCTGGCTGCGGAAAGAATTTTGATTTTTTAAAGAGACCGGAGAAAATTAGCGGTCTCAGGCGACAGGCACATACGCGAAGTCCTTCAAAACGTTTTTACAGCGTGAAGGATGAAGTGTAAAAACGGAGAGAAACCATGTTTGAACCAATGGAATTAACCAACGACGCGGTGATTAAAGTCATCGGCGTCGGTGGCGGCGGCGGTAACGCTGTTGAGCATATGGTGCGTGAGCGCATTGAAGGCGTTGAATTCTTTGCAGTCAACACCGACGCACAGGCATTACGCAAAACGGCTGTAGGCCAGACTATTCAGATCGGTGGTGGTATCACCAAAGGTCTGGGCGCTGGCGCTAACCCAGAAGTGGGTCGTAATGCAGCTGAAGAAGACCGAGAAGCACTGCGTGCTGCGCTTGATGGCGCGGACATGGTGTTTATTGCAGCGGGCATGGGCGGTGGTACCGGTACTGGTGCAGCACCTGTTGTCGCTGAGGTCGCTAAAGATTTAGGTATTCTGACCGTTGCTGTTGTGACTAAGCCTTTCAATTTTGAAGGCAAGAAGCGCATGGCATTCGCGGAACAGGGTATCACCGAGTTGTCCAAACATGTGGACTCTCTGATCACCATTCCAAACGACAAACTGCTGAAAGTCTTGGGTCGCGGCATTTCTCTGCTTGACGCCTTTGGTGCAGCCAATGACGTGCTGAAAGGCGCAGTCCAGGGTATCGCTGAACTGATTACGCGTCCAGGCCTGATGAACGTTGACTTTGCAGACGTGCGCACCGTGATGTCCGAAATGGGCTACGCGATGATGGGTTCTGGCGTGGCGAGCGGTGAAGACCGTGCAGAAGAAGCGGCTGAAATGGCCATCTCTTCCCCGCTGCTGGAAGATATCGATTTGTCGGGTGCGCGTGGCGTTCTGGTCAACATTACCGCTGGCTTTGACCTGCGTCTTGATGAGTTCGAAACGGTGGGTAACACCATCCGTGCGTTCGCGTCAGATAATGCGACTGTGGTTATCGGTACTTCCCTTGACCCGGAAATGAACGACGAACTGCGTGTGACTGTTGTTGCAACCGGTATTGGCATGGACAAACGTCCAGAAATTACCCTCGTGACGAATAAACAGACTCAGCAGCCTGTCATGGATCGTTACCAGCAGCATGGTATGGCTCCGCTGACTCAAGAGCAGAAACCAGCCGCTAAAGTGGTTAACGATAATACGCCGCAAACAGCGAAAGAACCGGATTATCTGGATATCCCAGCGTTCCTGCGCAAGCAAGCTGACTAAGAATTGGCTGGAATTTGGGGATTTTCGCTCTTTGTGCTAAACTGGCCATCCGTTAGTGATATACACTCTCGGTTGGATAAGTAATTTGGCGAGATTATACGATGATCAAACAAAGGACACTTAAACGTATCGTTCAGGCGACTGGTGTCGGTTTACATACCGGCAAAAAAGTCACACTGACGTTGCGCCCTGCGTCGGCCAATACCGGGGTCATCTATCGTCGCACCGACTTGAATCCACCGGTAGATTTCCCGGCCGATGCCAAATCTGTGCGTGATACTATGCTTTGTACCTGTCTGGTCAATGAGCATGACGTGCGGATTTCTACCGTAGAGCACTTGAACGCCGCCCTCGCGGGTCTGGGTATCGACAACATTGTTATTGAAGTCGATGCGCCAGAGATTCCGATCATGGATGGCAGTGCTGCTCCGTTCGTTTATTTGTTGCTGGACGCAGGCATCGAAGAACTGAACTGTGCGAAGAAATTTGTTCGCATCAAAGAGACGGTTCGCGTTGAAGATGGCGACAAGTGGGCTGAATTCAAACCGTTTAATGGTTTTTCGTTGGACTTTACCATCGACTTTAACCATCCAGCGATTGATGCCAGTACCCAGCGCTACGCGATGAACTTCTCTGCTGATGCGTTTATGCGTCAAATCAGTCGTGCCCGTACTTTCGGTTTCATGCGTGATATCGAATATCTGCAGTCCCGTGGCCTGTGCCTGGGCGGCAGCTTCGATTGTGCCATCGTTGTTGACGATTATCGCGTGCTGAACGAAGACGGCCTGCGTTTTGAAGATGAATTCGTTCGTCACAAAATGCTGGATGCGATTGGCGACCTGTTTATGTGCGGTCACAATATTATCGGTGCATTTACCGCGTTTAAATCCGGTCACTCACTGAATAATAAATTATTGCAAGCCGTCCTGGCAAAACAGGAAGCTTGGGAATATGTGACCTTCGAAGACGAAGCTGAATTGCCTCTGGCATTCAAAGCGCCGAACACGGTCCTGGCGTAACGGTAAAAGCCGTTTCGTAAAATCGACTGGTTAACCTGGTACTCTCTCCGGCCAGGAAGACCAGTCGTTTTTGTTTCTACATTTATTTCGTGATTTTCCTGCCTGATGTTTACCCTGCCAGAGCACACTATGTTCGTGCGTTCGCTGCATTCTTGACCGTTTTTACCTGCTGTTGTACGTCATTCCTGCTGCTGTGTTCGAGCTTTAATGGTAATATCTGGACGCTAAAAAAAATTTATGTAAGCCACTCAAGGCTTATCATGCGATGGTGGATTAATTGAGCGGGATTCTAACGCGCTGGCGACAATTTGGCAGACGTTACTTCTGGCCGCATCTCTTATTAGGGATGGTTGCGGCGGGCTTCGGCTTGCCTGTGCTTAGCGCAAATGCCGAGACGTCCACCCCCGCGAAGACCACCACCGCTCGACACGATTTATCCACGCGAGTCAATTTTACAAACCTCGCGCTGCTAGAAGCCTCTCGTCGCCCGAATTTCACTGTCGATTACTGGCATCAGCATGCAATCCGTACTGTCATCCGTCATCTCTCTTTTGCGATGGCACCTCAGACATTGCCTGTTGCAGAAGAGTCGCTGCCTGTACAGGCGCAGCACCTGGCATTACTGGATACGCTAAATGCTTTGCTGACTCAGGAAAGTAAGCCGCCTGTCATTGTCCGTCAGCAGACAAATATCGTTTTTATCCCCCACGCTGCTTTCTCCGTCTCTGCCTGGATTAGCCAGGTACAGGGCATCCGCGCCGGACCTCAACGCCTCAGCTAAATTAACCGTTTTTCGATACTTTAATTTATCTGCCCATCATGGGGCGTGTGAGAATTTATTATGTTAATCAAATTATTAACCAAAGTTTTTGGTAGTCGTAACGATCGTACCCTGCGCCGCATGCGCAAAGCCGTCACCGTCATCAATGCCATGGAACCGGAGATGGAAAAACTCTCCGACGACGAACTGAAAGCAAAGACCGTTGAGTTCCGCGCACGTCTGGAGAAAGGTGAAACAGTAGAAAGCCTGATTCCAGAAGCATTCGCCGTGGTTCGCGAAGCGAGTAAGCGTGTGTTTGGCATGCGTCACTTTGATGTGCAGCTGCTCGGCGGTATGGTGCTGAACGAACGCTGCATCGCTGAAATGCGTACCGGTGAAGGTAAAACCCTGACTGCAACCCCTGCCTGCCTATCTGAACGCACTGTCCGGCAAGGGCGTACACGTCGTAACCGTCAACGACTATCTGGCGCAGCGTGATGCGGAAAACAACCGTCCGTTATTCGAATTCCTGGGCATGTCCGTTGGCATCAACATGTCTGGTTTACCTGCACCGGCTAAGCGTGAAGCCTACGGCGCGGATATTACCTACGGTACCAATAACGAATACGGCTTTGACTACCTGCGCGACAACATGGCGTTTAGCCCAGAAGAACGTGTACAGCGTAAACTGCACTATGCGTTGGTCGATGAGGTGGACTCCATTCTGATCGATGAAGCGCGTACCCCGCTTATCATTTCTGGTCCGGCTGAAGATAGCTCGGATATGTACCGCAAAGTCGACAAAATCATTCCACATTTGATTCGTCAGGAAAAAGAAGATTCCGACACATTCCAGGGCGAAGGCCACTTCTCCGTGGATGAAAAAGCACGTCAGGTGAACCTCACTGAGCGCGGTCTGATTCAGATCGAAGAGCTTTTGGTGGAGCAAGGCATCATGGAAGAGGGTGAGTCGCTGTACTCCCCAACCAATATCATGCTGATGCACCATGTGACCGCTGCACTGCGTGCGCACGCGCTGTTTACCCGTGATGTGGATTACATCGTCAAAGACGGTGAAGTTATCATCGTTGATGAACACACTGGCCGTACCATGCAGGGTCGTCGTTGGTCTGATGGTCTGCACCAGGCGGTTGAAGCCAAAGAAGGCGTGGATATTCAGAACGAAAACCAGACGCTGGCTTCTATCACTTTCCAGAACTATTTCCGCCTGTATGAAAAACTGGCAGGTATGACCGGTACTGCTGACACCGAAGCGTTTGAGTTCAGCTCCATCTACAAACTGGACACCGTGGTTGTTCCGACTAACCGTCCAATGATCCGTAAAGATATGCCGGATCTGGTGTACATGACCGAAGCGGAAAAAATTCAGGCGATTATCGAAGATATCCGCGAGCGTACCGCAGCAGGCCAGCCGGTTCTGGTGGGTACGATTTCCATCGAGAAGTCCGAAGTGGTTTCTCGTGAACTGGAAAAAGCAGGGATTAAGCACAACGTTCTTAACGCCAAATTCCACGCTAAAGAAGCGGATATCGTTGCACAGGCGGGTTACCCGGCAGCAGTGACCATCGCGACCAACATGGCGGGTCGTGGTACCGATATCGTGCTGGGTGGTAGCTGGCAGTCCAGAGTTGGCTGAGATTGAAAACCCAACGCCTGAGCAGATTGCACAAATTAAAGCTGACTGGCAGGTGCGTCACGATGCCGTCCTGGCTTCCGGTGGTCTGCATATCATCGGTACTGAGCGTCACGAATCTCGCCGTATCGATAACCAGCTTCGTGGTCGTGCGGGTCGTCAGGGTGATGCCGGTTCTTCACGCTTCTATCTGTCTATGGAAGATGCGTTGATGCGTATTTTTGCTTCTGACCGTGTGTCAGGCATGATGCGTAAGCTGGGTATGAAACCAGGCGAGGCCATCGAACACCCATGGGTGACTAAAGCGATTGCCAATGCGCAGCGCAAAGTAGAGAGCCGCAACTTCGATATCCGTAAGCAGCTGCTTGAATATGATGATGTTGCTAACGATCAGCGTCGTGCAATCTACACTCAGCGTAACGAACTGCTGGATGTAACTGATGTGAGCGAAACCATCAACAGCATTCGCGAAGATGTGTTCAAAGCAACGATCGATGCCTACATTCCGCCACAATCACTGGAAGAAATGTGGGACGTCGAAGGTCTGCAAGAACGTCTGAAAAATGACTTCGATCTCGAACTGCCGGTCAAAGAGTGGCTGGACAAAGAGCCGGAGCTGCATGAAGAAACCTTGCGCGAGCGTATTCTTGAAAACGCGATTGAAGTTTATAAGCGTAAAGAAGAAGTCGTCGGCACCGAGATGATGCGCCACTTCGAGAAAGGCGTGATGTTGCAAACGCTGGATTCCCTGTGGAAAGAGCATCTGGCGGCGATGGACTACCTGCGTCAGGGTATTCACCTGCGTGGTTACGCGCAAAAAGATCCTAAACAAGAATACAAACGTGAATCCTTCGCGATGTTTGCGACGATGCTCGAATCACTGAAATACGAAGTGATCAGCACCCTGGGCAAAGTACAGGTTCGCATGCCGGAAGAAGTTGAAGCAATGGAGCAGCAGCGTCGTGAGGAAGCTGAGCGTCTGGCGCAGATGCAACAGCTGAGTCACCAAACTGACGAAAATGAAGCGGCTGAGGCAATCGCTGCCCAAACGGGCGATCGCAAAGTGGGTCGTAACGATCCGTGTCCTTGTGGCTCCGGTAAAAAATATAAGTCGTGCCACGGCCGTTTAAGCTAAGCACAGAGTAAATCGAAAAGGCGCAGATCTCTGCGCCTTTTTTATGGACATAACATTATGAAAATACTGCAAATAGCCGTCGGAATTATTCGCAATCCGTTAATCAACTCTTTATTACCCAGCGGGCGGCTGATGCCCACATGGCAAATAAACTGGAGTTTCCTGGCGGTAAAATAGAAGCGGGTGAAACGCCCGAAGAGGCGTTGGCTCGTGAGCTTCAGGAAGAGGTTGGGATTACACCGTGCAACGCGACATTATTCGATAAACTCGAGTATCAGTTCCCGGATCGTCATATCACGCTGTGGTTCTTTATGGTTGAGCGCTGGGAAGGTGAACCCTGGGGTAAAGAGGGGCAATTCGGGATGTGGGTAGAGCAAGGCGAACTGGAGGCTGACAAATTCCCGCCAGCCAATGAACCCATTATTACCAGACTGATTCAGGGTATGAAGGCCTGCTAATCGAACCGTCAGCAGGCCCAGCGGAGAACATAATTACTTCTGTTCTTCGCTCCAGTCATCACTATCTGACAGATTGCCCTCGCTCGGGATACGTTTCTCTTCTGCCGCCCATTCACCCAGATCGATGAGCTGACAGCGTTTACAGCAAAACGGGCGAAACGGACTGATTTCGCCCCAGACAACAGCTTTGCCACAGGTTGGGCAATTAACGGTGATTACTTCAGACATTGGCACTCCTTAGCAGCAAGCCAGTTCAAAATCGAGACGTTCCGGCACGCTTCCGTTCTCGCTATCCAGCGGCATAAATCGAATCGCAAAGCGGCTTTTATGGCCTGAAATTTGTGGATAAAGCTGATCGCCGAGTGATAGCTGCAGGCGCAGCAGGTCGGCATCATCGCCATTATCCTGATAAAAACCGTTCAGGCTCGTTTGCTTGCGAAACGGTGCTGAATTGCGAACCAGGTCGAGTATCAGGGTCAGCGCCTGATTCATGGGCTCAAGACTTCCCATCCAGTTTTTTACCTGTGTATCACGCTGTTCTTGCGGCATATGCAGCCAGATGTGTAATGTCGGCAGGTCAAAACTACAGCACCCACCCGGAATGCTCAGACGCTGGCGTACCAGCCCTATTAGCCGATCTTCTCGCAGAAATTGCCCAACGCGAGGGGCGGCCATCAAAATACTGCTGCTTTGCTTCAGTTTCAGACGGATTGAATCGATACGGTTCCGATCTACGCCCGGGACTTCAGCCCAACCCTGCAATTTTCGTTGCTGGCGTTCGAGTTCTTTGAGCAACTCAGTGCGAACATCACCCCGTTCAATGACATCCAGCAGATCGCCAACGTTGCGGAAAAAATGCAGCGCGGTCGCGTGCTCGGAGATCGGAAGATGGAAAGACATCTGCTGAATGAGAAATTCGATACGCAACCAGGTGCGCATTTTCTCATTCAGCGGGTGTTCAAAAAGGATATGAGAACTCATTGTGTTTTGTCCTGTGCTGCGGCCTGCGCGGCATATGCCAAATAATGTGCGTGCAGGCGGGCAACATCCGATGCAATTGTTTCGGGTGCGCCGTTATTATCAATAACGTCATCTGCGACGGCAAGTCGCGCTTCACGCGTTGCCTGCGCAGCAAGAATTTGTTCAGCATGTTGGCGTGTGACGTTATCGCGCAACATCGTTCGCTGAAGCTGTGTTTCGGGTAAAACATCGATGACCAGAATTCTGTTGGCTTTATGCTGAAGCTGATTTTCGACGAGCAATGGGATCACCCACAAAACATAGGGTGACGTGGCCGCAGATATCTGTCGTTGAGTTTCCTGGTGAATCATGGGGTGAAGAAGTGCATTGAGCCAGGTTTTTTCTTCGGGTCGAGAAAAAATGCGCTCCCGCAGCAAACGCCTGTTCAGAGTGCCGTCACTGTTGATGATGTCCTTACCGAAATGCGCTTCAATGGCTCTTAAGCCGGGGGTTTGAGGCTCAACTACCTGTCGGGCAATGATGTCAGCATCAACAATCACGATACCCAAGCGTGAGAAAGCGTCAGCAACAGTGCTTTTACCACTCCCGATGCCGCCCGTTAACGCAACAATGTACCCCATTAAACAAAATCCTGGGAATTATTCATCATTAAAATCATTGGCTTATAGTTTAAAATTACAGTGGCGTGGCTCTGCCTCTGATTACCCGCTTTATACCAGGTAAATTTATAGGATTGTAGCGTAAAAAAAGAGAAATTCGCAGTCTTGCGGAGCACGTATTAGTGCGTATGATAACGTCACTGGAGTTGTGCTTTACACATTTTTGCCTCTAACCCCAGGAATCCCCACATGCGTATCGAAGAAGATCTGAAGTTAGGTTTCAAAGACGTTCTTATCCGCCCTAAACGCTCTACGCTGAAAAGTCGCTCAGACGTTGAACTCGAACGCCAATTCACCTTTAAACATTCCGGTCAGACCTGGTCTGGTGTTCCTATCATTGCCGCCAATATGGATACCGTGGGTACCTTCGCGATGGCAACGGCGTTGGCGTCGTTCGAGATCCTCACCGCAGTGCATAAACATTACAGCGTTGAAGAATGGAATGCCTTTGCCGCTTCAGCTTCCGAAGATGTGCTCAAGCATGTGATGGTCTCAACCGGTACATCTGATACTGATTTCGAGAAAACCAAACAAATTCTGATTGCGAACCCGGCACTGAATTTCCTCTGTATCGACGTGGCAAACGGGTATTCCGAGCATTTCGTGCAGTTTGTTAGCAAAGCACGTGAAGCATGGCCTGACAAAACCATCATCGCAGGCAATGTCGTGACCGGTGAGATGTGCGAAGAGTTGATTCTGGCTGGCGCGGATATTGTGAAAGTCGGCATCGGCCCGGGCTCCGTCTGTACTACGCGCGTCAAAACGGGCGTTGGCTATCCTCAGCTGTCCGCCGTAATTGAATGTGCTGATGCCGCTCACGGCCTTGGTGGTCAGATCATTAGCGACGGTGGCTGCACCATGCCTGGCGATGTTGCTAAAGCCTTTGGTGGCGGCGCTGATTTCGTGATGTTGGGCGGGATGCTGGCCGGTCATGAAGAGAGCGGTGGCACAGTCGTTGAAGAAAACGGCGAGAAATTTATGCTCTTCTACGGCATGAGCTCTGAATCGGCAATGAACCGCCACGTCGGTGGTGTTGCGCAGTATCGTGCCGCAGAGGGGAAAACCGTGAAGCTGCCGCTGCGTGGCCCTGTTGAAAATACCGCCCGCGATGTTATGGGTGGACTGCGTTCTGCCTGTACCTATGTAGGGGCATCGCGACTGAAAGAGCTGACTAAACGTACAACGTTTATTCGCGTTCAGGAACAGGAAAACCGCATTTTCAACAGCTTGTAATTGCTTCGCTGGCGCACACTCGTGTGCCAGCTTTATCCTGCACTCATCGCATCTCCCAAATGGAAAATAGGCAGATACATCGCCACCACCAGCGTTCCGATAATTAACCCTGTCACAATGAGCAGTAAGGGTTCTAACAGCGAGGCGAGATCATCGGCCTGCTGGAAGGTTTGTTCATTATGATGGCGGGCAAGATTGGTCAGCATGCTATCAAGGGAACCGGATACCTCTCCCGTTCGTACAAGCTGGATGCATAAGGGCGTGAAGATCCCTGCTTTCGTTAATGACGACCATATAGGGTCCCCCTGCGTGACGCGATCCCTGACACCTTTCAGGACCTCCTGCCAGTACACCCCCTGAACGGACTCTTGAGAACTTTCCAGCCCCTGTAAAAATGCGATGCCCGCTTGCTGGGTCAGCGACAGCACGGTAAAGATCTGACTGAGTTTTTGTCCACGAGCCAGCGATCCCATAATTGGGAGGCGCAGTAAAGAGCGCTGACAGAATCGCTGCCAGCCGAGATGATGCCGTAGGCAACGCATCACGATGGCGGGTAAAAATAGCGCAAGGATGAGAGCAACAGCTTGCTGGCGTACGAAAGTCGCAAAACCCATCACCCACTGCGTCAGCATCGGAAGCGGTGTATTAAATGTTTTATAAATGGCGGCAAATTCCGGCAGGACAAACGTCACCATCGCGAGTACCACGACCACAGCCAGTGCGAGTATGATCGTCGGATAGCGCAGTGCTTTTTTCACCTTCGCGCTCAGCTGTTGCTGCAATTTTTGTTGCTGTGCTAACTGCCGGCAACATTCCTCAAGCTTGCCCGTCAGTTCCCCGGTTTTCATCATGGAGACATAAAGCGGGCTAAATACTTCCGGCCATTTTTTTAAGGCATCGGAGAAAGCACAGCCTTCACTGAGATCGTCAGCAAGGTTGTTAAGCAGCGCCTGCCACTGTTTAACGGGATGCTGCTCAGCCAACATTTGCAGACTATAGGCAAGCGTGAGGCCAGCCTGCAGCAGGGTGGCCAGCTGTCGAAATACTTCGTAGCAATGTTGAGCCTGCCATTGCTGGCGCAGAGGACTGCGCGCGAGCTGAAGTGGGTAAAGTGCTTTAAGTGATAATCGGATCAAAGCCGCCTGGCGGTCAGGGGCTAATAGCGTCCCTTGTTGAAGTTCGCCCTCGGCAGTCATCGCGCGCCAGCGCCAAAGATGGTTAGCTGCCATTCGGTAACCCCAACACGCGGATTAATTCTTCAAAGGTAGTTTGTCCTTTCTCGACGGCCATGCAGCCATGTTCGAACAGCGTTGTCATGCCGGTGTTTTTTGCCTTGATTTCGACCTCTTCAACGGAGGCACCCCCGGCAATGGCCTGGCGGATATCGCTATTAATGGCCAGTACTTCGAACAGGGCAACGCGGCCGTAAAACCCGTGATAACAACGATCGCACCCCGCCGCTTGCCAGTGGGGAAGCTGTCGCGGCCAGACGTTGTGCGGGATGAGTGTTTCCTGATGGGTCTCTTTCGTACAATGAGGACAAAGGCGGCGGACTAGCCGTTGCGCGATCACTAGCGTAAGCGCAGAGGAAACCATCCAGCGTGCAACGCCCATCTGCTGAAGCCGTATCAGCGTCTCAATGGTGGAGTTGGTATGTAACGTTGAGAGCACCAAATGACCTGTCTGGGCGGCATTGAGGGCAATCTCTGCCGTTTCGCCGTCGCGGATTTCTCCTACCATGATGATGTCAGGATCCTGGCGTAAAAGCGCCCGTAATACACTTTGAAAGGTTAAGCCCGCACGTGGGTTGATTTGTGTTTGATTCAGCCCGGCGAGAGGGATCTCAATGGGATCCTCTACGCTGCACAGATTTACGTCTTGTGTATTACGGGCTTGAAGCGCGCTGTAGAGCGTGACGGTTTTGCCGCTACCCGTCGGACCGGTCACTAAAAGTAATCCCTGCGGTTGCTGGAGCGCTTGCTCGAAAAGGGCACGCTGGGCGGCCGTCATACCTAATGCCTCAAGCTCAAGCGCCTGCTGCACCTGATGTAAAAGACGCAGCACAATTTTTTCTCCGCCGCGACAAGGTAGCGTAGCGATGCGAAAAGAGACCGAGACTCCCGACAACTCAACGGTAAACTGACCATCCTGCGGTAACCGCCGCTCCGCGATATCCAGATTACCTAGCACCTTTAATCGGGCAATCAGGGTGGTACCTGTCGCCGCAGTCAGCGGGGGCTGCGGATATAACACGCCGTCGATGCGCAGGCGGATTTGCCAGGCACTTCCGGCGGGCTCCACGTGGATGTCGGAGGCTCGCTGGCTGAGTGCCTGTAACAGCGTTCGGTTAAGAATATCCGCAGCCGGGCTTGTATCCTGCGAAATGGTGGGCAAATGCGATGACGAAGACATCTGCTGATGCTTTTCCATGCGCTCTGCCGTCCAGCATTGAATATCAATCCGTTTTTGTGTGGCGAAGCGCAGGGCCTCCATCATTTCCGCTGCAGGTGTACCCACTACGGCAATACTCACCATTTCAGCGTCACTACTGAGAATAAGCGCATGATGGCGATGGCACAGCATGACCAGTTGTTCCGAATTCATCATTCGCTTCCTCAATTGTTATCAAAGCGGAAGACATCTTCACAGGCCTGTTTGAGCGCACTGTCATCGCTGATATTACAGTTGCGCGTCCAGCCGGTGATGCCGTTGCCATTGTCCCAGATTGGCGTCATGACGACTTCCAGCCCGTTGAGACTTTCCTGGCCGGTTAACCCAACCGTGCCTTTCGCGACGCTCATTGCGGAGACATACCGTGTGGTGGTGGGCGAGGGGATACCGTTTACGCTGGCATCACACGTCTCGACACCGCCATGATCGAGAGCGCAAAGCTCGACTGCCGTGCGATAGGGGACAAAGGTTTGCAGCATGTCCGTAAGTGCCGCTTTGCGAAGATAGTTTTGGTATGCGGGCACGCCGATGGCGCTGAGAATGGCAATAATGCCGATGACCACCATTAGCTCAATGAGCGTAAATCCTTTTTGTCTGTTCATATCTGCTCCTTAAATAAGTGGAGCAAATGTGGCAGTTCAGAAAAGGAGAAACGAGCGGCAAAAAACGGATCGTGAAGGGGGATTCAGGAGAATTCGCGGTGGTTACATCGGGATGTAAAAATTATGCGAGCGGCATCGTGAACTTGTTTTGATCCTCTCCCGCAGGAGAGGATCAAAATGCTGAACTATTTGAAACGCATGGAGAGGTCAAGCGCCTGCACGTGCTTGGTCAGTGCGCCGACGGAGATAAAATCCACGCCTGTTTCTGCAAACGCGCGGAGGGTTTCCTGCGTGACATTACCCGAGACTTCAAGCTGCGCCTTGCCATTGGTCCGTTTTACCGCTTCGCGCATTTGTTCCGTTTCGAAGTTATCCAGCATGATGATGTCAGCACCGGCTTTGATGGCAGCATCAAGCTCTTCCAGGCTTTCAACCTCCACTTCGACCGGAACATCCGGATGCAGCCAGAAAGCTTTTTCGACGGCCTGACGCACGGACCCAGAGGCAATAATGTGATTCTCTTTAATCAGAAACGCATCGGATAAACCCAATCGATGGTTGGCGCCGCCGCCGCACAATACCGCATATTTCAGCGCTGTGCGCAGGCCTGGCAGCGTTTTACGGGTATCCAGCAGCTGCGTTTTTGTGCCTGCCAGCAAGTCAACGTAACGGCGAACTTCACTTGCCACGCCGGACAGCGTCTGGACAAAGTTTAACGCGGTGCGCTCACCTGTCAGCAGCACGCGGGAAGGGCCTTCGAGTTCAAAAAGAGGCTGATTCGCTGTGATGCTGTCGCCGTCTTCCACATGCCACGTCACGTTTACGTCATCGCCAGCCAGCTGAGTGAAGACTTCTTCTACCCAGCGTTTACCGCAAAATATGCCGTCCTCACGGGTGATGATCACCGCGTGCGAGCGTGTCTCTTTTGGCAACAATTGTGCGGTAATATCGTTATCTGCATTCACCTCACCGCCCAAATCTTCGCGTAGCGCTTGAGCCACGCTTTCCGGGATATCGAGGTTAATACGTTCCAGAAGCGCGTCACGTCGGTGGTCGGGGTTGTAACGGCGAGGCGGCATGATAAAACTCCAAATTGGTAACGAATCATAAGATTGAAACATGCTACTCTGAACCGAGTATCAGCACCATATATAAGGAGAGCCAGCATGCAGTTACAAAACGGATGGCTGGTGGACGCGCGGCATGTACCTTCGCCGCACCATGATTGCCGCCCGGAGGACGAGTCGCCCTCACTGCTGGTCGTCCATAACATTAGCCTGCCGCCTGGCGAATTTGGTGGTCCGTGGATAGACGCATTATTCACTGGAACAATTGATCCCAACGCTCATCCCTTTTTTGCTGAGATCGCGCATCTGCGCGTTTCGGCCCATTGTCTGATTCGCCGCGACGGTGAAATCGTCCAGTATGTTCCTTTTGATAAGCGCGCCTGGCACGCCGGTGTGTCGTCATATCATGGACGCGAGCGGTGCAATGATTTTTCGATTGGTATTGAGCTAGAAGGCACCGATACCACGCCTTACACCGATGCGCAGTACCAGGCACTGTGTACGCTGACGCGAGAACTGATCGCGCGCTATCCGGCAATTTCCGACAACATCACTGGGCATAGCGATATCGCACCGGTGAGAAAAACCGATCCAGGACCGGCTTTTGACTGGTCCAGGTTTCGCGCCATGCTTACCGCTTCGTCAGACAAGGAGATGACATGACGTTGTTCACCATGCTGCTGGTGATGATCGCCGAACGGTTGTTCAAACTGGGCGAACACTGGCATTTGGATCACCGGATGGAAGTGCTGTTCCGTCGGATTAAGCACTTTTCAATGTTGCGCACGATCCTAATGACGGCTGTCGTCATGGGGGTGGTTTACCTGCTACTGCGCGCGCTTTATGGGCTATTTTTCAACGTTCCGCTGTTGGTGGTGTGGATCCTGCTCGGCGTGCTGTGTATCGGCGCGGGGAAAGTGCGCTTGCACTATCACGCCTACCTGAAAGCGGCTTCCCGTGATGACAGCCATGCGCGTGGCGCGATGGCGAGCGAGCTGACGCTGATCCATGGCGTTCCGCCCGATTGCAACGAACGCGATTATTTACGCGAGCTGCAAAACGCTCTGCTGTGGATCAACTTCCGTTATTATCTGGCGCCGCTGTTCTGGTTTGTGGCGGGCGGGGCGTGGGGCCCAGTATTACTGATGGGCTATGCATTTTTACGCGCCTGGCAGACATGGCTTGCCCGCTACCTGACGCCGCATGAACGTTTGCAATCCGGTATCGACGGTATTCTTCATGTGCTGGACTGGCTGCCGGTGCGTCTGGTGGGGGTAGTGTATGCGTTGATCGGTCACGGAGAGAAAGCGCTTCCGGCGTGGTTTGCGTCCCTTGCCGATCGCCATACGTCGCAATATCAGGTGCTAACCCGCCTGGCGCAATTCTCACTCGCGCGCGAACCGCATACGGATAAAGTCGAGACCCCAAAAGCGGCGGTGTCGATGGCGAAGAAAACGTCATTTGTGATTGTGGTGCTGGTGGCGCTGTTGACCATCTACGGTACGCTGGTTTAACCCAGCGTACCGCGTCAATTAAAGCGTATCGGCGGGCGGGATGCCAAAATCGGGCATTCCGTTTTCGTTCCAACATACCAATTTCAGACGGGTATGACGGTTGGGATCGTACAGCGGATCGCCTTCAATTTCAGTGTAATTTCTCGCGTGATACACCAGCACATCTTCGCCGTCTGGCGTCTGCGTGAAGCTGTTATGCCCCGGCCCGTACTGGCGATTTTCATAGCTGGTGGTGAATACGGGACGCGGCGCTTTGTGCCAGTTTTGCGGGTTTTTAGGATCGGCATTCATGTCTATCCACAGCAGCCCCATGCAGTAGTTCTCATCCGTCGCACTGGCGGAATAGCTGATAAACAGTTTGTTGTCGTGCACTAAAACCGCCGGCCCTTCGTTAACCCAAAATCCACGGCATTCCCAGTCATACTCCGGTTTACTCAGCATCACGGGATCGCCTTTCAGCGTCCAGGGATTTTCCATTTCGCATAGATACAGATTGGAATTACCCGAGATATCCGGGGCTTTTTGTGCCCACAGATACCAGCGTTTGCCGTGATGAACAAAGGTGGTGGCGTCGAGCGCAAAGGTATCAAACGGGGTTTTGATTTGTCCTTTCTCGACCCACTGTGCATTAAGCGGATCGCCGCCTGTACCTTCGAGTGCAAACATCCGGTGCTGGAACATACCCAACTTATCCAGCGCTTGCGTGTGCGTCGCAGCAAAATAGATGTACCACTTTCCATCAATGTGATGCAGTTCCGGAGCCCAAATGAGCTCACTCATCGGGCCGGTGTCCGGTTTGTGCCACACCGCAATTTCTTCTGCGCTGCGCAATCCTTCCAGCGAGTCGGCGCGGCGAAGGGCCAGCCTGTCGTATTCTGGTACCGAGGCAATGAAATAATATTGCCCCTCGTGATGCAAAATATACGGGTCGGCACGTTGTTCGATAAAGGGATTTGGCCAGTTACGCATGGGGCTTCCTTATTTTGTCTCAGCCGTTTTCAGTTCCTGATAGTCGCTCAGTTCGCGATAGTTGGTGCGACGCTTCTCAAGGTCTTCCTGAATTTGCTTCATCGTTTCACGGTCCACTTTCAACAGGCGTACCACACCCGCAGTGAGCAGATAGCCGACGCCCGGAATCACGGTAAAGAGTAATACGATTCCGTTGATTGCCTCGGCGCTTTGCGCTTTTGCACCGGCGTCATAGCCGTACCAGGAGAGCAGAAAGCCCACCATCGCACCGGCAATCGCCAGCCCCAACTTCAGGAAGAAAATGTTGCCGGAGAAGCTGATCCCGGTGATGCGTTTGCCGGTTTTCCACTCGCCGTAATCGTCCACATCCGCCATGAGCGACCAGTGCAGCGGGGAAGGGATCTGATGCAGAATGTTCAGCAGGAAGTAGAGCGCGACAATCGTCGTCGTGGCTTTGGGATCGAAGAAATAAAACGCGCAGGAGAAAATTGCGAGCGCGATGTTGGTCCAGAAGAACACTTTCAGTTTACACCAGCGGTCGGTCAGGACTTTCGCCAGCATGCTTCCGAGCATCATCCCGACGACACCCAGGCTGATAAACAGCGTCGCAAAGTGGGTACTTTGCCCCATAACCCAGGTGACGTAATACATTGTCGCCGCCATGCGGATAAAGCCCGGGCAGACGTTACACAATGTCAGCAGTAAGATGCGCACCCACTGATCGTTTTTCCACGCGTCTTTCAGATCGTTTTTCAGTTCGTCGTTGGTTTGAACCGCCGGGCGAATACGCTCCCGCACGGTCGCGAAGCTGAACAGGAACATACAGGTGCCGATAAGCGCCAGCACCGTCATCGCCATCTGGTAGCCCTTGGCTTTGTTATCCCCGCCGAAGTACTCCACCATCGGCAGCAAGGTTAACGACAGCAGCAGGGTGGCAATACCTACCATCACGAAGCGATAGGACTGGCACGCCACGCGCTCTTTAGGATCGTTGGTGATCACGCTGCCTAACGAGCAGTAAGGAATATTGATGGCGGTATAGGTGAGTGACAGCAGGAAATAAGTGACAAAAGCATAGATAACTTTGCTGTTGTACGTCCACTCTGGCGTCGTAAACATCAGCACACTGAACAGCGCGTAGGGGAAGGCAATCCATAGCAGCCATGGACGAAATCGGCCATATTTACTGCGGGTACGATCCGCAATCGCGCCCATGATCGGGTCAGTAATGGCATCGATGACGCGTACCGACAGCAGTAAAACGCCGACCAGTGCCGGTGCGAGTCCAAAGATATCCGTGTAAAAATAGTTAACAAACAACATGATGGCGCCGAAGATGATGTTGCATCCCGCGTCGCCCATCCCATAGCCGATCTTTTCTTTGACTGACAGTTTATTGTTATTCATCGACAGCTCTCCGAATTGCAGTATGGAGAGAATTATTTGCTGGCAAATGAATATTTGCGTAGCAAGATAAAGGCGGTGATATGGATGAAATCGCTGTGGGTGAGAATTTGTGAGGGAGGTAACACGCTCAGTGCCCGAGGCCGGGCACTGAGTCAGACGAGATTAATGGGCTTTAACAGTTTTCGCGTTTTTCTGTTTGAACAGGTAGCCAATACCCAGAATCACGACCCAAACCGGGATCAGATAAACGGAGATTGCCATACCCGGTGTTATCAGCATGATCACCAGCACCGCCGCCATAAACGCCAGGCAAACCCAGTTACCGATAGGATAGAACAGGGCTGGGAAGCGCGTTTTCACACCCTGCAATTGCTTAGCACGACGGAACTTGATGTGCGCGAGGCTTATCATCGCCCAGTTGATGACAAGCGCAGAGACAACCAGCGCCATCAGCAGACCGAACGCTGATTCCGGGGCCAGATAGTTAATCAGTACGCAAAGGGCGGTGACCACCGCTGAAACCAGAATGGTGTTCACCGGCACGCCACGCTTGTCCAGATTCAGCAGCGCTTTTGGTGCGTTACCCTGTTGAGCCAGACCAAACAGCATGCGGCTGTTGCAGTACACGCAGCTGTTATAAACGGACAGCGCTGCAGTCAGCACCACGATGTTCAGGGCGTTTGCCACGAAGGTGTCGCCCAGCTCATGGAAGATAAGCACAAACGGGCTGGTATCAGCGGTTACGCGCGTCCATGGCAGTAAAGAGAGCAGAACGGCCAGCGAACCCACATAGAAAATCAGAATACGGTAGATAACCTGGTTGGTGGCTTTCGGGATGCTCTGCTCCGGGTTATCGGCTTCTGCGGCGGTGATACCCACCAGCTCAAGGCCACCAAACGAGAACATAATGATCGCCATCATCATCACCAGACCGGTCATGCCGTGAGGCAGGAAACCGCCTTGCTCCCACAGGTTGCGCACGGTGGCTTGAGGGCCGCCGTTGCCGCTGAACAGTAACCAGCCGCCGAAGAGGATCATTGCTACCACGGCGATCACTTTGATAATCGCGAACCAGAACTCCATCTCACCGAACACTTTGACGTTGGTCAGGTTGATGGCGTTGATCAGCACAAAGAAGACTGCCGCGGAAGCCCAGGTTGGGATTTCCGGATACCAGAACTGAATATATTTCCCGACGGCGGTGAGTTCTGCCATCGCGACCAAAACGTACAGCACCCAGTAGTTCCAGCCTGACGCGAAGCCGGCAAAGCCACCCCAGTATTTATAGGCAAAGTGGCTGAAGGAGCCTGCTACCGGCTCTTCAACGACCATTTCGCCTAACTGACGCATGATTAAGAACGCGATAAAACCGGCAATAGCGTAGCCGAGAATAATGCCTGGGCCTGCTGACTGAATAACGGATGCGCTGCCCAGAAACAGGCCGGTGCCGATAGCGCCACCCAAAGCAATAAGCTGAATATGGCGGTTTTTAAGGCCGCGCTTCAGCTGATCGCCATGCTGTTGACCTTCCATTATGTGAAACCTCGTGTGTGGTTGTTATGTTCACGCTATGGCGTGTGTAATTATGAAATTCCATTTCATGTATTTATTTCGTTACGGTTCAAATGACCTAAAAAACGGAAGGCATCTTCCTTAAGCGTCAGAATAGTGGTAAGCGCTCGCGAATGCACCTGCTTTATAAAGGGTCGATGACGAGTTGAATAAAAAGAAAGCAATTGTAAGTTGCTGCCGTTAACCCCTTTTATCTGGGTAAAGAATAAAAATGCTTCATTAGGGGGTTAAAAATTCATTATTTGTCATGGTGAATCGGTTCAAATGGCGTATTTCGCGTTTCATTAAAGTTAAAACTGCCTCTTTATGGGTAATCAATTCATTTGTGCAAAGTTACATTTCTGAAACGTTATTTCTGTAAGGTTGTTAAAATGTGCCGGGTTTACTGATTTCAATCAAAACCACGATGGACAGAAGGTGAATACTTTGTTACTTTACCGATACGAATATTAAATTGGTAAGACCAATTGACTCCGGGCAAAAAGGCGTAAGACAGGGAATATGGCCTACAGCAAAATTCGCCAACCAAAACTATCCGATGTGATTGAGCAGCAGCTGGAGTTTTTGATCCTCGAAGGGACTCTGCGCCCCGGTGAAAAACTCCCGCCTGAACGCGAACTGGCTAAACAGTTCGATGTTTCCCGTCCCTCTCTGCGTGAGGCGATTCAACGTCTCGAAGCCAAGGGCTTGCTGCTTCGTCGCCAGGGCGGCGGAACTTTTGTTCAAAACAGCCTGTGGCAGAGCTTCAGCGATCCGCTGGTAGAGCTTCTGTCTGACCACCCAGAATCCCAGTTTGACCTGCTTGAAACCCGTCACGCGCTTGAAGGTATCGCTGCTTATTACGCGGCACTGCGCAGCAATGATGAAGACCGTGAACGTATTCGCGAGCTTCATCAGGCCATTGAACGGGCACAAGAGTCAGGCGATCTCGACGCCGAGTCCGATGCCGTCGTCCAGTACCAAATTGCCGTCACCGAAGCGGCTCACAATGTGGTACTCCTCCATCTGCTACGCTGCATGGAGCCGATGCTGGCCCAGAATGTTCGACAAAATTTTGAATTGTTGTATGCCCGCCGGGAAATGCTTCCGCTGGTCAGCAACCATCGTACTCGTGTATTCGAGGCGATAATGGCCGGGGAACCGGAGCATGCGCGTGAAGCGTCGCACCGCCACCTGGCTTTCATTGAGGAAATCTTGCTGGACCGCAGCCGTGAACAATCGCGTCGCGAACGTTCACTGCGTCGCATACAGCAAAGAAAGGATTAAGCGCCTTTTTTAGAGCGCGGCAACTAAACGCAGAACCTGTCTTATTGTGCTTTTGTCGTTCGAAATAGTTTGAGTTGTATCGCAGCGGTGAGCAAATGCCGCCAACAAAGCGACAGCCTGAAAGATGAAGAACAGAAAGCCCAATGGGACAGGTTCCAGACAAATCAACGTATTAGATAGATAAGGAATACCCCCATGTCAGAACGTCTCCAAAATGACGTGGATCCGATCGAAACTCGCGACTGGCTACAAGCGATCGAATCGGTCATCCGTGAAGAAGGTGTTGAGCGTGCTCAGTATCTGATTAATGAGTTGCTTTCAGAAGCCCGCAAAGGCGGCGTGAAAGTAGCAGCAGGTGCAGGGGCTAGCAACTACGTAAACACGATTGCCGTTGAAGACGAACCGGAATACCCGGGCAATCTGGATCTGGAACGCCGTATCCGTTCTGCAATTCGCTGGAACGCGATCATGACCGTTCTGCGCGCATCCAAGAAAGACCTGGAACTGGGCGGCCACATGGCTTCCTTCCAGTCTTCTGCGACCGTTTATGAAGTGTGCTTTAACCACTTCTTCCGCGCACGCACCGAGAAAGACGGCGGCGACCTGGTGTACTTCCAGGGCCACATCTCTCCGGGTGTCTACGCACGTGCGTTCCTGGAAGGTCGTCTGACTGAAGAGCAGATGAACAACTTCCGTCAGGAAGTTCACGGTAAAGGTCTGTCTTCTTATCCGCACCCGAAACTGATGCCAGAATTCTGGCAGTTCCCGACCGTTTCTATGGGGCTGGGTCCAATCGGTGCGATCTACCAGGCTAAATTCCTGAAATATCTGGAACACCGTGGCCTGAAAGACACCTCTCAACAGACCGTTTACGCCTTCCTGGGCGACGGCGAAATGGATGAGCCAGAATCTAAAGGTGCGATCACTATCGCAACCCGTGAGAAGCTGGACAACCTGTGCTTCATCATCAACTGTAACCTGCAGCGTCTGGATGGTCCGGTAACCGGCAACGGCAAGATCATCAACGAACTGGAAGGCATCTTCGCGGGTGCTGGCTGGAACGTGGTTAAAGTGATGTGGGGCGGTCGTTGGGATGAGCTGCTGCGTAAAGACACCAGCGGTAAACTGATGCAGCTGATGCAGGAAACTGTTGACGGCGATTATCAGACCTTCAAATCCAAAAACGGTGCCTACGTTCGTGAGCACTTCTTCGGTAAATATCCTGAAACCGCAGCGCTGGTTGCCGACTGGTCTGACGATCAGATCTGGGCACTGAACCGTGGTGGTCACGATCCGAAGAAAGTCTACGCAGCACTGAAAAACGCACAAGACACCAAAGGCAAAGCAACTGTTATCCTGGCGCATACCGTTAAAGGTTATGGCATGGGTGACACCGCCGAAGGTAAAAACATCGCGCACCAGGTGAAGAAAATGAACATGGACGGCGTTCGTTACGTCCGCGATCGTTTCAACGTGCCAGTGACCGATGAGCAGGTAGAAAACCTGTCTTACATCACCTTCCCGGAAGGCTCTGAAGAACACACCTATCTGCACGCACAGCGTCAGAAACTGAACGGCTACCTGCCGTCCCGTCAGGTGAACTTCACTGAGACTCTGGAACTGCCTGCTCTGGAAGATTTCTCCCAGCTGCTGGAAGAGCAGAACAAAGAGATCTCTACCACTATCGCTTTCGTTCGTGCCCTGAACGTGATGCTGAAAAACAAGTCGATCAAAGATCGTCTGGTTCCAATCATCGCTGATGAAGCGCGTACTTTCGGTATGGAAGGTCTGTTCCGTCAGATTGGTATTTACAGCCCGAACGGCCAGCAGTACACCCCTCAGGACCGTGAGCAGGTTGCATACTACAAAGAAGACGAGAAAGGTCAGATTCTGCAGGAAGGTATCAACGAGCTGGGCGCAGGCGCATCCTGGCTGGCTGCTGCAACATCTTACAGCACCAACAACCTGCCGATGATTCCGTTCTACATCTACTATTCTATGTTCGGTTTCCAGCGTATCGGTGACCTGTGCTGGCAGGCTGGCGACCAACAGGCTCGCGGCTTCCTGGTCGGTGGTACTTCCGGTCGTACGACACTGAACGGCGAAGGTCTGCAGCACGAAGATGGCCATAGCCACATTCAGTCTCTGACTATCCCGAACTGTATCTCTTATGACCCGTCTTACGCGTACGAAGTGGCAGTCATCATGCATGACGGTCTGGTTCGTATGTACGGTGAAGCGCAAGAGAACGTTTACTACTACATCACCACGCTGAACGAAAACTACCACATGCCGGCGATGCCGGAAGGTGCTGAGGAAGGTATCCGTAAAGGTATCTACAAACTCGAAACCGTTGCGGGTAGCAAAGGTAAAGTTCAGCTGTTGGGCTCCGGTTCTATCCTGCGTCACGTTCGTGAAGCAGCGCAGATCCTGGCGAACGACTACGGTGTCGGTTCCGACGTGTACAGCGTGACCTCCTTCACTGAACTGGCGCGTGATGGCCAGGATTGTGAGCGCTGGAACATGCTGCACCCACTGGAAACTCCGCGCGTTCCGTACATTGCTCAGGTGATGAACGACGCGCCGGCAGTGGCATCTACTGACTATATGAAACTGTTCGCCGAGCAGGTTCGTACTTATGTACCGGCTGATGATTACCGCGTACTGGGTACCGATGGCTTCGGTCGCTCCGACAGCCGTGAAAACCTGCGTCACCACTTCGAAGTTGATGCTTCTTATGTGGTGGTTGCAGCGCTGGGCGAACTGGCTAAACGTGGCGAAATCGATAAGAAAGTGGTTGCGGAAGCAATTACCAAATTCAACATCGATGCAGATAAAGTTAACCCGCGTCTGGCGTAAGAGGTAAAAGAATAATGGCTATCGAAATCAATGTACCGGACATCGGGGCTGATGAAGTTGAGATCACCGAGATCCTGGTCAAAGTAGGCGACAAAGTTGAAGCTGAACAGTCGCTGATCACCGTAGAAGGCGACAAAGCCTCTATGGAAGTCCCGTCTCCACAGGCTGGCATCGTTAAAGAGATCAAAGTCTCCGTTGGCGATAAAACCGAGACGGGCAAACTGATCATGATTTTCGATTCCGCCGACGGTGCAGCAGCAGCTGCACCTGCGCAGGAAGAGAAGAAAGAAGCGGCAGCTCCAGCTGCGGCACCAGCAGCCGCGGCTGCAAAAGAGGTTAACGTACCGGATATCGGCGGCGACGAAGTTGAAGTCACTGAGATCATGGTTAAAGTCGGCGACACCGTTGCGGCTGAACAGTCCCTGATTACTGTAGAAGGCGACAAAGCCTCTATGGAAGTTCCGGCTCCGTTCGCAGGCGTGGTCAAAGAGATCAAAATCAATACCGGCGACAAAGTGTCTACCGGTTCTCTGATTATGGTCTTCGAAGTCGCGGGTAGCGCACCTGCTGCGGCTCCGGCTAAAGCAGAAGCGGCGCCAGCTGCGGCTGCACCAGCGGCTTCTGGCGCGAAAGACGTTAACGTTCCGGATATCGGCGGTGACGAAGTTGAAGTGACTGAAGTGATGGTGAAAGTGGGCGACAAAGTTGCCGCTGAACAGTCACTGATCACCGTAGAAGGCGACAAAGCCTCAATGGAAGTCCCGGCTCCGTTCGCAGGTACCGTGAAAGAAATTAAAATCAGCGCTGGCGACAAAGTGTCTACCGGTTCTCTGATTATGGTCTTCGAAGTGGAAGGCGCTGCGCCTGCGGCGGCTCCGGCTGCTGCGCCAGCACCTGCTGCTGCACCGGCTCAGGCTGCTAAACCTGCTGCGGCCCCTGCTGCAAAAGCAGAAGGCAAATCTGAGTTCGCTGAAAACGACGCTTACGTTCACGCCACTCCACTGATTCGCCGTCTGGCGCGCGAGTTCGGCGTCAACCTGGCGAAAGTGAAAGGCACCGGCCGTAAAGGTCGTATCCTGCGCGAAGACGTTCAGACTTACGTGAAAGACGCGGTGAAACGTGCTGAAGCTGCACCTGCTGCTGCATCCGGCGGCGGTCTGCCAGGCATGCTGCCATGGCCGAAGATCGACTACAGCAAGTTTGGCGAAATCGAAGAAGTTGAGCTGGGCCGTATCCAGAAAATCTCTGGCGCGAACCTGAGCCGTAACTGGGTAATGATCCCGCACGTTACGCACTTCGACAAAACCGATATCACCGATCTGGAAGCGTTCCGTAAACAGCAGAACGCAGAAGCTGAGAAGCGCCGTCTGGATGTGAAATTCACGCCAGTGGTCTTCATCATGAAAGCGGTTGCTGCGGCGCTTGAGCAGATGCCACGTTTCAACAGCTCTCTGTCTGAAGACGCGCAGCGTCTGACGCTGAAAAAATACATCAACATCGGTGTTGCGGTTGATACGCCAAATGGTCTGGTTGTTCCAGTCTTCAAAGACGTGAACAAGAAGAGCATTACTGAGCTGTCCCGTGAACTGACCGTGATTTCCAAGAAAGCGCGTGATGGTAAGCTGACTGCCGGCGAAATGCAGGGCGGTTGCTTCACTATCTCCAGCATCGGCGGCCTGGGTACAACCCACTTCGCACCGATCGTTAACGCGCCGGAAGTGGCAATCCTCGGGGTTTCCAAATCCGCGATGGAACCTGTGTGGAATGGTAAAGAGTTCGTGCCGCGTCTGATGATGCCAATCTCTCTTTCCTTCGACCACCGCGTGATCGATGGGGCTGATGGTGCGCGCTTTATCACCATCATCAACAACACCCTGAGCGACATTCGCCGCCTGGTGATGTAATCGAAAAGCCGGCCAATCGGCCGGCTTTTTGTCTTCTAATCTCATGAAGGTTGTGAGGTTACTGGCGAAAGCGATATTTCGTGAGCCGTTTGTTGTTTCAAAATTGTTAACAATTTTGTAAACTGCGGGCGGATAGAACGACCCGGTGGACGACGGGTATAAATTAAGAGGTCATGATGAGCACAGAAATCAAAACTCAGGTCGTGGTACTTGGGGCAGGCCCAGCAGGTTACTCCGCAGCATTCCGCGCAGCGGATTTAGGTCTGGAAACCGTCATCGTAGAACGTTACAGCACCCTTGGTGGTGTTTGTCTGAACGTCGGCTGTATCCCTTCAAAAGCGCTGCTGCACGTTGCAAAAGTTATCGAAGAAGCCAAAGCGCTGGCTGATCACGGTATCGTCTTCGGCGAGCCGAAAACCGATATCGACAAGATTCGTACCTGGAAAGAAAAAGTTATCACCCAACTGACCGGCGGTCTGGCTGGTATGGCGAAAGGCCGTAAAGTGAAAGTGGTTAACGGTCTGGGTAAATTCACCGGGGCAAACACCCTGGAAGTTGAAGGCGAAAACGGCAAAACCGTGATCAACTTTGACAACGCGATCATCGCGGCGGGTTCCCGTCCGATTGAACTGCCGTTCATTCCACATGAAGATCCACGCGTGTGGGATTCCACCGATGCGCTGGAGCTGAAATCCGTACCTAAGCGTTTGCTGGTTATGGGTGGCGGTATCATCGGTCTGGAAATGGCGACCGTTTATCATGCGCTGGGTTCAGAGATTGACGTGGTTGAAATGTTCGACCAGGTTATCCCGGCTGCGGACAAAGACATCGTTAAAGTCTTCACCAAACGTATCAGCAAGAAATTCAACCTGATGCTGGAAACCAAAGTGACTGCCGTTGAAGCAAAAGAAGACGGTATTTACGTTTCCATGGAAGGCAAAAAAGCCCCTGGCGAAGCGCAGCGTTACGACGCGGTGCTGGTTGCTATCGGCCGTGTGCCGAACGGTAAGAACCTCGATGCGGGCGCAGCGGGCGTAGAAGTTGACGACCGTGGCTTTATCCGTGTGGACAAACAGCTGCGCACCAACGTGCCGCACATCTTTGCAATCGGCGACATCGTCGGTCAGCCAATGCTGGCGCACAAAGGTGTTCACGAAGGCCACGTTGCCGCTGAAGTTATCGCGGGCATGAAGCACTACTTCGATCCGAAAGTGATCCCATCGATCGCGTACACCGAGCCAGAAGTTGCCTGGGTGGGTCTGACCGAGAAAGAAGCGAAAGAAAAAGGCATTAGCTACGAAACCGCCACCTTCCCGTGGGCTGCTTCTGGCCGTGCTATCGCTTCTGATTGCGCAGACGGCGTGACCAAACTGATCTTCGACAAAGAAACTCACCGTGTCATCGGTGGTGCGATTGTCGGCACCAACGGCGGCGAACTGCTGGGTGAAATCGGTCTGGCTATCGAAATGGGCTGTGACGCTGAAGACATCGCGCTGACCATCCACGCGCACCCGACTCTGCACGAGTCAGTGGGCCTGGCGGCTGAAGTGTTTGAAGGTAGCATCACCGACCTGCCGAACGCGAAAGCCAAGAAGAAATAATCTTCTTGCAGCGATGAAAACGCCTCTCCGGAGGCGTTTTTTTTTTGCCTGAAAACTACCCGATTTAGTAGCTATTTCATTGATGTTTTTATTAAAAGTTTACCGTGATCTGCCGATAACTTTTTCACCATTGTGTGGCTAATGGCTGCGCGGTTATTAAGTTCTGGACTCTTTATTACACAAAAAGGAAAAAAAATGTCTTTGAAAAAAGTGGCTGTGATTGGTTTAGTCGCGGCAGCGCTGACGTTGACAGGGTGCGGCGCGATGACTACCGCTGTGAAAAACGTAATCTGGAAGTGAAAACCCAGATGAGCGAGACTATCTGGCTTGAGCCGTCCAGCGAGAAAACTGTTTATATTCAGGTAAAAAATACCTCTGATAAAGACATGAGTAACCTGCAAACGCTGCTGGCTAACGATCTGAGCGCGAAAGGGTATAAAGTGACCAACTCCCCAGAAAGTGCTTACTACTGGGTTCAGGCAAACGTGCTTAAAGCGAATAAAATGGACCTGCGCGAGACTCAGGGCTACCTGAAAACCGGCTACGAAGGTGCTGCGGTCGGTGCTGCGCTGGGTGCAGGGATCACGGCCTACAACAGCAGTTCTTCCGGTGCTGCACTGGGTGTGGGTCTGGCCGCAGGTCTGATTGGCATGGCTGCAGATGCAATGGTTGAAGACGTGAACTATACCATGGTGACTGACCTGCAGATTTCTGAGCGTAGCAAAGCGAAGGTGACAACCGACAATATCGCCGCCCTGCGTCAAGGCACCTCTGGTGTGAAATTGCAGACCAGCTCTGAACAAGGCGATCGCGCGAAATATCAAACGCGTGTTGTTTCAAACGCGAACAAAGTGAACTTGAAGTTCGAAGAAGCGAAGCCGGTTCTGGAAGCTCAACTGGCGAAATCCGTCGCTAACATTCTGTAATCACCGTTGCTGTTTGCCGGGACACCTTGGTTGACCCGGCAAACACAATTCCTCCCCCGCGTTATCTAGGGTGTCACAAGCTGCCAGTTTTTATCCTGAGGGTACGCAGCTGTCGCCTCTGCTCTTTGCTGCGTTTCCTCACCCAGATTGGCCTGATAAACGTTGTCATCCTGGTTAATCACAAAACTCATCACCCCTGTCTGACCGTAGCTGACGGGCCAGGCGATCATCGCAAAACCGTTGTTGTTGTCAGGTAAAATGCGAAACCGATAGCCGTGATAGCCCGTGCCCGGCACCTGTGGGCTAAACGCGGGGCCAAGCGGGCTGGGCGCTTCGCCAGGGGCGGCAGGCCAGTAAAGGCCATCTTTCTTTCCTTCTGAACTGATAATTTTCTGCGCAAAGGTTTGGTTGAGCGCGTAATAGCTTTGCTGGGCATCAACGTAAGCATGAAGCGCTTCGATAGCGGCCAGCTCGTTGCGACCAATCTCACGCGTCAGGATCTCATCGGCCGCCTTGCGCATATCAAACTGCCAGCCGGATGCCCCTTTCACGACGGGGATAGGCAATTGCCAGTTGCTGTCGCCCACCACCAGATGCGCGATATCGCCCGCAATGACCGTCGAGTGGCTTACCTTCCAGTCGCGTACAAAACGGTCCACGGCGTCTGGGTCGACCCCTTCAGGCGGCAAGAAATTGCGCCAGTCATCCCCAAGCAAGTTCTTCATTTCGCGTTCATTTTGCTCGCTGATGGCTTTTGCCAATGCGTCGGTCGCCTGCTCGGGTGTGCTGAAGTGCTGTTGTGCGATCGCAAAAGTGGAAACCATCAACAGTATCATTCCACCGAGTATTTTCTTTTTCATGTCGATTCCCTTAGCGATGACGAAGTTCACGATGTTCAGTCCGGCCAGCAGGCATTTGTCTCGCCGGTTGATGGGGGCGGGATGCCATTTGCCGGCTTTGCGATCCGCGCTGCTGTTGCGACTGCCAGTTCCCTGAGCGACTATCGTTTCCACTTAAGGCATTCGCGCGAGGTTGCGTGTTTCGCTGCTGGAGGGTTGGCGAAACACGTTTTTCCTGACGCTGAGAAGTTGTCTGACGATTCTCACGCTGCACTTTATTGGCCGCTCTTTGCGTGGTCTGGGGTTTGGTGTTGTCGTACCCGCGATAATTATTGCGCTGTGAAATCTGTTTGAGCTGAGCGCTCGACGCCTGACGCTGCGCATCTTTTGTCGCAGGGCGCTGCGTTTGAGATAGTGTTTTGCCCGTCGATTGTTGTACCTGGGCCAGCGCCGCCTGCCGTTGGCTATCGCGATTCGCCGGTTTTTGCTGTGTGGTGCTCAAACCTGTCGCCGTGTTGGTGGGATGGAAACGGTTATTGAGCGGGGTGGTCGGATAGGGCACACCGTCACGATAGGCCGGGTTATGCTGCCAGTTGCGATGGGCGTCTGTTAAACGATCCCCGCTGATTTTATTGAAGTTATCGACGTTGATATTGATGTTGTTATTGCCGTTACGGTTATAACCGCCGTTTCGGTCGTAATCGTTATCGTGGTGGTGATGATCCCAGTCATCGTCGTCATCCCAGTCGATATTGCTGAAAATCGCGTAGGTTGTTGCTACTCCCAGGCTGAAGCCCAGGCCTTTCACCAGGCTATCCGTAAATTGCTCACCGGGTGATGGCGGCAGGTAGACCGGCGGATAGCTGGCGTTGGGCCAGGTCCCGTAGACCGTGGCGGGATTATACGTCGGGACGTACACCACCTGTGGATCGGCGGATTCGATCTTGATCATCGTGGGATTGGTTGCCGCCACGGTCGCGTTTGAAGTGGCATTGGCAGTCTGAGCGGGTTCCTTTTTCTTTTCGGTCGTTACCGTTTGCTGCGGCGTCGATTGCAGCGCACCTGTCTGCTGCGCCAGCAAACGTAAGCGTTGCACAGAATCCATCACGTCTTTGGGCTGTGCGAGGAATGCGTCGCCGAGATTCTGGACCCATGGCGGGTTTTCACCCATCAGCGACATCAGCTGTGGAAAGGCGACCAGCGATTTGACGCTCGGATCCCACGGTTGGCCACTCACCGCCTGAATAGCCGCATCACCCTGCATTTTGGGATTATCCTGCGACCACTGTGCGGCCTGGATGACGTTCGCCGGATACGTGGATGCCATAAGGATTTGCGACAGCAGCGCGTCAGGATACAGTGCGATAGGGGCGGTCCACTGATCGATTTGCGCGGCGGTGTAGGTTGGTGCAACGACTGCTACGGGGGGCTGGGCCACGGGTTGTGGCGCTGCGGGTGGCGTCGCTGCTGACGGCGTGGATACGCTCTCCGGCGCGCGGCTTTTCACAAACATGACGCCGGACGCGGCTAACAGCCCGGCACTGCATAACAGCACAATCAGGTGTGGCTTAAAGGGCAACTTCATAGTGTGACTCCAGCGTAAGCAGTGTCGATTGGCGTTCTTGTTGCCGCGAGTATATTCACCCGTGTTTTTGCGTTTTGACGAATCTTGGGAAACCACCCGAAGTGTACGGATAAAGAGTGTGAGCATTTATTACACAAATTATACGTGATAGATAAAACGGCGTTTGAATTTCAAAAGGCAAGTTTTACCTCTGAAAATTGTCCTCTCTCCCCGCTATACCATCCTTAACGATTCAGCAAATTATTTAATGTTGCTTTTTTGTAAACACATTAACACTGTGCAGAAATCCTGCTATGCTGCCCGACGCGGTATCGGGCATTTACCCTACAAACTGCTGTCTCACAGGAGCGTGAAGATAAGCCTGGATACACAACGTGTATGCCGCATTATGATAATGAGAGCGAGGAGAACCGTCGTGCTAGAAGAATACCGTAAGCACGTAGCAGAACGTGCCGCCGAGGGAATTGTACCGAAACCTTTAGATGCAACCCAAATGGCCGCGCTCGTCGAGCTGCTGAAGAATCCGCCTGCGGGCGAAGAAGAATTCCTGTTAGATTTGCTGATCAACCGTGTACCGCCTGGCGTAGATGAAGCAGCCTACGTGAAAGCCGGTTTTCTTGCTGCGATTGCGAAAAGCGAAGCAACCTCCCCACTGGTCACCCCTGAAAAAGCGATTGAACTGCTCGGCACCATGCAGGGCGGCTATAACATTCATCCGCTGATTGACGCGCTGGAAAGTGAAACGCTGGCACCGATTGCCGCCAAAGCGCTTTCCCAAACGTTGCTGATGTTCGACAACTTCTACGACGTTGAAGAAAAAGCGAAAGCGGGTAACCGCTACGCAAAACAGGTTATGCAGTCATGGGCTGATGCTGAATGGTTCCTGAACCGTCCAGCGCTGGCAGAAAAAATGACCGTCACCGTATTCAAAGTGACTGGCGAAACGAACACTGATGATCTGTCTCCAGCACCGGATGCCTGGTCTCGCCCGGATATCCCTCTGCACGCCCTGGCAATGCTGAAAAATGCCCGCGAAGGGATTGTGCCGGATCAGCCTGGTGCGGTTGGGCCGATCGCGCAAATTGAAGAGTTAGCCAAAAAAGGTTTCCCGCTGGCCTACGTCGGTGACGTCGTCGGAACCGGTTCTTCACGTAAATCTGCGACCAACTCCGTGCTGTGGTTCATGGGCGATGATATCCCTCATGTCCCGAACAAGCGCGGCGGCGGCCTGTGCCTCGGCGGCAAAATTGCCCCTATCTTTTTTAACACCATGGAAGATGCAGGCGCACTGCCAATCGAGGTAGACGTTAATAACCTGAACATGGGCGACGTGATTGACGTTTACCCGTTCAAAGGCGAAGTGCGTAACCACGAAACCAACGAATTGCTGGCTACGTTTGAACTGAAAACCGACGTTCTGGTCGATGAAGTTCGTGCAGGTGGTCGTATTCCGCTGATCATCGGCCGTGGCCTGACGACCAAAGCGCGCGAAGCCTTGGGTCTGCCGCATAGCGACATTTTCCGTCAGGCGAAAGACGTGGCGGAAAGCGATCGCGGCTATTCTCTGGCGCAAAAAATGGTGGGTCGCGCCTGTGGCGTGACGGGCGTGCGTCCTGGTGCTTACTGCGAGCCGAAGATGACGTCTGTGGGTTCTCAGGACACCACCGGCCCGATGACCCGTGATGAGCTGAAAGATCTGGCGTGCCTGGGCTTCTCTTCCGATCTGGTCATGCAGTCGTTCTGTCATACGGCTGCGTATCCAAAACCGGTCGATGTGACCACGCACCACACGCTGCCTGACTTCATCATGAACCGTGGCGGCGTCTCACTGCGCCCTGGCGATGGTGTTATCCACTCGTGGCTGAACCGTATGCTGCTGCCGGATACCGTCGGCACCGGCGGTGACTCCCATACCCGTTTCCCGATTGGCATCTCCTTCCCGGCGGGTTCTGGTCTGGTGGCGTTTGCGGCCGCAACGGGCGTGATGCCGTTGGATATGCCGGAATCCGTTCTGGTGCGCTTTAAAGGCAAAATGCAGCCGGGCATTACGCTGCGCGATCTGGTGCATGCGATCCCGCTGTATGCGATCAAACAGGGTCTGTTGACCGTTGAGAAGAAAGGCAAAATCAATATCTTCTCTGGCCGTATCCTTGAGATTGAAGGCCTGCCAGATCTGAAAGTGGAGCAGGCGTTCGAACTGACCGATGCTTCCGCTGAGCGTTCTGCTGCGGGCTGTACCATCAAGCTCAATCAGGAACCGATTATTGAGTATCTCACCTCAAATATCGTGCTGCTGAAGTGGATGATCGCAGAAGGCTACGGCGATCGTCGTACGCTGGAGCGTCGCGTCCAGGGCATGGAGAAATGGCTGGCGGATCCGCAGCTGCTCGAAGCCGATGCTGATGCAGAATATGCCGCAGTGATCGACATCGATCTGGCGGATATCAAAGAGCCAATCCTGTGCGCACCAAACGATCCTGATGACGCGCGTCCGCTGTCTGCCGTGCAAGGAGAAAAGATCGACGAAGTGTTTATCGGTTCCTGCATGACCAACATCGGCCACTTCCGCGCTGCTGGTAAGCTGTTGGATACGCATAAAGGCCAGCTGCCAACGCGTCTGTGGGTGGCTCCGCCAACCCGTATGGATGCCGCACAGCTGACCGAAGAAGGCTACTACAGCGTGTTTGGTAAGAGCGGTGCGCGTATCGAAATCCCTGGCTGCTCTCTGTGTATGGGCAACCAGGCGCGTGTCGCTGACGGTGCAACGGTGGTTTCTACGTCGACCCGTAACTTCCCGAACCGTTTAGGGACGGGCGCGAACGTCTTCCTGGCCTCTGCGGAACTGGCGGCGGTAGCGGCGCTGATTGGCAAACTGCCAACGCCGGAAGAGTACCAGACCTTCGTGGCGCAGGTAGATAAGACGGCGGTGGATACCTACCGTTATCTGAACTTCGATAAGCTCTCTCAGTACACCGAGAAAGCGGACGGCGTGATTTTCCAGACGGCAGTATAAACAGCAAAACCGTCTCTTCGCAGACGGTTTAAATGTTTGAACCCTCTCCCATGAGAGAGGGCAGAGGTGAGGGCATCAGACCGCAACGTCGTGCTCTCACCTTTTTATTTTCATTCCTCCCGCGCGTTCCGCTTTTTTTCTTCCTCTCTGCTGCGATAATTACGCTATTGGCTTTGCAGAGGAAAATACGATGGATTACGAATTCTTACGCGATATCACCGGTGTGGTGAAAGTGCGTATGTCGATGGGCCACGAAGTGGTCGGGCACTGGTTTAACGAAGAGGTCAAAGAAAACCTCGCGTTGCTCGATGAAGTGGAACAAGCGGCACGCACGATAAAAGGCAGCGAGCGATCCTGGCAGCGTATTGGACACGAATACACCTTATGGATGGACGGTGAAGAAGTCATGGTGCGCGCCAACCAGATGGAAATCTCGGGCGACGAAATGGAAGAGGGTATGAGCTATTACGATGAAGAGAGTTTCTCGCTGTGCGGCGTTGAGGACTTTTTACAGGTCGTGAAAGCCTACCGTGAGTTTATGCAACAGAAGTGATCCACCGGAGCATCCTTGCTCCTGGCGTGTTTTACACGGCCGGAATATTGCGGCCGTAGTAGATTTCGCGCATCTCTTTCCAGAGCAGGTCGGTGATGACCTTTCGCTCTTCTTCGCTTAAGTCTTCTGGCTGGGTATGGAACATGTAGTGCTTAAGGTCAAACTCCTTAAGCAACATCTTGGTGTGGAAAATATTTTCCTGATACACGTTCACGTCCATCATGTCGTACAGCCCCTTCATGTCTTCAGACATAAAGTTCTGAATCGAGTTAATTTCATGATCGATAAAATACTTCATGCCATTGATGTCACGGGTAAAACCGCGCACGCGATAATCAATCGTCACGATATCGGATTCAAGCTGGTGGATAAGATAATTCAGCGCATTGAGTGGTGAAATCACACCGCAGGTCGACACTTCGATATCGGCGCGGAAAGTGCACAGCCCGGCTTCCGGGTGGCTCTCTGGATAGGTATGCACGCAGATGTGGCTTTTGTCGAGATGGGCCACCACCGCTTCTGGCAGAGGGCCTGGATGTTCGGTCGGATCGATAAGCTGTGGATCCACAGGCTCTTCGCTCACCAGAATCGTGACGCTCGCGCCCTGCGGCTCATAGTCCTGACGCGCAATGTTTAGAATATTGGCTCCGATGATGGAGCAGGTTTCTGACAGAATTTCGGTCAGACGGTTGGCATTGTAGAGTTCATCGATATAGGCGATATAACCATCGCGCTCTTCTGCGGTTTTAACGTAGCAGATATCGTAAATACAAAAACTCAGGCTTTTCGTCAGATTGTTAAAGCCATGCAGTTTCAGTTTTTTCAATTTAGCTCACCTCCTTAGAGGACAGTGCGTCTTGCAAATATTGCGGCAAGGCGAACGCTGCCGTGTGGACGGCCGGATTGTAGTAACGGCATTTCAGGTGGGTCTGATGAAAGCGTGCAGCAATGATCTCGGTGGAGAGATGGCGTAAAACGTCGTTATCCGTCGCCCACGCGAAGGTCATAATCCCGCCGTAATAGGTAGGAATCGCAGCCTGATAGAAACTGACATCACCGAAGTAATGGCTCAGTTTACGATGACTGTCGATCGCTTCGTCCTGTTGCAGGAAGCAGACGCCGTTCTGGGCAACGAAAATCCCGCCAGGGTTCAGGCAGCGTTTGCAGCCTTCGTAGAATGACGAGGTGAAGAGCGTGGCGCCAGGGCCAATCGGATCGGTGCAATCGGAGATGATCACGTCAAACGTTTGATTGGTCTGATTCACAAAGTTGACGCCGTCGTCGATCACCAGCGTAAAGCGCGGATCGTCATAGCTGCCAGCGTTGTGATTGGGCAGGTACTGGCGGCAGAACGAGACGACACCGGCGTCGATTTCCACCATCGTGATCGTTTCGATAGATTTATGGCGAGACACTTCACGCAGCATTGCGCCGTCGCCACCGCCGATAATCAGCACATGTTTTGCGTGTCCGTGCGCCAGTAATGGCACATGGGTCATCATTTCATGATAAATAAACTCATCACGTTCGGTCGTTTGCACTACGCCATCCAGCGCCATCACGCGCCCAAATGCAGCGTTCTCGAAAATGATCAAATCCTGATGATCGGTTTTCTCGTGATAGAGCACGTTATCCACGGCAAAGTACTGACCAAACTGGTCATGCAGCGTTTCGTGCCACACTGTTTTATCGGTCATGAGCTGAACCCTCCTTTGTTAATATCTATTACACCCACGCAATATGGGCGCAACATCATAGCGAACAAGAACCGCGCAAGCACGGCCATTATTTCAACAAAGGGGCGTCCGGGAAGATTATTTGACGTAGGCGAGCAGGCTGAGCGAATCGCGGGCCAGCGCTTTGCATTTTTCGCGACAGGAATGCCAATGCCGCTTAAATCGCGGTAACTGTCTTCACCGAGCGCCTTCATGTCAAAGCTATCGTAGTTGCTGAGATCCCATTGATTCTGCTGGGCAAAAAAGACCAGTGCGCGACGAATCTGCCCATTGGGTAAATTCTGGTAACCGCAATCGTTTTTCAGGAAAACAAAAACCGCCGTTAAATCGGCCATATCTTCCGCTTCATTTTCACTTAGCGCATAACTGTTCGCACACATAGCCATCAGGCTGCCGAACAAAATTGTCCTGAAAAACGTCTTCATTGCTTCTACCACTGCATCACGGAAATTTAACGTTAGCATATTTGCGACCAGCGAGACGACCTTTATTATTGCCACTTTACTTGACCTTCCGGTTAGGGGGAGGGTTTAAGCTCAAAATATCGCCTGCAGGAAAAAAGGAATGAACATGCAACGTCGTGATTTTTTGAAATATTCAGCTGTGTTGGGGGCTGCCAGCGCATTACCGCTTTGGAGTCGCACTGCTTTTGCCGTCGACAGACCCGCATTACCGATCCCTGATTTATTGGCCGCAGATGCGCGCAAGCCGCATTCAGCTCGTCGTACAGTCAGGGAAATCTGCCTTTGGCCCCCATAACGCCACCACATGGGGATATAACGGCAATTTGCTTGGGCCTGCCCTTCAATTGCGCAGAGGCAAAGAGGTCACGGTTAATATTCATAACACGCTTGCTGAAGAGACGACGTTGCACTGGCATGGCTTGAGGTTCCGGGCGACGTTGACGGTGGGCCGCAGGGCATTATCAAACCGGGCGGCCAGCGCACGGGTGACGTTTACGCCTGACCAGCGCGCAGCGACCTGTTGGTTTCCATCCGCATCAGCACGGTAAAACGGGCCATCAGGTGGCAATGGGGCTGGCGGGGCTGGTATTGATTGAGGATGACGAAAGCCGCTTGTTGCGCCTGCCAAAACAGTGGGGCATCGACGATGTGCCGGTCATCGTGCAGGACAAAAAATTCAGTGCTGACGGGCAATCGATTATCAGCTGGATGTGATGACGGCGGCGGTGGGCTGGTTTGGCGACACGCTTCTGACCAACGGCGCGATTTTATCCGCAACACGCCGCCCGAAAGGCTGGCTACGGCTGCGATTGCTTAACGGGTGTAACGCGCGTTCACTCAATTTTGCCACCAGCGATCGGCGCCCGATGTACGTGATAGCCAGCGATGGTGGGCTGTTGGCCGAGCCGGTGAAGGTCAGCGAACTGCCGATGCTGATGGGCGAGCGTTTCGAAGTGCTGGTTGATATCAGCGACGGTAAGCCGTTTGATCTCCTCACCGCTGCCCGTAAGCCAGATGGGCATGGCCGTCGCACCGTTCGATAAACCGCATCCCGTTTTGCGCATTCAGCCACTGCTGGTCACGGCTTCTGGCGAAATGCCAGACACGCTCGCCGCCATGCCTGCGCTGCCGTCCCTGGAGGGATTAACGCAGCGTAAACTCCAGCTCTCTATGGATCCGATGCTCGACATGATGGGCATGCAGGCGCTGATGAATAAATACGGCGACCAGGCGATGGCCGGGATGCAGCACGGACAAATGATGGGCCATATGAATATGGACCACGGCAAGATGGACCATGGGAATATGGGCGGGATGAATCACGGCGATCATAAATTTGATTTCCACAACGCTAACCGCATTAATGGCAAGGCCTTTGATATGGATACGCCGATGTTTGCTGCCGCGAAAGGGCAGTATGAGCGCTGGGTGATATCGGGTGAAGGCGACATGATGCTGCATCCGTTCCACATTCACGGCACGCAGTTCCGCATTTTATCAGAGAACGGTAAAGCGCCAGCGGCCCATCGTACGGGCTGGAAAGATACGGTTCGCGTGGAAGGTGGCGTGAGTGAGGTACTGGTGAAATTCGAGCACGACGCGCCGAAGGAATTCGCCTATATGGCGCACTGTCATCTGCTGGAGCATGAAGATACGGGAATGATGCTCGGGTTTACGGTGTAGACCCGCGTCGCCTGATGCCCTCACCCTGGCCCTCTCCCGCGGGAGAGGGAACAGGCACTAAAAAAGGCAACTGGCGTTGCCTTTTTGCTTTGACCTTGTGCGGACTGATGCCCTCCACCCTGGCCCTCTCGCGCGGGAGAGGGAACAGACATTAAAAAAGGCAACCGAAGTTGCCTTTTTGCTTTTATTTCACATCGTCAGGCAGAGCGTACGCGACAATGTAGTCGCCCATCTTCGTACCAAACGAACCGTGACCGCCCGCAGAGATAACAACATACTGCTTGCCATCCACTTCATAGGTCATCGGCGTCGCTTGTCCACCCGCAGGCAGACGGCCTTGCCACAGTTTTTCACCGTTGCTCATGTTGTATGCACGCAGGTAGTTATCTGCGGTCGCCGCGATGAACAGGACGTTACCTGCGGTGGAAATCGGTCCACCCAGCATCGGCATACCCATATTGAACGGCACTGGAATTGGCATCGGGAACGGCATGCTGTCCTGTGGCGTACCAATACGTTTTTTCCACACAACCTGATTGGTTTTCAGATCCAGCGCGGAAATATAACCCCATGCAGGCTGTTTACACGGCAGGCCAAACGGTGACAGGAACGGGTTCAGCGTCACGCCAAACGGTACGCCGTACTGCGGCTGAATACCCGCTTCTGTACCGCTACCTTTCGCGTCTTTCGGCTGTTCCATTGGATTACCCGGACCGCGTGGGATCAGCTTAGAGACGAACGGCAACGCCATTGGGTTAGCGATCGCTACCTGACGGTTAGGATCAACCGAAATTCCGCCCCATTCGAACATCCCCAGGTTCCCCGGGAAGACCAGCGTGCCCTGCTCAGACGGCGGCGTGAAGATGCCTTCATAGCGCAGCTGATGGAACATCACGCGGCACACCAGCTGGTCGAACATGGTGGCGCCCCACATATCGGCACCGGTCAGATCTTTCTTCGGACGGAAGCTCAGATCCGAGAAAGGCTGCGTTTTAGTGACGTAATCACCTTTGGCTGCACCTTGCGGAACCGGTTTTTCCGGCGCTGGAACCACCAGTTTGCCGTTGGTACGGTCGAGTACAAAGATGTTGCCGGTTTTCGCCGGGGCATAAATCACCGGAACGGTTTTGCCGTTAACGGTGATATCTGCAAGCGTCGGCTGGGACGGCATATCCATATCCCACAGGTCGTGGTGTACGGTCTGATAGCTCCAGGCCAGTTTCCCGGTCGTTGCATTCAGCGCCACGATGGCGCTGGCGTAACGTTCCTGCTCTGGGGTACGGTTACCGCCCCAGATATCCGGGGTGGTCACACCCATCGGCAGATACACCAGATCCAGCTTCGCGTCATACGCCGCAGGCGCCCAGGAGTTCGGCGAGTTGAAGGTGAACGTGTGTTCATCCGCCGGAATCGCGTTAGGATCTTTCGCGCCCGGATCGAAGGCCCACAGCAGTTTGCCCGTGTTAACGTCGAAACCACGGATCACACCGGACGTTTCGCGAGTCGAGAAGTTATCCGTGACCGAACCTGCGATCACAATCGTTTTATCGGTGATAATCGGCGGGGAGGTCGGTTCATACAGACCCGGCGTGGTATCCGGCATATTGGTCTGCAGATTCAGAATGCCTTTGTTGCCAAAGGTTTCGCACAGCTTGCCGGTTTCGGCGTTAATGGCGAACAGTCGGCCATCGTTGACCGGCAGCATGATGCGACGCGGGCAATCGGCCACCACTTCCGGGCTGGCATTATCCGCACGGGCTTCGTGATAGGACACGCCACGGCAGGTAATATGCTGGAAGGACGGATTAGAATTAAGCTGCGGGTCGAAGTGCCATTTCTCTTTACCGGTAGCGGCATCAAGCGCGAACAGACGCTGGTGCGCGGTACACAGGTAAAGCATGTTGCCCACTTTGATCGGCGTCACTTCGTTGGTCAGTTCGCCCGGATCGTTTGGCTGCTTCAGGTCGCCAGTGCGGAACACCCAGGCTTCCTTCAGGTTTTTAACGTTATCGGCGTTGATTTGCTTCAGCGGAGAATAACGTTGGCCTTCCTGGTTGCGGCCATAAGCCGGCCAGTCACCGTCTGCAACGTCAGAGATTGCCGCAGCGGGTGTGGAATCTGCGCTCAGCGTGCCTTTCACTTCCTGCGGATCGTTAAATCCAGCCCAGGTTAGCATGCCGCCCGTAATCAGCAGGGAAACCACCAGCGCGGCAACCGCACCGCTGGAAGGAACCCTCAGGCGACGCCAGACGAATGGCAGGATCAGCCAAATCCCAAAGAAGACCAGGATGTCGCTGCGCGGCGTCAGCGCCCAGAAGTCGAAGCCAACTTCCCAGACTCCCCAAATCATTGTGACAAGAAGCAGTGCAGCATAGAGCCACAGTGCGGATCGTTTACCCTTTAAGAGCAGAACGGTTACGCCAACCATAACCAGGCCCGCAATCGGGTAATACCAGGAGCCGCCTAATGCGACCAGCCAGACGCCACCGATTAACAGATAGAGTGCGCAAAACGCTGCGAACGCTGCTGTTAATGTCACCAGTAGACGCGACTGTTGAACTTTTGTTTCAGCCATAGAAAAGTACTCTTCAGTTTTGTTAAAATTTTGATAGCAATTAATTATAGGTATTAACAAGTGTGATCGGAATCACAAATTGAGCTTTTAACAACTCATGCGCCAGGCCAATCCATTTGCTGGTATACTGCAGGGCTTGTGAATCAATGCCGGACGCCAGGGCATCCTCATTGATAGATTGGTTTTAAAATCATACGGTTAGTAAAATGAAACATACTGTTGAAGTGATGATCCCGGAAGCGGAGATCAAAGCGCGTATCGCTGAACTGGGTCGTCAAATCACCGAGCGTTATCAGGACAGCGGCAGCGAAATGGTGCTGGTGGGTCTGCTGCGCGGCTCCTTCATGTTCATGGCAGACCTGTGCCGCGAAGTGCAGGTGTCCCACGAAGTCGATTTTATGACCGCCTCCAGCTACGGCAGCGGCATGTCGACCACGCGTGATGTGAAAATCCTGAAAGACCTGGATGAAGATATTCGTGGCAAAGATGTGTTAATCGTTGAGGACATCATCGACTCCGGTAACACCTTGTCTAAAGTGCGCGAAATCCTGAGCCTGCGTGGGCCAAAATCGCTGGCGATTTGCACCCTGCTGGATAAACCCTCGCGTCGTGAAGTCGACGTTCCGGTGGAATTTATCGGCTTCTCGATTCCGGATGAGTTCGTGGTGGGTTACGGCATTGATTATGCGCAGCGTTATCGCCATCTGCCGTATGTCGGCAAAGTCGTGTTGCTGGACGAGTAAACGAAGAAAAGTAAAAGCCGGGTCACGCCCGGTTTTTGCACGCTTATTTATGATTGACGTGTTTTTTTGTCAGGTTAGACACACCCTGACGATAGCGTTGTTCAAGCGTTTCGCGGTTAGTCGCGGTAACTTCCAGATTGCGCAGCAACCCGTCATGAATACCGTATGCCCAGCCATGAACTGACACCTTCTGCCCGCGCTTCCACGCTGAACGCATAATGGTCGAGTGTCCTAAGTTGTACACTTGTTCCATCACGTTAAGTTCACATAGCGTGTCCAGACGACGTTCCTGCGGCATTTCACCCAGCAGTGAACTATGTTTGAACCAGATATCGCGAATGTGCAGTAGCCAATTATCGATCAAACCAGTTCCGGATTTTCGATTGCTGCCTGTACGCCACCGCAGCCGTAGTGGCCGCAAATAATAATATGTTCAACTTCCAGAACGTCCACGGCGTACTGAACAACGGACAGGCAGTTGAGATCGGTGTGAATCACCAGGTTTGCAACGTTACGGTGAACGAACAGTTCGCCGGGTTCAAGACCTGTCAGGCGTTCTGCCGGGACGCGGCTGTCGGAACATCCAATCCATAGAAAGCGCGGGTTCTGCGCTTGCGCCAGTTTTTTCGAAAATCCCGGATCCTCTTCTATCAGCATTTTTGACCATAGTGCATTGTTGCTGATGAGTGTATCTATGTCATTCATAGAGGTTAACGACCTGTAACCGAGTAATAGCGTTGCGCTAATATAGGGTAACTCGACTTTTATTGAAACCACACAACGTGTGTCAGAACTATAGGTAAGCTTATTTCATGACAATTGCACTGGAGCTTGAGCAGCTTAAAAAAGTCTATCCGGGCGGCGTCCAGGCGCTACGCGGGATCGATCTGAAAGTGGAGGCCGGGGATTTTTATGCCCTGCTGGGGCCGAACGGCGCGGGGAAATCCACCACCATCGGTATTATCAGCTCGCTGGTAAACAAATCTTCCGGCAAAGTCGCGGTGTTCGGATATGACCTGGAAAAAGACGTGGTCAACGCCAAACGCCAACTGGGGCTGGTGCCGCAGGAGTTTAACTTCAACCCCTTTGAAACCGTGCAGCAGATTGTGGTCAATCAGGCGGGGTACTACGGCGTCGAGCGCCATGACGCGGTCGCGCGTAGCGAAAAGTATTTAAAACAGCTCGATCTGTGGGAAAAACGCGACGAACGTGCGCGCATGTTATCCGGCGGGATGAAGCGTCGTTTGATGATCGCTCGTGCGCTGATGCACGAACCCAAGCTGCTGATCCTTGATGAGCCAACTGCGGGCGTGGATATCGAACTTCGCCGCTCAATGTGGGGCTTTTTGAAGGATTTAAACGATAAAGGCACCACGATTATTCTGACAACGCATTACCTTGAAGAAGCCGAAATGCTCTGTCGTAACATCGGTATCATCCAGCACGGTGAACTGGTGGAAAATACCTCGATGAAAAATCTGCTCTCCAAGCTGAAGTCGGAAACCTTCATCCTCGATCTGGCATCGAAAAGCCCGCTGCCAACGCTAGAAGGCTACCAGTATCGTCTGGTGGATACGTCGACGCTGGAAGTGGAAGTTCTGCGTGAGCAGGGTATTAACAGCGTGTTTTCACAGCTGAGCGCGCAGGGCGTGCAGGTATTGAGTATGCGAAACAAAGCCAACCGACTGGAAGAACTGTTCGTCTCGCTGGTCCATGATAAAAGAGGAGAGCAGGCATGACGCATCTTTACTGGGTGGCGCTGAAAAGTATCTGGGCGAAAGAAATTAACCGCTTTATGCGCATCTGGATCCAGACGCTGGTCCCGCCCGTGATCACCATGACGCTGTATTTCATCATCTTCGGTAATCTGATTGGTTCCCGTATTGGCGAAATGCATGGTTTCACCTACATGCAATTCATTGTCCCAGGTTTAATCATGATGGCGGTGATCACCAACGCGTACGCGAACGTGGCGTCGTCGTTCTTTAGCGCCAAATTCCAGCGAAACATTGAAGAGCTGCTGGTCGCGCCGGTTCCTACGCACGTGATTATCGCCGGATATGTTGGCGGTGGTGTGGCGCGTGGCCTGTGTGTTGGCATTCTGGTGACGGCCATTTCACTGTTCTTTGTACCGTTCCAGGTACATTCGTGGTTGTTCGTTGCGTTAACGTTGCTGATGACGGCGATTCTGTTCTCGTTAGCGGGTCTCTTGAACGCCGTATTTGCGACCACGTTTGATGATATCAGCCTGATCCCCACCTTCGTGTTAACGCCGCTGACCTATCTCGGCGGGGTGTTCTATTCGCTGACGCTGCTGCCGCCATTCTGGCAGGCGCTGTCGCACCTGAACCCGATTGTTTACATGATCAGCGGCTTCCGCTTTGGTTTCCTCGGTATCACGGACGTGCCGCTGTTCACCACTGTCGCGGTTCTGGGCGTCTTTATCATCGCTTTCTACATTTTGTGTTGGTATCTGATCCAGCGTGGGCGCGGTCTGCGCAGCTAAGCTCACTATCCCGGCAGTACTGAGTCTGCCGGGACATTTTCTTGACTGTTATCACCGTAAACTCATCGTCACTCCGCTAAACTACTCGTCTGCTAAGGAGAGACGCTATGCTGGGTTGGGTGATTACCTGTCATGATGACAACGCTCAGGCTTTTCTCGAACGCCTGGAGAAGAATTTTGGTCCGCTGCCACAATGTCTCGCGGTCAACTACTGGCCTGGGCTGAGCACCAATATGCTCAGTCGTATGATGTGTGATGCCCAGCATCAAACGGATACGGGCGAGGGTGTGATTTTCCTCACCGACAAATCCGGTGCGGCACCCTATCGTGCGGCCGCATTGTTGAGCCATAAGCATGAAAATTGCGAAGTCATTTCCGGCATTAATTATGAGCTACTCGAAATGATGTATCCGCTACGGGAAACGCTTAGCAGCGCTGAATTTCGCGATATGATTGTCGGACAGGAGATCCCCGGTGTAAGCAGCCTGTGGCATCAGCAACAGAAAAACCCGCCTTTTGTCCTGCTGCACGACCTGTATAAGAATTAAACATTGGTATTGATGCCGCTTTTGTTACAATAACGCCAGTTTTCCGCTTCGACACAAACCTCATGCTCACGCGTATCATTTTCCTGCTTTTGCTACTGGTATCCGGCGGCGTTTCTGCCAGTTTATTAAGCCAGCAAGGCTTACCCGCTCAGTACATGCAAACCACCGAAGATGCGGCCATCTGGGCGCAGGTGGGGAATAATGTCGTTAACGTCGGCAACGTTCGTGCAGGACAGATTATTGCCGTGGTCCCGACCAATGCTGATTACTACGAATTTCGTTTTGGCTTTGGGACGGGATTTATCGATAAGGGCCATCTCGAAAACGTGCAGGGCAAACAGCGCGTTGAAGATAGCCTCGGCGATCTGAATAAGCCCCTGAGCAATCAGAATTTAATCACCTGGAAAGACACTCCGGTCTATAACGCCCCAAACAACGGCAGCGCGCCTTTCGGGACGCTCAGTGACAATCTGCGCTACCCCATTCTGAATAAACTTAAAGACCGTCTGAACCAAACCTGGTTTCAAATCCGCATCGGCAATCGGCTGGCGTGGGTGAGCAGTCTGGATGCGCAGGAAGACAGCGGTATTCCGGTTATCACGTATCACCATATTTTGCATGATGAAGAGAATACCCGCTTTCGCCACACCTCAACCACCACAAGCGTGCGTGCATTCAATAACCAGATGACCTGGCTGCGCGATCAGGGCTATACCACGTTGACGATGTACCAGCTCGAAGGGTATGTGCGTAACAAAATGAACCTCCCGGCACGTGCGGTGGTGATTACGTTCGACGATGGTCTGAAGTCGGTCAGCCGCTACGCCTGGCCGATCCTGAAGGAGTACGGCTTCAAGGCGACGGCATTTATTATTTCATCGCGCATTAAAGGCCATCCCCAGAAATGGGACCCGAAATCGCTGCAGTTTATGAGCGTATCGGAACTGAAAGAGATTCAGGATGTGTTTGATATTCAGTCTCACACCCATTTCTTACACCGTGTAGATGCCAATAAACACCCAATTTTATTGAGCCGCAGCTACCACGTCATTTTGTTCGATTTTGAACGCTCACGACGCGCGCTGGCACAGTTCAACCCCCGCGTCCTGTATCTCTCGTATCCGTTCGGCGGCTATGATGATAAAGCGGTGAAAGCGGCTAACGATGCGGGTTTTCATTTGGCGGTGACGACGGTGAAAGGGAAGGTGAAGCCGGGAGATAATCCGTTCTTACTGAAACGTTTATATATTCTGAGGACGGATTCGTTAGAGACCATGTCGCGGCTGATCAGTAATCAGCCGCAAGGGTAAATCAGGCAACCTGAACGGGAATGGCTTTTGCCGTACGTTTCATTTCATTGTCGCCTTCGAAATAGGCCACTTTCGGTTGCCAGCGACGCGCTTCTTCGTCAGACATCATGACAAAGCTGGCGATGATCACAATGTCACCCACGGACGCGCAGTGTGCGGCCGCACCGTTGACAGAGATAATTTTGGAGCCGCGCTCGCCTGCAATCGCATAGGTTGAGAAGCGGTTGCCGTTAGTGACGTTCCAGATATCAATCGCTTCGTTTTCAAGAATTCCGGCTGCGTCGAGAAAATCCTGATCAATCGCACAGGAGCCTTCATAGTGCAGATCGGCCTGAGTGACTTTTACGCGGTGAAGCTTACCTTGCAGCATTTTGCGAATCATTACGTCTACCTTTAATCATCATGCTTTACCCTCTCAAGGCCGAGAGGGCAGGGTGAAGGGATATTTCCCAGGCAAATATCGGCGCAGTATTGCCCGATTTTTAGTCGGTGTCTACTGCGTCAGCTCAACCACTTTATTGTCGATCAGGCGCGCCTGACCGAGCCACGCTGCGACCAGAATCACCGCGCGTTTGCTGGTGTCTGAAAGCTCCACCAGCGTATCGGCGTCACGAATTTGGATATCGTCGGCGCGCAAACCTTTGTCGTTCAACTCTTGCTCGGCCAGCGCGACAATCTCTTCTGTTGTTAGCTCTTTAGCCTTTAGCTGTTCCGCCATCGCATTCATCACTTTGCACAGACCCGGTGCGATTTTACGCTGGTCGGCAGTCAGATAACCATTACGCGAGCTGAGCGCCAGCCCGTCTTTGGCGCGAACAATCGGCACGCCCACGATCTCAATGTCGTAGCCCATATCGGCCACCATTTTGCGGATCAGCGCCAGCTGCTGAAAATCTTTCTCGCCGAAGCAGGCGATATCCGGCTGGACCAGGTTGAACAGCTTGCTGACAATCGTTGAAACGCCACGGAAATGCCCAGGGCGGCTGGCACCCTCAAGCATGGTCGAAATCCCCGGAACGTCGACATAGGTTGCGCCCTCTGTCCCCTGCGGATAGATATCCGAAGGCGCAGGGGAGAAGACGAAATCAACGTGGCGTTTTTTGAGCTTTTCGCAATCTTCCTGCAGCGTGCGCGGATAGCGCGCCAGATCGTCGGCACGGTCGAACTGCATTGGGTTGACGAAAATACTGACCACGACCACATCAGCACGGGCTCTTGCTTCGTCGACCAGTTTCATATGGCCGTCGTGGAGATTGCCCATGGTTGGCACCAGGGCGATGCGTTTACCTTCCTGACGCAGGCGACGAATGTGCTGGCGCAACAGCGGCAGGGTTTCAATGATTAGCACAACGAGACTCCTTAATGGAAACTGTGTTCTTCACCCGGGTAAACACCGGATTCGACGTCGGCAATATACTGCCTGACTGCGGCGCGCATGTCGCCCGCTTCACTGAGGAAATTCTTCGCGAATTTGGGAATGTGGCCGCCGGTAATGCCAAAGGCATCATGCATCACCAGAATCTGCCCGTCGGTAACGTTACCTGCGCCAATCCCGATGACCGGGATCGTGAGCGCGTCGGTCACGCGTTTTGCCAGCTCAACGGGCACGCATTCCAGCACTAACAGCTGAATACCCGCGGCTTCCAGCGCCAGGGCATCATCAAGCAGGATCTGTCCCGCATCGCCCCGGCCCTGAACTTTGTAGCCACCAAAGACATTCACAGACTGCGGCGTGAGCCCCAGATGCCCGCACACGGGCACGGCGCGTTCGGTCAGCATTTTGACGGTATCAACCAGCCACGCACCGCCTTCAATTTTGACCATGTTAGCACCCGCGCGCATCACTGCAGCAGCATTCTCAAATGCCTGCTCTGGCGTGGCGTAACCCATAAACGGCAAATCAGACAGCAGCAGGCAGTGAGGTGCCCCGCGACGAACAGCGTGTGTGTGATAAGCAATGTCGTCTACCGTCACTGGCAGAGTGGAATCATGTCCTTGTACCGTCATCCCTAACGAATCGCCGACCAGCATGACGTTTATCCCTTCTTCAGCAAACAGTTTTGCAAAACTGAAGTCGTAGGCCGTGATCGTGGCGAAGCGTTTTTTTTCCTGTTTGCATTTCTGCAGTAAGGAGATGGTGGTTGGTTTCATAATGTTTCCTGATGGCCCAAAGCGATTCTTTGCGCATTCTAACAGTAACATTCGGGGGAACAATGATTTTAGGCAACCGATTAATCACAAATCAGGGAGAGAAAATCGGCAGAAAAGAGGATTACCAGAGCGCGGGTTTTTTGGCGTTAAGCTGCTGCAATACGGCCTGTAACGAGGTGCCATCGGGGAAGGTGAGGGCGGGGGCGACTTCAAGCAGCGGCCAGAGCATAAAACCACGATTTTTCATGTCGTAATGCGGAACGGTCAGGCGTTCGGTCTGGATGATCTCATCGCCAAAAAGCATGATGTCGAGATCCAGCGTGCGCGGTCCCCAGCGTTCATCTTTACGGACACGCCCCTGTTGTAGCTCAATGCGCTGGGTATTATCCAGCAGCGTTTCGGCGTCAAGCGCGGTGTCCAGCACCACGGCAGCGTTCAGATAATCGGGTTGATCCTGTGGGCCCAGCGGCGGCGTGCGGTAATACGCAGAAACCGCCATCACGCGGCTCTGTTTGATATCAGCCAGCGCCTGAACGGCAGCATTCACCTGATCCAATGGAGAGGCCAGATTGCTGCCGATGGCGATGTAAGCGAGGGTCATGCACTGCCCTGGCGCGGTGCGCGCTTGCGTGGGCGGCGATGACGACGGCGCGGTTCTGGCTCTTCGTCGAGATTCGTGAGCATCCCTTTTTGTTCCGGCGGTGCTGAGACCTGGAACTCGCCCCACCACTGCACCAGACTTTGCAGCTCTTTATTGTTTTCAATCTCAGCACGCAGCGCCAGCAGATCGTACGCCGCGCGGAATTTTGGATGCTCCATCAGCTTCCAGGCGCGCTTGCCCTGACGGCGAGACATACGCAACTGCAACTGCCAGATATCACGAACCAGCGTAGTGATGCGTTTCGGGATCGCCAGAGTACGGCAGGCCTCGTCGAGCACATCATTCGCGGCAAGCGCAAAGGCATCGTAATAGGCCAGCCCGCTTTCCTGGGCAATTTTCTGCGCGGTTTCCAGTAGTGGATACCAGAACATCGCCGCAAACAGGAATGCCGGATTGACGCGCATATCATTGTGAATGCGGGTGTCTGTGTTTTTCAGCACCTGCGCAATGATGCGCTCCATCGGGCTATCACCGCTTTCGGTAAAGTAGCGAACGATGGACGGGAACAGCGGCTGGAACAGGCTATTTTCACGCAGCAGTTTATAGGTTTCGTAACCATAACCCGCCTGCAGTAGTTTCAGCACTTCTTCAAACAGACGCGCAGGAGGCACATCGTTGATGAGCGTCGCCAGGCGCGGGATCGGTTCTGCCGTTTCGGCGCTGATCTGCATGTTCAGCTTGGCGGCGAAACGCACGGCGCGCAGCATGCGCACCGGATCTTCGCGGTAGCGCGTTTCAGGATTACCAATCAGACGAATCACGCCCTCTTTCAGATCCTTTACGCCACCCACGAAATCACGCACCGAAAAATCGGCCACGCTGTAGTAAAGGCTGTTGATGGTGAAATCGCGACGCTGGGCGTCTTCTTCGATAGAACCAAAAATGTTGTCGCGCAGCAGCATGCCGTTCTGGCCGCGCTGCGAGGTGGTACGATCCGCTGGCGCGCCCGCTTCGTGATGGCCACGGAACGTCGCCACCTCGATGATTTCTGGGCCAAACATGACGTGAGCGAGACGGAATCGACGGCCCACCAGGCGACAGTTACGGAATAACTTGCGCACCTGTTCAGGCGTGGCGCTGGTCGTCACGTCAAAATCTTTCGGTTTTTGGCCGAGCAGTAAATCGCGAACCCCACCGCCCACGAGATAGGCCTCATAGCCTGCTTTATTCAGACGATAGAGCACCTTGAGGGCATTTTCACTGATATCTTTGCGGGAAATAGTGTGCTGCTCACGCGGAATAACCGACATATGGGATTGAGCAATAGCGTCATTCGCTACGCTTTCATCGCGGCTTAGCACCTTACGGCAAAAATTAGCAACTCGAGTAAAAATAGTACACCTCGTAGTGTGTTTTGTTATGAAAAAAGCGGCTAATCATAGCTCAGCAAGATGCGTTTGAGAATGCTGGATTTTAGGCACCGCCGATAGCACCCAATTATCAATGGATATTTTCAGTAATTCATCAAGACGTAAATCCTGCCATTCGCTTGTGACATTCTGATTCAGAAATCGCAGCGCGTCGATCAAAACAGGTCGTGGATCGCCATTTGGCAACGCGGGCGCGTGGTTCTGTTTCGAGAGTTTATTCCCTTGCGCATTCAATGCCAGCGGCAAATGGATATAATCCGGAACGTCCCAGCCGAAGAGTTTATACAGTGAAATTTGACGCACCGTCGGCTCAATCAGATCGGCGCCGCGCACAATTTCCGTCACGCCCTGAAAATGGTCATCCACTACCACGGCCAGGTTATACGCAAATAAACCATCGCGTCGGTGAATAATAAAATCTTCATTCGCCAGGCGTTTATCGGCGTGAATCTCGCCGAGCAGCAAATCATTAAAATGGGTCACGGGTGAATGTTGCAGTAAACGGACGGCGGCGTTTTCGGGACCGTGATTCAGGTGCCGGCAATGACCATCGTACACGCCGCCAGCGCTCTGAATACGTGCGCGGGTACAGGTGCAGTAATATGACAAACCTTTTGAGTGCAGCCACGCCAGGTGTTCGCGATAAGCGTCATGTCGCTGGGATTGCCAGAGAACGTCACCGTCCCAGTTCAGGCCGTAATGTTCCAGCTGATGCAGAATGGTTTTTGCAGCACCGGGAACTTCACGCGGAGGATCAATATCTTCGATACGAACGCGCCAGATGCCGTTATTCGCCCGCGCTTGCAGGTAACTGCCCAGTGCGGCAATAAGCGATCCGAAGTGCAATTCACCGGAGGGGGATGGCGCAAAGCGCCCGATATAGTCTGATTGAGGCATATTCACGGCAGACAAAAAGTAACAAGGCGGGAGAGACTCCCGCCTTTATGATCGTGATAACAGGGCTGGAATTAACCGGCCATCTGCTTTTCGCGGATTTCAGCCAGCGTTTTGCAGTCGATGCACAGATCGGCAGTCGGACGCGCTTCAAGGCGACGAATACCAATTTCTACACCGCAGGATTCGCAGAAGCCGAAATCTTCGTCTTCAACCTTCTTCAGCGTCTTCTCAATCTTCTTGATCAGCTTGCGCTCGCGGTCACGGTTACGCAGTTCGAGGCTGAACTCTTCTTCCTGAGCGGCACGGTCAACCGGGTCCGGGAAGTTTGCTGCTTCGTCCTGCATGTGGGTAACGGTGCGATCGACTTCATCCCTAAGTTGATTACGCCATGCTTCAAGAATACGCTTGAAGTGAGACAGCTGGGCTTCGTTCATATACTCTTCGCCCGGCTTCTCTTGATATGGCTCCACCCCAGCGATGGCGAGAATACTCAGGGACGATGTTTTACGGTTTTGCCCTTCTTGCATGTTGCTTCTCCTTAACACGCACTATCGATCCCCGTGTGGGGGAAAAATCAGGTCGCTATAAATAGCAGATGCTTTTCCGTAAGGCAATTATCTAAACGTAACACTTGACAAGCCTGTGAGGAAAAGCGTATTTGCGCACGCGGCCAGAACACCAAATCGCCATCTTCTAACCCCTTATAACACAACGGGGAGAGTGGACTTCAGAGTCATATTATCGGCAGAAAGTTCAGCTTTATAAGCTAAAATTTCTACCCCCTGCTTTTGTGCCTCATTCAACAATTGTGCGTACTTCGGGTCAATATGACGAGCCGGGGAAAATCGTTCAATGGCTGAATGCAAAACCGCAAACAACAATACGGCGCGCTTCCCCGTCGCCGCAACAGTCATTAACTCTCGCAGATGCTTTTGGCCGCGTAGCGTCACCGCATCCGGAAAGTAGCCATTATCCCTGTCTGCTAACGTCACTGATTTGACTTCAATATAGCACTCAGGGCGATCGTCCGCCTGCAACATAAAATCAATTCTGCTGCCTTCCTCGCCATATTTCACTTCGCCTTTAAGGGAAGCGTAGCCAGTTAACTCCGGGATCGTATTGGTGGTGATGGCTTCTTTGACCAGTTGATTCGCGCGTTGGGTATTCACACAAATAAACGCCCCTTGTTGGGTCTCGGTGATTTCCCAGGTGTGCGCATATTTGCGTTTCAGATTTTCTGACGTGGAGTACCACACCGTATCGCCGGGGGTTGCGCACCCAGTCATTGCCCCAGTATTCGGGCAGTGCAGCGTCAAATGTTCACCCGCAGGCGTCACGACATCCGCCAGAAAACGTTTATAGCGCTGGATAAGCGTGGCGGATTGCAGGGCGGGGCTAAACTTCATCGGAAATCCTTGGTTGTTCGCTCAACGCAAAGCGCTGAAGCGGCGTATATCGGGTGCGTCCGTTTGAGAAAAACGATTCGTAAAGGACGAATTCTGTGACCGAAAACGTCCAGTGAAAGCCTGGTGGCGGGATGGCGACGGCATGGCGGGTGTTTTCGCAACAGGGTGATATGAGGATGAAACGGCTGCGGGCTTTGATAGCACCCGCTGCGCGCGGCTTGCGCTCGCAAAAGATTGGCCAACTGCAGTAATCCACGCGGCGGCTGACGCGTTCCCAGCCACACGACGCGGGAACGCAGCCACTGACCGGCGTCATCGAGATTCAGGGTAAAACCCGGCTGAAGGATACGTCCGGCCAGTTTAGCCAGCGCCTGTTGTTTATCCGCGCTGACGTCACCCAAAAAAGCCAGCGTGAGATGTAAATTCGCCGAGGCAACCGGACGTCCGGCGTCCGGTTGGAAATGTTCAGCGCGCCAGCGAACGATTTGCCGCTGTATTTTGGCGGGCGGTTCAATAGCGAAAAACAGGCGTTTCGACTCAGACATACGGGGGACTCGGTAATGATATGCGCCGATGCTACAATGTACGCCGACGAATGTTAACCCTCTGGAGCAGTTAGTGTCCTCATTGCCGGTCGCCGCCGTACTTCCCGAGCTTCTTGCCGCCTTACGCCATGCCCCTCACGTCCTGCTGAACGCGCCTACCGGGGCGGGTAAATCGACGTGGCTGCCGCTACAGATCCTCAAAGAGGGCGATATTTTTGGTAAAATCATTCTGCTGGAACCGCGCAGGCTGGCGGCGCGCAACGTGGCGCAACGCCTGGCCGAACTGCTCGGTGAAAAGCCCGGCGAAACCGTGGGTTATCGTATGCGCGCGGAAACCTGCGTCGGCGCGACGACGCGGCTGGAAGTGGTGACGGAAGGGATCCTGACCCGGATGCTGCAAAACGATCCCGAGCTGAACGGCGTGGGGCTGGTGATCCTTGATGAATTTCATGAGCGCAGCCTGCAAGCCGATCTGGCGCTGGCGCTGCTGCTCGACGTGCAGCAAGGGCTGCGTGAGGATCTCAAGCTGCTGATCATGTCCGCCACGCTCGACAACGAACGGCTGCGACAGATCCTGCCCGATGCGCCGGTCATTTCCTCTGAAGGTCGTGCGTTTCCGGTTGAACGTCGCTATCAAACGTTGCCCGCCCATCAGCGCTTCGATGAAGCGGTTGCTATCGCGACGGCTGAGCTATTGCGCCACGAATCCGGATCATTGCTGCTGTTTTTACCCGGCGTGGGCGAAATCCAGCGCGTTCAGGAGAAGCTGGCTGCGCGCGTGGGCAGCGATGTTGTGCTGTGTCCGCTGTACGGCGCACTTTCTCTGAATGAACAGCGCAAGGCGATACTTCCGCCGCCCGTCGGCCAGCGAAAAGTGGTGCTGGCGACCAATATCGCCGAGACCAGCTTAACCATTGAAGGCATCCGTCTGGTGGTCGATACGGCGCAGGAGCGGGTGGCGAGTTTTGATCCGCGCACCGGACTGACCAAACTGGTGACGCAGCGTATCAGCCAGGCTTCCATGACGCAGCGTGCGGGTCGCGCCGGGCGTCTGGAGGCGGGGATCTGTCTGCATCTCACCAGCGCGGAACAGGCCGAGCGCGCCGTCGCGCAAAGTACGCCAGAAATTTTGCAAAGCGATCTTTCAGGATTGCTCATGGAACTGTTGCAGTGGGGATGCCCCGATCCGGCGCAGCTCTGCTGGCTCGATCGGCCGCCGGTGGTGAATCTGACGGCGGCGCGGCAATTGTTAACGCAACTGGGTGCTCTGGACGGCGATCGGTTAACGCCAGCAGGCCAGAAAATGGCTGCGCTGGGGAACGATCCGCGCCTGGCGGCGATGCTGATTGCCGCGATCGGGGATGATGAGATTGCCACGGCAGCAAAACTTGCCGCCATTCTGGAGGAGCCGCCGCGCGGGGCGAGCAGCGATTTGGCTTCGGCGTTCTCCCGTCATCAGCCGAACTGGCAGCAGCGCGCGCAGCGGCTTTGTCAGCGGCTTAACAGCCGGGGCGGGATGCTGGACAGCGATAAAATCACCGAACTGCTGGCGCAGGCTTTTCCCGACAGGATTGCCCGTCGGCGCGGCCTGGACGGGCGCTATCAGCTTGCAAATGGAATGGGTGCGATGCTGGACAGCGACGATGCGCTGACGCGTCATGAGTGGCTCATCGCGCCGCTGCTGTTGCAGGGCAGTCAGTCGCCCGATGCGCGCATTTTGCAGGCGGTGGCAGTGGATATTGATGCGCTAACGCGCCGTTGCCCGCAACTTTTGCAGCAGTCTGATACCGTTGAGTGGGATGACGCGCAGGGCACCTTAAAGGCGTTTCGCCGCAGCCAGATTGGTCGACTCACGGTAAGCGTTAAGCCGCTGGCAAAGCCGTCAGAAGACGAATTACACCAGGCGATGCTGAACGGTATTCGTGATAAAGGCCTGAACGTCCTGAGCTGGACGCCGGAGGCTGAACAGTATCGATTGCGTTTACACTGCGCGGCGCAGTGGTTGCCGGAATATGACTGGCCTGCGGTTGATGATGAAACGCTGCTGGCCTCACTGGAGACGTGGTTATTGCCCGAAATGCGCGGTGTGCATTCGCTCAAAGCGCTTAAATCTCTGGATGTTAAGACAGCGTTACAGAATTTACTCGACTGGTCATTGCGCCAACGTCTGGATAGAGAGCTTCCTGGGCATTACACTGTGCCGACCGGAAGCCGGATAGCCATTCGTTATCATCAAGATAATCCACCGGCGCTGGCCGTGCGGATGCAGGAGATGTTTGGTGAGTCCGCCACGCCATCCATTGCAGAAGGGCGTGTTCCGCTGGTACTTGAGCTATTATCACCTGCGCATCGTCCGCTGCAAATTACGCGTGATTTAAGCGCGTTCTGGGCCGGAAGCTATCGCGAAGTGCAAAAAGAGATGAAAGGGCGTTATCCAAAGCACGTCTGGCCGGACGATCCGGCAAACACAGCACCGACGAGACGGACGAAAAAATATTCGTAACCGAAGTGGGGAGTGCAGTGTGAAACCCTCACCCCGGCCCTCTTCCTCAGGGAGAGGGGGAAAACACGCAAGACTTTTGCCATTGAAAAGTTTAGGTGTTTATTTTTGAGAGATTTCTTCTTTCACCGCCTGGTGGAAGAAAAGAGAATCGGGCCTTTGCGCCTGACAGTTGCGGAGAAAAAGCATGGCGGGGAATGACCGCGAGCCAATTGGACGTAAGGGTAAACCTGCGCGTCCGGCGAAGGAAAAAGTGAGCCGTCGTCGCCTCAGTGATGAGGATTATGACGATGACTATGAAGACGATGATGAGGATCAAGAACCCATGCCGCGTAAAGGTAAAGGCAAAGGGCGGAAGCCTCGTGGACGACGCGGCTGGTTCTGGCTGCTGCTGAAGCTGTTTATTGTATTTGTTGCCCTGATGGCGATTTACGGTGTGTACCTGGATCAAAAGATCCGCAGCCGTATCGACGGTAAAGTCTGGCAGTTACCGGCGGCGGTATATGGCCGCATGGTGAACCTTGAGCCAGATATGTCCATCAGCAAGAACGAAATGGTCAAACTGCTGGAAGCGACACAGTATCGTCAGGTGACGAAGATGACGCGTCCCGGCGAGTTTACCGTGCAGGCGAAAAGCATCGAGATGATCCGTCGTCCGTTTGATTTCCCGGACAGTAAAGAAGGGCAGGTGCGTGCGCGTCTGACCTTTGACGGCGATCGTCTCGAAACAATCGAGAACCTGGAAAGCAACCGCCAGTTCGGTTTCTTCCGTCTCGATCCGCGCCTGATCACCATGCTCTCTTCACCAAACGGCGAGCAGCGCCTGTTTGTGGCGCGTAACGGCTTCCCGGATCTGCTGGTCGATACGCTGCTGGCGACGGAAGACCGTCATTTCTACGAACACGACGGCGTGAGTTTGTACTCCATCGGTCGTGCGGTGCTGGCGAACCTGACGGCCGGACGCACGGTGCAGGGGGCGAGTACCCTGACGCAGCAGCTGGTTAAAAACCTGTTCCTCTCCAGCGAGCGCTCTTACTGGCGTAAGGCCAACGAAGCGTACATGGCCGTGCTGATGGATGCCCGCTACAGCAAGGATCGTATCCTTGAGCTGTACATGAACGAGGTGTATCTCGGTCAGAGCGGCGATAATGAGATCCGCGGCTTCCCGCTGGCGAGCCTGTACTACTTTGGTCGTCCGGTAGAGGAACTGAGCCTCGATCAGCAAGCGTTGCTGGTGGGCATGGTGAAAGGCGCGTCTATCTATAACCCGTGGCGCAACCCGAAGCTGGCGCTTGAGCGTCGTAATCTGGTCCTGCGTTTGCTGCAACAGCAGCAGGTTATCGATCAGGAACTTTACGAGATGCTGAGTGCGCGTCCGCTGGGCGTTCAGCCGCGCGGTGGGGTAATCTCTCCACAGCCTGCGTTTATGCAGATGGTGCGTCAGGAGCTGCAAACCAAGCTTGGCGATAAGGTGAAAGATCTCTCCGGCGTGAAGATCTTTACCACGTTCGACTCGGTCGCGCAGGACGCCGCTGAGAAAGCCGCAGTTGACGGCATTCCGGTGCTGAAAAAGCAGCGTAAGCTGAGCGATCTGGAAACCGCGATGGTGGTGGTCGATCGTAATTCCGGTGAAGTTCGTGCGATGGTCGGCGGTGCTGAACCGCAATACGCGGGCTACAACCGCGCGATGCAGGCGCGTCGTTCGATTGGTTCTCTGGCAAAACCGGCGACCTATCTGACCGCGCTGAGCCAGCCGAATCAGTATCGACTGAACACCTGGATTGCCGATGCACCGATTGCCCTGCGCCAGCCTAACGGCCAGGTATGGTCGCCGCAGAACGATGATAAACAGTTCAGCGGTCAGGTGATGCTGGTGGATGCGCTAACCCGTTCCATGAACGTGCCGACGGTTAACCTCGGTATGGCGCTGGGTCTGCCTGCGATTACGGACACCTGGCAGAAGCTGGGGGTAGCGAAAGATCAGCTGCATCCGGTGCCGGCGATGATCCTGGGCGCGTTGAACCTAACGCCAATCGAAGTGGCGCAGGCATTCCAGACGATCGCCAGCGGCGGTAACCGCGCTCAGCTCTCTTCTCTGCGTTCGGTTATCGCTGAAGACGGCTCGGTGCTGTATCAGAGCTTCCCGCAGGCGGAGCGCGCGGTGCCTGCGCAGGCCGCGTATATGACGCTGTGGACGATGCAGCAGGTTGTGCAGCGCGGTACGGGTCGCCAGCTTGGCGCGAAATATCCGGGTCTGCATCTGGCGGGTAAAACCGGGACCACCAACAACAACGTCGATACCTGGTTTGCAGGGATTGACGGGCGTGAAGTGGTGATCACCTGGGTTGGCCGCGATAACAACCAGCCGACCAAGCTGTACGGTGCAAGCGGGGCGATGTCGATTTATCAGCGCTATCTGGCTAATCAATCTCCGGTTCCGCTGAACCTGACGACGCCAGAAGATATCGTCGATATGGGCGTGGATGATTCCGGTAACTTCGTTTGCGGCGGCGGGGTGCGTACCTTGCCTGTCTGGACGACCGATCCGGATTCGCTGTGCCAGCAAAACCCAACGCAGCAACCGACGGGTAATCCGTTTGAACAGTCTTCTCAATCTCAGCAGCAGCAGCCGCAGCAACAGCCGCAGCAGCAGAATGAGAAGAAAGACAGCGACGGCGTCGCAGGCTGGATCAAAGATATGTTCGGCAGCAACTAGTCTCGCTCATCCCCCTCCGCAGTGAGGGGGATTTTTCACTTCCGTCATACATTCTTCTAACCTGATTTTCATCTCAGTTTAACCCCGCGTTTCTACTTGTTTAATTCTTAAACCCTCAATTCTTGTAGGGGCGCATATTGCTTGCTATGCCGCCAGCGTTTCGCCTATTATTCTGCGGTCATAATAATAATTCTCGTTTACGTTATCATTCACTCTTTCATCAGAGATATACCAATGGCGCTTAAAACTGCTCAGCCAATGAATGCTTCGCTGCGTAAAATCGCAGTCGTTGTAGCCACAGCGGTAAGTGGCATGTCTGTTTTTGCACATGCGGCAGATACCCCTAAAGAAGAAACCATCACCGTCACGGCGGCACCGGCTGCGCAGGAAAGCGCCTGGGGGCCTGCGGCGACGATTGCGGCGCGTCAGTCTGCGACAGGGACGAAAACAGACACGCCTATCCAAAAAGTACCCCAATCAATTTCTGTTGTGACCGCAGAAGAGATGGCGCTGCACCAGCCTAAATCGGTGAAAGAGGCGCTGAGCTACACCCCGGGAGTTGCCGTGGGGACGCGTGGCGCGTCGAATACCTATGACTATCTGATCATCCGCGGTTTCGCTGCTGATGGCCAAAGCCAGAACAACTATCTGGATGGCCTGAAGATGCAGGGCAACTTCTATAACGATGCGGTGATCGACCCTTACTTCCTGGAACGCGCTGAAGTTCTGCGCGGTCCGGTTTCCGTCCTGTACGGAAAGAGCAACCCAGGCGGCCTGCTGAATATGGTCAGCAAGCGCCCGACCACGACCCCGCTGTATGAAGTCCAGTTCAAAATGGGTACCAATAACCTGTTACAGACCGGTTTTGACTTCAGCGATGCAATTGACGACGACGGGGTTTACTCTTATCGCTTAACGGGCCTGGCGCGCTCGGCCAATGCCCAGCAGCAAGGTGCAGAAGAGCAGCGTTACACTATCGCGCCGTCATTCAGCTGGCGTCCGAGTGACAAAACCAACTTTACGTTCCTGTCTTATTTCCAGAACGAGCCGGAAACCGGCTACTACGGCTGGTTGCCGAAAGAGGGCACCGTCAATACGCTGCCGAACGGCAAACGTCTCCCGACTGATTTCAACGAAGGCGCGGAAAACAACACCTATTCCCGCAACGAGAAAATGGTTGGCTACAGCTTCGACCACGAATTCAACGATACCTTCACCGTGCGCCAGAACCTGCGTTACGCGCAGAATAAAACCTCACAGAACAGCGTGTACGGTTATGGCATGTGCTCCGATCCGCTCTATTCCAGCAATCCGGCGAGCAGCCCTTGCGCTGGCGTACCGCAGTCACAATGGGGCCATACGCTGACCCGTCAGTACGTGATTGATAACGAAAAACTCGAGAATTTCTCTGTTGATACCCAGTTGCAAAGCAAATTCGCGACCGGTTCTGTGGATCACACCTTGCTGACCGGCGTTGACTTTATGCGCATGCGTAACGATATCGACTCCTGGTTTGGCTATGCCGGCTCCGTTGCGCCGTCCGACATCTATAACCTCGATCGCAACGATTTCGATTTTGGCGCACACCCTGGCCCGTCAGGCGCATACCAGGTGCTGAACAAACAGAAGCAGACCGGTGTTTACGTCCAGGATCAGGCGCAGTGGGATAAAGTATTAGTCACCCTTGGTGGCCGTTACGACTGGGCGAAACAGGATTCCTTTAACCGTGTTTTCAATACGACCGATTCACGCGATGATAAGCAATTCACCTGGCGTGGCGGCGTTAACTACCTGTTTGATAACGGTGTAACGCCGTACTTCAGCTACAGCGAATCGTTTGAACCGTCGTCCACCGTGGGCGCGTCTGGTAACATTTTCACCCCGTCTAAAGGCAAACAGTACGAAGCCGGCGTGAAATACGTACCCAGCGATCGTCCTATTGTGCTGACCGGTGCGGTGTACCAGCTGACCAAAACCAACAACCTGATGGGTGATCCTGCCGGTTCATTCTTCTCGGTTGAAGGCGGCGAAATCCGTTCTCGCGGTTTTGAACTGGAAGCGAAAGCGGCGTTGTCTGCCAGCGTTAACGTTGTGGGTTCTTACACCTACACCGATGCGGAATACACCACCGACACCAATTACAAAGGCAACACGCCAGCGCAGGTGCCAAAACACATGGCATCCCTGTGGGGCGATTACACCCTCTTTGACGGCGCGTTGTCTGGCCTGACATTGGGCACGGGCGTTCGTTATACCGGCACAAGCAAAGGCGATCCGGCGAACACCTTCACCGTGGGCAGCTATACCCTGGTGGATGCGTTAGTCCGCTACGACCTGGCGCGTGTCGGCATGGCGGGCTCCAACGTGGCGCTTCATGTGAACAACCTGTTCGATCGCGAATATGTCGCCAGCTGCTTTAACACCTACGGCTGTTTCTGGGGTGCTGAACGTCAGGTTGTCGCCACTGCGACCTTCCGCTTCTAATTTTTCTCTTCGGGCACGGTTCGCCGTGCCCTTTAACACGTTGACGTTGGCCACCATGCAGGATAAAAACTCGCAATCCGATACCACCTTTACGCTCGATAACACCTCCTTCCGCGTGCCCGGACGCACGTTGCTGCACCCGCTCTCCCTGACGTTCCCTGTTGGCAAAGTGACCGGCCTTATCGGCCACAACGGTTCGGGTAAATCCACATTGCTCAAAATGCTGGGTCGCCATCAGCCGCCGTCAGAAGGGGATATCCTGCTTGATGGACAGCCGCTCGACAGCTGGAACAGCAAGGCGTTTGCCCGCAAAGTTGCCTATTTACCGCAGCAACTGCCGCAGGCTGAAGGGATGACCGTGCGCGAGCTGGTGGCGATAGGGCGTTATCCGTGGCACGGTGCGCTCGGGCGTTTTGGCGTGGCCGACAGAGAAAAAGTGGACGAGGCAATCGCGCTGGTCGGCTTAAAACCGCTCGCGCATCGCCTGGTCGATAGTTTGTCCGGCGGTGAGCGTCAGCGGGCGTGGATCGCAATGCTAGTGGCGCAGGATAGCGACTGTCTGCTGCTCGATGAACCGACCTCCGCGCTGGATATCGCGCACCAGGTGGATGTCCTGGCGTTAATCCATCGTCTCAGCCAGCAAAAAGGGCTGACGGTGATTGCCGTTCTGCATGACATCAACATGGCCGCGCGCTACTGCGACTATCTGGTGGCGCTGCGCGGCGGGGAAATGATCGCCCAGGGCACACCATCTGAGCTGATGCGCAGCGAAACGCTGGAGCTGATTTACGGCATTCCGATGGGCATTCTGCCGCATCCGGCCGGCGCTGCACCGGTGAGCTTTGTCTACTGATGCGGGATTCTATGATTAGTCGCCGTCGCTTACTGACGGCCATGGCGCTTTCGCCACTGCTGCTAAAAATGGGCACCGCCCGCGCCGCCGCCATCAACCCGCACCGAATTGTGGCGCTGGAGTGGCTGCCGGTTGAGCTGATGTTGGCGCTGGGTATCACGCCCTACGGTGTGGCGGATATTCCCAACTATAACCTGTGGGTCAACGAGCCAAAAATCCCGGACTCGGTGATTGATATTGGTTTGCGCACCGAACCCAATCTTGAGTTACTGACCCAGATGAAGCCGTCCTATTTAGTCTGGTCTGCGGGCTACGGCCCGTCTGCGGAGACGCTGGCGCGCATCGCGCCGGGCCGCGGTTTCTCGTTCAGCGACGGTAAAAAACCGCTGACCATGGCGCGTCACTCCCTCTCTGAAATGGCGCAGCTTCTGGATGTAGAGGCGGTGGCAAAAGAGCATCTCGATCATTTCGACAAGGTTATCGACGCCTTAAAACCGCGCTTTGCGCATCGCGGCGATCGGCCGTTGCTGATGGTCACGCTACTGGACGCGCGGCATATGCTGGTGTTTGGCAAAAACTGCCTGTTCCAGGAAGTGCTCGATCGTTACGGGATTCCGAATGCCTGGGAAGGCGAGATGACGTTCTGGGGCAGTACTGCGATCGGTATCGATCGTCTGGCGCAGTTCCGCGATGTGGACGTGCTCTGTTTTGATCATGGTAATGAGCGTGAAATGCAAACCCTGATGGCGACGCCGCTGTGGCAGGCCATGCCGTTTGTACGCGAGCAGCGTTTCCAGCGCGTGCCAGCGGTGTGGTTCTACGGCGCGACGCTCTCTGCGATGCACTTCGCCCGCGTGCTTGACGGTGCGATCGGAGGCAAAGCATGAAATCACGTTTCGCGCTTTTCCCGGCGCTCCTGCTGGGTGTTGTCTTCATTGCCGCGCTGCTTCTGACGGGGTCAAATCTGTCAATTGCGCTGCCGCGCGGGCAGTGGGGTCAGGCGATTTCCGTTCCTGATATCGACAATATCCAGCAAATGATTTTCCACTACAGCCTGCTGCCGCGGCTGGCGATTTCGCTGCTGGTCGGCGCAGGTCTGGGTCTTGTCGGCGTGCTTTTCCAGCAGGTCCTGCGCAATCCGCTGGCGGAGCCAACCACGCTTGGCGTCGCCACCGGCGCGCAGCTTGGGATCACGATAACCACGCTCTGGGCGCTGCCTGGCGCGTTAACCAGCCAGTTTGCCGCGCTGGCGGGCGCGTGCATCGTGGGGGCGCTGGTGTTTGGCGTCGCCTGGGGTAAACGCCTTTCTCCGGTCACGCTGATTTTGGCGGGCCTGGTGGTGAGTCTGTACTGCGGGGCGATCAATCAGCTTCTGGTGCTGTTTCATCACGATCAGCTGCAAAGCATGTTCCTCTGGAGCACTGGAACGCTGACGCAAACCGACTGGAGCATCGTGCAGCGCCTGTGGCCGCAGTTGCTCGGCGGCGTGCTGCTGACCTTGCTGCTGCTGCGTCCGTTGACGCTGATGGGGCTGGATGACGGCGTGGCGCGTAATCTCGGCCTGGCGCTGTCGCTGGCACGTCTGGGGGCTTTGACGCTGGCGATTGTGCTCAGTGCGCTGCTGGTCAATGCTGTGGGGATTATCGGCTTTATCGGGCTGTTTGCGCCGCTGCTGGCGAAAATGCTCGGTGCGCGCCGATTGCTGGCGCGCCTGATATTGGCTCCGCTGATTGGGGCACTGATCCTCTGGCTTTCCGACCAAATTATTCTCTGGCTGGCGCGCGTCTGGATGGAAGTTTCGACCGGGTCCGTCACGGCGCTGATTGGCGCGCCGCTTCTGCTCTGGCTGCTGCCGCGTCTTCGCAGCATGAGTGCGCCGGCGATGGATGCCGGGGACAAAGTGTATGCCGAGCGCCAGCACATCCTGTGGTTTTCCCTGGCGGGTGTCGGCGTGCTGGTTCTCATCTGCTGGCTGGCGCTGTCTCTGGGACGCGATGCCAGCGGCTGGCATTGGGCAAGCGGAACACTCCTCAACGACCTCGCGCAGTGGCGCTGGCCGCGAATCTCCTCCGCGCTGATTGCGGGCGTCATGCTGGCCGTGGCGGGCTGTATTATTCAGCGCTTAACCGGCAACCCGATGGCGAGCCCGGAAGTGCTGGGGATCAGCTCCGGCGCGGCGTTTGGCGTGGTGTTGATGCTGTTCTTTGTACCGGGCGACGCCTTTGGCTGGCTGATGCCGGCGGGCAGTCTCGGCGCGGCGGCCACGCTTTTCATTATCATGATCGCGGCAGGGCGCGGCGGTTTCTCGCCGCATCGCATGCTGCTGGCGGGGATGGCGCTGAGTACCGCGTTTACCATGCTGCTGATGATGCTGCAGGCCAGCGGCGATCCGCGCATGGCGCAGATCCTGACGTGGATTTCAGGTTCAACATATAACGCCACGGGCGCTCAGGTGATGCATTCCGGCATCGCGATGCTGTTGCTGCTGGCGGTGACGCCGCTGTGTCGTCGCTGGATGACCATTTTGCCGCTGGGCGGTGAAACCGCGCGTGCCGTGGGCGTCGCGCTGACGCCGTCGCGCGTGGGGCTGCTGTTGCTGGCGGCTTGTCTGACGGCGGTCGCGACCATGACAATTGGTCCGTTGAGTTTTATTGGCCTGATGGCACCGCATATTGCGCGCATGATGGGCTTCCGTCGCACGATGCCGTTTATCGTGATGTCGGCGCTAACGGGTGGGATGATACTGGTCATCGCGGACTGGCTGGGCAGAATGGTGCTGTTCCCATATCAGATCCCGGCAGGACTGCTATCGACCTTTATCGGTGCGCCGTACTTTATTTATCTGTTGAGAAAGCAGAGTCGGTAATAAATGCAAAAAGGCAACCTCGGTTGCCTTTTTTAGTGTTTTCGCCCTCTCCTGTGGGAGAGGGCATCAGGCCGCACCCATCAAAGCTTCGCAAACACCTTACGCGCTGCGTCGATGGTTTTATTGATATCTTCCACGCTGTGCGCGACGGACATAAAGCCCGCTTCGAACGCTGATGGCGCCAGATACACACCTTCTTCCAGCATCAGATGGAAGAAACGCTTGAAGCGCTCAACGTCGCATTTCACCCACGTCCTGATAGCAGGTCACGGTTTTCGCATCGGTGAAGAAGATACCGAACATGCCGCCAACGTGGTTCACCACCAGCGGAACGCCCGTTTCTTCCGCCGCTTCCAGCAGGCCGTTAGCCAGTTGGGTGGTCAGATCGGTCAGGGTTTCGTGAATGCCAGGCTGCGCGACTTCGGTCAGACAGGCAAAACCAGCGGCCATGGCGATAGGGTTACCGGACAGCGTACCGGCCTGATAAACCGGACCGGTCGGTGCCAGCGCTTCCATCACATCTTTGCGTCCACCAAATGCGCCCACCGGCATACCGCCGCCGATGATTTTGCCAAGGCAGGTCAGGTCAGGCACTACATCGTAATAAGATTGCGCGCCCGCCAGCGCGACGCGGAAACCGGTCATCACTTCGTCGATAATCAGCAGCGCGCCGAATTCGTCACACAGCGCGCGCAGGCCCGGCAGGAACTCTGGTTGCGGTGGAATACAGTTCATGTTGCCCGCGACAGGCTCAACGATGATGCAGGCAACCTCTTGCGGATACTGCTCAAACGCCGCGCGAACGGTGTCGAGATCGTTATAGGTGCAGGTGAGCGTGTGCTTAGCGAAATCTGCCGGTACGCCCGGCGAGTTCGGCTGGCCGAGCGTCAGTGCGCCAGAACCGGCTTTGACCAGCAGACAGTCAGCGTGGCCGTGATAGCAGCCTTCAAATTTGATGATTTTGTCGCGTCCGGTAAAACCACGCGCCAGACGGATGGCGCTCATGGTCGCCTCCGTGCCGGAGTTCACCATGCGCACCATATCCATCGTCGGGACCAGTTCCGTCACCAGTTCCGCCATCTTGACTTCCATTTCGGTAGGCGCGCCGAAACTTAACCCGCGCTGTGCGGCTTCAATGACTGCGTTGCGGATGGTGGGGTGGTTGTGCCCGAGCACCATCGGACCCCAGGAACCGACATAATCGATATAGGCTTTGCCATCGACATCGTACAGAAACGCACCGTCTGCACGTTCAATAAACAGCGGCGTTCCACCGACGCCGGTAAAGGCGCGAACGGGAGAGTTTACGCCGCCCGGGATAAGCTCACGTGCAGCGCTGTACAGGTTTTCAGACTTGCTCATAGCGTGTTCCTGGTTCGTAGAAAAAGGGTAAGCCAGCTATTCTAAGTGATTCGCGGATGGTTATAAAATTTTTGCCCAAATGATACAGAACAAAGGTTAAGGATTTTTCAGGCGACGCGCGGTGTCAGGCGCATTAAAATCCCCTTAAATATTTGTATGATCAATATAAGAATTGGTGATGACTGCAAACAATTCCTCATTTGAAGAACAACAATTGGCGCGCGCGCGCCGCCGGATAAGCGTTCGACGCCTGCTCAATCGTGATAAAACGCCGCTGATGATCCTGATTATGGCGGCGGTCGTCGGTACGCTCGCAGGACTGGTGGGGATTGCGTTCGAAAAAGCCGTTAATGCCATACTCAACTGGCGTATCGGCACGTTGGCAGCGACGGCAGAAAATCCGTGGCTTGTGTGGCCGCTGGCGTTTGGGCTGTCGGCGTTGCTGGCGATGGTGGGCTATTTTCTGGTGCGTAAATACGCGCCGGAAGCGGGCGGTTCCGGAATACCGGAAATCGAAGGCGCGCTGGAAGAGTTGCGCCCGGTCCGCTGGTGGCGTGTTATCCCGGTCAAATTCCTTGGCGGGATGGGCACGCTCGGCGCGGGAATGGTGTTAGGACGCGAAGGCCCAACGGTGCAGTTGGGCGGGAATATCGGGCGTATGGTGGCGGATATTTTCCGTATGCGCAGCGGCGAAGCGCAGCACACGCTGCTCGCGACGGGCGCTGCCGCGGGTTTGTCCGCCGCGTTTAACGCGCCGCTGGCGGGGATCTTGTTTATTATCGAAGAGATGCGCCCGCAGTTTCGCTACAACCTTATTTCGATCAAAGCGGTCTTCACGGGCGTGATCATGTCGAGCATCGTGTTTCGCATTTTCAACGGCGAAGGCGCAGTGATTGAGGTGGGGAAATTCACCAATGCGCCGGTTAATACGCTCTGGCTGTATCTGATTCTGGGCATGATTTTTGGCGTTATCGGACCGCTATTTAACACGCTGATACTGCGCACTCAGGATCTGTTCCAGCGTATTCACGGCGGCAATATGACAAAGTGGGTGCTGGTGGGCGGGTTGCTCGGCGGGATGTGCGGCGTGTTGGGGGTCATCGAACCTGAGACGTCCGGCGGCGGATTCAGCCTGATTCCCATCGCGGCGGCGGGGAATTTCAGCATCGGGATGCTGCTGTTTCTCTTTTTCACTCGCGTGATCACCACGCTGCTGTGCTTTTCTTCCGGTGCCCCGGGCGGGATTTTTGCGCCTATGCTGGCGCTAGGGACGCTGCTCGGTACGGCGTTTGGCATGGCGGCGGCGGTGGGGTTCCCGGCTTATCACCTTGAAGCCGGTACGTTTGCCATCGCCGGAATGGGGGCGCTGCTGGCCGCGTCTTTGCGGGCACCGTTGACCGGCATTTTGCTGGTTCTGGAAATGACGGACAATTATCAGCTCATTTTGCCAATGATCATTACCTGCCTCGGCGCGACACTATTAGCCCAATTCCTGGGCGGAAAGCCGCTATACTCCACGATTCTTGCCCGCACCCTGGCGAAGCAGGAGGCTGAGCTTGCCGTGAAGCAGAATACTTGAATGAATTACCAGGGTATTAGATAATGAAAATATGAATTGGGTGATTTTTACTCAATAGCAGTATTCATGGGAGCAAAAAATGAGTGATGACGTAGCGCTGCCGTTGCAATTTACTGAAGCAGCAGCCAAAAAAGTGAAAGTCCTGATTGCCGATGAAAATAATCCGGAGCTGAAACTGCGAGTTTATATTACAGGCGGCGGTTGCAGCGGCTTCCAGTACGGTTTTACCTTCGACGATAAAATCAACGATGGGGATATGACCATCGAGAAGCAGGGCGTTGCGCTGGTCGTTGACCCGATGAGCCTGCAATATCTGGTGGGCGGCGCGGTGGATTACACCGAAGGTCTGGAAGGTTCACGCTTTGTCGTGACGAACCCGAACGCGAAAAGCACCTGCGGCTGCGGTTCTTCCTTCAGCATCTAATGGTTTAAGGGGCAGGGCTTTCTGATGTCCTGATCCCAGCGCTCTCCCGCACGGCGGGGGGCAAAGACTAAAACGGCAACCCTTAGGTTGCCGTTTGCTTTTGCGAGGTGCGGTCCGATGGCCTCACCCCGACCCTCTCCCACGGGGAGCGGGAGAAAACATTAAAAACGGCAACGGGGTTGCCGTTTGCTTTTACCTTCCATTCTCATCCAGCGCAAACGTCGGCAATTTTAAGTGCCAGCGTATCGCCGCCAGACGAATCGCCAGCGTCACCACCATGCCGATCATCGCTGCGGTTTCCAGCTCAACGCCAAAAGTATAAAACGCTGTGGCGTGAACGATCCCGCCGATAATGCAGGCGGTGGCGTAGATTTCGGTACGCAATATCATTGGCACTTCACGCGCAAGAATATCGCGGATAATACCGCCGCCGACGCCCGTCAATACGCCCATGCAGATTGCGACCATCGGACCCGTGCCCGCCATAAACGCCTTGTTAACGCCGATCCCGACAAAAACCGCCAATCCGACGGCATCCAGCACCGGGAGGATCCACTTGGGTAAACGGCGAGGCTGACGTACCAGCACGATGGTTAGCAGGCAGGTGACCATCGCCACCACCAGATCGGTGGGATCTCTCACCCAAAACACCGGACCGTGATCGAGCGCCATATCGCGGATCGTCCCGCCGCCCACCGCAGTCACCACACCGAGCACCAGCACGCCAAACGGGTCCATGCGCAGTTTGCCTGCGAGCAGCACGCCAGAGATGGCAAAGACGGCGGTTCCCAGGATATCCAGCCAATAAACGAGCATCGTCGAGTCCTAAAATGACCAGGGGCTATATTAATGGCTCTGCGACAACGCAGAGCAGAGTTGTTTTGCGGCGAGGATAATACGCGGGCTTGCGCGTTCAAACCAGTCACTGTGCAGGGCGATAACCGGAATTTTTAGCTGGCTTTGCCAGAATTGTTCAATTTTAGGGATCTCGCTCGCATTGCCTGCCACGACGATGGCCTGCGGCTGACGCGCCAGCACCTGTTCACGGCTCACCTGCGGCCAGGGAACGCGGCTCGCCGCAAAGATATTTTCGCCGCCGCAGACTTCCAGCACCTGGTTTTGAATCGAGCCCTTTCCGGTGGTAAACAGTGGCTGATTGCCAAACTGAAGGAACACGCGTTTTTTGACGGGTGTGTCATAGCGGGCTTTCAGATCCGCGTAGTCCTTCAGCAACTGTTGCGCGGCCTGTCTGGCTTTTTGAGGCGTCGGGCTGTAAGGCGCAAGATCCTGTAGCGCCTGAGCGACCTGCTCAATACTGATGGCATCAATCCACAGCACGTTTATGCCGAGTGACGTGAGTTGATTGACCTGCCGCTCTGCGTTTCCGCCGCGCCACGCGAGGACCAAATCCGGCTTCAGCGCCACGATGCGTTCAAGGTTCATGCCTTGCCAGGTCGAGATCTGCTCGAGTTTTTTTGCTTCGGGGGGATAGTCAGAAAAACTGCTGACCGCGACGGGGGTGATCCCCGCGGCAAAGGCCAGCTCAGTATTGGCAGGGGAGAGGGTAATCACACGCGGCGCAGCCAGAAGCCACGCCGGTGAGAGCAGACACAGGGCGACCAGCGCCCCTAAAAACTTAGCCACGCGCCAGTTTCTGCACCAGGGTTTCCACCATAATCGTGGACTGCTTAGCGGCAACGGTCAGGAACTCGTCAAAGCTCAGATGGGACTGCTGATCGGCCACGTCTGAGATGGCGCGAACGACGACGAACGGCACGCTGAAGTTATGGCACACGTGCGCAATAGCCGTCGCTTCCATTTCAACAGCAATGGCATTCGGGAAGTTGTGACGGATTTTTGCCAGGCCTACGGAACCGTTGATGAAAGCGTCGCCGCTGACAATCAGGCCGCGTACGGCGTTGAGGTTCAGTTCCGCGATGCAGCTTTCAGCGGCAGCAATCAATTTGTCGTCGGCTTTAAAACCGGCCGGGCAGCCCGGAAGCTGGCCGTATTCGTAGCCAAATGCGGTCACATCGGCGTCGTGATAGCGTGCTTCATCAGAAACGACGATGTCGCCCACTTTCAGGGTTGGCGCCAGACCGCCCGCAGAACCGGTGTTGATGATCACGTCAGGTTTGCAGCGCTCCAGCAGTAGCGTCGCGCCCAGCGCGGCAGCGACTTTACCGATGCCTGATTTCAGCAGAGCCACGTCAGTCCCGTTCAACTGGCCGGTATAGATTTCACAGCCGCCCAGAGACAGAGTCTGACAGTTCTCAATTTTGTCACGCAGCAGCGTAACTTCTTCTTCCATTGCACCAATAATGCCGATTTTCATAGATTTACTCGCGATGTGCCTTGTTAAGATGCATAGTCTATCATGCGCTTAAGGGGAAACGCATTCTCACGCGGGGGAGCACATGGCACCAATCGATTTTCGCAACAAAATTAACTGGCATCGTCGATTCCGATCCCCACAGGGGAGCAAGAGCGAGCATGAGATCCTGCGGATCTTCGAAAGCGATCGTGGGCGCATCATTAACTCTCCTGCCATTCGCCGCTTACAGCAAAAAACCCAGGTGTTCCCGCTCGAGCGTAATGCTGCCGTCCGCACGCGTCTGACCCATTCGATGGAAGTTCAGCAGGTGGGGCGCTACATCGCCAAAGAAATTCTAAGTCGCCTTAAAGAACAGCGCCTGCTGGAAACGTACGGTCTGGATGAGTTGACCGGCCCGTTCGAGAGCATCGTTGAGATGGCGTGTCTGATGCATGACATCGGCAATCCGCCGTTTGGTCATTTTGGTGAGGCGGCGATCAACGACTGGTTTAAACAGCGCTTGTTCCCGTTGGACGCTGCCAGCCAACCGCAAAGCGACGATCGCTGCATCGTCCGGGATTTACGGTTGCGCGAAGGCGAAGAACCATTAAACGATCTGCGGCGCAAAGTGCGTCAGGATCTGTGTCAGTTTGAAGGCAATGCGCAAGGAATCAGGCTGGTGCACTCCCTGATGCGGATGAATTTGACCTGGGCGCAGGTGGGTTGCATCCTGAAATACACCCGTCCGGCATGGTGGATGGGCGAGCCGCCTGCGTCCCACAGTTATTTAATGAAAAAGCCCGGCTATTATTTGTCTGAAGAGGCCTATATTGAACGACTGCGTAAGGAACTGTCACTGACGCCTCACGGCCGTTTTCCATTGACCTGGATTATGGAAGCTGCCGATGACATTTCCTATTGCGTGGCCGATCTGGAAGACGCCGTTGAGAAAAGAATATTCAGCGTCGAGGAACTTTATCAGCATCTTTATGATGCATGGGGCACCCACGAAAAAGGCTCATTATTTTCTCAGGTTGTGGAAAATGCCTGGGATAAATCGCGCTCGAATACCCTCAGTCGCAGCACTGAAGATCAGTTCTTTATGTATTTGCGCGTCAACACGTTAAATAAACTGGTGCCGTATTCCGCTGCGCGTTTTATCGATAACTTGCCCGCGATTTTCTCCGGTGAGTTTAATCATGCGTTGCTTGAGGACGACAGCAGTTTCAGTCAACTTCTTGAGTTATATAAAAATGTCGCTATTCGTCATGTCTTTAGCCACCCAGATGTCGAACAGCTGGAATTACAAGGCTACCGCGTGATCAGCGGTCTGCTGGATATTTATCAGCCGCTGCTGAAATTATCCGTAGAGGAATTTACTGAACTTGTAGAAACAGATCGCGTGAAACGTCTGCCGATTGAAACACGACTATTACATAAACTCTCGACCCGTCATCGTCTTGCCTATGTCGAAGCCGTGAGTAAAATTGATCGCACCTCTGCACAGTGGCCAGTGATGGAATATTATTACCGCTGTCGGCTTATTCAGGACTATATCAGCGGGATGACAGATTTGTATGCATGGGATGAATACCGTCGTCTGATGGCTGTGGAATAACTGATGAGTTTTGTAAAGACGGCCAATAAATTTTTACTTTTTCCAGAAACTTAATCCCGGAACTTAGGCGCTGAAAACGAATCTGATGTACACAGCAATTTTGCGTAATCTGTTAATCGAGATTGAGAACATGAAAAAAACAACATTAGCAATGAGTGCACTCGCTTTGAGTTTAGGTTTAGCGTTGTCTCCCCTTTCTGCAAGCGCAGCCGAGACCGCGTCTTCGGCCACAACCGCGCAGCAGATGCCAAGCCTGGCCCCGATGCTTGAAAAAGTGATGCCATCGGTGGTGAGTATTAACGTTGAGGGGAGCACAACCGTTAATACGCCGCGCATGCCGCGTAACTTCCAGCAGTTCTTTGGCGATAATTCTCCGTTCTGTCAGGACGGTTCGCCATTCCAGAGTTCACCGTTCTGTCAGGGCGGTGGCGCGGGCGATGACAGCTCCGGCGGCAATGGCGGCGGTCAGCAGCAAAAATTCATGGCGCTGGGATCGGGTGTGATCATTGACGCGGCGAAAGGCTATGTCGTTACCAATAACCACGTTGTGGACAATGCCAGCACCATCAAAGTACAGCTGAGCGATGGCCGTAAATTTGATGCCAAAGTGGTGGGTAAAGACCCGCGCTCTGATATCGCTCTGATTCAGATTCAGGATCCAAAAACCTGACGGCCATCAAACTGGCTGATTCCGATGCCCTGCGCGTCGGCGATTACACCGTCGCCATCGGTAACCCGTTTGGTCTGGGTGAAACGGTGACATCCGGTATCGTTTCTGCACTGGGCCGTAGCGGCCTGAATGCGGAAAACTACGAAAACTTTATCCAGACGGATGCGGCCATTAACCGCGGTAACTCCGGCGGTGCGCTGGTTAACCTGAACGGTGAGCTGATCGGTATCAACACCGCGATTCTGGCACCGGACGGCGGTAACATCGGTATCGGCTTTGCGATCCCAAGTAACATGGTGAAAAACCTGACCAGCCAGATGGTTGAATTCGGCCAGGTCAAACGCGGTGAACTGGGTATTCTGGGCACGGAACTGAACTCCGAACTGGCGAAGGCAATGAAAGTTGACGCGCAGCGCGGGGCCTTTGTTAGCCAGGTGATGCCAAACTCCTCTGCAGCGAAAGCCGGTATCAAGGCGGGTGATGTGATCACCACCCTGAACGGTAAGCCAATCAGCAGCTTTGCGGCGCTGCGCGCTGAAGTCGGCTCAATGCCGGTGGGCAGCAAAGTGACGCTGGGTCTGCTGCGCGACGGTAAACCCGTCAGCGTGAATCTTGAACTGCAGCAGAGCAGCCAGACTCAGGTCGATTCCAGCTCTATCTTCAGCGGTATTGAAGGTGCGGATATGAGCAACAAAGGAGCTGATAAAGGTGTAGTCGTGAGCAACGTTAAAGCTGGCTCTCCAGCGGCGCGCATTGGGCTGAAAAAAGGCGATGTGATTATTGGCGCTAACCAGCAGCCGGTGAAAAACATTGCTGAGCTGCGCAAAATTCTCGACAGCAAACCTAACGTGCTGGCGCTGAATATCCAGCGTGGTGACACCACTCTATACCTGTTGATGCAGTAATCTCCTCCGCTCCAGCCTGACTTCAGGCTGGAGCGTCTCCTTTTCTGTGACCCTTCCCACAAGTCCATATTTCTTTCCCTGACTTTGTGCATTCGCACAATGCAGCCGTTATTGAACTTCCCTATGCTTGAGCTCTGCTCACGGGAGGATTACATGGCTGGCTGGCATCTCGATACCAAAATGGCGCAGGAAATCGTGGCGCGCACTATGCGCATCATCGATACCAATATCAACGTAATGGATGCCCGTGGGCGAATCATCGGCAGCGGCGATCGGGAGCGTATTGGTGAATTGCACGAAGGCGCGCTGCTGGTGCTTTCCCAGGGACGCGTCGTTGATATTGACGATGCCGTCGCGCGGCATCTGCATGGTGTGCGCCAGGGCATCAATCTGCCGCTGCGTCTGGAAGGGGAAATCGTTGGCGTAATTGGCCTGACGGGTGAGCCTGAATCTTTGCGCAAATACGGTGAGCTGGTGTGCATGACCGCCGAGATGATGCTGGAACAATCGCGTCTGATGCATCTTCTGGCGCAGGACAGTCGCCTGCGCGAAGAGCTGGTGATGAACCTGATTCAGGCCGAAGAGCACACCCCTGCGCTGACCGAATGGGCGCAGCGTCTGGGTATCGATCTCAATCAACCGCGCGTTGTGGCGGTTATCGAAGTTGATAGCGGCCAGCTAGGCGTGGACAGCGCGATGGCGGAATTACAACAGCTGCAAAACGCGCTAGCGACCCCGGAGCGTAACAACCTGGTCGCAATCGTTTCATTGACAGAAATGGTGGTGCTCAAGCCTGCGCTGAATCAGTTTGGCCGATGGGATGCAGAAGATCACCGCCGTCGGGTTGAGCAGCTAATTGCGCGAATGAAAGAGAACGGGCAACTGCGTTTTCGCGTCGCGCTGGGCAACTATTTTACCGGTCCCGGCAGCATCGCGCGTTCATGGCGAACGGCGCGCACCACCATGATGGTGGGTAAACAGCGCATGCCGGAAAGCAGGGGATATTTTTATCAGGATCTGATGCTCCCGGTGCTGCTCGACAGCTTGCGCGGTGGCTGGCAAGCCAACGAGCTGGCGCGGCCATTAGTGCGCCTGAAGGCGATGGATAACAATGGATTACTTCGCCGGACGTTGCAGGCATGGTTTCGCCATAACGTCCAGCCACTGGCGACGTCGAAGGCACTGTTTATTCACCGAAATACGCTGGAATACCGTCTGAACCGTATTTCGGAATTAACCGGACTCGATTTGGGCAATTTCGACGACAGGCTGCTGCTTTACGTCGCGTTGCAACTGGATGAACAGAGATGATGTAGAGTGCACGCTGATGCTCTCACCCACGGGCAGAAGGAGAAAAAACGAAAAACGGCAACGCAAGGTTGCCGCTTTGTTTTTTACTTATTGCGGGTCAATTTCTCAAGATCGGCTTCGATTTCGCTGATCTTGTGCGTCACAACGCTTTCAAGGTGACGAAGGTCATCGAGGATCTTACGTTTCAGATCGACTTCGGTGCGGTCGCGCTGGCAGATCTGATCGAGTTCATCGATCACGTAGCGCAGGTTGGGGCTGATTTCCTGAACTTCTTTATACCCCTGGCCGACACCATCAGCGACGACGGTTTTACGTTGACGTGGGTATTTGAACTTCACGCTTTTCGCGAAAAACTCTCCTTTGTCCTTGTGAAAATAGATTTTCAAAATATCGTTGTTCGCTTCCTGGCGGAGGCTATAACGATCAATTTCATCAGGATTGGTAATGCCCAGACTTTTCAGATTATCGTACATAGCGGTACCCTTGATCTCAACATAACCCATGAATAATTAACGAAAAAATCTATTTTCGCCACCTTCAGATGTAAAAAAAGCGGGGTAGCCCCGCTTTTTGTTGTACCTGATTAATCGATGGTACGCAGCAATTCGTTAATGCCGACTTTACTGCGGGTTTTGGCATCGACTTTTTTCACGATAACCGCGCAATACAGGCTGTACTTACCGTCTTTCGACGGCAGGTTACCGGAAACGACAACGGAACCTGCTGGTACGCGACCATAATGTACTTCGCCCGTTTCACGATCGTAAATACGGGTGCTCTGACCGATATAAACGCCCATGGAAATCACGGAGCCTTCTTCAACGATCACGCCCTCAACCACTTCAGAACGTGCGCCGATAAAGCAGTTGTCTTCAATGATGGTTGGATTGGCCTGCAATGGCTCCAGAACGCCACCGATACCGACGCCGCCGGACAGGTGAACGTTTTTACCAATCTGGGCGCAAGAACCAACGGTCGCCCAGGTATCCACCATTGAGCCTTCGTCAACGTAAGCACCGATGTTCACATAAGACGGCATCAGCACGGTATTGCGTGCAATAAATGCACCCTGGCGAACGGCCGCAGGCGGCACAACGCGGAAACCTTCTTTCACGAAACGCGCTTCGTCATAATCAGCGAATTTCATCGGGACTTTATCGAAGTAGCGGCTTTCCGCACCGTCGATAACCTGGTTATCGTTAATACGGAAAGAGAGCAGCACGGCTTTTTTCAGCCACTGATGCGTGACCCACTGGCCGTCAATTTTTTCTGCTACACGCAGCGCGCCGGAATCAAGCAGGGAAATCACCTGATTAACCGCTTCGCGGGTTACGGTATCCACATTTGCCGGAGTAATATCGGCGCGACGCTCAAAGGCGGACTCAATAACGTTCTGTAACTGCTGCATTGTTTACACTTTCCATTTCACTAAAAAACACGTCACCCTTTATCGTTTGGATTGAGGGCCGCTGTCAACCGTTGTTGCACCTCAAGTTGCAGCTCATTATTAAGCGCACGCCTGTCGGCAGTAGCGATTATGAATAAATCTTCTACTCGCTCGCCAATGGTTGTAATTCTGGCGCCATGCAGGGAAATTCCCAGGTCCGCAAAGACCTGACCAACGCGTGCGAGCAGTCCCGGCTGGTCGAGGGCGATCAGTTCGAGGAACGATTTACGATCGGTATGGGTCGGCAGGAAATTGACCTCGGTATCGACGGTAAAATGGCGCAGTTTTGCCGGTTGGCGACGCGGTTGCGGCGGCTGCCAGCTGTGCTGAGTAATGGCCTGCTCCAGACCAAAGCGAATGGCTTCATGGCGATCGGCAGAAAGAGGGCTTCCGTCTGGCTCTAGCACGATAAAGGTGTCCATCGCCATGCCGTCGCGCGTGGTGAAAATCTGCGCGTCGTGCACGCTAAGATTTCGCCTGTCCAGTTCAGCGCACACCGCAGCAAACAGATAGGCTCTGTCAGGGCTCCAGATGAAAATTTCCGTCCCGCCGCGTGTGGCCTGTGGACTCAACAGGATCATCGGCTTCGACAGATCGTGGTCGAGAAGATGGCGGGCATGCCAGGCGAGCTGATGTGGGCTGTGACGCACAAAATAGTTCGCCCGACAGCGCGACCAGATCTGATGAAGGGCCTCTTCATCAATGTTGTCCATGCGTAGCAGTGCCAATGCCTGAAGCTGGTGGTGACGCACGCGTTCCCGCATATCGGGCGTGTTTTGCATCCCACGGCGCAGCTGCTTTTCAGTGGCAAAATAGAGTTCGCGCAACAGGCTTTGCTTCCAGCTGTTCCACAGCGTTTCGTTGGTGGCGCAGATATCTGCCACGGTGAGACACACCAGAAAACGCAGCCGGTTTTCCGTCTGGACGATTTCGGCGAACTGCTTGATGACTTCCGGATCCTGAATATCGCGACGCTGTGCGGTCACGGACATTAACAAGTGATGACGCACAAGCCACGCCACCAGCTGGGTTTCTCGCGAGTTGAGGCCGTGCAATTCGGCAAATTTCAGCACGTCCTGCGCGCCGAGCACGGAGTGATCGCCGCCGCGCCCTTTGGCGATATCGTGGAATAGGGCTGCGATCAGGATCAGCTCCGGGTGGCTGAGTCGCGGCCACAGATCCACACAAAGCGGATGCATGGAACGGGTTTCTTCATTCGCGAAACTTTCGAGTTTCAGCATCACGCGAATGGTATGTTCATCCACCGTGTAGGCATGAAAAAGGTCAAACTGCATCTGACCGACAATGTGCGACCACTGGGGCATATAGGCCCATAACACGCTGTGGCGGTGCATCGGTAAAAGACCACGTTTGACCGCGCCAGGATGGCGCAGCATGCTCAGAAAGAGCGAGCGGGCCTCCGGTATGTAGCAAAGTGGCTGTTTCAGATGGCGGCGTGCGTGACGCAAATGGCGCAGCGTCGTGGAGTAGATCCCGGTGATCGTGCTGTTGCGAACCATGGTGTAAAACATGCGCAGGATCGCTTCCGGCTCGCGCATAAACAGCGTTTCGTCGCGCAGGTCGATCAAGGTACCGCGCAGCTGGAATTCGTCATCGATCGGGCGCGGCTTTTCATCCGGGGTCAGCGCCAGGATCGCTTCATCGAAAAGCTGCAATAGCATCTGATTAAGTTCACTCACGCGACGGGTGACGCGGAAGAAATCCTTCATCATATGTTCAACCGGCTCGTTGCCTTCACCGCTGTAGTTCAGGCGCTGGGCGACGCTCAACTGCCTGTCGAACAGCAGACGGTTGTCATAGCGGGTGACCTCAAGATGCAGCGCAAAACGGATCCGCCATAGCAGATGCAGGCATTCGTTTAGCTCGTTGCGTTCGGCTTCGGTTAAAAAGCCAAAGCCGACCATCTCATCAAGGGATGTCGCGCCAAAATGGCGACGGGCAACCCACTGAAGCGTGTGGATGTCGCGCAACCCACCCGGGCTGCTTTTGATATCTGGCTCAAGATTATAGCTGGTGCCGTGATACCGCTGGTGGCGCACATTTTGTTCTTCAACCTTGGCGGCAAAGAATTTTTCGGAAGGCCAGAAGCCTTCGCTGAAAATGTGCTTCTGTAGTTCAAGAAACAGCGCGACGTCGCCAATCAGCAAACGTGTTTCGATCAGATTGGTGGCGACGGTCAGATCGGATAGCCCTTCGAGCAGACACTCTTCAAGCGTGCGAACGCTGTGGCCCACTTCCAGCTTGACGTCCCACAGCAGCGTCAGCAGTTCACCAATTTTTTGCGCCTGTTCGTCCGACAGCTTTTTACGGCTCAGGACGAGCAGGTCGATGTCGGACAATGGGTGTAACTCACCGCGTCCGTACCCGCCGACAGCGACCAGCGCGACGTCGCTGATTTGCCCAAAGCCATAATCAATCCACAGCCGTTGCAGCATTTGGTCGATAAATTCGGTGCGCGCTTCAATGAGCGCTTCCGCAGAAATGCCTTCGTCAAAGGCTTTACCCAGCCAACGCTGAAATACCTCAATGTGCGCTTTGATATCCGCACACGTCAGCTCACGCTGAGGCCACACTCCCGGGTTGTCCGGCTGATCGGGCAGGGTGGGGAGTGCCGTGTTGGCATACTGTTCGGGTAAAAGGTTATTCATCTACGTCACCCATAAGTAAAAGCTATCGCCATTAAAAAAGCCGGCATTCGCCGGCTTCTTATTATTCGTTGTGCGAGAGTATCGCCGGGATGGTGTCATCCTTTCGCAACGTCATAATTTCGCAGCCGTTGTCTGTGACCACAATAGTATGCTCGTACTGCGCAGACAAGCTTCTGTCTTTGGTTTTTACCGTCCAGCCATCTTTCATGGTGCGGATGCGGTAGTCGCCGGAGTTCACCATCGGTTCGATAGTAAAGGTCATGCCTTTTTGCAGCACCACGCCGCCATCGTCTGCATCGTAGTGCAGAACCTGCGGTTCTTCGTGGAAGACGCGACCAATGCCGTGACCGCAGTATTCGCGAACCACGGAAAAACCTTCCGCTTCGACAAATTTCTGAATGGCGGCACCGAGGGTACGCAGACGAATGCCTGGTTTCACCATCTTCAACGCCAGATAGAGGCTTTCTTGCGTCACACGACACAGGCGCTCGCCCAGAATGGTGGGCTTGCCGACGATAAACATTTTTGAGGTGTCGCCGTGATATTCGTCTTTAATGACGGTCACGTCGATGTTAACGATATCACCGTCCTTCAGCAGCTTCTCATCATCCGGGATGCCGTGGCAGACGACTTCATTAATAGAGATACAGACGGATTTCGGGAAGCCGTGGTAGCCCAGGCAAGCGGAAACCGCGTGCTGCTCATTAACGATATAGTCATTACAGATGCGATCCAGCTCGCCGGTGCTGACGCCCGGTTTAATGAACGGCTCGATCATTTCCAGCACTTCAGCGGCCAGACGACCGGCGACGCGCATTTTTTCAATTTCTTCAGGGGTCTTAATAGAGATAGCCATGTAATCTGTCCATCAGTGTCGATTTTTTCGACGATACTAGTCTTTGTGTTGTCAATGGTATCAGTCCCTCGCACTTGCTGCCAAATTGAGAATCAGTAACAGCACATCAGGCCAACAATTATTGGTTTCTGCCGGTGTTTTGTGGTATAAAGCGCGCCGGACTTCCGATCCATTTCGTATACACAAGATGGACCTGAAGCGACAAATCTCACTTTGTGTAATTACACACACGTATCGGCACATATTCCGGGGTGCCCCTAGGGGTCGGTAATATGGGATACGTGGAGGCATAACCCCAACATTTACTATAGAGGTTTTTACCATGGCAACTGTTTCCATGCGCGACATGCTCAAGGCTGGTGTTCACTTTGGTCACCAGACCCGTTACTGGAACCCGAAAATGAAGCCTTTCATCTTCGGCGCGCGTAACAAAGTTCACATCATCAACCTTGAGAAAACTGTACCAATGTTCAACGAAGCCCTGGCTGAGCTGAGCAAGATCTCTTCCCGTAAAGGTAAGATTCTGTTTGTTGGTACTAAACGCGCTGCAAGCGAAGCTGTGAAAGATGCTGCTAACAACTGCGACCAGTTCTTCGTGAACCATCGCTGGTTGGGCGGTATGCTGACTAACTGGAAAACTGTTCGTCAGTCCATCAAGCGCCTGAAAGATCTGGAAATCCAGTCTCAGGACGGTACTTTCGATAAGCTGACCAAAAAAGAAGCCCTGATGCGCACTCGTGAGCTGGCCAAGCTGGAAAACAGCCTGGGCGGTATCAAAGACATGGGTGGTCTGCCAGACGCTCTGTTCGTTATCGATGCTGACCACGAGCACATCGCAATTAAAGAAGCCAACAACCTGGGTATCCCGGTATTTGCTATCGTTGATACCAACTCCGATCCGGACGGTGTTGACTTCGTTATCCCGGGTAACGACGATGCAATCCGTGCTGTTACTCTGTACCTGGGTGCTGTAGCGGCAACCGTACGTGAAGGCCGTTCTCAGGATCTGGCTTCTCAAGCGGAAGAAAGCTTCGTAGAAGCTGAATAATAAGGTTCTACCCCTTATTAGTACCGTGTATGGATAGGGGCCTCTTAATGGCCCCTTTTTCACTTTTAAACCTGTTTGGTTCCATGAACCGAGCCGGTCATCTCCCGAGGATTTAAGAATGGCTGAAATTACCGCATCCCTGGTAAAAGAGCTGCGCGAACGTACTGGCGCAGGCATGATGGATTGCAAAAAAGCACTGGTTGAAGCTAACGGCGACATCGAGCTGGCAATCGAAAACATGCGTAAATCCGGCGCGATCAAAGCGGCGAAAAAAGCAGGCAACGTTGCTGCTGACGGCGTAATCCTGACCAAAATCGACGGCACCTACGGCATCATTCTGGAAGTTAACTGCCAGACTGACTTCGTAGCAAAAGACGGTGGTTTCCAGGCATTTGCTAACAAAGTTCTGGACGCTGCTATCGCTGGCAAAATCACTGACGTTGACGTTCTGAAAGCACAGTTCGAAGAAGAGCGTGTTGCGCTGGTTGCTAAAATCGGTGAGAACATCAACATCCGTCGTGTTGCTTCCATCGAAGGCGACGTACTGGGTTCTTACCAGCACGGTGCACGTATCGGTGTTCTGGTTGCTGCTAAAGGCGCTGACGAAGAGCTGGTTAAACAGCTGGCTATGCACATCGCTGCAAGCAAACCAGAATTCGTTAAGCCAGAAGACGTGTCTGCTGAAGTGGTAGAAAAAGAGTACCAGGTTCAGCTCGACATCGCTATGCAGTCTGGCAAGCCAAAAGAAATCGCAGAGAAAATGGTTGAAGGCCGCATGAAGAAATTCACCGGCGAAGTTTCTCTGACGGGTCAGCCATTCGTTATGGATCCAACCAAGTCTGTTGCTCAGCTGCTGAAAGAGCACAATGCTGACGTGACTGGTTTCATCCGCTTCGAAGTGGGCGAAGGCATCGAGAAAGTCGAAACTGACTTCGCAGCAGAAGTTGCTGCAATGTCCAAGCAGTCTTAAGGATTGCGAAGGAGCCGCCTGAGGGCGGCTTCTTTTTGCCCGTCATGTAAAAATCAGACAGAAACCCGTAGTTTCTGCACTGATAAGCGACGTACTATGTCGCCAGAATTAACCCCCATCTCAATCGTTGACAGTCTCAGGAAAGAAACATGGCTACCAATGCAAAACCCGTGTACAAACGCATTCTGCTTAAGCTTAGTGGCGAAGCGCTGCAGGGAACAGAAGGCTTCGGTATCGATGCAAGCATTCTTGACCGCATGGCACAGGAAATCAAAGAACTGGTTGAACTGGGTATCCAGGTTGGCGTGGTAATTGGCGGTGGTAATCTTTTCCGTGGCGCTGGTCTGGCGAAAGCGGGTATGAACCGTGTTGTGGGTGACCACATGGGTATGCTGGCTACCGTGATGAATGGCCTGGCAATGCGTGATGCACTTCATCGCGCCTATGTGAACGCGCGCCTGATGTCAGCTATTCCGCTGAACGGCGTGTGCGATAACTACAGCTGGGCAGAAGCGATCAGCCTGCTACGCAATAACCGCGTGGTAATTCTTTCCGCGGGTACCGGTAATCCGTTCTTTACGACCGACTCAGCAGCCTGTCTGCGCGGTATTGAAATCGAAGCCGACGTAGTATTGAAAGCAACCAAAGTGGATGGCGTGTTTACCGCCGATCCCGCAAAAGATCCTTCCGCAACGATGTACGAACAGCTGAGCTACAACGAAGTGCTGGATCAAGAGCTTAAAGTCATGGATCTTGCTGCCTTTACGCTGGCTCGTGACCACAAATTACCGATTCGTGTTTTCAACATGAATAAGCCCGGAGCACTGCGTCGCGTAGTGATGGGTGAAAAAGAAGGCACTTTGATCACGGAATAATTTCCGTTGACGATAAATACAGGTAAGATTCCGCTTTACTTTGTAGTGATTTCTTACCTCGACACGCCTCAGGCGTTGTCATGATTTAAACGCGACTATACTTAGCACACCTATAGCGGCTGTGTTGGCGGATAGTCTGCCTGAAACAAGTTTTCAAGGATTCGTAACGTGATTAGCGATATCAGAAAAGATGCTGAAGTGCGCATGGAAAAATGCGTAGAAGCCTTCAAAAACCAAATTAGCAAAGTGCGCACTGGCCGCGCTTCTCCAAGCCTGCTGGATGGCATTATCGTAGAATATTACGGTACGCCAACCCCTCTGCGTCAGCTGGCGAGCGTCACGGTAGAAGATACCCGTACGCTGAAAATCAACGTCTTTGACCGTTCTTTGGGTCCGGCTGTTGAAAAAGCGATTATGGCTTCTGATTTGGGTTTGAACCCAAGCTCAGCAGGTACAGACATTCGCGTTCCGCTTCCAGCGCTGACTGAAGAACGTCGTAAAGAGCTGATCAAAGTGGTTCGTGGTGAAGCAGAAGGCGCGCGCGTTGCCGTACGTAACGTCCGTCGTGATGCGAACGACAAAGTGAAAGCACTGCTGAAAGATAAAGAAATCAGCGAAGATGACGATCGCCGTTCTCAGGACGACGTGCAGAAACTGACTGACGCAGCCATCAAAAAACTTGATGCGGCGCTGGCAGATAAAGAAGCGGAACTGATGCAGTTCTGATTTCTGTCGTAATCTGATAAACGCCGTTCAGAAAGTCCATGTGACTTTGCTGGCGGCGTTTTGCTTTTATATGGTTTAACTATCTCCCGGGCATCTCATGAAGCATTTAACTCTCCTCGGCTCGACCGGCTCGATTGGTTGCAGCACTCTCGACGTTGTTCGCCATAATCCTGAAAAATACACGGTGACCGCCCTTGTGGCCGGGAAGAACGTGCAGCGCATGGTTGAACAATGTCTTGAGTTTTCTCCCCGTTATGCGGTGATGGATGACGAGGAAAGTGCTCGCCAGGTTAAAGTGTTGCTGGCGGGGCAGGGAAGTGCTACGGAAGTCATGAGCGGGCGACAAGCCGCTTGTGATATGGCTGCGCTGGATGACGTCGATCAGGTGATGGCGGCGATTGTTGGTGCGGCAGGCCTTTTGCCTACGCTCGCAGCAATTGACGCGGGGAAAACCGTTTTACTGGCAAATAAAGAAGCGTTAGTAACATGCGGACGCCTCTTTATGGACGCCGTAAAACAGCGAGGGGCGCGACTTTTACCGGTAGATAGCGAACATAACGCGATTTTTCAGAGTTTACCGCAACCTTTCCAGGAAAACCTGGGGTACGCTTCCCTTGAGCAAAATGGCGTTTTGTCAGTTTTGCTCACCGGGTCTGGTGGCCCGTTCCGTGAAACGCCTTTGTCTGAACTGGTCTCAATGACGCCCGATCAGGCATGCCGTCATCCGAACTGGTCAATGGGGGCGAAAAATCTCTGTCGACTCGGCCACCATGATGAATAAAGGTCTGGAATACATTGAAGCTCGCTGGCTGTTTAACGCGTCCGCAAAACAGATGGAAGTGTTGATTCACCCGCAGTCGGTGATCCACTCTATGGTGCGCTATCAGGATGGCAGCGTAATTGCGCAGTTGGGTGAACCGGATATGCGCACGCCAATCGCGCATTCGATGGCGTGGCCAAACCGTGTGATGTCGGGGGCAAAGCCACTCGATTTCTGCAAGCTGAGTGCACTCACCTTCAGCGAACCTGACTACGACCGTTACCCTTGTCTGAAGCTGGCGATGAATGCTTTTGATCAGGGACAAGCGGCAACGACAGCACTGAACGCAGCCAACGAAATTACGGTTGAAGCATTTCTGAAACAGCAGATCCGCTTTACGGATATTGCGGCGCTCAATCTATCGGTTCTTGAAAAGATGGATTTACGGGAACCGCAGAGCGTTGAGGAGGTGCTGGCCGTCGATTTACAGGCTCGCATGGCTGCGCGTAAAGCGGTGACGCATCTCGCAAGCTGGTGATAATCCACCGACTCGTGCTTGTGTTGTTTGTTAGCGTTAGGCTTCAGTGATATAGTCTGCGCCACCTGATCGCAGGTATTTGGCTTTAAGTGGTCAGGTAAGCCGTGGTTAGACACGGCTTTTTTATGTAATGGCTTCAGTATTCCTGAGTACCGTAAAATCCTTTCAGGGACTAAAAACGCGTTATGTTGTCTGCGAATCAACCAATAAGCGAAAACTTGCCCGCTCATGGCTGTCGTCATGTAGCAATCATTATGGATGGCAACGGCCGCTGGGCGAAAAGACAAGGGAAGATACGAGCCTTTGGGCATAAAGCTGGGGCGAAATCTGTTCGTCGCGCCGTTTCATTTGCCGCCAATAACGGCATTGATGCGTTAACGCTCTATGCTTTTAGCAGTGAAAACTGGAATCGACCTCCGCAGGAAGTGACTGCGTTGATGGAGTTGTTTGTGTGGGCGCTCGACAGCGAAGTCAAAAGCCTCCACCGCCACAACGTTCGCTTGCGCATTATTGGCGATACCAGTCGTTTTAACTCACGTTTGCAGGAACGTATTCGCAAAGCGGAAGCGGTGACCGAAAATAATACAGGTCTGACGCTCAATATCGCTGCGAACTACGGCGGACGCTGGGATATTATCCAGGGCGTTCGGCATCTCGCCGAGCAAGTTCAGGAAGGGCTGTTAAGACCCGACCAAATTGATGAAGAGGCGCTGGGTCAGCAAATCTGCATGAATGAACTCGCACCCGTGGATTTGGTAATTAGGACAGGGGGAGAACACCGCATTAGTAACTTTTTGCTTTGGCAAATTGCCTATGCCGAACTTTACTTTACGGATGTGCTCTGGCCCGATTTTGATGAACAAGACTTTGAAGGTGCGCTTTATGCCTTTGCCAATCGTGAGCGTCGCTTCGGCGGTACTGAGCCAGGCGCTGAAAAAGTCTGATGGGGGTAGCTTTTGCTGAAGTATCGCCTGATTTCCGCTTTTGTATTAATACCCATCGTCATTGCGGCGCTGTTTTTACTGCCCCCGGTGGGATTTGCTATTGTCACGCTGGTGGTGTGTATGCTCGCCGCGTGGGAATGGGGACAGCTTAGCGGCTTTACCTCGCGCACTCAGCGAGTATGGCTGGCGGTGCTCTGTGGCCTGTTATTGGCCCTGATGCTGTTTATGTTGCCCGAGTATCATCACGATATTCATCAGCCGCTGGTGGCAGGTTCCCTATGGGCCTCACTGGGTTGGTGGATTGGCGCGTTGCTGCTGGTTCTTTTCTATCCCGAGTCTGCAGCTATCTGGCGCAACTCTAAAACGCTACGTCTGATTTTCGGCCTGCTCACTATTATTCCATTTTTCTGGGGTATGCTCGTGTTGCGCGCCTGGCATTATGACGAAAACCACTACAGCGGTGCGTTGTGGCTGCTTTATGTCATGATTCTCGTCTGGGGTGCTGACTCTGGTGCCTATATGTTTGGTAAACTGTTTGGCAAACATAAACTGGCACCAAAAGTTTCGCCTGGTAAGACCTGGCAGGGGTTCATCGGCGGTCTGTTTACAGCAGCGATTATCTCCTGGGGATATGGTGTCTGGGCAAATCTGGACGTTGCACCGACAACGTTGCTGGTGTGCTCTATTTTTGCTGCGTTGGCATCCGTATTAGGTGATTTGACCGAAAGTATGTTCAAGCGTGAAGCAGGGATTAAAGACAGCGGTCACCTCATTCCAGGACATGGTGGAATACTGGACCGTATTGATAGCCTGACGGCTGCGGTTCCTGTGTTTGCATGCCTGTTGTTTCTGGTATTCGGGACGATTTAACGGAAGGTTTTATGCTGAGCATTCTCTGGAATCTGGCGGCGTTCATAGTTGCACTGGGTGTACTGATTACCGTGCATGAATTTGGCCATTTCTGGGTTGCCCGGCGCTGCGGAGTTCGGGTCGAGCGTTTCTCTATTGGCTTTGGTAAATCGTTGTGGCGCCGTACCGATCGCCATGGCACTGAGTTTGTCATCGCGCTGATCCCTCTTGGCGGTTACGTCAAAATGCTTGATGAACGCGTAGAATCTGTTGCGCCTGAAATGCGACACTACGCGTTCAACAACAAAACAGTGAGCCAACGCGCCGCTATCATCGCTGCCGGCCCGGTAGCCAATTTCATCTTTGCTGTCTTCGCTTATTGGCTGGTGTTTATCATCGGAGTCCCTGGTGTTCGCCCGGTTGTTGGTGAAATTACCGCCAACTCCATCGCAGCAACAGCGCAAATTACGCCAGGCATGGAACTTAAAGCGATCGATGGCATCGAAACCCCTGATTGGGATGCCGTTAGGCTGCAGTTGGTCTCTAAGATTGGCGATGAAAAAGCCTTAGTTAGCGTCTCGCCAGTGGGTGAGAGTCAGCGTCAGGAAAAAATTCTTGATTTGCGTCAGTGGGCTTTTGAGCCAGACAAAGAAGATCCCGTTGCTGCGCTGGGTATTCGTCCGCGTGGTGCGCAGATTGAGCCAGTGTTAGCCGAAGTGCAGGATGATTCAGCAGCACGTAAAGCAGGTTTGCAAGCGGGCGACAGGATCGTTAAAGTCGATGGTCAGCCTTTAACGCAATGGATGACCTTTGTTAATCTGGTGCGCGATAATCCCGGCACACCGTTAGCGCTGGAAGTTGAAAGGCAGGGGAGTCCGCTCTCTTTGACGCTGATTCCGGATACCAAACCGGGCGGTGGCAAGGCTGAGGGGTTTGCTGGCGTAGTGCCAAAAGTGATCCCATTGCCTGATGAGTACAAGACAATACGCCAGTATGGGCCGTTTAGCGCAATCGTTGAAGCCACGGATAAAACATGGCAATTGATGAAGCTTACGGTCACTATGTTGGGGAAATTGATAACTGGTGACGTAAAACTGAACAACCTCAGTGGGCCGATTTCTATCGCCCAAGGGGCTGGGATGTCAGCGGAATTCGGGGTGATTTACTATCTCATGTTTCTCGCGCTCATAAGCGTGAACCTCGGGATAATCAACCTGTTCCCGCTTCCCGTTTTAGATGGGGGGGCACCTGCTGTTTTTAGCGATTGAAAAGCTAAAAGGCGGACCAGTATCCGAGCGAGTTCAAGACTTTAGTTATCGCATTGGCTCGATATTGCTGGTGCTGTTAATGGGGCTTGCACTTTTCAATGATTTCTCTCGGTTGTAAGAGAGAGTGTTAGGAAGAACGCATAATAACGATGGCGATGAAAAAGTTGCTCATAGCGTCGCTGCTGTTTAGCAGCGCGACCGTATACGGTGCTGAAGGTTTCGTAGTGAAGGATATTCATTTCGAAGGTCTTCAGCGTGTCGCCGTTGGTGCGGCCCTCCTCAGCATGCCAGTTCGCCAGGGCGACACGGTTAATGATGAAGATATCAGTAATACCATTCGCGCATTGTTTGCCACTGGCAACTTTGAGGATGTCCGCGTCCTTCGCGATGGTGATACGCTGCTGGTACAGGTGAAGGAACGCCCAACGATTGCCAGTATCACTTTCTCCGGTAATAAGTCGGTTAAAGACGATATGCTCAAGCAAAACCTTGAAGCATCGGGTGTTCGTGTCGGGGAATCTCTTGACCGCACCACCCTGTCTGATATCGAAAAAGGACTGGAAGATTTCTACTATAGCGTCGGCAAATACAGCGCGAGCGTAAAAGCCGTTGTCACACCGCTGCCGCGTAACCGTGTCGATCTGAAGCTCGTCTTCCAGGAAGGCGTTTCCGCGAAAATCCAGCAGATCAATATCGTGGGTAACCACGCGTTCAGTACGGACGAATTGATCTCTACGTTCCAGCTCCGCGACGAAGTGCCGTGGTGGAACGTGGTTGGCGATCGTAAATATCAGAAGCAAAAGCTGGCCGGCGACCTTGAAACCCTCCGTAGCTACTATCTGGATCGTGGTTACGCCCGTTTCAATATCGACTCGACTCAGGTCAGTCTGACTCCGGACAAAAAAGGTATCTACATTACGGTAAACATCACTGAAGGCGATCAATATAAGCTTTCAGGTGTTGAAGTCAGTGGAAACCTGGCGGGTCATTCTGCAGAAATTGAGAGCCTGACCAAACTTCAGCCGGGTGAGCTGTATAGCGGCGCAAAAGTGACCAAAATGGAAGACGGCATTAAAAAGCTGCTCGGCCGTTACGGTTATGCTTATCCGCGCGTACAAACGCAGCCTGAGATCAATGATACGGACAAAACCGTTAAACTTCGCGTAAACGTTGATGCGGGCAACCGTTTCTACGTGCGTAAAATTCGCTTTGAAGGTAACGATACCTCTAAAGACTCCGTACTTCGCCGCGAAATGCGTCAGATGGAAGGCGCGTGGTTAGGTAGCGACCTGGTCGATCAGGGTAAAGAGCGTCTGAACCGTCTGGGCTATTTCGAAACGGTTGATACGGATACCCAGCGTGTTGCGGGCAGTCCTGATCAGGTAGACGTTGTTTACAAGGTCAAAGAGCGTAACACCGGTAGCTTCAACTTTGGTGTCGGTTACGGCACAGAAAGTGGCGTGAGCTTCCAGGTTGGCGTTCAGCAGGATAACTGGTTAGGTACTGGCTATTCCGTTGGTATCAACGGAACCAAAAACGATTACCAGACGTACTCTGAATTCTCGGTGACTAACCCTTACTTTACTGTTGATGGTGTGAGTCTTGGCGGTCGTATTTTCTATAACGACTTTAAAGCTGACGATGCGGATCTGTCTTCGTACACCAACAAAAGCTATGGTGTAGACGGAACGCTTGGCTTCCCGATTAACGAATATAACACCCTGCGTGCTGGCTTAGGATACGTGCATAACGACCTGTCCAATATGCAACCGCAGGTGGCGATGTGGCGTTATCTGGACTCAATCGGTCAAACAGCAAGTAAATCCAGCGACAATAATGGCTTTGCTGCAGATGATTTCACCTTTAACTATGGCTGGACGTATAACCGTCTTGACCGTGGTTTCTTCCCAACGGAAGGTTCTCGCGTCAACCTGAACGGTAAAGTCACCGTGCCGGGTTCCGACAACGAGTTCTATAAATTGACGCTTGATACCGCATCCTATTTCCCGATCGATGACGATCATAAATGGGTGGTTCTGGGTCGTACGCGTTGGGGTTATGGTGACGGTTTAGGTAGCAAAGAGCTGCCATTCTACGAAAACTTCTATGCCGGCGGTTCCAGCACAGTGCGCGGCTTCCAGTCCAATAACATTGGTCCGAAAGCGGTGTATTACGGCGGTAATGACAAAGATAACTGTAATAAGACATCTTCCAGTGAAGTATGTAGTTCTGATGACGCAGTAGGCGGTAACGCCATGGGTGTCGCCAGCCTGGAAATAATCACACCTACGCCGTTTATCAGTGACAAGTATGCGAACTCTGTACGTACTTCGTTCTTCTGGGATGCGGGTACGGTATGGGATACCAACTGGGAAAACACTGCGCAGATGAAAGCAGCTGGTGTGCCAGACTATAGCGATCCGAGCAACATTCGCATGTCTGCAGGTATCGCATTACAATGGATGTCACCGTTGGGGCCGTTGGTCTTCTCTTACGCCCAACCGTTTAAGAAATACGATGGAGACAAAGCGGAGCAGTTCCAGTTTAACATTGGTAAAACCTGGTAATAATCCGCAGCAATGGAATGCGTTTGCAGTGTAGCGCTGACAACCGGCGATCGAATAGACGATCGCCTTGCCACGCAAAGAACGGTACCTTTGGGTGCCAATGGGATGGTAAGGAGTTTATTGTGAAAAAGTGGTTATTAGCGGCAGGTCTTGGTTTGGCGATGGTGACTTCTGCTCAGGCAGCGGACAAAATTGCAATCGTCAACATGGGCAATCTGTTCCAGCAAGTTGCACAGAAAACCGGTGTTTCTGCAACACTGGAAAATGAATTCAAAGGCCGTGCTAGCGAGCTGCAAGGTATGGAAAGCGACCTTCAGTCCAAAATGCAGCGTCTGCAGCGTGATGGTTCTACCATGAAAGCAAGCGATCGCAGCAAGCTGGAAAAAGACGTGATGGCACAGCGCCAGACCTTCTCTCAGAAAGCGCAGGCTTTCGAGCAGGATCGTCAGCGTCGCTCTAACGAAGAACGTGGCAAACTGGTCACTCGTATCCAGTCTGCGGTGAAATCCGTAGCGGCCGATCAGAGTATCGATCTGGTTGTTGACGCGAATGCCGTTGCTTTCAATAGCAAAGATGTTAAAGACATCACTGCAGATGTACTGAAACAGGTTAAATAAGTAATGCCTTCTATTCGACTGGCTGATCTAGCTCAGCAGTTGGATGCAGAATTACACGGTGATGGCGATATCGTCATCACCGCTGTTGCGTCCATGCAATCTGCTAAAACAGGCAATATTACGTTCATCGTAAGCCCTAAGTACCGTGAACACCTGGCCCAATGCCAGGCGTCTGCTGTGGTATTAACACAGGACGACCTTCCTTTTGCCACAGGCGCAGCGCTGGTAGTGAAAAATCCCTACCTGACTTACGCGCGCATGGCTCAGATTTTGGATACCACGCCGCAGCCGGCACAGAACATTGCACCAAGTGCAGCGATCGATTCAACGGCAAAGCTGGGTAGCAACGTATCAATTGGTGCGAACGCCGTCATCGAGTCCGATGCTGTTTTGGGTGATAACGTGGTGATCGGTGCGGGTTGCTTCGTTGGCAAACACACTAAAATTGGTGCAGGCACCCGCTTGTGGGCCAATGTCACCGTTTATCATGAAATTGAGATTGGCGAAAACTGCCTGATCCAGTCCGGTACCGTAATCGGTTCGGATGGTTTTGGCTATGCTAACGATCGTGGTAATTGGATCAAGATCCCTCAGCTAGGTCGCGTGATTATCGGCGATCGTGTTGAGATCGGTGCATGTACGACGATCGACCGCGGTGCGCTCGACGACACCCTTATTGGTAATGGTGTTATCATCGATAACCAATGTCAGATTGCGCATAACGTCGTGATTGGCGACAATACCGCAGTTGCGGGCGGCGTAATCATGGCAGGCAGCCTGAAAATTGGCCGCTACTGCATGATCGGTGGAGCCAGCGTGATCAATGGCCATATGGAAATATGCGACAAAGTCACGGTGACAGGCATGGGTATGGTGATGCGTCCTATCACTGAACCTGGTGTTTACTCCTCCGGTATTCCGCTGCAACCGAATAAGATGTGGCGTAAAACCGCAGCTCTGGTGATGAATATTGATGATATGAGTAAGCGCCTCAAGTCTATTGAGCGCAAAATCAATCAACAAGACTAAGCGTTCATCCTTTAACGCTAAATTTCCCGGCCTGTCGGCTTTCTTATAATCCGGCAGGCCGTGTTATTATTGCTATTCAGTACATTTTGACAGGAAGAGTATTTTGACTACCGACACTCATACTCTGCATATTGAAGAGATTTTAGAACTTCTGCCGCACCGCTACCCGTTTTTGCTGGTAGATCGTGTGCTGGATTTTGAAGAAGGTCGTTTTCTGCGCGCAGTGAAAAATGTTTCAGTAAATGAGCCATTCTTCCAGGGACATTTCCCTGGTAAGCCTATCTTCCCGGGTGTTTTGATCCTGGAAGCCATGGCACAGGCAACGGGTATTCTCGCGTTTAAAAGCGTGGGTAAACTTGAGCCTGGTGAGTTGTATTACTTCGCGGGTATTGATGAAGCGCGCTTTAAGCGCCCAGTCGTACCTGGTGATCAGATGATCATGGAAGTGACTTTTGAAAAAACGCGCCGTGGACTGACGCGCTTCAAAGGCGTTGCTTTAGTTGACGGCAAAGTGGTTTGTGAAGCTACCATGATGTGTGCGCGTAGCCGGGAGGCCTGATACGTGATTGATAAAACCGCCTTTATTCATCCAACTGCCATTGTGGAAGAGGGTGCCATTATTGGTGCTAACGCTCACATTGGCCCATTCTGTATTGTTGGACCCCATGTCGTAATTGGTGAGGGTACCGTACTGAAATCTCACGTCGTCGTGAATGGTCATACGACCATGGGTCGCGATAATGAGATCTATCAGTTCGCCTCCATCGGCGAAGTCAACCAGGATCTGAAGTATGCTGGTGAGCCGACCCGTCTGGAAATCGGCGATCGTAACCGCATTCGCGAAAGCGTCACCATTCATCGTGGCACAGTACAGGGTGGTGGATTGACGAAGGTGGGCAGCGACAACCTCTTTATGGTCAATGCGCATATTGCGCACGACTGTACAGTGGGTAGCCGTTGTATCCTCGCCAACAACGCAACGCTGGCGGGGCACGTATCGGTTGATGATTTCGCGATCATTGGCGGCATGACGGCAGTCCATCAGTTCTGTATTATTGGTGCGCACGTCATGGTCGGCGGTTGCTCCGGTGTCGCGCAAGACGTTCCACCGTATGTGATTGCGCAGGGTAACCACGCCACACCTTTTGGCGTTAACATTGAAGGCCTCAAGCGTCGTGGATTTAGCCGCGAAGCAATTACAGCGATCCGCAACGCGTACAAATTGATGTACCGTAGCGGCAAAACGCTCGAAGAGGCTAAGCCAGAAGTGGCTGCGCTGGCAGAACAGTACCCAGAGGTCAAAGCGTTCACTGAGTTCTTTGAACGCTCGACTCGAGGTCTGATTCGTTAATGGTCGACAACCGTCCACTAACGATTGCCCTGGTCGCCGGAGAAACCTCCGGCGATATTCTTGGTGCAGGTCTCATCCGGGCACTCAAGGCTCGTGTACCGAATGCTCGCTTTGTGGGCGTTGCTGGCCCGCTGATGCAGGCCGAAGGCTGTGAAGCCTGGTACGAAATGGAAGAGCTCGCGGTAATGGGCATTGTTGAAGTGCTGGGGCGTTTACGCCGTTTGCTGCATATTCGCGCCGATCTCACGCGTCGTTTTACCGATCTTAAGCCCGATGTTTTTGTTGGCATTGATGCGCCTGATTTCAATATCACCCTCGAAGGCAACCTGAAAAAACAGGGTATTAAAACTGTTCACTACGTCAGCCCGTCCGTCTGGGCATGGCGACAGAAACGTGTTTTCAAAATAGGCAGATCCACCGATATGGTGCTGGCTTTTCTGCCTTTCGAAAAAGCGTTTTATGACAGATTCAATGTGCCATGCCGTTTTATCGGGCACACCATGGCCGATGCCATGCCGCTTGATCCGGATAAAAATGCTGCACGAGATACTCTTGGCATCCCGCATGACGCTCACTGTCTGGCTCTTTTGCCGGGTAGCCGTGGCGCAGAAGTCGAAATGCTTAGCGCTGATTTCCTGAAGACCGCGCAAATTCTTCGCCAGACATATCCCGATCTGGAAGTGGTTGTGCCGCTCGTGAATGCCAAACGCCGTGAGCAGTTTGAGCGCATCAAAGCGGAAGTCGCGCCTGACCTGCACATTCACCTTCTGGATGGCAAAGGACGTGAAGCCATGGTGGCGAGTGATGCCGCATTGCTGGCGTCCGGAACGGCTGCGCTGGAATGCATGTTGGCAAAATGCCCAATGGTTGTGGGTTATCGCATGAAGCCATTTACCTTCTGGCTGGCGAAGCGTCTGGTCAAAACGGATTATGTTTCATTGCCTAATCTGCTGGCAGGCCGAGAGTTAGTCAAAGAGCTGTTGCAGGATGAGTGTCAGCCTCAGGCATTAGCCGATGCGCTGTTGCCCTTACTGGCAGACGGTAAAACCCGTCATCAAATGCACGACACCTTCCGTGAACTGCATCAGCAGATCCGCTGTAACGCCGATGAGCAAGCAGCAGATGCCGTGATGGAGTTAGCGCAATGCTAGAGTTTGTTTACCCACATACGCACCTTGTTGCGGGTGTGGATGAGGTCGGACGCGGGCCATTGGTGGGTGCCGTTGTCACTGCAGCGGTCATTCTGGACCCTGCTCGCCCGATCGTAGGGCTGAATGATTCGAAGAAACTGTCTGAAAAACGCCGTCTGGCGCTCTATGATGAAATCAAAGAAAAAGCACTGGCGTGGAGTTTAGGCCGCGCAGAGCCCGAAGAGATTGACGAGCTGAACATTCTTCACGCCACCATGTTGGCGATGCAGCGGGCTGTCGCCGGGCTGAAAATCGTACCAGAATATGTGCTGATCGACGGTAATCGCTGCCCTGCTCTGCCGATGCGCTCATTGGCGGTGGTGAAAGGGATAGTCGTGTGGCCGAGATCAGCGCAGCGTCCATCATTGCCAAAGTGACACGCGATGCCGAAATGGCGGCGCTGGATCTTTCATATCCTCAGTATGGTTTCGCCCAGCACAAGGGATATCCAACCGCTTTCCATCTGGAGAGACTGTCTGAGCATGGTCCAACTGAACATCATCGACGCAGTTTTGGTCCGGTGAAACGCGCACTGGGACTGGTGTGCTGAATCAATACGTAAGCAACTAAGTCACGCGGAATCTGAAGATGGCTGAACCACGTTTCGTACACCTGCGGGTGCATAGCGACTACTCCATGATTGATGGGCTGGCGAAGACCGGGCCGCTGGTAAAAAAGGCAGCGGCTCTTGGCATGCCTGCGCTGGCGATCACGGATTTCACCAACCTGTGTGGTCTGGTTAAGTTCTATGGCGCGGCGCATGGCGCGGGCCTTAAGCCGATTATCGGTGCGGATTTTCACGTTCAGAGCGAGTTGCTCGGCGATGAAATGACGCAAATTTCCGTTCTGGCGATGAACAATACAGGCTATCAAAATCTGACGTTGCTGATTTCCCGTGCCTATCAGCGGGGCTATGGCGCGGCGGGGCCATGGATCGACAGGGACTGGCTTGCAGAACTCAATGAAGGTTTGCTGCTGATTTCTGGCGGTCGAATGGGTGATGTCGGTAAAAGTCTGATACGCGGCAACAATATTCTGGTTGAGCAATGCGTGGCGTTTTATGAAGAATACTTCCCGGATCGTTTTTATCTGGAGCTGATTCGCACAGGTCGTCCCGATGAAGAAAACTATCTGCATGCGGCAGTCGCGCTTGCTGAACAGCGCGGTCTGCCGGTCGTCGCGACCAATGATGTACGGTTTATTAACGCTGAAGACTTTGATGCGCACGAAATCCGTGTTGCCATTCATGACGGCTTTACGCTCGACGATCCAAAACGCCCGCGCCACTATTCCACGCAGCAATATATGCGCTCTGAAGATGAGATGTGCGAGCTGTTTGCTGATATTCCGGAAGCGCTGGAAAACAGTGTGGAAATTGCAAGGCGTTGCAACGTTACTGTCCGTTTAGGTGAATATTTTTTGCCGCAGTTCCCAACCGGCGAGATGAGTACGGAAGATTTTCTGGTCCTCAAATCGAAAGAAGGTCTGGAAGATCGTCTGGAATTTTTGTTCCCGGATGAAGCCGAGCGCAACGAGAAGCGCCCGCCTTATGATGAGCGCCTGGACATTGAACTACAGGTTATCAACCAGATGGGGTTCCCGGGCTACTTCCTGATCGTGATGGAATTTATCCAGTGGTCGAAGGACAACGGCGTACCTGTGGGGCCTGGCCGTGGTTCGGGTGCGGGTTCGCTTGTGGCTTACGCGTTGAAAATTACCGACCTTGACCCGCTGGAATTTGACCTGCTGTTCGAACGTTTCCTCAACCCAGAACGTGTCTCAATGCCTGACTTCGACGTTGACTTCTGCATGGAGAAACGCGACCAGGTTATTGATCACGTTGCAGAAATGTACGGTCGTGATGCGGTATCACAGATCATTACTTTCGGGACGATGGCGGCAAAAGCGGTTATCCGTGACGTGGGCCGCGTGCTGGGTCACCCGTATGGCTTTGTGGATCGCATCTCAAAACTGGTGCCGCCCGATCCGGGCATGACGCTGGCAAAAGCGTTCGAAGCCGAGCCACAACTGCCGGAAATCTACGAAGCAGACGAAGAAGTTAAAGCGCTTATCGACATGGCGCGCAAGCTTGAAGGCGTCACGCGTAACGCCGGTAAACACGCCGGTGGCGTGGTTATCGCGCCGACTAAAATTACCGATTTTGCGCCGTTATATTGTGATGAATCAGGTCAGCATCCTGTTACACAGTTCGACAAGAATGACGTGGAGTACGCTGGCCTGGTGAAGTTTGACTTCCTTGGTTTGCGAACACTCACTATCATTGACTGGGCGTTGAAGATGATCAACCCGCGTCGGGCCAAACAGGGCCTGGAGCCGATTGACATCGCTGCGATTCCGCTTGATGACAAAAAAAGTTTCGACATGCTGCAGCGCTCGGAAACCACAGCGGTATTCCAGCTTGAATCGCGCGGCATGAAAGACTTGATTAAACGTCTTCAGCCTGACTGCTTTGAAGACATGATCGCACTTGTGGCGTTGTTCCGTCCTGGCCCATTGCAGTCGGGCATGGTTGATAACTTTATTGACCGTAAGCACGGGCGTGAAGAGATTTCCTACCCTGATGTGCAGTGGCAGCATGATTGCCTGAAACCGGTGCTTGAGCCTACCTACGGCATTATCCTGTATCAGGAACAGGTTATGCAGATTGCTCAGGAGCTTTCGGGATATACCCTTGGCGGCGCTGATATGTTGCGTCGTGCGATGGGTAAGAAAAAACCGGAAGAGATGGCCAAGCAGCGCGGCACCTTTGAGGATGGCGCGAAGAAAAACGGCATTGATGGTGAACTGGCGATAAAAATCTTTGACCTGGTAGAGAAATTCGCAGGTTACGGATTTAACAAATCGCACTCAGCGGCTTACGCCCTGGTGTCCTATCAAACGCTGTGGTTGAAAGCGCACTACCCGGCAGAATTTATGGCGGCTGTGATGACTGCCGACATGGATAACACCGAGAAGGTGGTCGGCCTGGTGGATGAATGCTGGCGAATGGGGCTGAAAATCCTGCCGCCGGATATCAATGCCGGGATGTACCATTTCCACGTTAACGATGACGGTGAAATTGTTTACGGCATTGGGGCTATCAAAGGTGTGGGCGAAGGCCCTATCGAAGCGATTCTGGAAGCGCGTAATAATGGCGGCTACTTCCGTGAGCTTTTCGACTTATGTGCGCGGACTGACACCAAAAAGCTGAACCGTCGTGTGCTGGAAAAACTGATCATGTCAGGGGCATTTGATCGCCTCGGCCCGCATCGCGCAGCGCTGATGAATTCTCTCGGTGAGGCGTTGAAAGCGGCCGATCAGCACGCTAAAGCGGAAGCAATTGGTCAGGCCGATATGTTTGGTGTGCTGGCCGATGAGCCAGAACAAATTGAACAATCGTATGCCAACTGCCAGCCATGGCCAGAACACACGGTGCTGGAAGGGGAGCGTGAAACGTTAGGTTTGTACCTGACGGGACACCCAATCAACCAGTATCTGAAAGAAATTGAGCGCTATGTCGGAGGCAACAGGCTAAAAGACATGCATCCAACTGAACGTGGTAAAATGACCACGGCAGCGGGGCTCGTCATTGCAGCGCGGGTTATGGTCACCAAGCGCGGTAATCGCATCGGTATCTGTACGTTGGATGACCGTTCCGGGCGGCTGGAGGTGATGTTATTCACCGAAGCGCTGGAAAAATACCAGCATTTGCTGGAAAACGACCGCATACTTATCGTCAGCGGACAGGTCAGCTTTGATGACTTCAGCGGCGGGCTTAAAATGATGGCCCGTGAAGTGATGGATATTGACGAAGCCCGGGAAAAATATGCTCGCGGGCTTGCTATCTCGCTGACGGACAGGCAAATTGATGACCAGCTTTTAAACCGACTCCGTCAGTCTCTGGAACCCCATCGTTCGGGGACCATTCCAGTACATCTCTATTATCAGAGGGCGGATGCACGCGCGCGGTTGCGCTTTGGTGCAACGTGGCGTGTCTCTCCGAGCGATCGTTTACTCAACGATCTCCGTGGCCTTATTGGTTCGGAGCAGGTGGAACTGGAGTTTGACTAATACAGGAATACTATGAGTCTGAATTTCCTTGATTTCGAACAGCCGATTGCGGAGCTGGAAGCGAAAATCGATTCTCTGACCGCGGTGAGCCGTCAGGATGAAAAACTGGATATTAACATCGACGAAGAAGTGCATCGTCTGCGTGAAAAAAGCGTAGAACTGACGCGCAAAATCTTTGCCGATCTCGGCGCATGGCAGATTGCCCAGTTGGCACGTCATCCACAGCGTCCGTACACCCTGGATTATGTCCGCCTGGCGTTTGATGAATTTGACGAACTGGCAGGCGATCGCGCTTATGCTGACGACAAAGCCATTGTCGGCGGCATAGCGCGTCTTGATGGTCGCCCGGTGATGATTATTGGTCATCAGAAGGGCCGTGAGACCAAAGAGAAAATCCGTCGCAACTTTGGTATGCCAGCGCCAGAAGGTTACCGTAAGGCACTGCGCCTGATGGAAATGGCTGAGCGCTTCAACATGCCGATCGTGACCTTTATCGACACGCCGGGTGCATACCCGGGTGTCGGTGCAGAAGAACGCGGCCAGTCTGAAGCTATCGCTCGCAACCTGCGTGAAATGTCTCGCCTGACGGTACCGGTAATCTGTACTGTGATTGGTGAAGGCGGTTCCGGTGGTGCACTGGCGATCGGCGTGGGTGATAAAGTGAATATGCTGCAGTACAGCACCTATTCCGTTATCTCTCCTGAAGGCTGTGCGTCTATTCTGTGGAAAAGCGCCGATAAAGCGCCGTTGGCCGCAGAAGCGATGGGTATCACAGCGCCGCGTCTGAAAGAATTGAAACTGATCGACACCGTGATCCCTGAACCACTGGGCGGTGCGCACCGTAAGCCGGAAGTGATCGCCGGTTCCCTTAAAGCGCAGTTGCTGGCCGATCTGGCCGATCTCGATGTGCTGAGCAAAGAAGATTTGCTCAACCGTCGCTATCAACGTCTGATGAACTACGGTTACGCATAAGCGTCACATTTGTCTTAAAAGCCGCACATTGTTGCGGCTTTTTTTATGTCTGCCGTTTAACTTAACTATCCTTATTGAATGTTTTTCAAGGAGGTAGACCGTGAACATCATTGCCATTATGGGGCCGCACGGCGTCTTTTATAAAGATGAGCCCATCAAGGAGCTGGAGCAGGCGTTGCAGGCGCGTGGATATCAACTTATCTGGCCGCACAACAATGCCGATCTGCTGAAGTTTATCGAGCACAATCCACGTATCTGTGGCGTGATTTTTGACTGGGATGAGTACGATCTCGAACTGTGCAGCGATATCAATCAGCTGAATGAATACCTGCCGCTGTACGCTTTCATCAACACGCATTCGACGATGGACGTCAGTGCCCACGATATGCGTATGGCGCTGTGGTTTTTTGAATACGCATTGGGCGCTGCAGAAGATATTGCGACCCGCATTCAGCAATACACTCGCGAATATCTCGACAATATTACCCCGCCGTTCACCCGCGCGCTTTTCACCTACGTTCAGGAAGGCAAATACACGTTTTGCACGCCGGGGCATATGGCGGGAACCGCTTACCAGAAAAGCCCGGTGGGTTGCCTTTTTTACGATTTTTTTGGTGGGAATACGCTCAAAGCCGACGTGTCGATTTCGGTGACGGAACTTGGCTCGCTGCTTGATCATACGGGCCCGCACCTCGAGGCCGAAGAGTACATCGCACGTACTTTTGGTGCGGAGCAGAGTTATATGGTGACAAACGGCACGTCGACTTCAAACAAGATTGTCGGGATGTATGCCGCCCCCGTTGGCAGTACGCTGCTGATTGACCGTAACTGCCACAAATCACTGGCGCATTTATTGATGATGAGTGATGTTGTGCCGATCTGGCTCTCGCCAACGCGAAATGCGCTGGGGATTCTGGGCGGGATCCCTCGCCGTGAATTCTCCCGGAGCGCCATAGAACATAAAGTTGCCGCTGTTCCTGATGCAAGCTGGCCGGTTCACGCGGTGATTACTAACTCGACGTATGATGGCCTGTTGTATAACACCAACTGGATCAAGCAGACCCTCGATGTACCGTCGATTCATTTCGATTCTGCATGGGTACCCTATACCAATTTCCATCCGATTTATGCCGGTAAAAGCGGTATGAGCGGCGAACGGGTGCCGGGCAAAGTCTTCTTCGAGACGCAATCGACGCACAAAATGCTGGCCGCTTTATCTCAGGCATCGTTAATCCATATTAAGGGTGAATACGACGAAGAGACGTTCAACGAAGCTTATATGATGCACACCACCACCTCGCCGAGTTATCCATTAGTCGCATCAATTGAAACGGCAGCGGCTATGCTGCGCGGTAATCCGGGTAAACGCCTGATTAATCGCTCGGTGGAGCGGGCGCTTCATTTTCGTAAAGAAGTTCAGCGCCTGAAAGATGAAGCCGACGGATGGTTCTTCGATATCTGGCAACCGGAAGAGATCGATGAGGCAGAATGCTGGTCTGTCGCGCCTGGCGAGAGCTGGCATGGTTTCAGAGACGCTGACGCGGATCATATGTTTCTTGATCCGGTCAAAGTCACCATTCTGACGCCGGGGATGGATGAACAGGGAATCATGAGTGATGAAGGGATTCCGGCAGCGCTGGTGGCAAAATTTCTGGACGAACGCGGCGTCGTGGTGGAGAAAACCGGGCCTTATAATCTACTTTTCCTGTTTAGCATCGGTATTGATAAAACCCGAGCGATGGGCCTGTTGCGCGGACTGATGGAATTTAAGCGCGCATACGATCTCAATCTGCGGGTCAAAAATATGCTCCCGGATCTGTATGCCGAAGATCCCGATTATTACCGGAATATGCGTATTCAGGATCTGGCACAAGGGATCCATAAGTTGATCCGCCAGCACGATCTTCCTCGACTGATGCTCCAGGCATTTGATGTGTTACCTGAAATGAAGCTCACACCGCACAAGGCCTGGCAGCAGCAGGTCAAAGGTGAAGTGGAAACCATAGAGCTGGAAAATCTCATTGGGCGCGTATCCGCCAATATGGTTCTCCCCTATCCACCGGGCGTTCCGCTTCTGATGCCGGGAGAAATGATCACCGAGCAAAGCCGTTCGGTGCTCGATTTTCTGCTGATGCTCTGTTCCATCGGTCGCCATTATCCTGGCTTTGAGACGGACATTCACGGTGCAAAACGCGATGAGAACGGCGTATACCGGGTACGAGTCTTAAAAGAGAGTTGATCCCTTGCGTGTGTAGGGTTTTCAGTTGTAACGTGCAGGCATGATAAAAAGGAGACGCTATGCTGGGTTTAAAACAGGTTCACCATATTGCGATTATCGCTTCGGACTACGCCAAAAGTAAGGCATTTTATTGCGACGTTCTTGGGTTTACGCTGTTGAGCGAAGCCTATCGCTCTGAGCGTGACTCGTGGAAAGGTGACCTGGCGCTTAACGGAGACTATGTGATCGAACTGTTCTCATTTCCTTTTCCGCCTGCCCGTCCGTCGCGCCCCGAAGCTTGTGGGCTTCGCCATCTCGCGTTCAGCGTGGACGATATCGATCGGGCCACAGAACACCTTGAAGCACACGGCGTGAAGTGTGAATCGATTCGCATCGACCCGTTTACCGACAAACGTTTTACGTTTTTTAACGATCCGGATGGCTTGCCGCTGGAGCTCTACCAGCAGTAATGCTTGCCATCAGAGTCAATGCTCGGTAATTTTCCGGGCATTGGCTCTCTATAAGACCTTTTATGACCTCATCCGTAATCGCTCAGTCTGTTTCTCCGTACCGCCAGTTGTTGGTGGGATTTAGCGGTGGGCTGGATTCGACCGTTTTACTTCATCGATTAAGACTCTGGCGCGAGCAGGAACCTGATGTTCAGATTCGTGCCATTCATGTACATCATGGTTTAAGTTCAAATGCCGACCGCTGGGTTGCGCACTGCGAATCGCTCTGTGAAGCGTGGCATATTCCGCTGATCGTTGAACGTGTGACGCTTCATGATGAGGGTTTGGGTACAGAAGCGCAGGCGCGAAAAGCGCGCTATTTAGCGTTCGAAAAAGTGCTTCAAGCGGGGGGAGGCGCTCGTCACGGCGCAACATCTCGACGATCAGTGTGAAACGTTTTTACTGGCTCTTAAACGGGGAAGCGGCCCGGCGGGGTTGTCCGCCATGCCTGTGCGCACTGAATTTGCAGGCACGCAGTTGATTCGCCCACTTCTGGGTGAAACGCGCACCTCGCTAGAAACGTGGGCAAAGGACTATAACCTCTGCTGGATCGAGGACGAAAGTAATCAGGACGACAGCTACGATCGCAATTTTCTGCGATTGCGCGTATTGCCGCTACTCTCCGAACGTTGGCCGCATTTTGCAGATGCGACGGCGAGAAGTGCGGCGTTGTGTGCTGAGCAAGAAAGCCTGCTGGATGAGCTGCTGACTGAAGAGTTAGCCAGTGTGATCTCGACGGAGGGTGCGCTAAAAATTGAACCCCTTGAAGCGATGAGCCTCGTGCGTCGTGCTGCGCTACTACGCCGCTGGCTCGCCGCTCATGATGCGCAAATGCCTTCGCGCACAATGTTAAATCGTATCTGGGAAGAGGTTGCTTTAGCTCGTGAAGATGCCACGCCGCGTTTGCATCTCGGTGGCTTCGAGGTTCGGCGCTTCAAAGGAGAGCTTTGGTGGGTGAAATGCCAGCCTTCGATGGCTGACCAGATTATCGAGTGGCGCGATCCTTCTGAGCCTCTGATGTTGTCTCTGGGTAGCGTTTCTTTTGTGGAGGGCGGCCATATTCGCCTGCCGAACCCGGATGAGCAGGTCACGATCCGTTTTAAAGCCGGCGGAATACTGCATATTGTTGGGCGTCACGGCGGACGAAAACTGAAGAAAATCTGGCAGGAGTACAACATTCCTCCCTGGTTACGCGATACCACGCCGCTGCTGTTTTATGGCGAAACGCTGATTGCCGCTGCGGGTGTTTTTGTTACGCAGGAAGGTTGGGCAGAAAAGGGTGTGCAGCTGGAGTGGAAAGCGTAACGGGCAGTGGACTGCCCGTTAGGGACATTCAGGATTCGCTCACCACAACGGTGCCGATGTCCGGATGACTGAAGCTGGCAATTTTATCGAGACGAAACTCACGCGTTGCGCCCGCGTCTTCGACGACAAGGTATTCAACGTTCTTACGCATAACCAGATCGCGGGCTTTTGCCTTCAGCTCTTCGCCATCTTTTAACGCTAGCGCCAGGATCAAATGGTTTTGGCAGGCAAGCTCCAGGTTGTCATAGTCATCACAGTTGATGGGTTGATAGGTATCATTCATTGACATAATCGCTCACCAGTAAATTCGCAGCAGCATACGCCGCTTTTTCCCTGATCGATTCTGAAAGGCTGTCATCCGTCGCGACTTCATTCAGCACTTTCAACACACAGCCCAACGCATCCGGGATATAACCCAGATCTCCGCTGGCGATTTCCGCATACCTTTTGCGAATTAACTCACAATAAATTTCCACATCCCCTCCTGCCAGCGCACTGACGTTACTGTGAGATATTTAAGCCTACGAAGATAAACACGGTTTATCAAGGTGACTATAACATACTCATCCTGGCAATATCAGCGCCTTGATATTGTGGACTTTCGCCCACTCACAACAGTCTTTTGGCCATAATTTCGCTACAATGATCGCCTTATAAGAATGGAGTTTACTCATGGCGCTGAAAGCGACAATTTATAAAGCGGTAGTTAATGTAGCCGATCTTGACCGCAACCAGTTTCTCGATGCGTCGCTAACGCTGGCGCGTCACCCTTCAGAAACCCAGGAACGCATGATGCTGCGCCTGCTGGCGTGGATTAAATATGCCAACGATCGGTTGCAGTTCACGCGGGGATTAAGTGCCGAAGAAGAGCCAGAAGCGTGGCTAAAGAACGATCATCTTGGCATCGATTTGTGGATCGAACTCGGTCTGCCTGATGAACGTCGCATTAAGAAAGCCTGCACGCAGTCCGCAGAGGTGGCGATATTTGCTTATAATCAGCGTGCAGCTGAGATTTGGTGGCAGCAAAACCAACGAAAATGCGCGCAGTATTCGCATCTTTCTGTCTGGTATCTGGATGATGAACAGCTGGCACAGCTGAGTGATTTTGCAGGAAGAACAATGGCTTTACAGGCAACGATTCAGGATGGGGCGATCTGGTTGTCTGATTCACAGAATAATCTGGAAATACATCTCACCGCGTGGCAGTCCCCGTTATGATCGCGTTGTCCCGCACCGTTAGCATTCCTGACAGCGAGCTTGAGATCACGGCGATTCGTGCGCAGGGCGCGGGTGGGCAACATGTTAATAAAGCCTCAACAGCTATCCATCTGCGCTTTGACATTCGGGCCTCTAGTCTGCCAGAGTCTTATAAAGAGGCTTTGCTTGCGGCCAGTCATCACCTCATTACCAGTGATGGCGTGATCATTATTAAGGCGCAGGAGTATCGCAGCCAGGAGTTAAATCGCGAAGCCGCGCTTGCGCGCCTGGTCGCGCTGATCAAAGAATTAACCGTCGTGCAGAAAAGCCGTCGGGCAACCCGACCTACGCGCGCGTCAAAAGAGCGCCGGTTGTCATCGAAAGCGCAAAAGTCCACAGTGAAATCACTGCGCGGTAAAATTCGACGGTCTTCTGATTAACGAACCGGGACACCCAATTTATAAGGAATTCATCGTGAAAACAGCGATATTGTCAGTGCTCGCAGCCTCTACGCTCTTTGCACTTATTGGTTGTAACAATCGCACTGAAACGCAGGCGCTCCAACCGACGGAGTCGCAAGCGCTGAAGCCGATGCAGCAGAGCTGGCGCGGTGTTTTACCCTGCGCCGACTGCGAAGGCATTGAAACCACGCTGTTCCTGGAAAAGGACGGTTCATGGGTAATGAATCAGCGCTATCAAGGCGCAAAAGAACCGTCATCTTTCGCGACTTACGGTAAGTGGGAACGCACAGCCGAAAAGCTGATTCTGACGGATGCTGAAGGTGAGAAAACCTATTTCCGCCCGAAGGGCGAAGGAATGGAGATGCTCGATCGGGAAGGTCTTCCGATTGAATCTCAGTTCAATTATACGCTGGCACCGGTAAAAGTGGCCTTGCCATCGACTCCGATGCCGATGCGCGGCATGTATTTTTATATGGCGGACGCTGCGGTATTTACCGACTGTGCGACGGGCAAGAAAGTCAGTGTCGCCAACAATGCGCAACTGGAACGTGATTATGCCGTGGCCCGTGGAAATGACAGTAAACCGGTTCTCTTGACCGTGGATGGCCACTTCACTCTGGAACCTAATCCGGATAGCGGCGAGATGGTTAAAACGCTGGTGACGGATAAATCCGCTACGTTTGTGGCGGGTAAAGACTGCGAAACGAAATAAACGGATTTCAACGCTGATAATAAAAAGCCCCGCATTAGCGGGGCTTTTTGTCGGCTGGCGGCTTAGCCTTTGATAGCTTTCACAAGGTAATCAAGAATGTCGCCGGTCTTGATCATCTGCTTCTCACCGCTACGGCGGTATTTGTACTCAATGTCGTCGCTGTCGAGGTTACGATCGCCGATAACCACGGTGTGCGGGATGCCGATCAGTTCCATATCAGCAAACATCACGCCTGGACGTTCTTTACGGTCGTCCATCAGCACTTCAATACCCTGGGCGCGCAGCTCGCTGTACAGCTTCTCCGCCAGCTCCTGCACACGGTAAGATTTGTGCATGTTCATCGGCAGGATGGCCACCTGGAACGGTGCCAGATTATCTGGCCATACGATGCCACGTTCGTCGTGGTTCTGCTCAATCGCAGCAGCCACAACGCGCGTGACCCCGATACCATAACAACCCATCGTCAGGATCTGGTTACGACCATCTTCGCCCTGAACAGAAGCGTTAAGCGCCTCGGAATATTTGGTGCCTAGCTGGAAGATGTGACCCACTTCAATCCCGCGTTTGATCATCAACGTACCCTGGCCGTCAGGGCTTGGGTCGCCTGCAACCACGTTACGGATATCAGCCACTTCTGGTGTCGCAACGTCACGATCCCAGTTGATACCAAAGTAATGTTGACCATCGATGTTCGCGCCAGCGGAGAAATCACTCATCGCGGCTACGGTACGGTCTATAACCACTGGAATAGGCATGTTCACTGGACCCAGAGATCCTGGACCTGCGTTGATCACTGTGCGAATTTCAGCTTCGGGTCGCGAAAGTCAGCGGGCTGGCAACCTGCGCCAGTTTCTCTGCTTTGACTTCATTCAGTTCGTGATCGCCACGCACCAGCAGTGCTACCAGCGGATAAGCGCTCTCTTCAACGGCTTTAACCAGCAAGGTTTTCACCGTTTTTTCGATTGGCAGATTGAACTGCTCAACCAGCTCGGCGATGGTTTTTGCGTTTGGCGTATCGACCAGCTTCATCTCTTCGGATGCAGCCGCGCGTGGTGCTGATGGTGCCAGCGCTTCTGCAAATTCGATGTTAGCTGCGTAGTCTGAGGTATCGGAGAAGATCACATCGTCTTCGCCGCTCTGTGCCAGAACCTGGAATTCATGGGAAGCGCTGCCACCGATAGAGCCGGTGTCCGCCTGCACAGCGCGGAAATCCAGCCCCATACGGGAGAAAATTTTGCTATACGCTTCATACATCTTGTCATACGTCTCTTGCAGAGATTCCTGAGAAGTATGGAAAGAGTAAGAGTCTTTCATTAGGAATTCGCGAGAACGCATGACGCCGAAACGTGGACGCACTTCGTCACGGAACTTAGTCTGGATCTGGAAGAAGTTCAGCGGCAGCTGTTTGTAGGAATTCAGCTCGTTGCGGATCAGATCCGTGATGACTTCTTCATGCGTTGGGCCGAGCACAAACGAACGTTCGCCGCGATCAACAAAACGCAGCAGCTCCGGGCCGTACTGCTCCCAGCGTCCACTTTCTACCCACAGGTCAGCAGGCTGAACCACAGGCATAGACACCTCGATCGCGCCGGCGTTGTTCATCTCTTCACGCACGATGTTTTCGACTTTTTTCAGGACGCGCAGACCGGTCGGCAACCAGGTGTACAACCCAGAGGCCAGCTTGCGGATCATCCCGGCGCGGAGCATCAACTGGTGGCTGATGACTTCGGCGTCGGCTGGTGTCTCCTTCAGTGTGGAGAGCAGATATTGGCTAGTACGCATGTTGTTACGGTTCCATTTCGACGATTGGACCAGGCTGATTCGTCAACCTGACACAAAAAAAGTGGTTTAGTTTACCAGTGTGGCAAAGATGCCAAAAGAGAGGACAATAAAATTAGCGCACTTCCAGTGCAAACACTTCAAAGCCCGCTTCGGTTACACGCCAGCGAACGTTAAAATCCAGCAGCCAGACGGCGTAGTTTTTCCCTACCTCTTCTTCCTTTCGATAAGCAGGACGCGGATCCTGAGCCAGAACGTCGACGATAAAATCTTTCAGTCGAGGATACCGCTTTTCAAGCCGCTGAAGCTCTAAGAAGACATCGGCAGTGAAGCCAACCGGCATATCTGCTGCTGGCGCCTGCTGGGCATAGCTCGCCACGGCATCGGGAAGCGCTTCGGCGAAGGGCAGATACGGTTTGATATCCACAACCGGCGTTCCGTCTACCAGGTCCAGGCTCCCGAGTTCGAGAATCACCTGATCTTTTTGGCAGCGGATACCCTTTAGTTCAACGAGCGACATGCCGATGGGGTTGGGTCGGAACGTAGAGCGCGTTGCGAAAACACCCATTCTTGCATTTCCACCCAGCCGGGGAGGGCGAACGGTAGGGCGCCAGCCTCCATCCATCGTTTGATGAAAGATGAACAGAACCCACAGATGGCTGAATGCCTCTAGCCCACGAACTGCATCGGCCTGATTATACGGCGCAGTTAAGTGAAGTTCACCGCCACAGCTTTTGACCAGACCCGGTTGACGCGGAACGGCAAACTTCTCTTTATAAGGCGAGCGGATAACACCTATCTGCTCGAACTTAAATGCACTCATTTAGCCGATACGTTAAGGGCGCTGCCCATGCACACGGCCTGGCGATAGCATCCCGGCGTGCCGCTGGTGACTTCACAGCTATGCAGCAGTACGGCGTTAGCCTTCATTTTGGCGGCGTTGATCTGCAGACGCTTGCGCGCTGTCGGGATATTTGGCGGCGAATCCTGATTGCTGGCCTGGCATGATTCGCCGGTGACTTCGCCCAAATCACGGAATGGCTTACCAATGAGAGCTTCGGCATTGGTGTAAATTTTTACCGGCGCCGGACGCGGTGCCTTCGGTTTGGCTGGTTCCACTTTTGGCGGAGTTGCAGTGCTTTTCACAGGTTCAACAGGAGATCTGCTTAGCATTGAACAGCCGCTCAGCATGAGTGCTAAAAGACAGATCGGTAAAGCCCGCATAATATTTCCTCAATGAATAATCAAATCGTCAGTTATTGAAGCAGTTGCCTGTATAAATGACAAGACGGGCTTTCGCCCGTCCTGATGATATTACATAAAGGTAAGATTACCAGCCTTTAACAGCGCCGCCGTTAAACACTTTATTGGCTTCCTGGTAAACTTCTTCAGACTGATAAGCCTGAACGAATTTTTTCACGTTTTCCGCGTCTTTATTATCTTCGCGGCTAACGATCATGTTGACGTAAGGAGAGTCTTTATCTTCTACGAAGATACCGTCTTTTGCTGGCGTCAGGCCAATCTGGCTGGCGTAAGTGGTGTTAATCACCGCCAGCGCGATTTGCGCATCGTCAAGCGAGCGCGGGAGCTGTGGCGCTTCCAGTTCAACAATCTTCAGATTTTTTGGATTCTCAGCAACATCAAGCACTGTTGGCAGTAAACCCACGCCGTCTTTCAGTTTGATCAAGCCCACTTTCTGCAGCAGCAGCAGGGAACGGCCAAGGTTGGTTGGATCATTCGGGACTGCGACCTGCGAGCCTGGCTGCAGTTCTTCCAGAGATTTGATTTTTTTAGAGTAACCAGCAATGGGGTATACAAACGTATTGCCGACGGAAACCAGTTTGTAGCCACGATCCTTAATCTGCTGATCAAGATACGGTTTGTGCTGGAAGGCGTTGACATCAATGTCGCCTTTGCTCAGCGCTTCGTTTGGCAGAACGTAATCATTAAATGTCACCAGTTCAACGTCCAGGCCGTATTTTTCTTTTGCTACTTTTTGCGCCGCTTCAGCAACTTGCTGTTCTGCGCCAACGATGACGCCCACTTTAATGTGGTTTGGGTCTTTTTCGTCCTGACCACAACCTACCAGAGCCAGAGATCCAATCAGCGCGCCGACTGCGGCAAAGGTCTTTAATTTAAACGTCATGTTATTTCCTTAATTCGTCGAGTTTGCGTTGTGTAACGTTATTTGTGAGTCACTGCCCGGACGATTCGATCGCCCGAGAATTGAATGAGATAAACCAGCACAACCAGCAATACCAGAACCGTATTCATCACGGTAGCGTTATATCCAATATAGCCATATTGATAGCCGATCTGGCCCAAACCGCCCGCACCGACGGCACCGCCCATCGCGGAATATCCCACCAACGTAATCAGCGTAATAGTGGCGGCATTGACCAGGCCTGGCAGCGCTTCCGGTAGCAACACTTTACGTACGATCTGCATCGGCGTTGCACCCATTGCGCGTGACGCTTCGATCAGCCCTGTAGGGATTTCCAGCAGGGCGTTTTCAACCATACGTGCAATAAAAGGAGCCGCGCCGACGGTGAGCGGAACGATTGCCGCCTGCAGACCAATCGATGTGCCTACGATGATGCGGGTGAAGGGAATCATCCATACCAGCAGGATAATAAATGGAATCGAACGGAAGATATTCACCAGCGCAGACAGCGTGCGATAGAGTTTGGCATTCTCGATAATTTGCCCAGGGCGAGTGACGTAAAGCAGGACGCCGACCGGCAGGCCAATTACAAAGCCAAAAAAACCAGAGACGAAGGTCATTGCCAGCGTTTCCCATACGCCGCGAACCAGCAGCCACATCATCGGCTCAGACATAACCCAGTACCTCTACTTTTACATGGTGTTCTTGCAGCCAGGCAATGGCGGCTTGCGTTTCTTGCTGTGTACCGTGCATTTCTGTCAGCATGATGCCGAACTTCACGCCCCCCGGCATAATCCATCTGCGCACTGATAATGTTGTTGTTCACATTAAAGCGGCGTGCAGTTTCGGAAAGCAGCGGAGCATCGACCGATTGCCCCGTAAATTCCATACGCAACATCGGGACGCTGGCATCTGCAGGTTCTGCTTTTAAACGCGCCAGGTAATCTTCAGGGATATCCAGATGCAATGTTGACTGAATAAACTGCTGGGCCAGCGGCGTTTTTGGATGTGAGAAGACTTCACTCACGGTATCTTGCTCGATCAATTCGCCATTGCTGATCACCGCTACGCAGTCGCAAATGCGCTTAACTACATCCATCTCATGCGTAATAAGAAGAATCGTCAGCCCCAGACGGCGGTTAATGTCTTTCAGTAATTCGAGTATTGAACGGGTGGTGGCGGGATCAAGTGCGCTGGTGGCTTCGTCACACAGCAGAACTTTGGGGTTGCTCGCCAGCGCACGGGCGATAGCCACACGCTGCTTCTGACCACCAGACAGGTTGGCGGCATAGCTATCATGCTTGTCGCTAAGACCCACCAGATCCAATAGCTCCGTCACGCGACGTTTGATTTCTTCTTTCGGGGTATTGTCCAGCTCAAGTGGCAACGCGACGTTACCAAATACGGTTCGGGAAGCCAGCAGGTTAAAGTGCTGGAAGATCATGCCGATCTGGCGGCGTGATTTGGTTAATTCCGTCTCGGAAAGTTGGGTCAACTCCTGGCCGCCAACCTGGACGCTACCTTCGGTTGGGCGTTCGAGCAGATTAACGCAACGGATAAGCGTGCTTTTACCTGCACCTGATGCGCCAATCACGCCATAAATCTGTCCAGCCGGAACATGCAGGCTGACATTATTCAGCGCCTGGATGGTTCGGGTTCCTTGCTGGAACACTTTGGTGATATTGGAAAGTTTAATCATTGGATTATTTTTATCGTATTTAAGTTAGCCGTGGCATTTTCTTCTGCCAGATACGGGTGTCTACCGTAAACAAAATGGATGTTAAGGCATCCAGACGTCTAAATCAATGTAGCTGTGCGAGATGAGCACTTTCTTGCGTCGTGAAACATGAGATACTAACCGTACATGCCTTTTTCAGGAGCAAGCCAGTGTCAAAATTAGTACCCGCAATATTTCTCGATCGTGATGGCACTATTAATGTCGATCACGGTTATGTGCATGAGATCGATGAGTTCGAGTTTATTGACGGCGCCATTGATGCCATGCGCGAACTTAAAGGAATGGGCTATGCGCTGGTGGTGGTGACTAATCAGTCTGGTATCGCCCGGGGCAAATTTACCGAGGCTCAATTCGAAACACTGACCGAATGGATGGACTGGTCGCTGGCGGATCGTGATGTCGAACTGGATGGTATCTATTATTGTCCTCATCATCCGCAAGGCACAGTAGAAGAATATCGTCAGACGTGTGACTGCCGTAAACCGCATCCCGGAATGTTTCTTTCTGCGCAAGAATTCCTGCACATTGATATGGCTGCTTCTTATATGGTGGGCGATAAACTGGAAGATATGCAGGCAGCGGCAGCGGCTGGCGTAGGAACAAAAGTGTTAGTTCGTACAGGTAAGCCAGTGACACCAGAAGCTGAGAGTGCAGCCGATCTGGTCATTAATAGCCTTGCAGATCTGCCAAAAGCGTTAAAAAAGCCGTAAAAATAGGCGTAGCGATGAAAAAATGAGCGGTTGAAATAAAATTATATTTTTCCGCTTGTCATTCCTCAGAAGCTCCCTATAATGCGCCTCCATCGACACGGCGGATGTGAATCACTTCACACAAACAGCCGGTTCGGTTGAAGAGAAAAATCCTGAAATAAAGGATTGACTCTGAAAGAGGAAAGCGTAATATACGCCACCTCGCAACGGTGAGCGAAAGCCGCGTTGCACTGCTCTTTAACAATTTATCAGACAATCTGTGTGGGCACTCAAAGTGACATGGATTCTAAACGTCTTCGGACGCTAAATGAATAACCAAGTCTCTGAGTGAACATACGTAATTCATTACGAAGTTTAATTCAAGAGCATCAAACTTAAATTGAAGAGTTTGATCATGGCTCAGATTGAACGCTGGCGGCAGGCCTAACACATGCAAGTCGAGCGGTAGCACAGAGAGCTTGCTCTCGGGTGACGAGCGGCGGACGGGTGAGTAATGTCTGGGAAACTGCCTGATGGAGGGGGATAACTACTGGAAACGGTAGCTAATACCGCATAACGTCGCAAGACCAAAGAGGGGGACCTTCGGGCCTCTTGCCATCAGATGTGCCCAGATGGGATTAGCTAGTAGGTGGGGTAATGGCTCACCTAGGCGACGATCCCTAGCTGGTCTGAGAGGATGACCAGCCACACTGGAACTGAGACACGGTCCAGACTCCTACGGGAGGCAGCAGTGGGGAATATTGCACAATGGGCGCAAGCCTGATGCAGCCATGCCGCGTGTATGAAGAAGGCCTTCGGGTTGTAAAGTACTTTCAGCGAGGAGGAAGGCATTGTGGTTAATAACCACAGTGATTGACGTTACTCGCAGAAGAAGCACCGGCTAACTCCGTGCCAGCAGCCGCGGTAATACGGAGGGTGCAAGCGTTAATCGGAATTACTGGGCGTAAAGCGCACGCAGGCGGTCTGTCAAGTCGGATGTGAAATCCCCGGGCTCAACCTGGGAACTGCATTCGAAACTGGCAGGCTAGAGTCTTGTAGAGGGGGGTAGAATTCCAGGTGTAGCGGTGAAATGCGTAGAGATCTGGAGGAATACCGGTGGCGAAGGCGGCCCCCTGGACAAAGACTGACGCTCAGGTGCGAAAGCGTGGGGAGCAAACAGGATTAGATACCCTGGTAGTCCACGCCGTAAACGATGTCGACTTGGAGGTTGTTCCCTTGAGGAGTGGCTTCCGGAGCTAACGCGTTAAGTCGACCGCCTGGGGAGTACGGCCGCAAGGTTAAAACTCAAATGAATTGACGGGGGCCCGCACAAGCGGTGGAGCATGTGGTTTAATTCGATGCAACGCGAAGAACCTTACCTACTCTTGACATCCAGAGAACTTAGCAGAGATGCTTTGGTGCCTTCGGGAACTCTGAGACAGGTGCTGCATGGCTGTCGTCAGCTCGTGTTGTGAAATGTTGGGTTAAGTCCCGCAACGAGCGCAACCCTTATCCTTTGTTGCCAGCGGTTCGGCCGGGAACTCAAAGGAGACTGCCAGTGATAAACTGGAGGAAGGTGGGGATGACGTCAAGTCATCATGGCCCTTACGAGTAGGGCTACACACGTGCTACAATGGCATATACAAAGAGAAGCGACCTCGCGAGAGCAAGCGGACCTCACAAAGTATGTCGTAGTCCGGATCGGAGTCTGCAACTCGACTCCGTGAAGTCGGAATCGCTAGTAATCGTAGATCAGAATGCTACGGTGAATACGTTCCCGGGCCTTGTACACACCGCCCGTCACACCATGGGAGTGGGTTGCAAAAGAAGTAGGTAGCTTAACCTTCGGGAGGGCGCTTACCACTTTGTGATTCATGACTGGGGTGAAGTCGTAACAAGGTAACCGTAGGGGAACCTGCGGTTGGATCACCTCCTTACCTGAAGAACCTGCCTTTGTAGTGTCCACACAGATTGTCTGATGAAAAATAAGCAGTAAAGAATCTCTGCAGGCTTGTAGCTCAGGTGGTTAGAGCGCACCCCTGATAAGGGTGAGGTCGGTGGTTCAAGTCCACTCAGGCCTACCAAATTTTCCCTGAATACTGCGTTGCGAAATAACTCGCATACTTCAGTATGCTTCGTTCTTCCACGCCTTGTCTCAGGAAAAATTGTCGGTAACGAGATTTGCATTTACGATGGGGTTATAGCTCAGCTGGGAGAGCGCCTGCCTTGCACGCAGGAGGTCTGCGGTTCGATCCCGCATAGCTCCACCATCCTTTTACTGCTGAAAACAAGAAAACTTCAGAGTGTACCTGAAAAGGTGCGCTGCGAAGTTTTGCTCTTTAAAAATCTGGATCAAGCTGAAAATTGAAACGACACACTGTGTCTGCTCTCCGTAATAAGAGCAGGTAAGCGGTGTGTTCGAGTCTCTCAAATTTTCGCAACACTGTGGGTGTTTTACGAAACATCTTCGGGTTGTGAGGTTAAGCGACTAAGCGTACACGGTGGATGCCTAGGCAGTCAGAGGCGATGAAGGACGTGCTAATCTGCGATAAGCGTCGGTAAGGTGATATGAACCGTTATAACCGACGATTTCCGAATGGGGAAACCCAGTGCAATCCGTTGCACTATCGTTAAGTGAATACATAGCTTAACGAAGCGAACCAGGGGAACTGAAACATCTAAGTACCCTGAGGAAAAGAAATCAACCGAGATTCCCCCAGTAGCGGCGAGCGAACGGGGAACAGCCCAGAACCTGAATCAGTTTGTGTGTTAGTGGAAGCGTCTGGAAAGTCGCAGGGTACAGGGTGATACTCCCGTACACAAAAATGCACATACTGTGAGTTCGAAGAGTAGGGCGGGACACGTGGTATCCTGTCTGAATATGGGGGGGACCATCCTCCAAGGCTAAATACTCCTGACTGACCGATAGTGAACCAGTACCGTGAGGGAAAGGCGAAAAGAACCCCGGCGAGGGGAGTGAAACAGAACCTGAAACCGTGTACGTACAAGCAGTGGGAGCCTTGATTTATCAGGGTGACTGCGTACCTTTTGTATAATGGGTCAGCGACTTATATTCTGTAGCAAGGTTAACCGTATAGGGGAGCCGAAGGGAAACCGAGTCTTAACTGGGCGTTAAGTTGCAGGGTATAGACCCGAAACCCGGTGATCTAGCCATGGGCAGGTTGAAGGTTGGGTAACACTAACTGGAGGACCGAACCGACTAATGTTGAAAAATTAGCGGATGACTTGTGGCTGGGGGGTGAAAGGCCAATCAAACCGGGAGATAGCTGGTTCTCCCCGAAAGCTATTTAGGTAGCGCCTCGTGAACTCATCTTCGGGGGTAGAGCACTGTTTCGGCTAGGGGGCCATCCCGGCTTACCAACCCGATGCAAACTACGAATACCGAAGAATGTTATCACGGGAGACACACGGCGGGTGCTAACGTCCGTCGTGAAGAGGGAAACAACCCAGACCGCCAGCTAAGGTCCCAAAGTCACAGTTAAGTGGGAAACGATGTGGGAAGGCACAGACAGCCAGGATGTTGGCTTAGAAGCAGCCATCATTTAAAGAAAGCGTAATAGCTCACTGGTCGAGTCGGCCTGCGCGGAAGATGTAACGGGGCTAAACTGTGCACCGAAGCTGCGGCAGCGACGCTTATGCGTTGTTGGGTAGGGGAGCGTTCTGTAAGCCGTCGAAGGTGTCCTGTGAGGGATGCTGGAGGTATCAGAAGTGCGAATGCTGACATAAGTAACGATAAAGCGGGTGAAAAGCCCGCTCGCCGGAAGACCAAGGGTTCCTGTCCAACGTTAATCGGGGCAGGGTGAGTCGACCCCTAAGGCGAGGCCGAAAGGCGTAGTCGATGGGAAACAGGTTAATATTCCTGTACTCGGTGTTACTGCGAAGGGGGGACGGAGAAGGCTATGTTAGCCGGGCGACGGTTGTCCCGGTTTAAGCATGTAGGCGGAGCGTTTAGGTAAATCCGGACGCTTTTTAACGCTGAGGTGTGATGACGAGGCACTACGGTGCTGAAGTAACAAATGCCCTGCTTCCAGGAAAAGCCTCTAAGCATCAGGTAACATCAAATCGTACCCCAAACCGACACAGGTGGTCAGGTAGAGAATACCAAGGCGCTTGAGAGAACTCGGGTGAAGGAACTAGGCAAAATGGTGCCGTAACTTCGGGAGAAGGCACGCTGATGGTAAGTGAAGCGACTTGCTCGTGGAGCTGAAATCAGTCGAAGATACCAGCTGGCTGCAACTGTTTATTAAAAACACAGCACTGTGCAAACACGAAAGTGGACGTATACGGTGTGACGCCTGCCCGGTGCCGGAAGGTTAATTGATGGGGTTAGCGGTAACGCGAAGCTCTTGATCGAAGCCCCGGTAAAACGGCGGCCGTAACTATAACGGTCCTAAGGTAGCGAAATTCCTTGTCGGGTAAGTTCCGACCTGCACGAATGGCGTAATGATGGCCAGGCTGTCTCCACCCGAGACTCAGTGAAATTGAACTCGCTGTGAAGATGCAGTGTACCCGCGGCAAGACGGAAAGACCCCGTGAACCTTTACTATAGCTTGACACTGAACACTGGTCCTTGATGTGTAGGATAGGTGGGAGGCTTTGAAGCGTGGACGCCAGTCTGCGTGGAGCCAACCTTGAAATACCACCCTTTAATGGCTGGTGTTCTAACGTAGACCCGTAATCCGGGTTGCGGACAGTGTCTGGTGGGTAGTTTGACTGGGGCGGTCTCCTCCTAAAGAGTAACGGAGGAGCACGAAGGTTAGCTAATCCTGGTCGGACATCAGGAGGTTAGTGCAATGGCATAAGCTAGCTTGACTGCGAGAGTGACGGCTCGAGCAGGTGCGAAAGCAGGTCATAGTGATCCGGTGGTTCTGAATGGAAGGGCCATCGCTCAACGGATAAAAGGTACTCCGGGGATAACAGGCTGATACCGCCCAAGAGTTCATATCGACGGCGGTGTTTGGCACCTCGATGTCGGCTCATCACATCCTGGGGCTGAAGTAGGTCCCAAGGGTACGGCTGTTCGCCGTTTAAAGTGGTACGCGAGCTGGGTTTAGAACGTCGTGAGACAGTTCGGTCCCTATCTGCCGTGGGCGCTGGAGAATTGAGGGGGGCTGCTCCTAGTACGAGAGGACCGGAGTGGACGCATCACTGGTGTTCGGGTTGTCATGCCAATGGCATTGCCCGGTAGCTAAATGCGGAAAAGATAAGTGCTGAAAGCATCTAAGCACGAAACTTGCCCCGAGATGAGTTCTCCCTGACTCCTTTGAGAGTCCTGAAGGAACGTTGAAGACTACGACGTTGATAGGTCGGGTGTGTAAGCGTAGCGATACGTTGAGCTAACCGATACTAATGAACCGTGAGGCTTAACCTTACAACGCCGAAGCTGTTTTGGCGGAAAGAGACACAATATTCAGCTTGATAACAGATTAATTGATGTGCAGAGATGCATGTTGATAACAGAATTTGCCTGGCGGCTTTAGCGCGGTGGTCCCACCTGACCCCATGCCGAACTCAGAAGTGAAACGCCGTAGCGCCGATGGTAGTGTGGGGTCTCCCCATGTGAGAGTAGGGAACTGCCAGGCATCAAATTTAGCAGTAAACCGGGGCAATAAACCGGTGTTTGCAGAAGTCTTCGGTGGAGCGGTAGTTCAGTCGGTTAGAATACCTGCCTGTCACGCAGGGGGTCGCGGGTTCGAGTCCCGTCCGTTCCGCCACTTATTTAAAGCCCTGAGCTAACGCTCAGGGCTTTTTTATTGCCAACTGAAAAACACGTCCTGTGGGCGTGGTCATCAACAGGTTTTGGCTCTGCCTTATTGTCTTCGGATTTAAATCCAACAGGACTGGTAGAGACTTCTTTTTCAGGGTTTGGGTACGCCCTTTTAGGGCGCAATCAATGCCGCCTTCTATGAAGGCGGATTTTTACTGCCTGTCGTTTGAGTTTTTTCATCATTAAAACCCGGTTGTGAATCTCAGCAAAAAGGTTTACTCGGCACGTTCAATATCGAGTGGGGAATATAAACCACCTCAACATCCCTATCATTCCTGTGGCAGTTGTTTTACATGCTCACTTAGAAAGTCGATAAATGCCCGAATACGGGTACTTACCGCTCGGTCACTGTAATATACCGCACTGAATGGCATCTCAACCGGCAGGCGCTTGTCTGCCAATATCTCAATAAGATCACCCCTCTCTAACTCTTTGTTAATCATGTAGTCTGATAGACAAGCAATACCGTTGCCGCTAAGGCAAAGCTGTTTTAACGTCTCACCGCTATTAGAGGACAAACCGCTGATAATCTCATGCAGTTGTCCGTCGCTACCGGCGATAGGCCAGGTATTCAGCGATACAGGCTCAGTAAAGCCCAGACAAATATGCTGGTTAAGATCGTCCACGTTAGTAGGATTCCCGTAACGGGCAAGATAGCTGGGTGAGGCAATCATTTTTCGGTAGCTAGTAAACAGAGGCCGTGCGCGCAGGCTTGAGTCAGTCAGCGTACCGGCGCGAATCGCTACATCTACTTTACGCTCAATCAAGTTTATAAATGTCTCAGACGAAACTAGCGACAGCGATACTTCCGGGTAACGCTCACGGAAAGGTTTTACCAGCGGCAGCAAAAAGTGCAAGACGACAGGCGTAGCGGCATCGATTCTTAGTAGTCCTCGAGGTGTGCTCCTGGTTTCAATGATTTCTGTTTCTGCGGCGGCCATCTCCTGCAAGATGGATTGAACGCGACGAAAATATCGCTCACCTTCTTCCGTTAGGCTTAGCTGTCGGGTGGTGCGATTTAATAAACTCACCCCAAGTTTCATTTCCAGTTTTTTTACCGATCGACTAATGGCCGAATTAGCCTGCCCCAGCTGCACCGCAGCCCGACTGAAACTCCCGCTTTCTACCACCGCCACAAAGATAACCAGCTCTTCTGACGTTGCTTTCATTGTTGCACCATCCGCAAAATTCCATTGGCGTTATGACTATTTTTGATAGTAATACACGCATGAACGCTCCATGTCATCATGATCCTTATCCTTCACTGCAACCCCTGATAATGAGTCACGTGCAAATGAAGATCCCTGTTAAAACTAAGCAGTACATGTCCCGTATTGATGAGCTCTAGTAAGCGCTTGCTTACAAATCAGAAACAGGTTTATCAGTAATTGCGTTGAAAGTGTGAGCTAAAATCCCTATAACAGTAGAACCCGCACGTATTTCGGACCGGGTTCATGTAATAGAGGTCGTTTCTAAAAGTGCGAAAAAATACCTATGCTATGCGCTATATCGCCGGACAACCTGCGGAGAGAATTTTGCCTCCGGGATCCTTTGCGAGCATTGGTCAGGCGTTACCTGCTGGTGCGCCGTTAAGCAGCGATGAAAAAATCCGCGTACTGGTATGGAACATTTTTAAGCAGCAGCGCGCCGAATGGTTATCAGTCCTCAAGAATTTTGGGAAAGATGCGCACCTGGTCTTATTACAAGAGGCGCAAACTACACCTGAATTAGTTCGGTTTGCGACAACCAACTATCTGGCCGCCGATCAGGTTCCCGCATTTGTCCTGCCTCAGCATCCCTCAGGCGTCATGACACTCTCGGCTGCACATCCTGTCTATTGTTGTCCACTGCGTGAACGTGAGCCCATCTTACGTCTGGCTAAATCGGCGCTGGTCACGGTCTATCCTTTGCCGGATACCCGTTTACTGATGGTCGTAAATATTCATGCTGTGAATTTTAGTCTGGGCGTGGATGTTTACAGTAAACAGTTACTTCCTATTGGCGATCAGATAGCGCACCACAGTGGACCGATTATTATGGCGGGAGATTTCAATGCCTGGAGCCGACCGCGGATGAACGCCCTTTATCGCTTTGCGCGTGAAATGTCATTGCGCGAAGTTCGCTTTACCGATGACCAGCGCCGTAAAGCGTTTGGTCGTCCACTTGATTTTGTTTTCTATCGAGGCCTGAACGTGCACGAAGCTTCCGTGTTGGTCACGCGTGCCTCCGATCACAATCCTCTACTCGTTGAATTCAGTCCCGGCAAACCTGATAAGTAATGGTGAGTCAGGTCTGCCGTCGGGCAGGCCTACGGAGGTGCTGCCCTTTATTTTTCAATCAAAAAGGACAGTACGATGACAACACAATCCCATCATGACAATGTAGAAAAACAGTTTGGCTCGCAGGCAACTGCCTATCTGACCAGCGCCGTACACGCATCTGGCAACGATCTGCTGCGCCTCGGCGAACGTCTGGCGGCATTTCCCCAGGCGTATGTTCTCGATTTAGGTTGCGGGGCAGGGCACGCCAGCTTTGTTGCGGCGCAACAGGTTGCGAACGTGACAGCATATGACTTATCCAGCCAAATGCTTGAGGTGGTCAGCCAGGCGGCAAGAGACAAAGAGCTGAATAACATAACGACGCAGCAGGGCTATGCCGAATCGCTGCCTTTTGCCGATGAGTCATTCGATATTGTCATCAGCCGTTATTCTGCTCACCACTGGCATGATGTTGGTCTGGCGTTACGCGAGATCAAACGCGTCCTGAAGCCTGGCGGTATTTTTATCATCATGGATATTATGTCCCCGGGACACCCGGTACGTGACGTTTGGCTCCAGACTGTTGAAGCCTTGCGTGACACCTCGCACGTACGTAACTATTCCAGCGGCGAATGGTTTTCAATGATGACAGATGCTGGATTAATTTCACGATCGTTCATCACCGACCGTTTGCCCCTTGAGTTCACCTCCTGGATTGCGCGTATGCGCACACCTGAGGCGTTAAGCCATGCGATTAGGTTGTATCAGGATAGTGCTTCTGCGGACGTGAGAGCGTACTTTGAGGTGCAGGAGGATGGCTCGTTTACCAGCGATACGATCCTGGCCGAAGCACAAAAAGCGGGATAAACAAAAAAGGCACCGGGGGAATCGGTGCCTTTTCATTAAGGATTGTACAATCAGGAATCTGGCGTGGTGCTGTTTTTAACAAACAGCGTCAACTGATCGCCTGGTTGCAGATTGCCGGTATCATCGTTCCAGCGCATCACATCTTTGATGTTCACGCCGTGAGTCTTCGCGATACTGGACAGCGAATCGCCTTTGCGTACACGATAGGTAATGCTATCACTGTTGCTGGCGAGACGTTGTGCACTGCTGCCTGCACCAACCGTCAGATTCTGACCGATTTTCAGATTTGAACCGCGCAGATTATTCCACTGCTGCAGATCTTTTGCGCTCACGCCGAGACGTGATGCGATCCCTGAAAGCGTATCGCCAGAGCGAACCTTGTAGCTACGACTCGTCACAGAGGAAACGTCAGCAATCAGCGTAGACTGAACCGCTGCAATTTCACCCGAAGCCAAAGATTCTCGCAACTGTTCAGCATGCTTCTGCGGAACCATCACATACTGTGGACCACTTGCCCCCAGCGTAGAACCTTTAACTCCTGCATTGAAGGTCTTGAGCTTACTTACCGACATTCCCGTCATGTCAGCAACCTGTTTCATATCAACCGGGCTACTGAGGCGAACACGAGCCAGCGCACGACTTTCGTCTGTCGTTGGCAACTGTACGCCATAACGTTTGCTGTTTTTGAGTATGTCGCTCAATGCCAGCATTTTCGGTACGTAAAGCTTGGTTTCCTGAGGCAGTGAGAGAGACCAAAAATCGGTGGGTTTACCCCGAGATTTGTTTGCTTTCATTGCTTTCAGTACACGACCTTCACCGCTGTTATACGCTGCGACAGTTAACAACCAGTCACCGTCAAACATCTTATTCAGACGTTGCATCATGTCGAGAGCGGCAGTCGTTGAAGCGACTACATCACGACGCGCATCGTAGCTGCGGGTCTGTTTCAATCCATAATTGCGCCCAGTGCTCGGAATGATCTGCCAAATGCCTGCGGCATTGGCGCCAGACGTCGCGTGCGGGTCAAAAGCGCTCTCCACTATGGGTAGTAGTACCAGTTCCATAGGCATGTTACGTTTCTTAACTTGCCCTGCTATCCAGTACATATACGGCTCTGCCCGTAAAGTTACATCGTGGAGATAGCTCTTATTTCTCAAATACTTCTGTTTCTGATCGCGAATCCGGTTGTTTTCCGGAATTCCCATCTTCAGCTCGTCGCTAATAGAGGCCCACAAGTCCTGATCCTGCGCAAATGATGTCCCATCGTCCATCCATCGCGCCTGACTTGTAAACTTCCCTGCTTCCCCTTGACCAGCTGCAGAAAGGCTCTGTGCGTGCTGCTGAACGTTACCAGTATTCTGAGAAGACTGGCACCCCGCAAGCAGGACAGAGGCGAGTAATATCGCTTTTGCCTTCATGTGTGTGTCAATAGTTGCTTAAAAGACGAGCGATAATAACGGCGAATTTTGAAAAGGCAACCCGCAATTGTCAGAAGTTATCTTTCTTTGACCGTAACCATGCAAAACGTTGTTCAGGTTGTTGCATTTTTGTTTCTTGGTTAATTTTATTAATTAAATCAATATCATCAGTTCTTAAAAATAAATTTATTTGCCGCTCATTTTTGAGAATTACGGGGAGTGTATTTAGTTTTTTTGCCCGTAACTCCTTCACTTTGTGGTAATAATCCTGAATCGCAGGATCCTGAGGAAGGATGCTCAGCGCAAACTTCATGTTTGCTAATGTATACTCATGAGCGCAACAAATGATGGTTTCTTCAGGGAGTGCGTTAATCTTTTGGAAAGACTGATACATTTGCTCCGGCGTCCCTTCGAAAAGCCGTCCACAACCGCCAGAAAACATCGTGTCTCCACAAAAAGATAAGGGAAACTGTAGAAACAAATGTGTCCTGAAGTGTGACCCGGTGTAGCAAATACAGAAAATTCCCACTCCAGTATGAGGACGTTTTGCCCCTCTTCGACTACACGTGTGGTTCCCTTATTTTGCGTCTCCTTCGGTCCGTACACCTCAAGATGAGGGAATTTTTCGCGCAGGGCAGGAACGCCGCCAACATGATCGTTATGATGATGAGTCAGTAAAATGGCCTCAGGCTGCCAGCCATTTTCTTCTATTGCTTTCATGACTGGAGCCGCTTCACCAGGATCGACAATGATGCAGCGATCCTTATCGTCCGCTAAAACCCAGATGTAGTTGTCCTGAAATGCGGGAATACTGATAAGATTCATAAATTACCTCTCATAACCTAGCGAGTGTTTTGATGAAGCCGGCAAGGATACCTCAGATTGTCTCTGCACCAGAACATTGGGCGGAATTGCCTAAGGGTGAATATTTTCGCGACGCGCTTGAGCGTCAGCTCAAACCCTGGCTCGCAAAAATGTACGGTTTTCACCTGCTCAAGATTGGCAATCTCAGCGCGGAAATCAATACCGAAAGCTGCGCTATCTCCCATCAGGTGAATGTGTCGCTCGCCGGGCAACCCATTCAGGTTAAGGCCGATCCGCTGCATTTACCGTTTGCTGAAAAATCCGTTGATGCCTGCCTGCTGGCAAATACGCTGCCGTGGTGTAGCGATCCGCATCGTCTTTTGCGAGAGGCCGACCGCGTATTAATTGATGATGGTTGGCTAATATTGAGTGGTTTTAACCCGATGAGCCTGATGGGACTGCGCAAACTGGTCCCCGTCTTACGTCGAAAAACACCCTACAACAGCCGGATGTTTACGTTCACGCGACAGCTTGACTGGCTCTCGTTACTGAATTTTGAAGTCATGCATTACAGCGGTTTTCAGGTATTACCCTGGACGCAGCAGGGAGGGAAAATGCTGACAACGCACTTTCCGGCGCTGGGCTGCATGCAGCTTATCGTCGCGCGTAAGCGGACCATTCCCCTTACGCTTAATCCGATGAAACAGAGCAAAGCGAAATCCCGGATTCGCCAGGCCGTGGGCGCGACGCGACAGTTTCGCAAACCGTAATCAGGAACCCGACTGATAACCCACGTCTTCGTGAATGGGATTCATCGCTGCCGCGCGCGCAAGCTCGTCGCAACGTTCGTTTTCGGGGTGCCCCGCGTGGCCTTTTACCCATTCCCATTTAATGGTGTGATGGCTTAATGCCGCATCCAGACGTTTCCAGAGATCCACATTTTTGACCGGTTTTTTATCTGCAGTTTTCCACCCGCGCTTTTTCCAGTTATGAATCCACTGCGTAATTCCCTGACGAACGTATTGGCTGTCGGTGCTGATGACCACATCGCAATCTTCTTTTAACGCTTCCAGCGCGACGATGGCCGCCATCAGCTCCATGCGATTATTGGTGGTCAGGTGATACCCTTCATTAAAGGTTTTTTCGTGTCCGCGATAACGCAAAATAGCACCGTAGCCGCCAGGGCCCGGATTGCCGAGGCAAGATCCATCGGTGAAAATTTCTACCTGCTTAGTCATCTCTGGTAGACTTCCTGTATTTGAAACGATCAGTAAAACGACGAGTCTGACATAAATGACTGATATGAGCACTGCAATTACACGACAGATCGTTCTCGATACTGAAACCACCGGTATGAATCAGATTGGCGCGCACTACGAAGGGCACAAGATCATTGAGATCGGTGCCGTTGAGGTGATTAACCGTCGTCTGACTGGCAGAAATTTCCATGTTTATCTCAAGCCCGATCGGCTGGTGGATCCGGAAGCGTTTGGCGTCCACGGTATTGCCGATGAATTCTTGTTAGACAAACCCACGTTTGCGGATGTCGCGGATGAGTTTATCGAGTACATCAATGGGGCAGAACTTGTTATCCATAACGCCTCGTTCGATATCGGCTTTATGGATTATGAATTCAGCAAGCTAAACCGTAACATCCCGAAAACAAACACCTTCTGCAAGGTGACCGACAGCCTGGCGCTGGCGAGAAAAATGTTTCCGGGCAAACGTAATAGCCTTGATGCGCTCTGCTCGCGTTATGAAATAGACAACAGCAAACGAACGCTGCACGGCGCATTGCTCGATGCCCAGATTCTGGCTGACGTCTACTTGCTCATGACGGGTGGCCAGACGTCGATGGCTTTCAGCACTGAAAGCGATTCTCAGCAGCAGGCCAATGGCGGGATTCAACGCGTTGTACGACAAGACAGCCGACTGCGCGTTATTTTAGCCAGTGAAGAAGAGCTGGCAGCACATGAGTCGCGTCTCGATATCGTCCAGAAGAAAGGTGGAAGCTGCCTCTGGCGGACATAAATCCGGTTTAACGCGTGTAAACTCCCCGCACGGGCGATTTTTGCAGCAACTGATTCAAATGTTGAGAAAAAGCGTTGACGGGATCGAAGGCAAACCGTAATATTCGCCTCGTTCCCAAGGGAACAATGCGGAGCGGTAGTTCAGTCGGTTAGAATACCTGCCTGTCACGCAGGGGGTCGCGGGTTCGAGTCCCGTCCGTTCCGCCACATTAGAAAGCCTGAATCAGAAATGATTCAGGCTTTCGTCATTTCAGCCCCAGCTCATCTCTTATCCCTCTTCTCTTTTTTGTTAACCAAAAGTTAATGTAAATGGTGCAATTAATTAACAATTGTGCGATTTCAGTGCGCCATTTGCACCTTTTTTGTGCATTTTAGTGTGCCAACTCATTTACAAACATGACTTTTTGTAACTGCTTTGTAAAAAATAATCCTCCGATAATCATTAGCTTACTCACTGTTTTCCAGAAAGTTCCTGAACCAATCATTTATTGGTTCGTTAATTGCTTAATCATATGGGCGATAAGTACATATCTATATCAATAACTTATCGTTCATAACGATAAAGCAATGATGAAAGCAGGCGAACCATTATGGAAAAAGCGTCACGGTTTCTGGCAAATTCCAGCACTGCGCTTGAGCAGTTGCGCGGTCTCATCCATCAGCACGAGTCAACACCAGGCATTCCGCTGCCCACAGAACGTGAATTGGCGGAAACACTCAGCGTAGGGCGACGTGAAATTCGTCGTGCGCTGGACGTGCTGGAAGAAGAGGGGCGCATCTGGCGCAAGCAGGGCAAAGGGACCTTTATTGGCCCGGCTGCACCTGTTGAACCGCTGGCACTTCAGGGTTTAGTGCAACAAACCAATTTGCTGGAAGTCATGGAAGCCCGTCTGCAGCTCGAACCGGGCCTGGCCCGGCTTGCGGCACTGCGTGCCACCAGGGAAAACCTCGCGCTCATGCAGCGCATGCTGGAACGCATCAATAAGGTCAGCCCGGATGACCGCGATCTTAACGAGCTGTGGGACAGCGCATTTCACCGCGCCATCGCTGAGGCCGCCGGAAATCGCCTGATGCTGGGACTGTTCGACGCTATTGACGCCGTTCGCCGCGATCCCGGCTGGCAGCATTTACGCGAACTTGCCCGAACGCCTGAACGCGTCGACAGCTACAACGATCATCACGACAAAATCATGACGGCGATCATCAACCGCCAGCCCAATGAAGCCGCTGCCGCCATGCGCGAACACTTGCTCAGCCTGCAAACCGCCCTGATTCAGGCCATCAACCTTGAGGATGATTCCCTGTTATGACGACGATCCCTTTTAAGGAGGCCGCGCCCGTCCTTCGCCTGCACAATCTCAACGTGAAATTTGCCGGCTCGCCGGTCAGCGTGCTCGACGGCATTTCTTTGACCGTCAAATCGGGTGAAACCCTGGCGCTGGTGGGCGAATCCGGGTGCGGAAAAAGCATCACCTCTCTGGCGCTGATGGGGCTACTGCCAGCCAGCGCGCAAATCGTGAGTGGAGAAATGCAGTTCCGCCGTCACGATCTGCGCAAGCTTTCCGCCCGCGAATACGCCGATTTGCGTGGGAACGAACTGGCGATGATTTTCCAGGAACCCATGACCTCGCTGAATCCCGCCTTCACTCTGGGCGATCAGCTCAGCGAAGCGGTTATCCGCCATCAGAAAATGTCCCCTTCGGACGCCATGGCAGTGGCGCTGCAAATTCTGGAAAAAGTGCAAATCCCTGCGCCAGAAATGCGTCTGAAATCGTATCCCCATCAGCTTTCGGGGGGGATGCGCCAGCGGGTGATGATTGCGATGGCGCTTATTAATCATCCGCGTCTGCTCATCGCCGACGAACCGACAACCGCACTGGACGTCACCATTCAGGCGCAAATTTTGAGCCTGCTGAACACCCTGAAAGCGGAAACCGGCACAGCGGTACTGATGATCACTCACGATCTGGGCGTCGTCGCAGAAGTCGCGCAGCAGGTAGCGGTGATGTACGCCGGACAGGTGGTGGAGCAGGGCAGCGTCGAGGCGATATTTGCCGATCCGCAGCACCCTTACACCATTGGTTTGATGGGATCGATTCCTTCGCTCGGTGCGCGTAAAGGCCAGCTTTCAACGATCCCGGGGGCTGTACCTTTACCCGAATTTATGCCGAAAGGCTGTCGTTTTGCGACTCGCTGCCCGTTCGCGCAAACCCGTTGTCACGAAGAAAAACCTGTGCTGAACACCCTGGGCGCGGGGCATCAGGTTGCCTGTTTCCGCGTCCCCCTTGAGCAACATATCGCGCTGGGAGAAATCGCATGACCGTACCCATTCTTGAAGCTCGCGATCTGAGCAAACGCTTTCCCGGTCCTAAAAAACTCTTCGCCCCGGCAAAATTTGTGACGGCGGTCGACAGAGTTTCGCTCTCGGTAATGCCGGGTGAAACGCTGGCTATCGTCGGTGAGTCCGGCTCTGGCAAGTCCACCCTTGGGCGCTTGCTCCTGCGTTTACTCGCGGCCAGCGAAGGGCGTGTTTTTTATCAGGGCGAAGAGATCACTCAGGCTTCAGGTTCGCGTCTGAACCTGCTGCGCCGTGAGTTGCAAATCATCTTTCAGGATCCGTTTGCCTCGCTGAATCCACGCATGACGGTGGAGCAAATCGTCGGTGAGCCGCTGTGGTTGCATCAGAACATGAAAAAAGCCGACCGCCAGTATCGCGTGGCGGAACTGCTCAAAACCGTTGGACTACCCGCCGCCTGGGCCGGGCGTTATCCACATGAGTTTTCTGGCGGTCAGCGCCAGCGCATCGGCATTGCGCGTGCGCTGGCATCAGGGCCAAAGCTGTTGCTCGGCGATGAGCCGGTGTCGGCGCTGGATGTTTCCGTACAGGCGCAGGTTGTGAATCTACTGGAAAGCCTGAAGCATCAGTTGGGCCTGACGATGGTTATTGTGGCGCACGGTCTGGCGGTGATCCGCCATATGAGCGACCGCGTGGCGGTAATGTACCTCGGGCAAATCGTTGAGCTGGCGACCGTCGATGAAATTTTTGACGCACCGCTACACCCTTATACCCAGGCGCTGATTGCCTCCGCGCCGCAAATGCAGCCGGGTGCGCAGCGCACTACGCCGTTATTGCAGGGCGATTTGCCGAACCCGGCAAACCCGCCAACCGGATGTCGATTCCACACCCGCTGTCCTTACGTCACGGATGAATGCCGCCAGGTAGAACCTATCGATCAGGTTCTGGAAGGTGGACGTCAGGTCGCCTGTCATCGCTGGCAGGAGATCAATCGCGATCGCAGTGTTATCCAGATAGCACCGCCATCCGCAGCCTTTTTGCGCCGCCGCGCGCTGTTCGAACATGCGGCAACTCACTCGTCTCTTCCAGCAAGGAACTCATGATAATGACAATGCGTAATTCTCTTTTGACCGTACTGGGAAGTGTAATGTTGCTTGGTGCGGCCGTTCCCGCACACGCAGAAAGCGTGCTGCGAATCGGCCTCGGCGCTGACCCGGATATGCTCGATCCACATCTGGCGCGCACCTACTATGGCCGTTTCGTGTTCGCCTCCCTGTGCGACAGGCTGGTGGACGTGGATGAAAATCTGAAAGTGGTGCCGGGCCTGGCGAAAGACTGGTCATGGAGCGATGACAACAAAACGCTGACCATGAATTTGCGGGAGGGCGTGACCTTCCACGATGGCGAAAAGTTTGATGCTGAAGCCGCGAAATATAACCTCGACCGCGCGTTAACGCTGAAAGGCTCGCTGCGTAAAAGCGAAATTTCATCTATTGAATCCGTCGAAGTCAAAAGCCCAACCCAGATTGCGATTCACCTGAAAACGCCTGACGCCGCGCTGCTGATGCAGTTAACCGACCGTGCAGGGGCGATGATGGCGCCAGAAGCGGCGGCGAAGCCCGATTTTGCCGCGCATCCCGTATGTTCCGGGCCCTACAAATTCGACAGCCGCGTCTCGCAGGATCGCATCGTTCTGAGCCGTTTCGACAATTACTGGAATAAAGACGCGTATCACTTCGACAAAATCATCTATCTGCCGATCCCGGATGCCTCTGTGCGTCTGGCGAACTTGCGCGCGGGGGATCTGGATCTGACCGAAGGCGTGGCGGCAAGCGACGTGAAAACGGTTGAAGCGGACAGCAAGCTTCTGCTTTCGAAAGTTACCGGGCTGGGATATCAGGGCATCACGTTCAATATCAACAACGGTAAAGTCCCGGCGAACGATCCGTTCAAAGACGCGCGCGTACGTGAAGCGTTCTCGCTGGCGATTGACCGCGACGCGCTGAATCAGGTGGTGTTTGAAGGGCTGTATACCCCGGCAAACCAGGCGTTCTCACCGGTCAGCCCCTACCACGTCAACGTGCCTGTTCCGGCACGCGACGTTGAAAAATCCAAAACACTGCTGAAAGCTGCAGGCATTAATGCCCCGCTGAACGTCAATCTGCTGGTGCCGAATAACCCAACTTCACAGCAGGTAGGCCAGGTTTTACAGGCGATGGTGGCGGAAGCGGGCTTTAATCTGAATCTGCAAATGACCGAATTCGCTACGCTGCTGGATCGTCAGCAAAGCGGCGATTACCAGCTGAGTTTCTCCGGCTGGTCCGGTCGCCCGGATCCTGACGGCAGCATCTACGGCTTTATTAACAGCAAAGGCAATCTCAACGACGGTCGTTACAGCAATGCGCAGGTGGACGAATGGTTGACCCAGGCTCGCCTGAATACCGACCCTGCGGCGCGTCAGCCGTTATACGACAAGGTGGTTAAGCAGCTGCAAACGGATATGCCCATCGCTTACCTCTATTTTGAGCCGCGTATTTTCGGTCTGAATAAAAGCGTGCAGGGCTTCAAACCGTATCCGGATGGCATCGTGCGTCTGGCGGGCTTAACGCTTGCGAAGTAACGAGGTGTGAGGAGAAACCATGCTGGAACTGATTTGTAAACGCCTGCTGCTGGCGATCCCAACGTTACTGCTGGTCAGCATGATGGTTTTCGGACTGCAAAAATTGCTGCCCGGCGATCCGCTCATCGCCATGGCAGGAGAAGAGCGTGACCCGGTGGTCATCGCTCAACTGCGCGCGGAACTGAACCTGGATGCGCCGCTGCCGGTGCAGTATTTCGACTGGCTGACGCGTGCGTTGCAGGGCGATCTTGGTGTCTCCTTACGCACCCATGAACCCGTAACGCAGCTGATCGCCAGCAAACTGCCGGTCACGATGGAGCTGTCATTGCTGGCGATGATCATCGCGCTGGTGTTTGGTATCGGCATGGGGATCCTCGCGGCGGTCAACAAAAATACCTGGGTCGATCACGGGGCCAACTTTGTGGCGATCTCCGGGATCTCGATACCGCACTTTTGGCTGGGGATCTTGCTGATCCTGGTGTTCTCGGTCAATTTGCAGTGGCTCCCCGCCTCAGGCTACGTGCCGTTCAGTGAGGATCCGCTGCAAAACCTGCGTACGCTGTTACTGCCCGCGTCCGTACTCGGAACCGGGCTTGCGGCAACGCTGATGCGTCACACGCGCGCGTCGATGATTGCGGTATTGAAAGCAGATTACATTCGTACGGCACGCGCTAAAGGGCTGCTGCCAAACGCGGTGATCCTCAAGCACGCCTTTCGTAATGCGCTGGTGCCAGTTATCACGCTCACCACGCTGCTGTTTGGCGAATTGCTGGGCGGAGCGGTGCTGACCGAGCAGGTCTTCACGATCCCCGGATTTGGCAAAATGATTGTCGATTCCGTGTTCAACCGTGACTACGCGGTGGTGCAGGGTGTGGTGCTGATCGTCGCAATAGGTTTCCTGCTGCTGAACCTGCTGGCTGACGTGCTTTACGTTCTCATCAACCCGAAAATGCGAGGCTAATCATGGCGGAAATGACCACTCAAACCGTTGCGCCCGTGCTGCCGCGCGCGCAAAACCGGGTGCTGAAGAAATTCCTCGCCAATAAAAGTGCGGTGATTGGTGCCGTCGTGGTCGGCATCTTTGTGCTGATTGCGCTGCTGGCACCGTGGCTCGCACCGTTCGACCCGGTCAAAGCCAACTTCCTTGCGGTACGTAAACCGCCGTCAGAACTGTTCTGGTTTGGCACCGACGAACTGGGGCGCGATATTCTCTCGCGTATTGTCTGGGGGGGCGCGCACGTCGCTGATGGCGGGCTGTATGTCGGTTGTGATTGCCGTGGTGATCGGTGTGCCGTTGGGGCTGGTGGCCGGTTATTTCCAGGGGATCTGGGACGGCGTCATTTCGCGGTTTATCGAAGCGCTGCTGGCCTGTCCGTTCCTGATCATGGCGATCGCGCTGGGCGCATTTTTAGGTCCAAGCCTGACCAACGCGATGATCGCCATTGGTTTATCAGCGATGCCGATCTTTGCGCGGCTGACGCGTGGTCAGGTGATCGCCATTCGCAACGAAGAGTATATCGATGGGGCACGCGCGATTGGCCTGCCGGATCGCTGGATCATCATCAAATACGTGCTGCCAAACGTGATGTCACCGATTCTTGTGCAGGCTACGCTGGCGATTGCTTCCGCGATTATCGCCGAAGCCAGCCTCTCGTTCCTCGGCTTGGGTCAACAGCCGCCAAACCCGTCGTGGGGCTCAATGCTCAACACGGCAAAAGGGTTTTTGGAACAGTCCCCCTGGATGTCTATTTTTCCTGGCATCGCTATTTTCCTGGCGGTGCAGGGCTTTAATTTACTCGGCGACGGGCTGCGCGATGCGCTCGATCCGCGCCACGACTAAGGAGTCATGATGACCAAAGCGCTTGATTTTACGACCGGTTACGCGTCACGACGCCCTCCGATGATGGGGCACAATGCGGTCGCCACCTCTCAGCCGCTGGCGGCGCAGGCTGGGATGCGCATGCTGCAGCTCGGCGGCAATGCCGTTGACGCGGCGATTGCAACCGCCATGGCGCTCACCGTCGTTGAGCCGACCGGTAACGGAATTGGCAGCGATGCGTTTGCCATCGTCTGGGACGGTAAAAAACTGCACGGTTTGAACGCTTCAGGCCGTTCGCCCGCCAGCTGGCATGCGGATCTGTTTGCGGGCAAAACCGCCATGCCAGAGCTTGGCTGGGATGCCGTTACCGTACCCGGCGCGGTGTCTGGCTGGGTGGCGCTGGCGGAGCGTTTTGGCACGCTGCCGCTAACCACGCTGGCGCAACCGGCCATTGACTATGCGCGCAACGGTTTCCCGGTTTCACCGCTGATTGGTCATCTGTGGCAGCGCGGCTATAACAAACTGAAAGATCAGCCGGGCTTTAGCGCCTGTTTTGCCCCAGAAGGCCGCGCCCCGCGTATCGGCGAGATTTTCCGTAATCCGGCGCAGGCCAATTCCCTGGAGCTGATTGCCAAAACCAACGGTGAAGCGTTCTATCGTGGTGAGCTGGCGCAGAAAATTGCCGCCTTTGCCAAAGAGCATGGTGCGCATTTGACGGCTGAGGATCTGGCGAATCATCGCGTTGACTGGGTTGAACTGCTGTCGCGTGATTTCGCGGGCGGTTCGGTGCAAGAGCTACCGCCAAACGGCCAGGGCATCGCTACGCTGATTGCCCTCGGGATTCTGGAACAGTGCGGAATTGAGCGCCATCACCCGGATTCCGTGCAGTCGCTGCATCTGTCAATCGAAGCGATGAAGCTGGCGCTTGCCGATCTGGATCGTTATGTGGCCGACGAAGAGCACATGGAGTTCGCGGCGAAAGCGTTGTTGACCGATGAGTATCTGGCCTCGCGCGCGGCGCTCATTGACCACGATAAGGCGTCAGATTTCACCTACGGTGCGCCGACGCAAAGCGGGACGGTTTACCTTTCCGCGGCCGATTCGAGCGGTATGATGATCTCCTTTATTCAGTCGAACTTTATGGGCTTTGGCTCTGGCGTGGTTGTGCCGGATACCGGCATCAGCCTGCAAAACCGTGGCTGCGGTTTTGTTCTCGACCCAAAACACCCTAATGCGCTGGCGGGCGGCAAACGTCCGTTCCACACCATCATTCCGGGCTTTGCGATGGATGGAAACGGTCAGCCGCTGATGTCATTTGGCGTGATGGGCGGCCCGATGCAGGCGCAAGGGCATATGCAAATGGCGCTGCGCATTATGCTGCACGGGCAAAACCCGCAGGCGGCAATCGATGCGCCGCGCTGGCGCGTGGTGCAGGGCAGGGAAGTGATCGTCGAATCGACGTTTGATCGCAATACGATTGCGGCGCTGCGCGAGCGCGGGCATCAGATTGTGGTGGAAGATCCGCTGCAGGAATACAACTTCGGCGGTGCGCAGGTGATTTACCGCATGCCGGAAGGGCATTACGTTGCAGCAACCGAAAGTCGCAAAGACGGACAGGCGTTAGTGAGCTGATGCATTCCCGGTGTTAACGGGCGTATTGGGCCAGCTATACTGGCCCACTGACTCAGGAAAGGGGCGTTAGGTGACTTTGTTGTCGGTTCCGTTCACTTCACGTTCCATCCTTATCTTTCATCACTGAACACGTGAACGTGCCAGGGTGGCTCATTCGCCACCACCCTGGCGACCCCGGCTTCCGGCAAGAAAATCGCCGCTACGCGGTTCCCTCAGCTTATTCCTTCAGGCTTTCGGGTCGGGCGCGATCCTGCATCCATGCAGGTCACGCCCTCTCCGCGCTTCCCTGCGCGTCGCCCCGGCCCTACGGAAACGCTTCGGCGATTTACAGCCGGACAAGGTCATCGCTGCAACGCTCTTTGTTTCTTAAACTCTTCGTCGCATTAATGCTTCAAAAACTTAACCAATGATAAATGGATCGGCATCCTGCCACGCAGGAAACTTCTCCCGATACTCCTTCAGTGCAGTCAGCGACAGCTCGGCGTCAATACGCGTGGCTTGATGCGCCTCCGCCGTCGCTAGCACTTCTCCCTGAGGATTCACCACCCGGCTATCACCGCGGTAGTGATGTCCATTACCGTCCGTGCCGACGCGATTACAGCCGACCACGTACGCCTGGTTTTCGATCGCGCGCGCCACCAGCAGCGCCTGCCAGTGCAGCGAGCGTGGGGCAGGCCAGTTGGCCACGTACAGCGCCAGATCGTAATCGTTGCGATTGCGTGACCACACCGGGAAGCGCAGGTCGTAACACACCAGTGGCAAAATCCGCCAGCCGCGCCACTCAAATATCACCCGCTCATTGCCCGCTTCGTAATGATGATGCTCATCCGCCATGCGGAACAGATGGCGTTTGTCGTAAAAGTGCAGCGTGCCGTCCGGCTCGACCAGCAGGAAACGGTTTACGGGGCCGCGATCGGTTTGCAGCGCCGCGCTTCCGGCTACCAGGGCATTGGTTTGCTGAGCCTTGGTGTGCATCCAGGCGACCACGTCGTCCTGCGGCAGAGACTGTTTTGCCGCTTCCATGGCGAAGCCGGTCGTGAACATTTCTGGCAGAACAATCACATCGCGCCCGGAAATCTCTTCGAGCTGGCGATCAAAATGGCGCAGGTTGGCCGGGCCATCCATCCACACCAGGGGTTGTTGCAGTAGGGTAATCTTCAAACCAGGCACAATTCAGTCTCCTCGTCAGACAGCATTTTGACACTGTAGCACGGGGCAAAGAGAAAATGTGGCAATAAAAAACCCCGCACAGGGCGGGGTTGGTGGACGCTGACCGGGTTATGCCGCTTCAGGTTTGCGGACCTGCTCCGGCAGCTTTACCGGCCTGGTCGCCAGCTCGTCGTGTTCAAAATCATCGACGTTGATACTGCGCAGACGGCTCTCTTCGGCTTTAATCAGCACGGCGGCTTCGGTGTGATCGATAATTCCACCCGCCAGCGCCTGTTCTGCCAGTACATCCAGACGTGTAAACGGCAGGTTTTTACCCAGCTGTTTGCAGATTTTCTGGTGGAGTCGGATCGGCAGCCATCACGTCCAGCAGCGCCGCTTCCAGCAGTCCCACCGGATTGTGCTCGCTTGGCGTCAGGTACTGACCGCGACCTATACGGGAGCGAGTCGCGCTTGGGACCTGCAGGATCTTCGCCACTTTATGATCGAGCTTATCGGACGGTGCAAGGTAGTGCCGACCGGTCGGGAAGATCACCACGCGCAGCGCGCCGGCGACGAGTCGATTTGGGAAGTTAGCCAGCAGATCGTCAATCGCCTGTTCTGCTTTATACAGCGCATCCTGAACGCCCCAGTGGACCAGCGGCAGATCCGCTTCGTGACGGCCTTCGTCGTCGTAGCGTTTCAGCGTGGCAGACGCGAGGAACACCTGGCTTAACACATCGCCGAGACGGGCAGAGATACGCTCGCGACGTTTCAGGCTGCCGCCCAGGACGGCCATCGACACATCAGACAACAGCGCGAGGTTAGCACTCAGACGGTTCAGGTGCTGGTAATAACGTTTGGTTGCATCGCCGGTTGGCGTGGCGCTGGTCAAACCGCGCGTCAGGCCCAGCCAGAAGCTGCGTACTTTGTTGCTGCCCACGTGGCCAATATGCTTGAACAGCAGTTTATCGAAGGCGTTGACGTCATTATTCTGCGCCGCCGCCATCTCTTCCAGCACATACGGATGGCAGCGGATCGCGCCCTGACCAAAGATCATCATGCTGCGGGTCAGAATGTTTGCCCCCTCAACGGTGATGGCAATCGGTGCGCCCTGATATCCACGTGCAAGGAAGTTGCTCTCACCGAGCATAATGCCTTTGCCGCCCGCGATATCCATCGCATCAATAATTGACTGCTGTGCGCGGTGGGTACAGTGATACTTCACGATAGCCGACAGCACCGCCGGTTTTTCACCGAGCATGATGCCGTAAGTAATCAGCGAGGCAGCGGCGTCCATCACGTAGGCGTTACCCGCGATACGCGCCAGCGGCTCTTCGATACCTTCCATTTTGCCGATAGAAATTTTGAACTGGCGGCGAATGTGCGCGTAGGCGCCGATACCCATCGCCACTGACTTCAGGCTGCCTGTAGAGTTTGACGGCAAGGTGATGCCGCGTCCAACCGACAGACATTCCACCAGCATCCGCCAGCCCTGACCGGCCATGCTCGGACCCCCGATGATGTAATCAATCGGCACAAAGATGTCTTCGCCACGGGTTGGACCGTTCTGGAACGGGACGTTCAGCGGGAAGTGGCGGCGACCAATTTCAACGCCCGGCGTGGACGTTGGGATCAGCGCACAGGTAATGCCCAGATCTTCCTCATCGCCCAGCAGTTTGTCGGGGTCGGAAAGCTTAAAGGCCAGGCCCAGTACGGTCGCGATTGGCGCCAGGGTGATATAGCGTTTATTCCAGGTCAGGCGCATGCCCAGCACCTGCTGGCCCTGCCAGTCGCCCATACAGACCACGCCGGTATCCGGGATCGCACCGGCATCAGAACCGGCTTCCGGGCTGGTCAGCGCGAAGCATGGAATTTCCTGTCCACGTGCCAGACGCGGCAGATAGTGATCTTTTTGCTCTTCAGTGCCGTAGTGTTGCAGCAGTTCGCCCGGGCCTAGTGAGTTCGGTACGCCGACGGTGATCGCCAGAATTCCGGAGACACCCGCCAGTTTTTGCAGAACGCGAGCCTGAGCGTAAGCGGAGAATTCCAGACCGCCGTACTCTTTTTTAATGATCATCGCGAAGAAGCGATGTTCTTTAAGAAACGCCCACAGCTCCGGCGGCAGATCGGCCATTTCATGGGTTATCTGGAAGTCGTTCGCCATACGGCACGCTTCTTCAACCGGGCCGTCAATAAAGGCCACTTCTTCAGCCGTTAAACGCGGCTGCGGATAGTTGTGCAGTTTTTTCCAGTCAGGATTCCCCTGGAACAGGTCACCTTCCCACCAGGTTGTGCCCGCGTCGATCGCTTCTTTTTCGGTGCGCGACATCGGCGGCATCACTTTACGGAAGCCTTTAAACACGGGCGCGGAAATCATCGACTTACGCATCGCGGGTAAATTCAGCGGCAGCAGGATGATGGCCAGCGGCAGGACAAGCCAGATATTCCACAGGCCAGAAAGACCCAGCGCAGCGGTCCAGGCCAGTAAAATCAGGCTGCTCAGAAGTAAACTCACGCGGTGATAGAACAGCACACCGAGCAGAACAACAGTTGCGAGAATGCTCAAAATCATCATAAAGAAAAGCTCCCTGTCTTGTAGGAGGTCTGACCACTTGTGATGATATGGTTGTAGTGGATGTTATTTCTTTTAGCAATACGTTCACAAAATAATTACAACCTGGTTCACAATGTTCAGGGTGTGGCAGGCACGAATCATCAAAACGCCGGATGATTCGCATGGCTGTTTACCCTAAATAATTCGAGTCGCGGGAAGGCGGCAAGCCTGAGAATCCCCAGGCGCTTTCTTTAGTCAGTGACAGGGGTGAGCAGGCACAGCCAACGCACATGCAACTTCAAGTATGACGGGTATAGCTTCTCGCTTTTCGCGTGATCCGGTACACTCCGTAAGTTATTTCATCAATACTGAAGGATTATCCTCATGTACCAGGATCTTATTCGTAACGAACTGAACGAAGCAGCGGAAACGTTAGCTAACTTTCTGAAAGATGAAGCCAATATTCATGCGATTCAGCGTGCGGCAGTTCTGCTGGCAGACAGCTTCAAAGCGGGCGGCAAAGTGATCTCGTGCGGTAACGGCGGCTCTCACTGTGACGCGATGCACTTTGCGGAAGAGCTGACCGGTCGCTACCGTGAAAACCGTCCGGGCTATCCGGCGATTGCGATTTCTGACGTGAGCCACATCTCCTGCGTGGGTAACGACTTCGGTTATGACCATATCTTCTCTCGTTACGTTGAAGCGGTCGGTCGTGAAGGTGACGTTCTGCTGGGTATTTCCACTTCCGGTAACTCCGCAAACGTGATCAAAGCGATCGACGCGGCGCGTGAGAAGGGGATGAAAGTCATCACTCTGACCGGTAAAGATGGCGGGAAGATGGCAGGTTCTGCGGATATTGAAATTCGTGTGCCGCACTTCGGCTACGCTGACCGCGTTCAGGAGATTCATATCAAAGTGATTCATATCCTGATTCAGTTGATCGAAAAAGAGATGGTTAAGTAATTATACCCGTCATCGTTCACGCTGCAGATGCGTTGGCTGCACTCAGTAACCCCAGTCACATAGTTATCTATGCTCCTGGGGATTTCTTCCCTTGCTGCCTTTCTGCAACTCGAATTATTTAGGGTATAAACGTTTTTAGTATTTGCCGTTGTGTAGTGAGATTGCTACACCATTGACGCCTTCCTGGGTTGAGGCGTTTTTGTGGAGGTGATGTATGTGCGAATTGCTCGGGATGAGCGCCAATGTGCCAACCGATATCTGCTTTAGTTTCACCGGGCTGGTGCAGCGCGGTGGAGGAACCGGACCGCATAAAGACGGCTGGGGCATTACCTTCTACGAAGGCAAAGGCTGTCGCACGTTCAAAGATCCGCAGCCTAGTTTTAACTCCCCGATTGCCAAACTGGTGCAGGATTACCCGATAAAATCGTGCTCGGTCATCGCGCATATTCGTCAGGCGAATCGCGGTGAAGTGGCGCTGGAAAATACCCATCCCTTCACCCGTGAACTGTGGGGCCGCAACTGGACCTACGCGCACAACGGCCAACTAACGGGCTATAAAACGCTGGTGACGGGGAATTTCCGTCCTGTGGGGGAGACCGACAGTGAAAAGGCGTTTTGCTGGCTGCTGCATAAGCTTGCCGAGCGCTATCCGCGTACGCCGACCAACATGACCGCCGTGTTCAAATACATCGGCTCGCTGGCCTGTGAGCTGCGTGAGAAGGGCGTATTTAATATGCTGCTGTCGGATGGGCGCTACGTGATGGCGTTCTGTTCAACCAATCTGTTCTGGATAACGCGCCGCGCGCCGTTTGGCGTTGCGAAGCTGCTCGATCAGGATGTGGAAATTGATTTTCAAACGGAGACCACACCTAACGATGTGGTCACGGTTATCGCCACTCAGCCACTGACGGGCAATGAAACCTGGCAAAAGATTATGCCAGGCGAGTGGGTCTTATTTTGTCTCGGGGACCGCGTAATTTGACGCCAGCTGTGGATGGACGACTTCGTGGCTCAGCGGTTTGCTGACGATGTAGCGTCCATCTGCAACCGAAACGGTTGGCGGTTTATGCGTCTGCTCGAAGTAGTCATAGCCCGGTTTTAGCTGTTTCCAGAACTCCGAGTAGGTCGAGAACTTATGACGCTGCATGTTGGCATCCGTCATTCTGAACGGATAGATGCTCACCTGCACGCCCGCCTGACCAAACACCAGTGCGCCCGTCACAAACTGGAAAATTTCATCAATACCGCCGTCCGTCATGGCGTAACAGCCAATCGACACACAGGCACCGTGAATCATCAGGTATTTGCCGTCGTAACCGTGTGCACGGTCATAGGCATTCGGGAAGCCGATATTAATGGCTTTATAAAAGCGGCTGTCAGGTTTGAGCTGATTACGTTGAACGGTGTAGAACCCTTCAGGACTTTTGAAATCACCCTGACGCTGTTTCGGGCCCAACCCGCCGGAATAACTACAGATTTTGTAGCTATCAAGCAGCTGATATGTCTCGCCCATTTTGACAAATAGATCGAGTGTGCGTTCTTCCTTGAAGATCTGAATATAAACCGGTGATCCCATTAACTGCTGTTTATATTCTTTACTGATTGGTGTTGTTGAACTGTTGCTACTTAATAGCCCAGCAAACGAAAGACACGGAATCAGAAGCATCGCAATGAACAATGCGATTTTACGCATACTACAAGTTCCTTGATAAAGCCAAACCAACTTGCCAGGACGGCAAAAGAGACCCGAAATCAGAATTATCTGGATTAGGAGCGCTCACATTAGCATCGCTGAATTTTTTCGCAAGCGCGAAGCCATGAGTTTACAAAATAGTTTTATTTATACCGCATTCACGCCGGAATAACTGTAAGAACAGTGTAAAAACGCGCCTTATTCGGACGATAGTCTGCGTCATAGAGTGCTTCTCAATGTTCAAACTTTTACTGTATACTTATCCAGTGATGAGTGAGGGCTTACTATGCGCAAAATAATCCATGTCGATATGGACTGCTTTTTTGCCGCAGTGGAGATGCGAGACAATCCGGCGCTGCGGGATGTCCCCATCGCGATTGGCGGTAGCCGCGTCAAGCGTGGCGTTATCAGCACCGCCAATTACCCGGCGCGCAAATTTGGCGTGCGCAGCGCGATGCCTACGGCGATGGCGCTCAAGCTCTGCCCTCATCTGATTTTGCTGCCCCGGCCGTTTCGATGCATATAAAGAAGCCTCGGTTCGTATTCAGGAAATCTTCTCCCGTTACACCTCGCTTATTGAACCGCTGTCGCTGGACGAAGCCTATCTGGACGTGACGGACAGCGTGCACTGCCAAGGCTCCGCCACGCTAATGGCGCAGGCGATCCGCCAGACCATTTCTGATGAACTGAATCTCACCGCCTCAGCCGGTATCGCGCCGGTAAAGTTTCTCGCCAAAATCGCCTCGGATCTCAACAAACCTAACGGTCCAGTACGTGATAACGCCCGATGACGTTCCCCATTTTTTGAAAAGCTTGCCGCTGAGTAAAATCCCCGGCGTCGGCAAAGTCTCCGCCGCCAGGCTGGAAAACCTGGGGCTGCACACCTGTGAAGACGTGCAGAAAAGCGACCTGGCGATGCTCCTGAAGCGTTTTGGTAAGTTTGGGCGCGTGCTCTGGGAGCGCAGTCAGGGGATCGACGCGCGCAGTATTAACAATGAACGCCTGCGAAAATCCGTGGGGGTCGAGCGCACGCTGGCAGAAGATATTCACGACTGGAGCGACTGCGAAACGATTATTGCCGAACAGCTTTATCCCGAGCTGGAACGACGGCTGGCAAAAGTGAAGCCGGATCTGCTGATTGCGCGCCCAGGGCGTTAAGCTGAAATTTAACGATTTCCAGCAAACCACGCAGGAACACGTCTGGCCGAAACTGAATAAAGACGATCTGATTGAGACGGCGAAAAAAGCCTGGCAAGAACGCCGCGCGGGAAGGGGAGTCAGGCTGGTGGGCCTGCATGTTACGCTGCTCGATCCGCAGCTGGAGCGGCAACTGGTGCTGGGGCTATAAAAAGCCCGGTGGCGCTACGCTTACCGGGCCTGCGTTTTGGTTCCCTCTCCCTGTCGGAGAGGGCTGGGGTGAGGGTATCAGACCGCACCCATCCCAGAAGAGATTTACTTAGCCGGGATCGATTTCAGCAGTTCGGTCAGCAGCGTCCAGTAATGGCCCACGCTTTCAATATGAACCTGCTCATCCGGGGAGTGGTGGCCCGGTAATGGTCGGCCCCAATGGAAACCATGTCCATATCCGGGTACGGTTTTTTGAACAGACCGCACTCCAGACCCGCGTGAATCACCTGAATGTTCGGCGTGCTGTTGAACAAACGCTGATAAGTTTCACGCACCAGTGCCATCACCGGAGAGCTGGCGTCAGGCTGCCAGCCTGGGGTAGCTGCCTTTAGCGGACGTTTTCGCGCCAGACAGTTTGCCCAACGATTCCAGCATGCTCACCACGTACTCTTTACCGCTGTCGATAAGAGAACGGATCAGGCAGATGATTTCTGCGCTGTCGTCGCTCATGGTTACAACGCCCACGTTCAGGGACGTTTCCACCACGCCTTTCGCCACGTCGGAGTTGCGAATCACCCCGTTTGGCGTCGCGTTCAGCAACTGGACAAAGCTGTCGCGCGACTGTTTAGTCAGTGCCGCTTTATCACTGGATACGGCTTCCAGAACCACGGTCAGATTTTTCTCTTTCGCGGCCAGTTCGTTTTTCAGGATATCCAGATAATCCGTCGACAGGTTTTTCAGCGCATCGACTTTATCCGCAGCAATGGCAACGGTCGCGAAGGCTTCACGCGGGATCGCGTTACGCAGCGTACCGCCGTTGAAATCCACCAGACGCAGATCCAGTTCGTCCGCATGACCCGCCAGGAAGCGCGCCCAGCAGTTTGGTTGGCATTGCCCAGGCCCAGGTGAATATCGCCGCCGGAGTGACCGCCTTTCAGGCCCTTCAGCGTCAGCCTTGAAGGTCTGGAAACCGGCCGGAACCGCTTCACGGGACAGCGGCAGGGTAGAGATAAAATCAATCCCGCCCGCGCAACCCATGGTAGATCTCACCTTCTTCTTCGGAGTCGGTATTGATCAGGATATCCGCCTGCAGCCAGTTGGCCTGCAAACCAAATGCGCCGTCCATGCCCGCTTCTTCGGTCATGGTCAGCAGCACTTCCAGCGGACCGTGTTCAACGCGATCGTCGGCCAGCACGGCCCAGCGCAGATGCCATACCGATACCGTTGTCCGCGCCCCAGCGTTGTCCCCGCCGCGCTTTGATCCACTCGCCATCAATGTACGGCAGAATAGGATCTTTGGTGAAGTCGTGTTCGGTGTCGTTGTTCTTCTGCGGAACCATGTCCAGGTGCGCCTGAAGCACAACCGGTTTGCGGTTTTCCATCCCCTGCGGTAGCCGCTTTACGAATCAGAATATTGCCAACCTGATCGCGTTCCGCGTGCAGGCCTTTTTCCTTCGCCCAGCCCATAATATGTTCGGCAAGCTGTTCTTCGTGATAGGACGGGTGAGAATGGAACAGATTTTGGCAAAAATATCCCACAGCGGCTGTGGAGATAATTGAGACAGTTCAGACACGATGAGTCTCCTTGTCGTGGCGCTGCAACAAGCTTGCAGGTCACAGGGTTAGCAGATTAATAGTCACCACAAGTCGGGCTTTGCGAGATAAGGTCGAGAATACCACTTTCTCCGTCTGCTGCTAGCATAATGGCAAGTAAAAACTCCGGCCAGCGCCGCTTAATACTGGTTTTTAGCGCGTCAGATCTCTATATATCTCGCGCACCTATTTCCCCCCTCGAACACTTTTTAAGCCGTATATACACAGGCTGGGACACTTCACATGAGCGAAAAATACGTCGTCACCTGGGACATGTTGCAGATTCACGCCCGCAAGCTGGCCGCGCGACTGATGCCTTCTGAACAGTGGAAAGGCATTATTGCCGTTAGCCGTGGCGGTCTGGTGCTGGCGCACTGCTGGCGCGTGAACTGGGTATTCGTCATGTTGATACCGTTTGCATCTCCAGCTATGACCACGATAACCAGCGTGAGCTGACCGTGCTGAAACGCGCTGAAGGCGATGGCGAAGGCTTTATCGTGATTGACGATCTGGTCGACACCGGCGGTACTGCCGTTGCGATCCGCGACATGTATCCAAAAGCGCATTTCGTGACGATTTTCGCCAAACCTGCCGGGCAGCCGCTGGTCGACGATTACGTTATCGATATCCCGCAGGATACCTGGATTGAACAGCCATGGGATATGGGCGTGGTCTTCGTACCGCCGATTTCAGGCCGTTAATACCGCATCGATATAATTTTAACGCCCGGTGATGCCGGGCGTTGTTTTATTTAGCCTGCGCCGCGTTACAATAGCCGCTATGACACGTCATCATGGAGGCAGAGCGCAATGACTCAGGCGAATCTCAGCGAAACCCTGTTCAAACCCCGTTTCAAGCACCCGGAAACGTCGACGCTGGTGCGTCGTTTCAATCCCGGCACTCAGCCCGCAGTTCAGTCCGCCCTGGATGGCAAAACCGTGCCGCACTGGTATCGCATGATCAACCGCCTGATGTGGATTTGGCGCGGTATTGATGCGCGTGAGATCCTCGAAGTCCAGGCGCGCATCGTCATGAGCGAAGCTGACCGTACCGACAGTGAACTTTACGATACCGTTGTGGGGTATCGTGGCGGAAACTGGATCTACGAGTGGGCCACGCAGGCGATGGTCTGGCAGCAAAAGGCGACGCAGGAGCCAGATCAAACCCTCAGCGGACAACACTGGCTGCATGCCGCCAACCTCTACAGCATCGCCGCCTATCCCCATCTCAAAGGCGATGACCTGGCAGAACAAGCGCAGGCGTTGGCCAATCGCGCTTATGAAGAAGCGGCACAGCGACTACCTTGCAACATGCGTGAAATCGAATTCGCCATCCCCGGTGGTGCATCGGTAACCGGATTCTTGCATATGCCGCCCGGCGAGGGCCCGTTCCCGACGGTGCTGATGTGCGGCGGTCTCGACTCCCTGCAAATTGACTATTACAGTCTGTTTGAGCGTTACTTCGCACCAAAAGGGATCGCGATGCTGACGTTGGACATGCCGTCGATCGGGTTTTCATCGAAATGGAAACTGACGCAAGATTCCAGTTTGCTGCACCAGCATGCGCTCAAAGCGCTCGAGAATATTCCGTGGGTGGATCACACCCGTGTGGCGGCATTTGGCTTCCGGTTTGGGGCAAACGTCGCGGTGCGCCTGGCGTATCTTGAGTCGTCCCGTCTGAAAGCGGTCGCATGTCTTGGGCCTGTTGTCCATGCTTTGCTCAGCGAGCCGCAGCGTCAGGGAAGCGTGCCTGAAATGTATCTGGACGTCCTGGCAAGCCGGCTTGGCATGCATGATGCATCGGATGAAGCGCTGCGCGTAGAACTGAACCGTTACTCGTTAAAAACGCAGGGGTTATTGGGGCGTCGTTGTCCCACGCCAATGATGTCAGGTTTCTGGAAAAATGACCCCTTCAGCCCTGAAGAAGAATCGCGTTTAATCACGTCGTCATCTTCGGATGGCAAACTGCTGGAGATCCCCTTCAGTCCGGTGTATCAGAATTTTGACAAAGGCCTGAAAGAGATTACACGCTGGATCACGCAGAGATTGTGTTAAGAGATTGCTAAATTTTGATGGTTTGGTAAAACAGTGGACTGACAAAAGGAGATCGCAATGACGTTACCGAGTGGACACCCGAAAAGCAGACTGATTAAGAAGTTCATGGCTCTGGGCCCGTACATCCGTGAAGAGCAGTGTGAAGAGAATCGCTTTTTTTTCGACTGCCTGGCTGTATGCGTCAATGTGCAACCCGCGCCAGAAGAGCGTGAATTCTGGGGTTGGTGGATGGAAATGGAAGCCGAAGAAAAACGCTTCACCTACACCTATCATTTTGGTTTGTTCAATAAAGCGGGCCACTGGCAAGCGACAACCATCAAGGATAAGGAAGTCGTCGAGCGTCTGGAGCAAACCCTGCGCGGATTCCATGAAAAAGCGCGCGCTTTGCTGGAGACCTTTGAGCTTAAGCTTGAACCTGCAGATGATTTTACCAACCAGAAGATCAAACTTTCCGCCTGAATAACGTATAAAACCCGGCCGCCCTTGCGCCGGGTTTTATTTATCGCCCCTGATGCCCGCAGAATTCCCCCAGCACACACGCTATTAATGCTTTCCCTTACGGCATATACGATGTGGAGACCGTTAATAAAGATAATTGTACAGCGTGAATGAAGATGCATTATCTTCTTATTGTGTCCAGAAAATAAGTGTGTATATCTGGATAAAAAATATTTCCTCTTCGTTATTAGCCACTCGGCATTTCACCCAAACAATAGTAAGAAGCCTTTTTGTCTTATCTCATTAAAATCAAAAACTTGCAGTATTGTTCGCTGGTTATTATTAATTCGCATAAAAATGCCGGTTCATTCTTTCTAAAAGGTAGGTGTTTGATGTCATTGCGAACTTTAAGACTGTGGGGTTAAATGACACATTTAGACTCGTCATTTTGCACGCAATAATATGCCCTGGCCGATGTAGAAGACCGTTGCACAATGTCTGGACTCATTATTTGGAGAGTGATATTTAAAATAAGACATTCATGAGGGTAATATGTCTTTAAATACGATGTAGAGGCTTTGTGTAGTCTCCAGTGTTTACTTTATACAGAACATACAAGGATGAATAAAATGGGAAAAAGTATTCTTAACCTGGCATTATCCACTTTTTTACTGGCGGGTTTTGCGCATGCGGAAGATACCTCATCGACACTTGCCATTACCGGGTCAGTTACCGATAACATATCTAAAGATTGTGGGATTAATATCAATCAAAACACGTTTATGATTTCGGAAAGTATGAAAGATGTTATTGACCAGGGGACGGAAACGTTTGACGGAACCGGGCAAGCCCTTAATTTTTATTTTACGGGTGGCGAGGAATGCATAGCCATGGCAACGAACGGCAGGCTCGCTTATCGCCTGACTGGAACAGCAGATAATGCCGACGGGACAGCCCTGGTGAACATGGACGTTTCGCAAACTCGCGCTAAAGGCTTAGGTATTGGTCTTTATGACAAAGACCATAAACTTTTTCCCATAAACAAAGAATTAATGATCGCATCACCCATCCGCGTTGAAGCGATAAACTTTGCTATTGTTAAACTCACGGGGCAGGAAGCCGTACCAGGAACGCTTCACGCGGCAATGACTATCAATATTGAGCGTCTGTGAAAGTCATGTTCACTACGTGTCGTTGAGTGAAGGCTGGCAACAGGGCAACGGATAAACCGTATGAACGTATGGGTTCTGCATCTAATCTAAAAAATACGGTTCAACTCAGCCTGTGGCGTTGAAAGTCGAAGATGACACGCTCTGTTAAAATTATGCAATAAAAAACCCGGCCACCGTCGTGCCGGGTTTTTCATATTTGAATATTAGAACTGGTAGGTCATACCAAGCGCGACGATGTCATCGCTGTTCACACCCAGTTTATTGTCGTCGTCGAGTTGGTTGATTTTATAATCAACAAATGCGGACATATTTTTGTTGAAATAATAGGTCGCGCCAACGTCGATGTATTTGACCAGATCTTCATCGCCAACACCTTCAATATCCTTGCCTTTCGACTGGACGTAACCCAGGGATGGGCGCAGACCAAAGTCAAACTGATATTGCGCGACCACTTCGAAGTTCTGCGCTTTATTTGCAAAACCACCTGAAATAGGCGTCATATTGCGCGTTTCAGAATACATCGCGGCCAGGTAAATATCGTTCGCGTCATATTTCAGACCTGTTGCCCAGGCTTCCGCTTTTTTGCCCTCGCCACGCGCCTGCAGGTTCTGGTCGTCAGTACGGTCAGAGCTTGTGTAGGCACCGCTAACGGCGAAATCGCTGCCACCGAAATCATAAGTCAGAGAGGTACCAAAGCCGTCGCCATTCTGTTTTTTGACGTCACGATCTTCGTTTTTACCCTGATATTGCAGAGTCATATCCAGGCCATCAATCACGCCGAAGAAATCGGTATTGCGGTATGTCGCAAGACCAGACGCGCGTTTGGTCATAAAGTTATCGGTCTGAGCGGAAGAGTCACCGCCGAATTCCGGGAACATATCGGTCCAGGCTTCCACGTCATACAGCGCGCCCAGGTTACGTCCGTAATCCAGGGAACCGAAGTCTTTTAATTTAAGGCCAGCAAATGCCAGACGGGTTTTCTGCGTGGAATCGCTCTCGGCTTTGTTACCTGAGAATTCTGCTTCCCAGCGACCGTAACCGGTCAGCTGATCGTTAATTTGCGTTTCACCTTTGAAGCCAAAACGAACGTAGGTCTGGTCACCGTCTTTAGCATCATTATCACTGATATAATGCATGGCTTTAACTTTGCCGTACACGTCCAGTTTGTTTCCGTTTTTATTATAAACTTCGGCTGCCTGTACGGATGCGGATGCGACAACGCTCATTACCACTAATGCCAGAGTGCTCTTTTTCATTTTCAATCCTGATATTTTTAAAACGCGCTAATATTCGCTGAGCAATAAGATTCGGCTCATTACCCCGTGAAAAACAGGATGGTTTTTATCGTCCGGGGATGAACGTTTTATGACAAAGTAAGAATATGTTTAAAAAAGTCACATTTATTTTTTCGGTAATAAAAATGTCAACATCTGCCGCTACGCTTCCTGATCCCGCACAACAAATTATCGTGCTTTGTGCTATGGCAGTTGGCAACGGCGCTGAGTCCTGTTAAAACGTCTGATTACATCATTTTCCCTTATTGTTGAATGGCAGAGAATCATGAGTGACAGCCAGACGCTGGTGGTAAAACTCGGTACCAGTGTTTTAACAGGCGGATCGCGCCGCCTCAATCGCGCCCATATTGTTGAACTTGTCCGCCAGTGCGCACAGCTTCATGCCGCAGGTCACCGTATCGTGATCGTCACATCCGGGGCGATTGCTGCCGGACGTGAACATCTGGGATACCCCGAATTGCCCGCGACGATCGCCTCCAAACAGCTGCTGGCCGCCGTGGGACAAAGCCGACTGATTCAACTGTGGGAACAGCTGTTCTCAATCTATGGCATTCACGTGGGGCAGATGCTGTTAACCCGTGCAGATATGGAAGATCGTGAGCGTTTCCTGAACGCGCGCGACACCCTGCGGGCGCTGCTCGATAACAATATCGTTCCGGTGATCAACGAGAACGATGCCGTCGCGACGGCGGAAATCAAAGTCGGCGATAACGATAATCTCTCCGCGCTGGCAGCGATCCTTGCGGGTGCCGATAAGCTGCTGCTGCTCACGGATCAGCAGGGCTTATTCACCGCCGATCCGCGCAACAATCCGCAGGCCGAGCTGATAAAAGACGTTCACGGTATTGATGACGCGCTGCGCGCCATCGCCGGAGACAGCGTATCGGGTTTGGGCACCGGCGGCATGGGCACGAAATTACAGGCCGCTGACGTCGCGTGTCGCGCCGGTATCGACACGATTATCGCTGCGGGCAGCCGTCCGGGAGTGATTGGCGACGTGATGGAAGGTATTTCCGTTGGCACGCGTTTCCACGCCGAAGCCACGCCATTGGAAAACCGTAAACGCTGGATCTTTGGTGCGCCGCCTGCCGGTGAAATCACTGTTGATGAAGGTGCCACCGCCGCAATTCTGGAAAGAGGGAGCTCATTGCTTCCGAAAGGGATTAAAAGCGTGACAGGTAACTTCTCCCGTGGTGAAGTGATTCGTATCTGTAACCTTGAAGGACGCGACATCGCTCACGGCGTGACGCGCTATAACAGTGACGCGCTGCGCCGTATTGCCGGCCATCACTCACAACAAATTGACGCCATTCTGGGCTACGAATACGGTCCGGTCGCTGTGCATCGCGACGATATGATTATTCGCTAAGGAGCCAAACATGCTGGAACAAATGGGCGCAGCTGCTAAAGCCGCCTCTTATAAGCTGGCGCTCCTTTCCAGCCGCGAGAAGAATCGCGTTCTGGAAAAAATCGCTGATTATCTGGAAGGGCAGTCACAACAGATTTTGCTCGCCAACGAACAAGACTTAGCGGAAGCCCGCGCGAACGGCCTGAGCGACGCGATGCTGGATCGTCTGGCGCTGAACCCTGCACGCCTGAAAAGCATTGCCGATGATGTGCGTCAGGTCTGCAATCTTGCCGATCCGGTTGGGCAGGTGATCGACGGTGGGGTGCTCGACAGTGGCCTGCGCCTTGAACGTCGCCGCGTGCCGCTCGGTGTGGTTGGCGTGATCTATGAAGCGCGCCCAAACGTCACCGTTGATGTCGCCTCTCTGTGCCTTAAAACGGGCAACGCCGCCATTTTACGCGGGGGCAAAGAGACATGGCGCACCAACGCCGCCACCGTCAAAGTGATTCAGCAAGCGCTTGAAGAGTGCGGTTTACCGGCGGGGGCCGTACAGGCGATTGAAAGCCCGGACCGTGCGCTGGTGAATGAAATGCTTCGCATGGATAAATATATCGACATGCTGATCCCACGCGGCGGTGCGGGCCTGCATAAGCTGTGTCGCGAGCAATCGACCATTCCGGTGATCACCGGCGGTATCGGCGTGTGCCATATCGTGGTGGATGACAGCGCCGAAATTGAGCCTGCGCTGAAGATTATCGTCAACGCCAAAACCCAGCGACCAAGCACCTGTAACACTGTTGAGACGCTGTTGGTTCATCAGGGCATTGCCGACACATTCTTGCCTGCGTTGAGTCAGCAAATGGCCGAGAGTGGCGTCACGTTACATGCCGATGCCAGCGCATTGACGCTGTTGCAAGGCGGCGCGGCGAAAGTCGAAGCAGTGAAAGCAGAGCAGTATGATGACGAGTATTTATCGCTGGATCTGAACGTAAAAGTGGTTACCGATCTGGATGACGCCATTGCGCACATTCGTGAACACGGTACGCAGCACTCCGATGCGATCCTTACCCGCACGCTCAGTAACGCCAATCGTTTTATCAACGAAGTGGATTCTTCTGCCGTTTACGTGAATGCGTCAACGCGGTTCACCGACGGCGGACAGTTTGGTTTGGGCGCAGAAGTGGCGGTTAGTACGCAGAAACTCCACGCGCGCGGGCCAATGGGTCTCGAAGCACTGACTACCTACAAGTGGATCGGTTACGGCGATGATACGATTCGTGCGTAATTAAAACGCGGGTGGTGCAAAAACAGGCACTTGATTCATAAGGCCATTGACGCATCGCCCCGTTAGTTTTAACCTTTTGCCCCGTGGTTACATTCGTAGCCGGCCTTTCAGGGCCGATATAGCTCAGTTGGTAGAGCAGCGCATTCGTAATGCGAAGGTCGTAGGTTCGACTCCTATTATCGGCACCATCTTAACTTCCCCACACGTCCGCATTCATCCATAAATACCCTGATTTAAAACGATTTTACTGATTTTTAGTCCCTCGCTATCCGTAACCGTCCAGTAAAATCCGATACGGATTGTGTATAGGATTGTGTATATGTTCCTGTTCGGTCTTGGATTCCTATACACATGCCTTTAAACGATATGCAGATTCGCCGCGCTAAGCCTGAAGCTAAAGCCTATACACTTGGAGATGGGCAAGGGCTGTCATTGCTAATTGAACCTAATGGAAGCAAGAGCTGGCGGTTCCGCTATCGTTTTGCCGGTAAACCAAAAATGATCTCGCTGGGTGTGTACCCAACGATCACACTTGCAGATGCCCGTTCTCGTCGTGATGATGCCCGAAAACTGGTCGCCGAAGGAAAAAAAATTCTAGTGAGGTTCGAAAAGAGCAGAAGATAGCTTTGCAAACCGAGTCTGAAAGCGCGTTCGAAAAGATAGCGACAGAGTGGCACCAGATGAAGTCTGCCAAATGGTCGGTAGGTTATGTGTCAGACATCATGGAAGCGTTTCAGAACGACATTTTCCCTTATGTGGGTACGAGACCAGTAGGCGAAATTAAACCGCTAGAACTGCTTAATGTGCTGCGTAAAATCGAAAAACGCGGTGCATTAGAAAAAATGCGCAAAGTTCGACAGCGATGCTTAGAAGTTTTCCGTTATGCCATTGCTACTGGAAGGGCAGAGTTTAACCCGGCAGCGGATCTTTCAAGCGCCCTCGATGTACACCAATCAAATCACTTCCCGTTCCTAAAGGCTGATGAGATACCAGATTTCCTGCGTGCTTTGAATTGTTACACCGGAAGTCGGCTTGTCCTGATTGCCACGAAATTACTCATGATTACGGGTGTTAGAACCATCGAATTACGTGCGGCATTATGGGCAGAATTTGATCTGGATAACGCTATTTGGGAAATTCCCGCTGAAAGGATGAAAATGCGTAGGTCACATCTTGTGCCATTGTCTACTCAAGCGCTAGATTTACTCAACGAACTCAAAGTCATGACAGGGAGCTATCGTTGTGTTTTTCCGGGGCGGAATGATCCTAACAAACCGATGAGTGAAGCGAGTATAAATCAGCTTATCAAGCGTATTGGCTACGGAGGTAAGGTAACTGGACATGGGTTTAGACATAACTTATCAACGATATTACATGAAGAGGGCTATTCAACCGCTTGGGTTGAGATGCAGCTAGCACATACAGACAAGAATAAAATTCGCGGCACGTATAATCATGCACAATATTTAGAGGATCGCAGAAATATGATGCAATGGTATGCGAACCAATTAGGCATTTAGTTTATAGGATGGATACTTAAATATGGCTAAAGCACTGGCAACAATTATGACTTGGGATGATGCTACATGGGAGGAGTTCATCCATGACTGGCTTATTGAATGTCATGCCGGAGATTATATATCTCATGAAAGGCTGGGGGGCGCGGGGGATAAAGGTCGGGATATTGTCGGGTTTATTACTGATCCGCATAACAAAGACTACATCTGGCACAATTATCAGTGCAAGTTTTACGCTAAAAGAATCGGTTTCTCCGACGTGGTTGATGAATTTGGAAAACTTATTTTTTTTACTAAGAATGGTGATTTCCCAATACCCGAGAAATATTTTTTTGTATCCCCCAAAGACCTATCTACTGCATTTTCTGAATTATTAAAGGACTCTGCTTCGTTAAAAACAAAAATTTTAGATGTTTGGGGTGAGTCAATAAGTAAGAAAATTACATCTACAAAAGTTATTACGTTAACCGATGATTTGGTTGAATATATAAATGATTTTAATTTTAACATTTTTTATTCACTCCCTTTATCTCTGATTTTAAGCGAAATAACAAAGACACCTCTATATTTCAAGTATTTCAATGAAATGTTTTATGCTAGAGATTTTCCTAAATCAACACCAGAATATGATCCATCTATTGAGTCAATTTATGTTGGGCAATTGTTGGATGTTTATTCTGAGGTTTGCCCAACAGGAAAGATGGACTTAGAAAATTTGATTGCTCCATTCAGCAATCATTTCAGAGGATGTCGTGATGATTTTTATTTTGCTTCCTCACTAAGTAGATACATAAGAGATTCATTTGTTGAAGATAATTTTAAGATTCTGAAACGCTACATTGCATCTTCTATCGAAAGTGAAATATATAAAACACATGGAAGCTCATTCGATAGATGCAATGACATACTAAAACAAGCTTCTCTGACCCCTATATCGAATCCTATTTTATCAAAAATATGTGAAGTTCCAGATAAAAAAGGGATATGTCATCACATGATTAATGATGGTGAGCTACAATGGAAAATTTGAAATTATATAATTCTCAAGTAGAAATCTCATTGAGACTTTCCAAAATTCTTATGGCATTTAACCCGATAGGTTTGACTATTGAAAAGTTAATCTGTCTAGATTTCCTAGTGCTTAATTTAAGCGATTTCATTCCGGAGCAAAGTAGTTTACATCCCGCTATTCCAAGGCGAGATAGCCAATTGGCAATAACGAGAAAAACTTTTACAGACGCACTTGTTTTAATGAAGAAGTATAAAATAGTAGAGGAAAATTACACAAGGAATGGGATCTTATTTTCCGTAACGGACAAAACTTTTTCATTCATAAACTCTGTTCAAAATGAGTATGTTTCAAAAAATGGGACATAATATAAATGTAGCAAAAGAGAATTTTGGTTCTTTCAATGAATCAGAGTTGAAAAAGTTAGTAGGATCAAAATTTGGTCGTTTGGACAAGGAAGGATATTATGAGTCAATACATTAAGATTAAAAAAATATTGATAAAGAGTGTAATGCTTGATGATGTTGTAATTGATTTTGGCTCGCAGTTAACCATTTTTACCGGTGGCTCAGATTCAGGAAAGACGTATTTATTTAATCTTATACGCTACCTTTTTGGAAGCGATAAACTGGAAAATGCGGGGATAAACGAGGCTGAGGGTTATGATTCATCTTGTATAGAGTTTTCTATAAACGATGATTCATATTCACTTGAAAGAGGGCTGCATGATAACTCTGAGTACAAACTTTATTCTGGTGGGATAAATACAATTGGCCCTGCTACATTTATTCAGAAAATTGCAAAAAAAGCGAGTTCGAAGAATAGCTTTAATTCGATATTTTATAGCAAGTTGGGTTTCAATAAAGCGCAAGTAAGAATTAATAACAATGGCGGCGTGCAAAACTTTAATTTAAGTAATGTTCTTGATTTTTTCTGTATAGATGAAATTAGAATTTTGACATCTAAATCCCTGTTGTTATCTGAGCAGTATTCAGAACAAATAAAAAGCAAGGCTGAATTTAAATTCTTATTAACTCAAAGAGATGATGCTTTAATTGGAGATGAAAAACCAAATAAAAAGGCTAAGTTTTTTTGAAGAAGCAAGTGAAAGATATAATAGAGGAAATGAACAGAGACCTGATTTTTCCAGATTTGAATTTTTTATTAATCAACGAAGAATTGCATAAGGTTGAGACGGATATTGAAAATGCCGCGGTAGAAGTGGATAACTTTCTAGAAATTTATGAAGGTAAAGTGACGGTTATCAATGAAATTAAAAATGAAATAGGGATACTGCAAAAGAAAGAGAATTATTTATCAATGCTTATTGACCGGTTCTTGATGCTCAAAGATTGTTACATTTCCGATCTTCAAAGAATTAATTCTATATCTCAAGCGACATTTTTCTTGGAGAATTTTGCCGAGGAGTTGTGCGATAACTGTGGGCATGCAATAAATCATTCACCAGAGTTAAATTATCCAGATTATTATGCTTCATGCATGGCAGAGTCCGAAAAAATAAATGTTCAATTGTCTGGGTTGCTTAAATCAATCCAATCAAATCAAGATGAATTATCATCCGTTAATTTGTCAATTAAAGAAAGTCAGTTTCTTTTAGATTTGGAAATGCCGGAGTATGAACGCTTACATGATGTCGATTTAAAAAACTCCCGAAAAATGATTGAGGAATTGTATGAGCATAAAGAAAGTTTGTTATCAGACTATTCTAAACATAAAATAATAAGCGCTTTGGAATCCAAGGGAGATAATGTTGATCTTGATGTTTATAATGTAGAGGATTTTGATGTTCTAAAGGTTGATGAAATAAATGAGTTGACTAACCAGTTAAGATTAGTTCTCAATTCAATAAAGTTTGATGGGCGTAATGATAACACTGTGAGATTTGATGAGGAAAAGTATGATTTTATCATAAATGACAAGAGACGATCTTTGTATGGCAAAGGCAGTCGTGCTGTTATATATGCTTGCTTTGTAATTTCTTTTGCGGATGTTTTAGCTAAAAAGGAAAAGCCACAGGCAGGTTTTGTGCTATTAGATAGCCCTTTGGTAACACACTTCGACAAAAAAAGAGAAATTAAGGAATCAGAGGTTAACCCGTTAACTTTGACTGATGCATTTTACAGTTATTTGATAAATACTAGCTCAAGTGTCCAGATAATATTGATTGAAAATAAAGGGCCGTCTTTTACTGTGCAAAATGATGATGGCGTAAAGTTGATTGATCTTAATGCTGATGGCGCAACAGGGATTTTTCCTAAGAAGAATATAAATTAATTTACTGATCTGGCGCGCAATGCTCTCCCCGCCACGCCTGCCCGCTAAAGGGGCCGCTTTTAATGCAGGTGTATCAGTAGGCTCAGACCGTGCCAGAGCTGGCGCTGGCGGGAGATATCGGGGCGTAAAAACACATGCAAAACCATGCACCTTACTCATGCATGGCTTAATTCGGGGAAAATGGCATGATTTACGGGGATTTTTTGACGGGCTACTGTGCCGCCAGTTCTGCGCGTTTGGGCTTTACCTCATTCGCCGGGAAATGACCTCCTCATTTTGAGATCTCAAAATCACAACTTATAAAGGGACACAGTATGCAGAGTGTGTTTTCGGAAACAGCCGGTGCCAACGTTCGTTGGCATGATTTGCCAGGGAAGGGAATTCCTGTTGTGTTTATTCACGGGCTCGGGTGTGCTTCTTCTTATGAATACCCACGCATTGTGGCAGATCCGGCATTTGGCGGGCGGCGCGCCATACTGGTTGATCTTCCTGGATATGGCTTCAGCGACAAACCTCATGATTATGATTACAGCATTGCTCATCAGGCTGGCGTGGTTATCGAGGTGATCAACGCATTGATGCTCCCGCAATGCGACATTTATGGTCACAGCATGGGGGGCAGCATCGCGATTGAAGTCGCGGCACGGTTGCGTGAGCGGGTCGGTAAACTGGTGGTTTCGGAACCTAACTTTCATGCAGGCGGCGGCGAATATAGCCGAATCATCGTAGAGAAACCGGAAGCTGAGTTTGTCTCTCACGTTTACGATCGGATACTGGCGAGCCACACCTCCCCATGGAAAGGTTCGGCCCAAAATGCTGCGCCTTGGGCAATGTGGCGTGGAGCCAAAAGCCTGATTGAGGGGACTTCACCCTCGTGGATGGAGATCTTTCTTAGCCTGTCCTGTTCCCGCGCGCTGATTTTTGGCGAACAATCCTTACCGGACGATGATTTTCAACATGTTAGCCATAACGACGTTCCTGTAGCCATAGTACCCCAGGCTGGACACTCAATGTCCTGGGAGAATCCTTCTGCGCTTGCCGAGGCGTTGAACAAGGCTTTTGGATAACCGGTGGCTTCGTGCCTACGGTCTTCGACAAGGTTCGCTCAGGCGAAGACCGTGTTCATGATGACAACCTTTTTTCCTCTTCTCGCTCGCATGAGCACACGAATGCGAGACATAAATACTTAATACTCTGCCGCTTTTTTTGCAGTCGGTGTCAATCAGTTCCTCTTTTCATCAAACAAAAAATCTACAAAACTAGACATCTATCGAGTTTTCGCCTTAAAGTTCTAACTTTTGTACTAGACAAAACCAACGTCTGGTTATCATATGGTTAATTAAAATATCGCTACATGTAAAAAATCGCCCAGATAGATGACTGGTCGGCGTGCATGTCAGCGCAGCAAACACACTGACACACCTTTTCAGGAGCATTATGCAATCCTCTGTTAATAATAACGAAAGCCGAACTTTCTTCGGCCATCCTTATCCGCTCGGCTCGCTCTTCTTTACCGAAATGTGGGAGCGGTTCTCGTTTTACGGCATTCGTCCGTTACTGATCCTGTTCATGGCGGCAACCGTCTATGACGGCGGCATGGGGCTCGCGCGTGAAAACGCATCGGCCATCGTCGGGATCTTTGCTGGCAGTATGTATCTCGCTGCGCTTCCTGGCGGCTGGCTGGCGGATAACTGGCTCGGCCAGCAGCGGGCGGTCTGGTACGGCTCCATTCTGATTGCACTTGGGCATTTGTCGATCGCGCTGTCGGCTTTTATGGGCAACAACCTGTTCTTTATCGGCCTGATGTTCATCGTCCTCGGTTCTGGCTTGTTCAAAACCTGTATCTCGGTCATGGTGGGGACGCTGTATAAAAAAGGCGATGCCCGTCGCGACGGCGGCTTCTCGCTGTTTTATATGGGCATCAACATGGGATCGTTTATCGCCCCGTTGATCTCCGGCTGGCTGATTAAAACGCACGGCTGGCACTGGGGGTTCGGCATCGGTGGTATCGGGATGCTGGTGGCGCTGGTGATTTTCCGCCTGTTTGCCGTGCCATCAATGAAACGCTACGACAGTGAAGTCGGCCTGGATTCGACCTGGAACAATCCGGTGGCGAAGAAAAATGGCGTAGGCGCCTGGCTGCTGGCTCTGGCGGTCGGCGTGGCGATTATTGTGACGCTGATTGCACAGGGTGTGATTGTGATTAATCCTGTCGCGGTCGCCAGCGTGCTTGTCTACGTGATTGCTGCCTCGGTCGCGCTCTATTTTATCTGGTTGTTCCTCTTTGCCGGCCTGAATCGTAAAGAGCGCGCCAGGCTGCTGGTTTGTTTCATTCTGCTGGTTTCCGCTGCGTTCTTCTGGTCTGCATTTGAGCAAAAACCAACGTCATTCAACCTGTTTGCCAATGACTACACCAACCGCATGATCGGTGATTTTGAAATCCCGGCAGTGTGGTTCCAGTCAATCAACGCGCTGTTTATCATTATTCTGGCGCCGATCTTTAGCTGGGCATGGCCGATGCTGGCGCGTAACAACGTGCGTCCGAGCAGCATCACCAAGTTTGTGATCGGCATTTTGTGTGCGGCGGCAGGCTTTGGCGTGATGATGCTGGCGGCACAAAACGTGTTGAACAGCGGCGGGGCAGGCGTATCGCCGATGTGGCTGGTGGGCAGCATCCTGATGCTGACACTTGGCGAACTTTGTTTGAGTCCGATTGGTCTGGCGACCATGACGCTGCTGGCGCCGGAAAGAATGCGCGGCCAGATGATGGGGCTGTGGTTCTGCGCCAGCGCGCTGGGCAACCTGGCGGCTGGTTTGATTGGTGGCCACGTCAAAGCCGATCAGCTGGATATGCTGCCAAATCTCTTCGCGCGCTGTTCTGTTGCGCTATTGATTTGTGCTGCGGTGCTGTTGGTGCTGATTGTTCCGGTGCGTCGTATGCTGGAAAACGCGCAGGTAAAAACGGAAGAGAAACCGGTGAAAACTGCCTGACGGGCAGTGACTGAGCCATAAACAGACCGGCGCGAAACGCGCCGGTTTTTTTATGGGCGTGATATGTTCAGTAATGATCACCCTGCGGGTGATGAACAAACGCGACGCCCTACAACCCAACCGTAAGAGCAGGACATGTCAGAATCCGCCGCTAAACACATTATCAACCTTTACGACACGCACGCTGATGCCTTTGCTCGCCTGCGTTCCCGCCATTTAATGGAAAAAGCCTGGCTCGATAAATTTATCGATCTGCTCGGTACGCGCGGGACGATTCTGGACATCGGCTGCGGCAATGGTCGGCCCATTGCTGACTATTTCATTCAGCAAAATTATCAAATCACGGGTATCGACGGCGCTTCCGCGATGCTGGCTCGCGCACAGCAGCAGTTTCCTGAACAGCGTTGGTTGAATCTGGATATGCGTCAGCTAGCGCTGAATAAAACCTTTGACGGGCTGATCGCCTGGGACAGCTTTTTCCACCTGACTCCTGAAGATCAGCGCCAGATGTTCCCTGTTTTTGCGCGTCACAGCCATCCTGGCAGCGTGCTGATGTTCACCAGCGGCACACATCACGGTATTGCGATGGGAGAATTTGAAGGCGAACCGCTGTATCACGCCAGCCTGTCGCCGGACGAATACCGACAACGGCTGGCGGAAAATGGTTTTGCAGTGATTGACGTGGTATTTGAAGATCCCGATTGTGGCGGGCATTCGGTTTGGCTTTGTCAGGCGCTTGTCCCGTAATCATTTGTTAGTGCGCTTATTGTCTTACATCATGACTTTTTGCTCTTACTCACTCTACTGTGAATCTGTATTCCCTCCCTTAGTGAGCAAATTTAATGAAAATAAAATCATTGTTAGCGGTGATTTTGGCTGCATGCTGGGTATTTAATATGGGTAGCGTCATGGCCAAGAGTCATTCAGTTTTAGACTCAGAGATTAAAGATAAGGTTATTGCCGAATCCATCGCCTCATATCCCGGCGTGTGTGCTTGCCCATTCAATCGTGCGAGGAATGGTAGTGCCTGTGGCAGGCGCAGCGCATGGAGCAAGGCCGGAGGCTACGCGCCACTCTGCTATAAAAATGAAGTTACGGATGACAGGGTCAAACAGTGGAGGGAGCAAAATAACAGTTAATTAATATGCTCTTCACTGAATGGTAAATTTAAAATTAACCCGGCTCCAGCATCCCGAAACTCACAATCCGCGAACGGCCCAGCTCTTTCGCACGATACAGCGCGACGTCGGCCGCACGCAGCAGGTTGTCGCTCTGGACGTGTTCCGGGTAGCTGGCGATGCCAATCGACACGTCCACGGGACCGATTTCAGACAGCCCATAGCGCATTGAGAGGGTGTGAACGCCATTAAAAATCTCGGTTGCGCAGGCGTGAGCCGCCTCTTCATCAACGCCCGTCAGCAGCACCAGAAACTCCTCGCCGCCGTAACGGAACGCCACGCCATGGTCGTGAACGGCGCGTTGGACGATGGCCGCGACGTTTTTGATCACCTGATCGCCCGCCTCGTGACCGAACCTGTCGTTAATATTTTTAAAGTGATCAATGTCGATCATCAGGCAGCTCACCGGTTCTGCATTGCGCGTCGCCTGGCTCATTTGGGTACGCAACGTGTCTTCCAGATGGTGACGATTGCGCAGGCCGGTTAACGGATCATAGAGCGCTTTTTCGAGCAGGGCATCACGCAGACGTTGGTTCGCTAACGCGAGGCCAAGCGCTTCGGCCATCAGTTCCAGATAAGCGCGAGAAGGCGCCGTTTCTGGCGTGATGTTCTGGAAAGAGAGTAAACCAATCGCTTCTCCCTGGGCGATCAGCGGTACGCAAAGCGAGTGATTTGCACAGGTGTCCGGCAGATGGTAGCAGGCGATATCCGGCTCGCCGTTAACCGGTGGATGGCTCTGACCGCGACGTACAGCCCAGCATTCGTCGGGGTGGAACGGGTCCTGTTTCCCCTCGGGCGAAAGCCATTGCGCGACGCAGCGCATCTGCCACGGATCGTGGTCGAGAATATAGAGCCGGCCGGCTATTCCCGGCGCGATATTGGGGGCAAAAAGCTGTGCGACGTTAATCACATCCTCGAAGTTCTCACAGCCCTGCAAACGCTGCGTCATGCGCGCCAGCAGCTCGCGGATCGCCCAGTCGGCGTCGCGCTCTTTTTCCAGACGCTGTCGTGCCAGTCCATTCTCACGAAAAATGCGGATCGCCTGCGCCATGTCACCAATTTCGTCGATCTGGTTAAAGTTGGGCGTTTCAACCGCATAATCCTGGGAGGCCAGGCGATTCACCACGTCGCTCAGACGCACCACCGGTCGCAGCACGCGGCGTTTTAAGATGAAACCCAGCACAAACAGGAACAGCAGGGCCGTCACACCCACCATCACTTCGGACAACGTGCGTAACAGGCGTGACGTGTTGGTCGCTTGCTCGACGGCGTCCTGTGCACGACGATCGAGCATCAGGCGGAAATGGTCGATTTGGTCTTGCGCCCGCTCCAGCTCTTGTTCGTAAGGTTTGCCGTAAAGTAGCGCGAGGGCTTGCGACTGTTCACCGCGAGCCACCTGAGCTAACGCGGTCTGCTGTTCATCCTGAAGCGCATCGACAACCCGGAATCCTTCATGCAAAAGCGCCAGTTCATCATCCGTCGCGCCGTTGTCTTTCAGTTTTGCCAGACGATGCTCAACGGCCTTCAATAACTGCTCTTTTTGCTGATATTCCGCCAGCAGGTCCGGGTCTTGTTTGATCACGTACAGCCGCGCCAGATCCGAAAGCGACCAGATCTCGACGTCAACCTCTTCAGTGAGCTGGTCAAAAACCTGCCGCTGTTCTACCGCCTGCCGCTCAACATTATCTGCGTTTGACGCCATCAGCATCACCACGCCTGACACAATTGTCAGACACACCGTGGCACCGTAGGCCCAGTTCGTTATGGTCGCAATACGCACCTGTAGGATCCTTCTAGGCCATTTGTGGGATAGCTATTTTGAAATTATAGGAAACGCATGATTTCCGTGTAAAAAAAAGGCGGCCATTTGGCCGCCTGGTCTGTTAAATATCGTCACGCTTTCACAAATCTGGAGGGTTTTTGCCTTCTTCAATAAAGGTTTCGTCGATTTCGTCCGAATTGCCAGCATGGTCGCGTCCGGAAAGCAGATTCCAGCAGGCAATAAACAGGGCGGCGATCAGCGGGCCAATCACAAAGCCGTTAATGCCGTAAATTTCCATCCCGCCCAGTGTCGAGATCAGGATCAGATAGTCCGGCATTTTGGTGTCTTTGCCGACCAGCAGCGGGCGCAGGATGTTATCCACCAGCCCCACGATGATGACAAAGAAGCCGACAATGAAGAAGCCTTGCCAAAGCTGTTGCGTGGCAAACAGGAAGATAGCGGCAGGTACCCAGATAATCGCCGAGCCGATGGCCGGAATTAACGACAGGAACGCCATCAGCGCGCCCCACAAAATACTGCCGTCGATACCGGCGATATAAAAGGCGATACCGCCCAAAATACCCTGCACGAGCGCCACAACCACCGTGCCTTTAACCGTCGCGCGGGAGACGGCGGCAAATTTCGCGAACAGATGCTGCTTAACAAAATCGGACAGCGGCAGGGAATCAAGAATCTGACGCACCAGATATGGCCCGTCTTTGAGCAGGAAAAACAGCAAGTAAATCATGATGCCGAAGCTAATCGCAAAGCCGAACGTGCCCTTGCCGATCAAGAAGGCGCTGCCCGCCAGATACTGTCCGCCTTTTAAGGCAGCATCAGAGAGTTTTTGCTGGATTTGCGTGGCATTATCCAAATTGTGATCGACAAGGAAATTCCGTGCCCAGTCCGGCAGGTGTGTAAACAGGCTTGCCACCACTTCCGGGAATTGGGAATTCGTATGCTGGAGCTTGGTGTAAACCACGTTCAGCTCAATGGCGAGCGACGAGAGAATCACGATCAGCGGTGTAAACACGATCAGGCAGATAATGCCCAGCGTCAGTAGCGATGCCAGCCCGTTACGTTCCCCCAGTAGACTGCGCACTTTGTTCTTCACCGGATGGAAGATGACGGCCAGTATCGACGCCCAGAAAACGGCCGAAAAGTAGGGGGCCAGTATGTCAAAGAAAGCCAGCGAAACGATGACGAGAATCAGAATGAAGAAACCTTTGGTAAGTCCTTTAAAGCGCATGAGCCAGTCCTGGTAACGTAGAATCACCGTCGACTATAGAACCCTTTAGCGGATTTACCAATTTTGTAATCAGGATCACACTGTTTGGATCACCCTCTCTACGCTGTTGTCGGACGCCCCGCACGTGTGAATCCCGAAGACGCAGGGGCAATCACACCTTTCTGTATGAGACAGCGCAATGGGTTCCCACTTTCGACTGACCGAAAATGCCCTCCGTCCGCGCCATGATCTCAGTATCGGCTTATGGAGGTGCTTATGGCCTGGCGACCAATTCTCTACGTGATCATGACAAACCAACCCCGACTCAGCGCCCGCCGTGCGCGGCTACGTTTGGTGCGCGGCTAGCTTTTTGTTAACAATCGCGGTATAACAAAACCTTCTTTGGATGTTTAGATGTCCATACGTTTAGAAGGTAATATGCAAACAGAACACGACAATGGGCAGCTAAAGCGCACCATGAAAACGCGTCACCTGATTATGTTGTCGCTGGGTGGCGTGATTGGCACAGGGCTATTCTTTAATACGGGTTACATCATTTCCACGACCGGTGCGGCGGGCACGCTTCTGGCGTATCTGATCGGCGCGCTGGTGGTCTGGCTGGTGATGCAGTGTCTGGGCGAGCTTTCCGTCGCGATGCCGGAAACCGGGGCATTTCATGTCTACGCCACGCGCTATCTGGGGCCAGCAACGGGCTATACCGTCGCGTGGCTTTACTGGCTCACCTGGACCGTTGCGCTCGGCTCAAGCTTTACCGCCGCCGGATTCTGCATGCAGTACTGGTTCCCGCAGGTGCCCGTTTGGGTGTGGTGCGTGGTGTTCTGCGCGGTGATTTTTGCCCTCAATGTCATCTCGACGCGTTTCTTCGCCGAAGGCGAATTCTGGTTCTCGCTGGTGAAAGTCATCACCATCATCGCCTTTATTATCCTGGGCGGAGCAGCGATCTTCGGCTTTATCCCGATGCAGGACGGTTCACCTGCGCCGGGCTTATCCAATATCACCGCCGAAGGCTGGTTCCCCCACGGTGGCCTGCCGATTCTGATGACGATGGTGGCGGTGAACTTCGCGTTCTCCGGTACCGAGCTGATTGGCATCGCTGCGGGTGAAACGGAGAATCCGCATAAAGTCATCCCGGTGGCGATCCGCACCACGATTGCGCGCCTGATCCTGTTCTTCATTGGCACCGTTTTTGTACTGGCGGCGCTGATCCCGATGCAGCAGGCCGGCGTGGAGAAAAGCCCGTTCGTGCTGGTGTTCGAGAAAGTCGGCATTCCCTATGCAGCCGACATTTTTAACTTCGTGATCCTGACGGCCATTCTGTCGGCGGCGAACTCCGGGCTGTATGCCTCGGGTCGCATGCTGTGGTCGCTCTCGAATGAGAAAACGCTGCCGCGCTGTTTTGCCCGCGTGAATAAAAACGGCGTGCCGCTGACGGCGATCTCGGTGTCGATTCTGGGCGGCGTGTTGGCGCTGTTCTCAAGCGTGATCGCCCCGGATACGGTGTTTGTCGCGCTGTCGGCGATTTCGGGATTTGCGGTGGTGGCGGTGTGGATAAGCATCTGCGCCTCGCACTTTATGTTCCGCCGCCGTCACCTCCAGGCGGGCAAACCGCTGACGGATTTACAGTATCGTGCCCCGTGGTATCCGCTGGTGCCGGTATTGGGATTTGTCCTGTGCGTGATGGCCTGCGTCGGTCTGGCCTTTGATCCGAGCCAGCGCATTGCGCTTTACTGCGGAATTCCGTTTGTCGCCCTGTGTTATGGTGCGTATTACCTCACCCAAAATCTTAAAAAGCAGGAGCCTGAACATGTCGCTGAATAATCCGCTTACCGCCCTCCTTGAGAAACAGCCGTTTATCGTGCTGGACGGCGCAATGGCGACGGAGCTTGAAGCGCGCGGGTGTAACCTGGCTGATAGCTTATGGTCGGCAAAAGTGCTGGTCGAAAACCCGGAGCTGATCCGTGACGTGCACCTGGACTATTTCCGCGCGGGTGCACAGGTGGCAATCACCGCCAGCTATCAGGCCACGCCGGCGGGCTTTGCCGCACGCGGTCTGGATGAGGCGCAGTCGCGTGCGCTAATAGGTAAAAGCGTCGAACTGGCGCGTAAAGCTCGCGAAGCGTATCTGGCTGAAAACGCGCACGCGGGCACGCTGCTGGTCGCCGGTTCCGTCGGGCCTTACGGCGCGTATCTGGCGGACGGGTCTGAGTATCGCGGGGATTACGTGCGCAGTGCGCAAGAATTTACCGAATTTCACCGCCCGCGCGTAGAAGCGCTGCTGGATGCGGGAGCTGACTTACTGGCCTGCGAAACGCTGCCGTCATTTGCCGAGATCAAAGCCCTGGCGGTGTTGCTGAGTGAATATCCCCGTGCTCGGGCGTGGTTCTCGTTTACCCTGAGTGACAGCGAGCACCTCAGCGATGGCACGCCGCTACGTGACGTTGTTGCCGCCCTGGCGGATTATCCGCACGTTGTCGCGCTGGGCATCAACTGTATCGCGCTGGAAAACACCCCTGCAGCGCTTGCGCATCTGCACAGCCTGACTGCGCTGCCGCTGGTGGTCTATCCGAATTCCGGCGAGCACTATGACGCAGTGAGCAAAACCTGGCACCACCACGGCGAAGCTTGCGAAACGCTGTCGGGGTATCTACCGAAGTGGCTGGCGTCAGGGGCAAAGCTGATTGGCGGATGCTGTCGCACCACGCCGAAAGATATTACGGAGCTGAACGCGCAGCGCGGATGAGTGCGAGCCTGATATCATCACCCCAACCCTCTCCCAATGGGAGAGGGTAGACACTAAATGCGGCAACGGGCGTTGCCGTTTTGTTTTTAACTATGCGGCATCCGCCAGCACAAACATTCCGTAGGGGTGGATTTCGAGGTAATAATTATCGCCTTCGTTCGGCTGTAGGCGTGTGGCGTTCACCTGCAACAAAATCTCCTGGCCGTGCCAGTTCACAATCACCTCATATTGCGGTCCCATGTACGCCACATGGCGAATCACGCAGCGCTGGCTCTCTTCGCCGTGCTCGCTCAGGGTGATCGCTTCCGGGCGCACACCGACCGATCCCGCTCCCTCGCGGGCAAAATGCAGTGGGCGCGGCAAGCGGTAGCCGTGGATCTCGACAAAATCCTCGCTAAAGCGTGCCGGGAACAGGTTGGCGTCGCCCATAAAGCTCGCCATAAAGCGCGATGCGGGCTGGCGATACAGATCCTGCGGCGAGCCAATCTGCATAATGTTGCCTTTGTTCATCACCAGCACGGTGTCGGACACCGCAAACGCCTCGCTCTGATCGTGGGTCACGTACAGCGACGTGATGTTGAACTGCTTTTGTAGCTCGCGAATTTTGTCGCGCATGCTGCGCCTCAGGTTGGCGTCGAGGTTACTCAGCGGCTCATCGAACAGCAGCACTTTCGGTTTGAGGATCAGCGCACGCGCCAGCGCCACGCGCTGCTGCTGTCCGCCAGAGATCTGGTCGACGTAGCGGTCTTCAAAGCCGTCCAGATCCACCATCGCCAGCGCTTCTTTGACGCGGGTTTTCATGTCACTGCGCGATACGCCAAGCATTTTCAGGCCGTAGCCCACGTTCTCGCCCAGCGACATGTGCGGGAACAGGGCGTAAGACTGGAACACCATGCAGATATCACGCTGCTGAATGGAACGATGCGTGACGTCTTCGCCGTCAATTAAAATCTGCCCCTCGGTGGGTTTTTCAAGCCCCGCGACCAGACGCAGCACCGTGGTTTTGCCGCAGCCCGACGGGCCGAGCAGCGTCACCATCTGCCCCTGCGGAATCGCAAGATTGATATTCTCGATAACGGTGTTGTTGCCAAAGCGCTTGGTGACATTGCGCAATTCAACGAAATGTTTTTGAGTCATAGTGTTACGCCTGGTTTTTGGCTTTTGAACGGGAGGTACGAGATTCACCGATCAGCCAGTCAAAGAGGAAAATGATCGCCAGCATGACCACAATCAGGATCGAGCCGTAGGCAATCGCCACGCCGTATTCGCCGTCTTCCACGCGGTTCAGAATGTAGGCTGTTGCCACGCGGGTATCCGGCGTGACGAGGAACACAATGGCGCTAACGGTGGTAATGGCGCGCACAAAGCTGTAAATCAGCGCCGACAGAATCGCCGGGCGCAGCAGCGGCAGCAGGATATGCGTGATGGTCCGGAAGCTCCCGGCGCGCAGGCTGAGCGACGCTTCATCCAGCGATTTATCGATCTGGCCGAGCCCCGCGATCCCGGCGCGAATGCCCACCGGCACGTTACGCATCACCATTGAGATAATCACAATCGCAGCCGTTCCCGTGAGGTAAACCGGCGCGCTGTTAAAGGCCAGAATGTACGACACGCCCGCCACGGTGCCTGGCACGGCAAAGCACAGCATGGTGGTGAACTCGATAGTCTTTTTGCCACGGAACTGCTGGCGCACGACCACCCAGGCGATCAGCAGACCAAAGCCCGCGGTGATCGGTGCGGCGATCCCGGCGTACAGCAGCGTATCGAGCAGTGAAGGCCACGCGCCGTCGCTCATGCCCTGGCCGAACAACTTGATAAAGTTATCCAGCGTCAGGGTGTAATCCACGCCCCAGTTCACCGTAAAGCTGCCGTAGAAAATGCTGCCGTAAAGCAGGGCGTTAAACGCGATCCAGACGGTTAACAGCGCCACCACGGCCCAGACCAGTGTCACCGGCAGCGGCTGCACGTCGCCACGGTAGGATTTGCCGGATACGGTTACGTAAGACCGCTTGCCGATCCACATGTACTGAATGCAGAACACCAGCAGCGAGAAGACCAGCAGGAACGCGCCGAGCGTACTGGCCGCCTGATAATCCAACTGCGACCCGGTGATGTAGAAGTAGATTTGCGTGGCGAGTACGTCGAAGTTGCCGCCCAGCACCAGCGGGTTACTGAAGTCGGCCAGCGACTGCACGATAACAATCAGGAAGGCGTTTGCCAGCGCGGGTTTCAGCAACGGCACAAACACACCGTTAAAGGTCTGCCAGCGGCTGGCGCGCAGGGTATACGACGCCTCTTCCAGCGACGGATGAATCGTCTTGATGGCTCCGTCGAGGATCATGAACGCCATCGGCGTAAAGGCCAGCACCTGCGCCAGCCAGATACCGGTAAACCCGTACAGCCAGTTAGTGTTGGTCAGGCCAAACCAGTCCACCATCAGCTCGGTAATGTAGCCGGAGCGGCCCATCATCAGCGTCACGCCCAGCCCCACCACGAACGGCGGGGTGACGATCGGCAGAATCGAGAAGATACGCCCAATAATGGCGCTGCGTCTGGCGATGCGGGTGGTGTAAATAGCCAGCACCAACCCAAAGAACGTACAGCCGATACCGACGGCAATCGACAGCACAATCGAGTTGATAATGACCTGTACGATATGCGCCTGCGACAGCACCGTCATAAAGGCCAGCGGCGCAAATTCGCCCGTATCGGTGGTGAACATCGGAATGAAAATGGCGATGCTCGGCCAGACGATAAAGATGCCGATCAGCGCGACGATGGTTATCAGCGAGGCAATCACAAAGCGGTCGCCGCCCAGCCACTCGAGTCGCGTCAGCGCCAGCGTCATGATCGCCCCAAGTGCGACGAACAGCACGATAGACGCGTAGCCTAACCCGCGTCCTTCGACCGTGGCGCTGATGACGATAAACGCCATGCACAGCAGCGCCCATCCCGCATCAATATAATGACGGCTAATCTGCTCGCGTTTCGCTTCACTGAACGGACGCACCAGCAGCAGGCTCGGCAGTAAATACCACAGCCAGCTAACGTTGAAATGTGACCAGCTGTAGGCGTCGAGGATCTCGTCGCGCGTCGACTCCAGCAGGCCGTAATCCAGGCTCCAGCTTGGCAGCAGGGCAAACGCCAGCCAGCCAAGCAAAACCCAAAGGAATACCGCATCCCGTTTCTTGGCGGGATGGAGAGCTAATGTGTGTGACATACGTTTTCCGAGTGTTGGAGGCCCGACGGGAAAATCCGCCGGGCGATATACCCGTCATACTTGAGTTGCAGATGCGTTGGCTGCTCTCACGTACCCCAGTCACTGACTTGAGTAAGCTCCTGGGGATTTGCTCGTTTGCCGCCTGCCTGCAACGCGAATTATTTTGGGTATAACTACGGTTTGCGGGCTTATTTACCCATCTTCACGTCGCTGACCCATTTGTTGATCAGTGCCTTGCGCACGTCCGTTGAGCCGTATTTATCCATGTCGTAACTGATCAATTTCAGGTCGTCGAGCTTCAGCGAGTTCGGGGAGGTTTCCGCCGTGGTGTTGGTCAGGATTTGGTAGGATTTGCCTTTCTTCCACGCCAGCTCCTGCGCCTCTTTCGACAGCACCCAATCCACAAACAGCTTCGCGTTTTCTTCGTTACGCGCGCCTTTCAGAATGCTGACGCCGCCGATTTCATACCCGGTGCCTTCGCACGGTGAAATCAGCTCCAGCGGTGCGCCTTGTTCTTTTTCCAGCGAGTAATCGTGCAGGAAGCCAATCCCGATGGCGGTTTCACCGCGCGCGGCGTTACGCGCCGGGGCGATACCGGATTTGGTGTACTGCGACACGTTGCTGTTCAGCTGTTTCAGGTAATCGAACGCCTGATCTTCGCCCCACAGCTGCACGAAAGTCGCCAGTGCGGTATACGCCGTACCGGAGCTTTGCGGATCGGCTATCTGGATCTCGCCTTTGTATTCCGGCTTGGTCAGATCTTTCCAACATTTGGGGACCGGCAGATTTTTCTCTTTCAGGCGCTGAGTGTTCACACCAAAGCCCAGAATGCCGACGTAGACAGCGGAAGAGAGGTTGCCTTTCACTTTGGCCGGATCGCGGAATTTCTCCATGATCTGCTCAAGATTTTTCGATTTGTACGGCTGCAACAACCCCATTTCTCCGGCCTGCGATTGCGGGTCCAGCGTGCCGCCGTACCAGACGTCAGCCTGCGGGTTTTTCTTCTCCGCATCGACTTTCGCCAGCGTGCTGCCGGAGCCGTTGCGGATAAACGAAGTTTTGACGTCGTACTTGTCGCCAAAGGCTTTCGTTTCGACTTCACACATTTCGTTAGTGGCGCTGCAATACACCACCAGACGGCCTTTAGCCTGCGCGGCACCCGTTAAGGTGGCCAGCGCGATCCCAGATGCAATGAGGGTAGAGAGGAGTGTTGTTTTCATTATTCAGCCTTTTTATGACGTTATGTGACTGCGAGAAGCGGTGATGCCCGACATCAGCAGCGGCATCAGCAATAAACCCATCAGTACGGCGGCAATCGAGAGCAAACTGAACATCCCCGACCAGCCGTAATGTTCGATAACCAGCGACAGCGGCCATCCCGCCAGCGCCGCCCCCAGATAGGCAAAGACGCCGAGAAAACCGGTAATCGAGCCTGCCGCCTGTTTGTGCCCGCATTCAACGGCGGCAAGGCCGATCAGCATTTGCGGGCCAAACACAAAAAATCCTACGGTAAAAAAGCACATCGCCAGCAGGGCATAGTGGTGAACCGGTGCCAGCCACAGCGCGGCGACGGAAACCATCAGCCCCAGCGTGAACAGCAAAATCATCGGCGCACGCTGGCCGCTAAACAGCAGGTCCGAACCCCATCCGGCGAACAGCGCGCCCAGTAAACCGCCCACTTCAAACAGCATCACCGTGGCGTTGGCGCTCAACAGATTTACGCCGTGGCTTTCTGACAGCCAGATATTGCCCCAGTCGTTCAGCGCAATCCGGATCAGATACACCAGGACATACGACGCGCCGAGCAGCCAGATCATCGGATTTTGCAGCATCGTCGTGCGTAACATCTGCCACAGCCCCATCGGCGGGCTTTGCTGTTCCTGACGCAACTCCAGCGGATCGTTGCGCCACTCCCCGACCGTCGGCAGACCCTCTTCCTGCGGTGTTCCCCGCAGCTGTGTGGTCAGCCAAATGCCGAGCACAATGCTGATGATCCCTGGTGTCAGCATCGCTGCCTGCCAGCCCCAAAGATGGGCGGCAAACGCACATATCAATGGAATAATCGCACCACCAATATTGATGGAAGTATTCCAGCAGCCCCACCAGAAACCGCGCTCATTGCGCGAATACCAGTGGGTGAGCAATCTGGCGCAGGGCGGCCAGCCCCATCCCTGAAAGAAGCCGTTCAGCGTCCAGATAAACAGCAGCAGCGGGAACGAATCGCTAAACGTAAACAGCACGTTCAGCACGCCCGTTGCCAGCAGGCCGATGCCCATAAACGCCCGCTGCCCGTGGCTGTCGTGCCACAGTCCGGCGGCAAATTTAGACAGCCCGTAGCTCAGATAAAACAGCGAACCGATCAGCCCGATATCGCTTTTACTCAGCCCCAAATCCATTTGCAGCGCGGGTAACACGTAATTCACGCTCTTGCGCGTCAGGTAAAACGCGGCGTAACCGATGGCCATGCACAACAGCAATCGTGGGCGTATCGCCCGATAGCGTTGCGTGATCTCTTCAGCAGACAGTGCGTGCATGGCGTTCTCCGTTTGAGATGACTGTATGAAAGCGTGACGAAAAAGGGATGAGAGAAAGTCTGGAGTGACTAAGACTTTTTCCTGGTTAGTGAAGTGTTTGTTGCAAAATTGTGGGCAGGTTAACAATTACGCGCGTGCCGGCGTGGGCGTTCAGCGTGAATTCGCCGCCGAGGGCGTGGACGCGCTCGCGCATTCCCTGAATACCAAAGCCGGGCACATTTTCCGGACTGATACCCCCGCCGTTGTCCGCGACCTCCAGATGCAGCCGGTTTTCCTGCTGGCGAAGGACGATGGTCACTTCGCTGGCATCGGCGTGTTTACTGACGTTATTCAGCAATTCCTGTAGCAAGCGATAGAGGGTGAATACCAGCGTTTCATTTTCCGGTGGCGCGGGCAGTTGATAGTCAAACCGACAGGTAATCCCGCGCTCGGCAAAGGCAAATTCGTTGACCAGATGATGCAGCGCCTCTTTGAGCGACAGTTCGTCGAGAACGGGCGGGCGTAACTGGCGCAGCAGCTGACGGGTCGAGTGATGAATCCGCCGCGCCAGTTCGTTGATCTGCCCGGCGGCTTCAACCGCCAGCGGGGTATCGGCAGCGCGCTTGACCAGCTGAGACTGAATTTGAATGGCCGTAATGTTCTGGCCGATTTCATCGTGCAGCTCGCGGGCGAGGTGCTTGCGGGTATCTTCTTCGGTGTGGATTAGCTTTTCGGTGAGCGCCCGCCGCGCCTGAAGTTCGGCCTCCAGTCGGCGGCGATAGTGATCGAGATTTCGTGCCAACTGCTGCTGACGACTGATGGCGATCCCCAGACCAATCCCGAGCAACGACTGGGTGGCGAGGAAAATCTCCAGCTCCATCAGATCGGTAAAACCGACGCCAACCTGACGCGCAATGGTGATCATCATGCTGCCCAGCAGTCCAGACAATACGCCGCCCTGCCAGCCAAACTTCCACGCCATCACGACGTTTGGCAGAAAAACGACGATCAGCAGCAGGCGCTCAAGGGCGGGGGAGAGCACCATTTGCGTGCCGATTCCGATGATAAAAAACAGGCTGCACCAGATGATAAGCGAGGTGCGTAGCGGCGGATTACTGGTGTCCAGCCCGAGTAAATGGGAGCGATGCTGCTGGCGCAAAAACTCAAACACCAGATAGACAAACGGCGTGAGCAACACCCCGCCGGTGAAGGAGGCCAGCAGCAGAAGCGTGTTAGGGCTTTCCAGAAACGGTGACAGCAGTAACGTTTGCAGCAGCGCGTTGAACGTCACCGCAGCAATCAGCAGGGAAAGACGCTGCCAGTAAAGCGGAAAACGGTGCCAGTAGCGTTGCGTCAGCCAGGCGGCGACAGTCCCAATCAGCGGTACCACGAGCATCTCGTAGCGGGTCAGGAGCTGTTCGCTGTGCAGCCACCCAATGGCCACGAGAGTGGAGAGAATCAACGCCGGCCAGAAGCGGCGCGACAGCAAAATCAGCAGCGCCAGATAGACGCCCTGCGGCAGGAATAACGCGGCCTGTTGACCGTTGTGCGTCAGATAAAAGCTGAGCGTCCACAGCATCAGCCAGCCGGTGCCCCAGGCCAGCATAATGAACAGTGAGAGGATAATGTGCCGCACGGATCGCCGCATCAGTGGCCCGTCAGCAGCTGATTGTCGAGCGCGAAATGCACCAGTTCGATGGTGCTGCTGCACTGCAATTTTCCCAGCACGTTGGCGCGATGCACATGCACCGTTTTGTGGCTCAGTTCGAGCGTATAGGCGATGGCTTTGACGCTTTCGCCTTTCACCAGCAGGTCGAACACTTCGCGCTCGCGTGGGGTCAGTACATCGAGCACTTTGGCGGCGGGCTGGCCGCCGCGCAGGGCTTTGACCGCATCAGCGCAGAGATAATGTCCGCCCATACCGACGGAGCGTACGGCCTGCACCAGCTCTTCCGGCCCGCAGCGCTTGGTGAGATACCCGCTGGCGCCAGCGTCGAGTGCGCTCTGCACAAACGCAGGCGTATCATAAATACTGAGAATGATTGCGCGAAAGCCGGGGCGCTGCTGTCGCAGGCGTTTTAGCAGACTGAGGCCATTTTCGTCGGGCATGGCGACATCCATCACCGCGACGTCGATATCATTACGTGACAAGGCAGGCCACGCTTCGGCAGCGCTACCGTATTGGCCTTCGACGATCAGATCCTCTTCCAGATTTAACAGCTGAGCGAATCCAGATCGGACCACCACGTGGTCGTCCACCAGCACCACTTTGATCATCATTCATACCTTTGCTGAATAGTTTCTCTATGATGCCTGCCGCCGCCGGGCTGGCAATCGTGTGCGTACGGTTATGTAACGGATGTAACAGAATTGCAATATAGATTGTTTTTCCTTCGGGTGATCGGGCGGCTCTGCTCTTCCCCTTCACCCCAGCCTCTCCCTAGTGGAGAGGGAGAGAATCCTGACACTGCGTCGCCTGATGCCCCTCAGAGTGCACCCCAATATACCGCTGATAGCGATTCGCCTTGAGATAACACAAATCCACCAGCACCAACCCATCCACGCAGTTGTTGAACGCCGGATCGCTGCCGAAATCGATAAACTGCACGCCGCCCGGTTCGCACAGCTCGGAATACTGTTTGTAGAGCGGTGGAATGCCGCAGCCCAGATTGCCGAGCAGGGATTTCAGCTTTGTCAGATCATCGACATACGCTTTACCCTCAAACTGGGCCAGCACGTCGGGCAAGGACGCCGGATACGGCTGGCGCGACACGGCTAACGGATGATTCGCCGGAAACCACAGACGGTAAAACGCCACCAGCAGATCGCGTGCGGCGGGGGGAGTCCGCCTGAAATCGAAACCGGGCCGAACAGGTAGCGATACTGCGGATAGCGCGCCAGATATGCGCCAATCCCTGACCACAAATAATCCAGGCCACGGCGGCCCCAGTAGCGCGGCTGGATAAAGCTGCGGCCAAGCTCAATGCCGTGTTCCAGTATGCCCTCCATCTTGTCGTCATACTGGAACAAGCTGAAACTATACAAACCACCCAGCCCTTGGTTTTCGACCTGTTTTGCCGTGGGCATAAAACGATACGCACCGACGATTTCCAGATCGTCGTCGTCCCACAGAATCAGATGCAGATAATCGTCGTCATAGCTGTCGGTGTCCCGACGCTTTCCGCTGCCTTCGTCCACGGCGCGGAAGGCAATTTCGCGCAACCGTCCCAGCTCGCGCAAAATCGGGGCGTCTTCCTGCCCGTTGCGTTGCCACAGATAAATCGATTTGCCGTCGCTGGTGGTGCCGAGACATTCAGCCAGCGCCAGTTCACGCTTCAGCGTTGCCCGGTCTTCCGGTCGTGCAATCGCGCACTGCGTTTTGAAGGTCCCCGGCAGTCCCTTGCCAAGACGTATCACATGCTGGCGGCACTGCTCGGCCATTTCACGCGGTGAAAGCGTGGCGCTGAACCAGTGGCTCCAGGCAATCTGCTGCCCGATTTTGATCGGCAATCGACTGTGCTGACGGCGGAACATCTGCTGCATTAGCAGCAGCATCGACAGCGTAGGTGAGACCAGAGTGATGGCGTAAAACAGCAGGCTGTTGTGCGCCTGAATGTGCATGGGCAGCAGCGGCACGCGCAGTTTGTTCGCCAGTTTGATAAAGCCCGAGTGCCATTTTTTGTCGCGAATACCTGTGCGCGTCGGGCGCGAGACTTCGCCAGCCGGGAAGAAAATCAGTACCCCCGCGTTTTGCAGGTGCTGTTCCATGTGCATCAGCGAGGATTTGGCCGTTTTTCCGCCCATATTATCCACCGGGATAAACAGCGAACTCAGCGGTTCGAGGTGTGATAACAGACGATTGGTCACCACTTTGACATCGCGGCGAACGCGCGATACGGCGTACATCAGCGCCAGGCCATCCAGCGTGCCGGTGGGGTGGTTAGCGATAATAACCAGTGGGCCATGTTCAGGGATTTGTTCGAGGTCGTGAGCGGGAATAGTGCAGATAATATCGAGGTGTTCAAGAACCTGTTCCACCATATCCAGCCCTTTCAGGTGGCGGTGTGTTGCGGCGAACTGCTGGAACTCTTCTTCGTGGAATAACCGTTTTAACAGACTTTTTTGCCAGGGTGCGGGCCTCGCCTGAGGCCAAAGATCATCAAGAACGCTATCGAGACTAAACATGATGGTTTCTCCTACCGTCTTGCCGAGACAGTAGAAGCGCGAGATGTCGTTTGTATTGCAGTTGGGTGAAGTTTTGTGAGGGGGGATTCCCCTCTCCGTTCAGAAGAGGGGAGCGCGCGTTAACGCAGGATTTTTTTCTCGGCCAGATCGAGTGCGAAGTAGCTGAAGATCAGATCGGCACCCGCGCGTTTAATGGCGCCAAGGCTTTCCAGAACGACTTTCTCTTCGTCAATCGCCCCTGCCAGTGCGGCGAATTTGATCATCGCGTACTCACCGCTCACCTGGTATGCGCCCAGCGGCAAAGTGGTGCGCTCGCGGATGTCACGCAGGATGTCCAGATACGCACCTGCCGGTTTGACCATCAGACAATCTGCACCTTGCGCTTCGTCGAGCAGGGATTCGCGGATTGCTTCGCGGCGGTTAAGCGGGTTCATCTGATAGGTTTTACGATCGCCCTTCAGCGACGTGCCCGCGGCTTCACGGAACGGGCCGTAGAAGGAGGAGGCGAATTTGGTGGAGTAGGACATGATGGCGGTGTCGGTGAAACCCGCAGCGTCCAGCGCCTGACGGATGGCCTGAACCTGACCATCCATCGCTGCGGATGGCGCGATAAAATCAGCCCCAGCAGCCGCCGCCACGACGGCCTGTTTGCCCAGGTTCAGCAGCGTTGCATCGTTATCGACGCCGTGATCGCATAATACGCCGCAGTGACCGTGCGAGGTGTACTCGCAGAAACAGGTATCGGACATGACGATCATTTCCGGAACGGTCTCTTTGCAGATGCGTGACATGCGCGCGACCAGACCCTTTTCTTTCATCGCATCGCTGCCGGTGGCGTCAGTGTGGTGAGAGATGCCAAACGTCATCACCGAGCGGATGCCTGCGTTGGCAATGCGTTCGATCTCACGCGCCAGATGCTTTTCGGGGATGCGCATTACGCCTGGCATAGCGTCGATGGCTTTGTAGTCATCGATCTCTTCTTCGACGAAAATCGGCAACACCAGATCGTTTAAGCTCAGTGTTGTCTCTTCAAACATAGCGCGCAACGCAGGGGATTGGCGTAGGCGACGGGGACGTGCAATTAAATCGGTCATGATATGCCTGATGTCTGGAGAACAATGCGGGACAGTGTACTCGAAATTCCTGCGGGCTGTTTTACGAAAGTGGTTCTTATGAAGGCAAGAAGGGGGGAGCCCTGTACCCTGGAATGTCGTTAAAACGTGCAAAGGCATTATCGCGCGTGATTTTACATCGGTCCAAGGTTACGGACATCTATTCATATTATTTCTCAAAATCCGTGGTTGTATTTTCTGGTATATATATATGGTCTGCTGATATTTCCTGAAATAATATAATTCTGATGTAATTTATTGTGTTTATAGCATTTTCTCGTTTCATTCCTCCCTTGTTTTTATTTTTTATGATTATTGTCTGGATACGGACTTAATTGAATCATTCATTGAACCTTTTTCAATTCAGACTGCATAATTCCCTTCGCAATATATTATGTCGCATTTATGTTTTGACGGAAAAACTGCTTACGTCCCTGAGGAGGGATGACTCAATGCAAACATGGAAAAAGAAACTCGTGGTATCTCAAATTGCATTAGCCTGCACATTGGCTATCGCTTCTCAGGCTAATGCTAAAGATATCTCTAACAGCACTTACGATACTTTCGGGTATGACAATACCGTGACTACCCCCTGGTATGATGGTTATGTTGACTGGGATAGCTCTGATGCTACACATGACAGTGATATCTATCCCGTTATCAATAATTCCACGGTGAATGGCGTTATTTCCAGCTACTATCTTGACGATGGAATTAATGGCCGTGCGAATGCGCTGAGCATTTCTAATAGTACCATCAATGGAATGATTACCTCTAAATGCATGACCACCTCTTGCGATAATGGCGTTGACCCAGACGGTACAACGCATACGCAATATGATCGTTTTAGCCTGACAGTCGATAATACGACGATTAATGATGCCTATGAGCATTATGCTTATGACGTTATTGATGGCGATAATACCGAAACGCATTATCAGGATACTTATGCGCTCGGTAATGCGATTACTCTTGATGTCGAGTCCGATATTGTTATTCAAAATAACTCGCACGTTGCCGGTATTACGCTAACGCAGGGCTATCAGGAGCTGGATAATACGCCTTATGATGGCACTGAAGGCGTCGCAAATAGCAGTAACATCTTTACCGATACGCTGGTAGTCAAAGATTCAGTGTTAACCTCTGGTGCTTACAGCGATTTGGGGACCAGCGGTTTTTACGGCCAAAGTGCGAAGCCAAGTGATTACGGCGAAACCAATGCCACGGCTGCGGATGACGCGGCATTAATTGTGGCATCGAGCGACGTAGATAACGCGATGCAGACGACGGCAACGTTCGATCACTCTACCGTGACGGGGGATATTCTTTTTTCGAGCACGTTTGATAACAACTTCTTTGAGAACGGCGATCCGGCGACTGACACCACCGACGATGGTATCTATAACCCGACGACCAACGGTTGGGACGACACCGATAAGCTGGATGTCACCCTGACTAACGGCAGCAAATGGGTGGGCGCAGCGCAGTCGAGCGTTGAGGCTATCAGCCCCGCGCAAATGTATGGCCTGGGCTACAGTGACGCTGACTGGACCACGCTTTCACCTAACAGCATCTGGCCGGATTCCACTTTCAACAGCGACGGTCACGTCTCTGGCGAAGAGGTGTATCAGAGCGGCTTGTTCAACGTGACGCTGGATAACGGTTCCGAGTGGGACACGCGTAAAACCTCTAACATTGATAAGCTGGCAGTGAATAATCACTCGCAGGTCAACGTGGAAAACTCGGGTCTTCTCGCGGACAGCATCACAATGACCAACGGCTCGTCGCTGAATATTGGTGACAGTGGAGCCGTTGCCACGGATAGCCTTTATCTGGACAGCTATAGCCTGACCACGCTGACGGAAGAAACGGCGCAGCTCTATGCCAATACCATCACCGTGGACAACGGTGCGGAACTGGCACTGGGTCTGGGTCAGGTTGACACTCACAGCATGGTGCTGACCGACGGCGGCGTGTTGAACATCGCCAGTCGCGATGAGGTGTTGAATTCCGATCTGAACAATGCGCGTTATGTTACCAACGATACGAGCAAAGCGGATTACGACTATGGTGTCGTGGCGCTCAACTCTGATGGTCATTTGGCGGTGAACGGTGACGTCGCGGGCAACTACAAAGTGCGTATCGATAATGCGACGGGTGCGGGTTCTGTCGCTGATTACAAGAACGCCGAAATCATCCGCGTATATGACAACAACACGGATACTCAGGCGAGCTTTACGGCGGCAAATACAGCCGATTTAGGCGCATATACGTACAAGGCGCAGCAGAAGGGGTGATACCGTTGTTCTTCATCAGGAAGCGCTGACCGACTACGCAAATATGGCGTTGAGCATCCCCTCCGCGAACACCAATATCTGGAATCTGCAGCAGGACACAGTGGGCTCGCGTCTTACCAACAGTCGTCACGGTCTTGCGGATAACGGTGGTGCGTGGGTTAGCTACTTCGGTGGCAGTTTCAACGGTGATAACGGCACTCTCAGCTACGATCAGGACGTCAGCGGTATAATGGTCGGTCTGGATACGCAGATTGATGGCAATAATGCTAAATGGATTGTCGGGGGCGCGGCGGGCTTTGCAAAAGGCGATATGAGCCAGGGTTCTGGTCAGGTTGATCAGGATAGCCAGACGGCGATGATCTATTCCTCTGCACATTTTGCTAACAATATCTTTATTGATAGCTCCCTGAGCTACTCTCGCTTTAACAACGATCTTACTGCCACAATGAGCAACGATGAGTACGTGGACGGCAACACCACCACGGATGCCTGGGGCTTTGGCCTGAAACTCGGCTACGACTGGAAACCCAACGCGTCAGGCTACATTACGCCGTATGCGGCAGTGTCGGGCCTGTTCCAGTCAGGCGATGACTATCAGTTAAGTAACAATATGCAAGTAGACGGCCAGTCTTACGACAGTATGCGTTATGAAGCGGGTCTTGATGCGGGCTACACCTTTAATTACGGTAGCGAGCAGGCATTAACACCGTACTTCACTCTGGCATATGTCTATGACGATGCGGGTAACGATGCGGATGTTAACGGGGACAACATTGACAACGGGGTGAAAGGTTCCGCCGTACGTGTGGGTCTGGGCACACAGTTTAGCTTCACGAAAAACTTTAGCACCTATACCGGTGCAAACTACCTGGGTGGCGGTGATGTTGACCAAAACTGGGGCGCAAATCTGGGTGTGAAATACGCCTGGTAATGCCAATAAGCGGGGGAGGTTCATCCCCGCTTTTTTTATAACTCGATAATAATGAAACAGAACCGATAAGTATGGATGCCTTGAGGTCTGCATGAATCCCCACGCGAAACCCCTTTCTGAATTTAAGCGGCTTGAACAGTGTCTGAAAGCCGAAAGCACTCCTTTCAGCGTTTCTCCTCAGCAAATTCTTGGTGATGGCTTTTTATGACGACGATCATCACACCTGGTTTTTACAGACGGGTGTCGTGGCAGTCCATCGAAAAACTGACGATTTACTTGTTGGAATCGTGAAGGCGCCTTTCATTTTCGGCCTGACGGCTGGCATGGTAAAAAACCGTCAGGAATATACGTTGATTCCACAATCGCCCTGCACAGGGTTTTATCTGCCAGCAATAACCACGCATCATTGTCTCCAGCAATTTCATCTTTGGCGGGATGCATTTGGCTGGCTGTCATGGATTAACCTAATGATGGAAAAGCGGGACATGAACCTGGTGGGAAATAACTCCTACAGCCAGATCAGGTCAGTGTTGCTGGTGATGGCAGAGTGGGATGAAACGCTGCGCTCAAAAATAGGCGTGATGCATCATATTCAGCAAAGTACAGGTATTTCGCGTTCGGTTGTTGCGGAGGTGCTGGCCGCGTTGCGTAAGGGAAATTATATCAATATGAATCGGGGCAAACTGGTCAGTATTCACCGTTTGCCCGCGGAGTATTAAACGATCAGGAGGCCGGGATCACTTTCGCCTTATTCTCGCTCAATTCGGCGACCAAATTATTAATCCCGTCGCTCATATTGGTGAAGCGCGTATTCGGCGATCGGGTCACGACCACGAAGGCCCCAACATTGGACTGCGGGATCATCGCCATGTAGGTAATGAATCCGCCGCCGCCACCCGTTTTCTGAATAATGCCCGGGCGGCCATCTTTCGGTGCCATATACACCCAGCCCAAGCCAAGCGCATCGGCTTTACCCGGCACGTCCATGCCAATGACTCGGGTGAGCTGGTTGCGTTTGTAGATGAGCGTTTGCATGCGGTCAGCCTGATTACTGCGCGCATGGAAATCAGACGACAGGAACTGCTGCATCCAGCGCATCATATCCCCCGGCGTGGAGTAAACGCCGCCGCTGCCAACGGCCGCGAGGGTGTTATTACACGGACTGGCCCCTTTTTCGGCCACCATCAGGCGTTTGCACTGATCCGGTGACGGCGTAAAGGTGGTGTCTTTCATGCCCAGCGGACGGGTGATGTTGTCTTCAAACAGCTGCGGATACGGCTTGCCGGATGCTGTGGCTAACGCATCGGCGAGCAAATCAAATGCCAGGTTTGAATAGGCCGCCTGTGCGCCCGGTGCGGTTTTCAGCGTCGCTGTCGTCAGGTAGTTCCAGCGCTGTTCGCGCGTGGGCCAGACGAAAACAGGACGATGCGCTGCACCGCCTGGCTGTTCACGCGGCAGCGCGCTGGTATGCGTTGCCAGATTCACCAGTGAAATGGGGGTGCCATGATACGTCGGGACGCGGTAACCCGGCGGTGCGTATTTGCTTAATGGATCGTTGAGTTTCACCACGCCTTGATCGAGCAGTTTCACCAGCATTTCGCTGGTCATCAGCTTCGTCAACGATGCAATGCGGATCACGGAATCCAACTGCGGATGAACATTGTTGCCCGGGCGCGTTTCGCCAAAACTACGGAAAACGCGCTGATTACCGTCAATCACGACCATTGCCATGCCGGTGGCACCGCTGCCGTAATAAATCAGATTGGCGTAACGATCCGCAATATCGGAGGCGAAAACGGGGGCCGTGATCGGCTGAGCAGCCTGAACTGTGGAGAGGCTTACCGCACACAGCGCGGCAATGGAAAACAGACAACGTTTCAACGAAAGCATCCATGAAGTGAATGAACAAAGTAATGCGTATTTATACTACTAAACGGCACGGCGCAATGGGCCGAATAGCATAACGATAGTGGGAAAAACGTAACCGCGAGTAAATAAGAACATTTTCGTTGCACGCTTTCTCCATTTTTGTGACATCAGGCTTATGATAAGCGTAGGCGTAGTTCAATTTGCGGAGAAGGTTGATGGGTGAAAAGCGTGTGGTGATGGTTGTCGATATGCAGCAAGGGGTTTTCGAAACACCCCGTATTCAACGCGAAGCATGCGTATCGCAGATTAACCAACTTGTTCAGGCCGCCGATACGGTAATTTTTATCCAGCATACCGAAGCGGGTGGGCTGGAAGAGGGGAGCGAAGGGTTTGCGCTGTTGCCGGAAATCTATCAGCCGCCAGGCGCGTTTTATGTGACTAAAACGGCCTGCGATGCGTTTTACCACACTACGCTTGAGGCCCTGCTGCGCGAACAAGACGTCACGCATTTTGTGATTTGCGGGTGCGCAACCGACTATTGTGTGGATACCACGCTTAAAAATGGCGTCAGCCGGGGATATCACATCACCGTCGCGGAGGATGCTCATACCACGGCTAATCGCCCGGCCGCGCAGGCACACATCCTGATTCAGCACTATAACGACGTCTGGCGTACGTTGACTGCACCGCACAACCCTCCTGCAGTGAAATCCACAGAAACAATTCTGGACCACTGGAAAGCGAACTAACCCCTAAAGCCCTGGTCTATTTTTTGCACGAGCCGGTGAGCGGCCCGTGAGAGTCATGTGTCGTGCATAGCAATGAGATAACAACAAGAAGGAAACACTATGTTTAAATCTTTTTTCCCAAAGCCGGGACCGTTTTTCCTCTCGGCATTTATTTGGGCACTGATCGCGGTCATTTTCTGGCAGGCGGGCGGTGGAGCATGGCTTGAGCGCCTGGTCGGGGCGACGGGCGATGTCCCTATCAGCGCCGCGCGTTTTTGGTCGCGGAGCTATTTGCTGTTTTATGCCTATTACGCCCTGTGCGTCGGTCTGTTCGCCCTGTTCTGGTTTACGTATTCCCCGCATCGCTGGCAATACTGGTCAATACTGGGGACCGCGCTCATCATCTTCGTCACCTGGTTTTTGGTGGAAGTGGGCGTGGCCGTCAACGCCTGGTATGCTCCGTTTTATGACTTGATCCAAACGGCGCTCAGTTCACCGCATAAGGTTACGATTAACCGGTTCTATCAAGAAATTGGTATTTTCCTGGGGATTGCGCTTATTGCGGTATTCGTTGGGGTGATGAATAACTTCTTTGTGAGCCACTACGTGTTCCGCTGGCGTACCGCGATGAACGAACACTATATGGCGCATTGGCAGCAGCTGCGTCATATCGAGGGTGCGGCGCAGCGTGTGCAGGAAGACACCATGCGTTTTGCTTCGACGTTGGAAGATATGGGCGTGAGCTTTATTAACGCCATTATGACGCTCATCGCCTTCCTGCCGGTACTGGTGGCACTCTCCGTCCATGTTCAGGAACTGCCGATTGTCGGCCATCTGCCTTATGGCCTGGTGATTGCGGCAATTGTCTGGTCGCTGATGGGGACCGGTTTGCTGGCGGCCGTTGGGATCAAACTGCCGGGGCTGGAGTTTAAAAATCAGCGTGTAGAAGCGGCTTATCGTAAAGAACTGGTCTACGGCGAAGACGACGCCAATCGCGCCTCGCCGCCGACGGTGCGTGAGCTGTTTGGCGCGGTGCGCCGCAACTATTTCCGTCTCTATTTCCACTATATGTACTTCAACATCGCGCGTATTTTATATCTGCAGGTCGATAACGTTTTCGGTTTGTTCCTGCTGTTTCCGTCGATTGTGGCAGGTACGATTACGCTCGGTCTGATGACGCAGATAACTAACGTTTTCAGTCAGGTTCGTGGTTCTTTCCAGTATCTCATCGCGTCATGGACTACGCTTGTCGAGCTGATGTCTATCTATAAGCGTTTACGCAGTTTTGAGCGCGAACTGGATGGCCAGGATCTACAGGAAGTCACTCATACATTAGGTTAAGACAGGGAATCGCTATGCCATTTGCCGTATCACGAACGTTGCCTTTATCACTGTTCGCCGCCTTGGTGCTGGCCGGATGCGCCGAAAAAAGCGCTGCACCGCTGAAAAAGGGCGAAAAGCCGGTTGATGTGGCAAGCGTGGTACGGCAAAAAATGCCGGCCAGCGTGAAAGATCGTGACGACTGGGCGATCGTGCTGGCGAAAACGTTTGAGAGCCAAAAAATTGCGCCGACCGAGGAGAATATCTGCTCGGTGCTGGCGGTGGCGCAGCAGGAGTCGATGTATCAGTCCGATCCGGCGGTGCCGGGGCTGAACAAAATCGCCTGGAAAGAGATCGACCGACGTGCCGAAAAAATGCACGTCCCGGTGTTCCTGGTGCATACGGCGCTCAAAATCACGTCGCCAAACGGTAAAAGCTACAGCGAACGGCTGGATACGGTGAAAACGGAGAAGCAGCTCAGCGCCATTTTTGATGACTTTATCAATATGGTGCCGATGGGGCAGACGCTTTTCGGATCGCTCAATCCGGTGCATACCGGCGGCCCCATGCAGGTCAGCATTGATTTTGCAGAGAAACACACCCGCGGTTACCCATGGAAAATCGACGGGACGGTGCGTCAGGAAGTGTTCTCTCTGCGCGGCGGGCTGTGGTTTGGTACCTATCATCTGCTGAATTATCCGGTCAATTACAGCGAGCCGCTGTACCGTTTTGCCGATTTCAACGCGGGATGGTATGCGAGCCGCAACGCCGCGTTCCAGAATGCGGTGAGTCGTGCAACAGGCACAAAACTGGCGCTGGATGGCGATCTGATTGCTTACGGTAGCAGCGAGGCAGGGACCATTGAACTTGCGGTGCGCAAGCTGGCGATAAAGCTGGATATGAGCAACAGCGACATTCGCCACCAACTGGAAAAAGGCGACAGTCTGGCGTTCGAGAAAACGGATCTCTACCAGCAGGTGTATAAGCTTGCGGAGCAGAAAAGCGGCAAAGCGTTACCGCGCGAAATTTTGCCGGGCATTCAGCTTGAAAGCCCGAAAATCACCCGTAATCTCACCACGGCGTGGTTCGCAAAACGGGTCGACGACCGTCGGGCTCGCTGTATGTCACTTAACTAAACGTGAGTGATAACGGCGCCAGCGCAGGACCAACGCGACAACACCGAGAATGACGCATCCAATCAGAAACGGAATCACACCGAAAATCGTGCTGACGCCTAAACCGATATCGACGCGCGGCCGACCAGTGTCCTGAACTTGCATCAGATGCTCATACACGCCGGGTGCGTGCACCAGAATGTTCAGAAGTTGGGAACCCGCCCAGAAGCAAAACAGCACAAACAGGGCATAGGCGATATTACCCGGCGCGGAGGTTTTGGATTGCTTGCCGCCAAAAATCGGCTTCGCCAGTGTAAAGTCTGCCATATAAACCTCCCGATATTGATTCTGGCCGAGTGCCAGTCGTACAAGGTGAGTTTGACAGGTCATAACATTTGTCAATATCAGAATCGTGGTAATTTACGCCTGGTATTCCTCCTGGATTGTCGATTTCTGCATCGCATCACAGTTTTTTAACTTAAGTTAAATTGATTCGTATTTAAGAATTTCCGCATCCGCCACAGACCGCATCACGAAACTGTGAGAGGATGTCTTTTTATCCTGCCGGAGTTGCCATGAAGCTGTCTGACAAACTACGCCGTGACTGGCATTACTATGCCTTTGCGATTGGGCTGATTTTTATTCTTAACGGTGTGATTGGGCTGCTTGGGTTTGAAGCAAAAGGCTGGCAAACCTATGCGCTGGGGCTGGTGACGTGGGTGATTTGTTTCTGGCTGGCAGGGTTAATTATCCGCCGTCGGCCTGAAGACGCGACGACGGAAAACGTAGAGCGTTCTGAGAAAGCGGATTAACCGTTTACTGAGCTCTTCAGGGCGCTGTCGGCGGTGTGTCGCTCCAGCGCCAGTTCGATAAGACGGGTGATTAACGCAGGATAGCTGAGCCCGCTCGCCTGCCAGAGTTTTGGATACATGCTGATGTTGGTGAAGCCCGGCAGCGTGTTGATTTCGTTAATAATGACCTCATTTTCTGCCGTCAGGAACACATCGACGCGCGCCATACCGCCGCAGCCAAGTGCCTGATAAGCGTCGATGGCGATCGCGCGGATCTTGTCGTTAATTTCAGGATCCAATACCGCCGGCACCACGACCTGCGCGCCTTTATCATCGATATATTTGGTGTCGTAAGAGTAGAAATCACTGTTCAGAACCACTTCACCGCAGGTGCTGGCCTGTGGGAAATCGTTGCCTAAAACGGCGCATTCGATTTCACGACCTGTAATGCCTTGTTCAACTACCACTTTATGATCGAATTCAAACGCCAGGCGCACTGCATCTGCGAATTGCGCTTCGCTGGTCACTTTACTGACGCCAACGGATGAACCCTGGTTGGCTGGTTTCACAAACAGCGGCAGGCCAAGCTGAGCGGTGATCTGGGCGAAACTGTGTTTATCGCGGTTGGCACGGGTCAGGGTCACAAATGGCGCAATGTTCAGACCGGCGTCACGCAGCAAACGCTTGGTGACATCTTTATCCATGCAGGCGGCAGAACCGAGCACATCCGAGCCGACAAACGGCAGGTTTGCCATGCGCAACATCCCTTGCAGGGAGCCATCTTCGCCCAACGTGCCGTGAACAATCGGGAAAACGACGTCAATCTGCGCCAGCGTTTGAGCGTTGCCCGCGTTGATCAGCTGGCCGTGGATGACGCCAGGCACGGTCGCAACGCTGATTTCTGAAGGATTGAGCGCGATATGCGCCGGATCGTCTGCATTCAGCAGATACTGACTGGCATCGTTCACATGCCATTGGCCTTGTTTATCAATGCCCAGCAGGACCACATCAAAGCGGCTTTTATCAATCGCATCCACGATATTTTTAGCCGATTGCAGCGACACTTCGTGTTCTGCTGATTTTCCCCCAAAGACAATTCCTACCCGCTGCTTCGCCATCTCACACTCTTCCAGTCTGTCTCAAAGCCTATAACATACCACATGCCCTGTGGGATTCGCCGCCTTCTGCCATAATGTTTTGACGCATAAAAGAGGAGAGAATGTGAGAGGGAAAAGTCTGTTTGTCTGCGCGATTATTGTGGGTGCCGCCGTGGTGGGTTATCGCTGGCTACCGTCGTATTACAATCCTTTTACGCCACTTAAGCTCGACGACAAGCCTGGCAAGATCACCCAGTTCAAACTGCGTCGCCTGACGCCGGAGGCCTGTACGACTCTGCTGGCAGAGGCGAATCAAAAACAGTGGATCCAGACCCAGTCCATGGCCGATAGCGCGGGGGACTGCCCGCTGACTGACGTGGTGCGCGTGCGAAATTTTGGTCCGGTGACGCTGAGCAGCAGTTTTATCGCCAGCTGCCCGCTGGCGCTGAGCTCCGCGCTGTTTATTCAGCAGCAGGCGCGCCCGCTGACTCAAACGATAATGGGCAGCGAGCTGAAGCGTATCGAACATCTGGGCAGTTTTGCCTGCCGCAATATTTATCATCGCCCCGATGCGCGCCGCAGTGAACACGCCAGCGCCGAAGCCCTGGATATCAGCGCGTTTCAGCTCTCTGATGGGCAGCGGGTAACGGTGCTCCGCGGCTGGCGCGAAGATAAAACGCAGCCCTGGCTTAAAGCGCTGTTGAGTGCCAGCTGTGATTATTATGGCAATGGCTTAGGCCCGGAATATAACGCCGCGCACGCCAACCATTTCCATCTTGGGATGCGCGGTTTTGGACTGTGTCGTTAAAGCATAAATCACCAGCATAAAGTGGATAAAATGTGACTTGTTTCACATATATGATGACTGGGGAGATAAAACACCAAAGTCGTCGATACCGCATCTCTGGTGCCATCTGATTTAACGTAACTTGCTAATCTGTCGGCGAATTCGCCTAAAAATGAAGATACCGCTTGTTATGGAATCCTGGAAAGTAAACCTCATCTCCGTTTGGTTTGGCTGCTTTTTTACCGGCCTTGCCATCAGCCAGATTTTGCCGTTCCTGCCGCTGTATGTCTCACAGCTCGGCGTCTCGTCGCATGAGGCGCTGTCGATGTGGTCCGGTCTGACGTTCAGTATCACTTTCCTGGTTTCAGCGATTGTTTCGCCCATGTGGGGCAGCCTGGCGGATCGTAAAGGGCGCAAACTCATGCTGCTGCGCGCCTCGCTGGGGATGGCGATCGCAATTCTGCTTCAGGCTTACGCGACCAACGTCTGGCAGCTGTTTTTGCTGCGCGGCCTGATGGGGCTAACGTCGGGCTATATTCCTAACGCGATGGCGCTGGTGGCGTCGCAAGTCCCGCGCGAGCGCAGCGGGTGGGCGATCAGTACGCTTTCCACCGCGCAGATTAGCGGCGTGATTGGCGGCCCGCTGATGGGCGGTTTTTTGGCTGACCATGTTGGCCTGCGCGCGGTCTTTTTCATCACCGCGCTGCTGCTGATGGTGAGTTTTCTGGTCACGTTTTTCCTGATCAAAGAGGGCGTGCGGCCGACGATCAGCAAAGCCGAGCGTCTGAGCGGCAAAGCCGTATTCGCCACGCTTCCTTATCCCGGGCTGATGATTAGCCTGTTTGTCACCACGATGGTGATTCAGCTTTGTAACGGCTCGATTGGGCCGATTTTGACGCTGTTTATTAAATCGATGGCCCCGGACAGCAACAATATTGCGTTTCTGAGCGGCATGATCGCCGCCGTGCCCGGCGTGTCTGCGCTGATGTCTGCACCAAAATTGGGCAAGCTGGGCGATCGGATCGGCACGGCACGCATATTAATGGCGACGCTTATTTTTGCAGTGGTGCTGTTTTTCGCGATGTCATTTGTGACGTCACCCTTCCAGCTTGGCGTTCTGCGTTTTCTGTTGGGATTCGCCGACGGAGCGATGCTCCCGGCGGTACAAACGCTGCTGGTGAAGTACTCCAGCGATCAGGTAACAGGCCGGATCTTTGGGTATAACCAGTCATTTATGTATCTGGGAAATGTGATTGGCCCACTGATTGGCGCATCTGTCTCGGCGATGGCGGGATTCCGCTGGGTGTTTGCCGCCACGGCGGTGGTGGTGTTGCTCAATATTATTCAACTTGCCATTGCTTTACAGCGCCGACGTCAAAAAGCCGATAGGGCAGGCGCCCGATAATAATGTAGCGACAATATAGGATGTATTTAAGAGCAGCTGAATTTTATGAATAGAAAAGAAGATGTCAATTTCTACTCTTCATAAGGGGTGTAATCAGTTTTTATAATAGCAAAACGTTTCGCTCACGCTAAATCATCGTTATTTGCGACATAGCGTGTTTTTTCATAACGATAATAGTTTTCGCCTCTTTGCATTATTCCATCGGAGTGATAAGTTCAGCAAAAATCTGATAAGGAAATACCCGATGAAAAATCTCATTGCTGAGTTGCTGGTGAAGCTTGCCCAAAAGGAAGAAGAGTCAAAAGAGCTGGTTGCCCAGGTTGAAGCGTTAGAGATTGTCGTCACTGCATTGTTACGACAAATGGCACAGACCGAGCAACAGGCGCTGATACGAAGTATCGAAGGCGCTCTGGAGGATGCCAGGCCCGGCTCTCAGGTGCCGGTTCAGGATAGCGAGATGCTACAGGAATACGTAAAAAAGTTGTTGCGACATCCCCGTAATTAATCTTTCACAAAATCGAAAACGCTGTCATAGCATTGTCATATGGACTGCCTATAGTCGCTCTGTTTATTTTTTATGTATTTGTACATGGAGAAAATAAAGTGAAACAGAGCGCACTATTCATCGCATTAATTCCGTTGTTATTCACCGCAACGTCACACGCCGAAACCACCGATACCCACGTCCTGGACAATCGTGCTGCGCACGGGGATATCACTCAACCCGGCGGTGCCCGCCGTTTGTCGGAAGACCAAACCGCCGCGATTCGTGCATCGCTTAATGATAAGCCGGCCAAAAATATTATTCTGTTAATCGGCGACGGCATGGGCGATTCTGAAATTACCGCTGCGCGTAATTACGCTGAGGGTGCAGGCGGTTTCTTTAAAGGGATCGATGCGTTGCCTTTGACCGGCCAATATACCCATTACGCGCTGGACAAAAAAACCGGCAAGCCGGATTACGTGACCGACTCTGCGGCTTCCGCAACCGCCTGGACCACCGGGGTTAAAACCTATAACGGCGCGCTGGGCGTCGATATTCACGAAAAAGATCACCAGACCATTCTGGAGATGGCAAAAGCCGCTGGGCTTTCAACGGGCAACGTCTCTACGGCGGAGCTCCAGGATGCAACCCCTGCCGCGCTGGTGGCGCACGTGACGTCGCGTAAATGCTACGGCCCGACCGTGACCAGCGAAAAATGCCCCTCTAACGCGCTGGAAAAAGGCGGTAAAGGCTCCATTACCGAGCAACTGCTGAATGCCCGCGCTGATGTCACTCTGGGCGGCGGAGCGAAGACGTTCGCCGAAACCGCAACCGCGGGAGACTGGCAGGGCAAAACGCTGCGCGAGCAGGCGCAGGCTCGCGGCTATCAGATGGTGAGCGATGCGACTTCTCTGGCGGCCATTACTGAAGCAAACCAGGATAAACCGCTGCTTGGCCTGTTCTCGGACGGGAATATGCCGGTGCGCTGGGAAGGGCCAAAAGCCTCCTATCACGGTAACCTCGACAAGCCTGTTGTCACCTGTGCGCCAAATCCGAAACGCAATGACAGCATCCCTACGCTGGCGCAGATGACGGATAAAGCGATCACCCTGTTAAACAAAGGCGATAAGGGCTTCTTCCTGCAGGTGGAAGGCGCGTCGATCGATAAACAGGATCACGCTGCGAATCCGTGTGGTCAGATCGGCGAAACGGTCGATCTGGATGAAGCGGTGCAAAAGGCGCTGGAGTTTGCGAAGAAAGACGGCAACACCCTGGTGGTGGTTACGGCTGACCACGCACATGCCAGCCAGATCGTTGCACCGGACACCAAAGCGCCGGGCCTGACTCAGGCGCTGAACACCAAAGACGGGGCGGTGATGGTGATGAGCTATGGCAACTCCGAAGAAGACTCCATGGAACATACTGGCTCGCAGCTACGCATTGCGGCGTATGGTCCTCATGCAGCAAACGTGGTAGGGCTGACGGATCAGACCGATCTGTTCTACACCATGAAAGCGGCGCTTGGATTGAAATAAAAGAGAAACCCGGCGGAAATTCCCCTCCGCCGGGTGGTTTTTTCCCCGTCACGAACCAGACTTAGTGTGAACCTTCATGAAAGGATGGTGCTATGAAACTGACTCTGTCTGTGACTCTGCTTTCCGCGATGTTCCTGATGTCGACGGCAACGGCGGCGGAGAGAACGCTTACCCCTCAACAGCAGCGAATGACGACCTGTAATCAGCAGGCCACGTCCCAGACGCTGAAAGGCGATGCCCGTAAAACCTATATGAGCGATTGCCTGAAAAACAAAGACACGAAACCCGGCGAAAAGAGCCTGACGCCACAGCAGCAAAAAATGCGCGAGTGTAATTCTCAGGCGACGCAACAGATGCTCAAAGGCGAAGACCGCAGCAAGTTTATGAGCGCGTGCCTCAAGAAATCCGTGTAGTCCTAACGGGTGAGCCTGGGTATTGGCTCACCCGAAATTTCATACTTTCCCCGCTCCCCCCCTCTCTATAATTTGGGAAATGTTTCAGAATGTTCCCAAAAATTATGAATGACGAAAACTTTTACAATAAAGGCGTCACCCGAGAAGAGTGGCAACAGGACCTTTCTCAGGATGACCACCACCGTTCCGGCATTCGGTTTGCCCGGCGAGTTCGATTGCCGCGCATGTTGGGACTGGCCGCAATGTTCTTCCCGATTGCAGGGGCAATGGTGGCACATGCTCCGCCTGGAGGCTGGTGGCTATTGCTGGTGGGTTGGTCGTTCATCTGGCCACATCTGGCCTGGCAGCTGGCTTACCGTTCCGCCGATCCCCGCAGCAGCGAAATTTTAAATCTCAAAGCGGATGCGATGGTGGCAGGCGTCTGGATGGGGTTAATGGGCGTTGACGTCTTGCCCACGGTCGCGCTGGTCATGATGATCGGAATGAACCTGATGGGGGCGGGCGGCGTGAAGTTGTTTAGCGCTGGCGCCATCATTACTGCCGTCGCCACGCTCATCACGCTGCAACTCACCGGTACCACGCCTGCCTTGACGTTGACCCCGCTCGAATTATGGCTTTCGCTACCGGTCCTGGTGCTTTATCCGCTGATTTTTGCCTGGGTGAGTCATCAGACAGCGATCCGACTGGCGGAGCATAAGCGTCGTCTGGAGCTAATGAGTACCCGCGACGGAATGACCGGCGTGTTTAATCGTCGGCACTGGGAAATTCTGTTACGCAATGAATACGACACCTGCTTACGGAGCCATCGCGACGCCGCCATTTTGATTATCGATATCGATCATTTTAAAAATATCAATGATACGTGGGGCCACGACGTGGGCGATGAGGCGATTATCGCCGTCACGCGTCAACTGCAACTGGCGTTACGTGCAGGGGATCTTATCGGCCGTTTTGGTGGTGATGAATTTGCCGTGGTGATGAGTGGAACGCCTGCGGAGAGTGCGATAGCGGCGATGTCTCGCGTGCATGAACGGCTGGCGGCGCTCACCTTACCCTGTGCCCCGCAGGTGCGCTTGCGTATCAGCGTTGGCGTGGCACCGTTAACACCGGAATTTGGACACTACCGTGAATGGCTGAAAGCGGCTGACGTAGCGTTATATAAAGCGAAAAATGCCGGACGCAACCGCACCGAAGTGGCCGCCTGACGCCCGGCAATCCTTATCAGGATTTACTCAGCTGTTCTGACTTTTCCATGCATTTGCTCATCGCCTCGATCACCGCAGAGCGGAATCCGCGCTCCTCGAGCACCCGCACGGCTTCAATGGTGGTTCCACCGGGCGAGCACACCATATCTTTCAGTTCACCGGGATGTTTACCCGTCTCCAGCACCATTTTTGCAGAACCCATCACCGCCTGAGCGGCAAATTTGTACGCCTGCGCGCGCGGCATTCCGCCCAGCACGGCAGCATCAGCCATCGCTTCAATAAACATAAAGACGTAGGCCGGGGCAGATCCGCTGACGCCGACAACCGGGTGGATCATCGGCTCGGCAATCACTTCGGCCTCGCCAAAGCAGCGGAAAATATTCAGCACGTCCGCCACGTCTTCAGACGTCACCAGCGCATTCGGTGTGACAGAGGTCATGCCCGCATTCACCAGCGACGGCGTGTTTGGCATGGCGCGGACGATTTTACGGTCGTGACCCAGCGCGCGCGCGAGCTGATCCAGAGTGACGCCCGCTGCAATTGATACCACCAGCGTCTCTTTGTTAAGGCTGGAGGTAATGTCGCTCAGCACTTTAATCATGATGTTAGGTTTGACGGCGCCGAAGACGATATCGGCAATCTGGGCCACTTCCTGTGCGCTTTCGGCGGCGTTAATCCCGTACTGATCGCGAAGGGCAGCCACTTTATCCGGTGACGGGGTGTAGACCCAAATTTGTCCCGGCAACACCTGGCCGCTGGCGATCAGGCCGCCGAGAATGGCTTTTCCCATGTTACCGCAGCCAATAAAACCGATTTTCTTATCCATCACGTCTCTCCGTAATTATGCGTTTTGCGTTCTACTCTATAGCTTAACGTGGATTTTTCTTCAGGGCTAAAGCTTACGCTGCTTTGCCTGTCGACGAAAAGCAGGCGACAATAGCCGCTCATGCTAAACAAGGGAGACACTATGGCGATTTGGGTGGATGCGGATGCGTGTCCGAATGTCATCAAAGAGATTTTGTTTCGCGCCGCCGAGCGCGTGCAGATGCCGTTAACGCTGGTGGCAAACCAGAATCTGCGCATTCCGCCGTCAAAATTTATTCGCTCGATGCGCGTCCCTGCGGGTTTTGACGTGGCGGATAACGAGATTGTGCGGCTGTGCAGCCCGGAAGATTTAGTGATAACTGCGGATATTCCGCTGGCTGCGGAAGTTCTGGAAAAAGGGGCGGCCGCACTGAATCCACGCGGCGAGCGTTACTCGCCGTCAACCATTCGTCAGATCCTCACGATGCGTGATTTCATGGATACCCTGCGCGCGAGCGGCGTGCAAACGGGTGGGCCTGACACGCTTTCCCAACGCGATCGGCAGCAATTTGCCGCTGAGCTGGATAAATGGCTGCTGGAAGTGAAACGCCGTACCGCGTAATGATAAGCATTGCTAAAATGTGATAGAGTATGACAACCGCAGGGTTGTCATCATCAGACGCTTTGCAGTAAAGTAAACGCACCCACATATGCAATGATTTCTTTACAGAGTGCGATTGATATTCTCAGTGTTTACGCTCTCTGTCATACACACATATTCTTGCTGTAATCCAATTTTTACAATTACTTTGTGTACTAGTTTAATGGTATTATTGCTCGTTTTTTGATTTCACACGCCGCAACCTCGCGGTATCAAGGGGAACACCTGGTTATGACCCAACCCATCTTTTTAGTTGGCCCTCGCGGCTGCGGGAAAACCACCGTCGGCCTCGCACTGGCGCGCGCGTGTCAAAGCCAATTTGTCGATACCGATCACTGGCTGCAATCGAAAGCCGGGCGGACCATCGCGGAGATTGTGGAAAAAGAGGGCTGGGAAACTTTTCGTGCGCTTGAGACCGAAACCCTGAAGGCCGTCACGGCACCGTCGAGCGTCATTGCGACCGGCGGGGGCATTATTCTGGCGGAACATAATCGCGGCTTTATGCGTGAGCACGGCATCGTCATTTATCTTTGCGCGCCCGTCGCCACCCTGGTGGAACGGCTCGAAGCATTTCCGGAAGAGGGGCAACGCCCTACGCTCACCGGAAAGGCGATCGGTGACGAAGTGAGCCAAGTGCTTGCTGAACGTGATGCCCTTTATCGTGAAGCCGCGCATCACGTCGTCGATGCGTCGCAGACGCCGGAACAGGTTGTCAGCCAGATCGTTACCGCGCTGCGTCTGGCTTGCGCCAGCTAGCAGGCGTCTATACTCATAGTTCAACGTTAAAAAAGGATGAACTATGCCAACCAGACCTCCCTATCCACGCGAAGCGCGAATCGAAACGATTGAAAAAGGTAACGGCGATCAGACCGTTACCTGGTACCAACTGCGCGCGGATCACCCGAAGCCAAACTCACTCATCAGTGAGCATGAAACCGAGCAGGAAGCGCTGGATGCGAAGCGCCGCTACGAAGACCCCGATAAGACCTGACATAAATCTGAAAGCGGGGATAAACGTGCCTGCATCACACTTTTGGCTCAGCGTGAATGTTAAGTGAGAGTTAATATTTAGTCATTACAGTTAGATTCGGAAACGGTGAACGATCTTTACACTTCGGTGTAAAGATCTGCTGCTACGCTTTTGAGCTGTTTAACCTGAAACAAGAGCCGCGCAGCGTAGTGAGCTTGTGCCTGTATAAGTGCAGTGGCAGTAATGAAAGGCGACAACGAAAATGAAGGCAACATTGGCGATCCTCACCATTGGTGTGGTTCCTGTTAGCGAAGTGTTACCGCTCTTAACGGAGCATGTCTCTGAACAACAGATTACGCATCTCAGCCTGCTCGCTGGGATCGGTCGGGAAGAGGTCATGGAAGACTACGCGATTGGGACCGGGGAGGATTCGCTGCCGACATTGTTAAGCGACGGTGCGCTGGCGCATGTCTCGCACCAGAAAGTTGAGCGGGCGTTGCAGGGCATCATCGAAGTCCTCGATAATCAAGGGTATGACGTTATTCTGCTGATGAGCACCGCGCCGATCTCCGGGCTGGTCGCTCGAAATTCTATTCTGCTTGAACCCATGCGCATTATTCCACCGCTGGTGGCCTCCATTGTGGATGGTCATCAGGTGGGCGTTATCGTCCCGATCCAGGAACTGCTTGATAATCAGGTGAATAAATGGAAAGTCCTGCAAAAAATGCCGCTCTTTGCGCTGGCCAATCCCATCTGGGATAGCGAAACAAAACTCATCGCCGCAGGGCGTGAACTGCTCGACCAGGGGGCGGACGTTTTAATGCTCGATTGTCTGGGATTCCACCAGCGTCATCGCGATTTACTGCAAAAAGCGCTCGATGTGCCTGTGCTGTTATCCAACGTGCTGGTGACGCGCCTGGCGTCTGAATTATTGGCCTGATGATTTTGCGTGACAGGCACGAAGGATGGCCCCTATAGTGGATTTTTCTCCAAAGACATAAGGGCCAGTTCATGCTTCAGAGTAACGAATACTTTTCCGGTAAAGTGAAATCCATTGGTTTTACCAGCAGCAGTACTGGCCGTGCCAGTGTTGGCGTCATGGCTGAAGGGGAATACACCTTTGGTACCGCAGAGCCCGAAGAGATGACGGTGGTTAGCGGGGCGTTGAACGTGCTGTTGCCGGATGAAACAGAGTGGAAAGTGTATTCCGCTGGACAAGTTTTCAACGTCCCTGGCCATAGCGAGTTCCATCTGCAGGTTGCGGAACCGACGTCTTATCTGTGCCGCTATTTGAAATAGTGATTCTCCCTCTCCCCATGGGGAGAGGGTTTCACAGCATTAACGCTGTGCTTCTCCGCCTAAACCTTCGACCAGGTTTTTAATCAGCGCGGCCAGTTCACCCGTCATCAGGATGAAGTCGGCATCAAAGCGTCCGCTAACATCTTCGCGCTCAATATCTTCGTTTTGATCGCGCAATTCATCGCAGAACTTCAGACGTTTAATCGAGCCGTCATCGCACATCACAAACTGAATTCGCTGCTGCCAGTCGAGCGCCAGCTTGGTCACCAGTTTGCCTGCTTCAATGTGCACCGCAATTTCGTCACACACCAGATCCTGTTTCTTCGCGCGGATCACGCCGCCATCTTCAAGGATCGCTTTTAATTCGGCTTCATCAAGCAGCTGGAACCCTTGCGCCGGACTGCCGCTGCGCACCCATTCGGTGAGCGTCAGTTCGATAGGATTTTCCATCGTCAGCGGAACGACCGGCAGTGACCCCAGGCTCTTACGCAGCAGGGCCAGCGTATCTTCCGCTTTTTTGGCACTGGCGCAGTCAACCATGATCAAATCGTTGACGGTGTCGATCCACATCATGGTCTGGTTGAAACGGCTAAAGGCGCGCGGCAACAGCGAGTGCAGCACTTCATCCTTCAGTGAATCTTTTTCCGTTTTTTTCAGCTTACGGCCCTGTTCAGCCTCAAGCTTGAAGATCTTGGCTTCCAGCGCCTGCTTCACCACCGGGGAGGGCAGGATTTTCTCTTCTTTACGGGCGCAAAGGATGATTTGACCATTGGTCGTGTGGGTCAGTGCATCGCTTTGTGAACCCATCGGTGCAACCCAACCGGTTTTCGCCATATCCTGGCTACCGCAAGGGGTAAACGTGTACGCGGCTAACTGTTTTTCCATCTCTTCTGCCTGCAGCGAAACCTCGCGGCTGAGACGGTAAACCATCAAATTTTTGAACCACAGCATGATAATTTCCACGGCCTTGTCGTTAAATCAGCGGGCATGATAACGAATTGTGGCATGGCTTGCATTGCTAATCAGGTGGCCTGCTTCTACTCTGTTGATAATCAAAATAATGAGGAGAGTCCTGTGCGTATTGGTATTGATTTGGGCGGCACCAAAACAGAAGTCATTGCGCTTAGCGATCAGGGCGAACAATTGTTCCGACACCGCCTGCCTACGCCGCGTGATGATTATCAGCAAACCATTGAAACGATCGCCTCGCTGGTGGAGATGGCGGAAAAGGCTACGGGACAGACTGGCACTGTGGGGATGGGAATTCCGGGTTCGATTTCGCCTTATACCGGAGTCGTGAAAAACGCGAACTCCACATGGCTTAACGGTCAGCCCTTTGATAAAGATTTGAGCGTGCGCCTGAACAGAGAAGTGCGTCTGGCCAACGATGCCAACTGTCTGGCCGTTTCGGAAGCGATAGACGGTGCAGCGGCGGGCGCGCAAACGGTATTTGCGGTAATTATTGGTACTGGCTGCGGTTCTGGCCTGGCGTTTGGTGGACGCGCGCACATTGGCGGCAACGGGACGGCGGGCGAATGGGGGCACAATCCGCTGCCGTGGATGGACGAAGATGAACTGAAATACCGCGCCGAAGTGCCGTGTTATTGCGGTAAACAAGGCTGTATCGAAACCTTTATTTCCGGAACCGGATTCGCCACCGATTATCGTCGGTTGAGCGGACATGCGTTAAAAGGCAACGAGATTATGCGTCTTGTCGAAGAGCACGATGCCGTTGCCGAGCTGGCGCTCAATCGCTACGAAATGCGTCTGGCGAAATCGCTGGCGCATGTGGTGAACATTCTCGACCCGGACGTGATCGTCCTCGGCGGCGGGATGAGTAATGTTGACCGGATCTACACCACGGTTCCGCACCTGATGAAGCAGTGGGTCTTTGGCGGCGAATGTGAAACCCCGCTCCGCAAAGCGGTGCATGGCGATTCAAGTGGCGTACGCGGCGCAGCGTGGCTGTGGCCGCAGTAATTCTTTTCTCTTTCAGTGGTGGCGAGTGATCCGCACAAGCTCATGATTTGCATAATGTCCGCCCTCTCCATTCAGGGAGAGGGCGGGGTGAGGGGGAGTACGCGGCGCAGCGTGGTTGTGGCCACAGTAATTCTTGATGTTGAAGCACTAAAGATGGCAGCCAGGAATAAAAGACTTAAAGCGACGACTGGTCCGGCTGTAAATCGCTGAGTCGTTGACCAAAGGCCGGGGCGACGCGCAGGGATGCGCGGAGAGGGTGCGACCTGCAGGGATGCAGGATCGCGCCCGACCCGAAGCCGGAGGGAATAAGACGAAGGCACCGCGTAGCGGCGATTTTCTTGCCGGGAGCCCGGGTCGCCAGGGCGGCGGCGATTGAGCCGCCATGGCACGTTCACTGGTTCCGTTTTTATAGAGAAGCGCGTGTCTTGAAGTGAACGGAACCACCTCCTGAGCAACATGTTCCCCCTCATTCTGACCCTCTTCCTCAATGGAGAGGGGAACGGCTGTACCCCTCATCAAGAGGCGAGATGCCCTCACTCCACCGCAAACATCTTATCCAGCTTGCTGTAGCCCAGTCCGTTAATTTTCTTCACTTTGATCTGCACAGGAATGCGCTCTTTCATCGCCTCCACATGACTGATCACGCCGATGGTTTTCCCCGTCGCATTCAGGGCATCGAGCGCATCGAGCGCGGTATCCAGCGTTTCGCTGTCCAGCGTGCCGAATCCCTCGTCGAGGAACAGGGAATCAATGCGCGTTTTGTGGCTCACCAGGTCAGAAAGCGCCAGCGCCAGCGCCAGGCTCACCAGGAAACTCTCACCCCCGGAAAGGGTTCGCGTGTCGCGCACCGCGTCAGCCTGCCACGTATCCACCACTTCCAGCTCCAGCGCGTCGCTCGCTTTGCGTTGCAGAAGATAGCGGCCGTGCAGGCGATTCAGCTGCTGATTCGCCAGCCACACCAGATTGTCGAGCGTCAACCCCTGAGCGAATTTACGGAAGCGATCGCCGGTACTGGACCCGATCAGTGCATTCAGATATCCCCAGTCATCCGCAAGGCGAGCAGCTTCGTCAATCTGCTGGATAAGCGCCTGCTGATGCTGCCGGTTCTCGCCATCCTGTCTGAGCTGCTGGTTGATCTCACCCTGACGGGTGCTGTTTTCACGCAGACGTTGCGCCAGTTGCTGGAGCTCATGCTGCAATGTCGGTGCATCCAACTGCAATCCTTCCGGGCGTTGTTCCAGATGTTGGTTGAGCAATTGATTTGCCTGACGCACCAGCGCCGTCGCTTGTTGAATCTGGTTTTCCAGCGTCTGCTTTAACGTTTCCAGACGCTGCATTGTGTCGGCATCAAGCAACGCACTCAGGAATGCCTCGCCGTCGGCGAACGCGCTTTTTTCCAGCGCGGCGGAAAACTGAGCCTGCGATTGCTGCATGCGCTCGGTTTCCAGGCTTTCCTGCTGCTGCAATGTCGCGAGTTGGCTTTGCAGCGAGACGCATTCATTGTGGATCTCGCGCCAGTTATCAGGAATAACGGATTCCGCGTCTTCGGTGTCCGTCGCGGGCAGCGTATCCAACAGCGGTGTTAGCGCGTTGATACGTTCCTGAAGGGCGGTGAGCTGTTTCTGCTGCGCTTGCCAGTGCGACGATTCGTTTTCGCGATCGGTGAGCCAGAGCGTTTCAGCGCCCTCATCGGGGATCTGCAATGACAGCGCATTCAGCGCGTTTTCCAGCGTCAGGCGTGTTGCCGCAATCTGCTGCTGGAGTTGCCGCTCCTGGTGTTCCTGCTCGTTAAGCTGGCTTTGTAAGGCCAGACGCTGGCTGAGCTGATACAGCTGGCGCTCGTAATGTTCCTGTTCGTTCAGCCACGGGGCAATATCATCCTGGATATTCAACGTCACGTTCAGTGTTGCACACACTTCGCGCCATGCGTGCATGAGCGTTTGCGCCTCCCGGGAGAGCGTCTGCGCCTCTTCGGTGTCGCGCTGGATCTGACTGGCCAGGGCATTGACTTGCCCTAATACCAGCAGGCCTTCTTCTTTCAGCGCGGCGACTTCTTTTTCCATCGCATCACGGCGGCGCTGGTTTTCTGATATCTCTAACGTCTGATACTGCTTCACCGAAGGGTGTTCAGTTGAACCGCAGAGCAAGCAGGGTTTTCCCGCTTCAAGACGCGCTCGATAACCCTCAAGATCTTTAATCTCGGCCTCTCGCTCGCACAAGGCCTTGATATCCAGATAGTGCTGGTTTTTCTCTTTATATTGCTGTCGACGCAGGGCCAACGTCTCGTTAAGTTTTCGCTGCTCCGCCTGCGCCTTTTGCACGCTTTCAGCGTTTTGAGCGATGCGCTTTTGCAGCGGTTGATAACGGGCGTGAAGGGTGGTCAGCTGCTGGCGAGACGCACGCGCCGCCGTTTGCTGATCCATCGCCGCAGCGACATCATCGGCGGTCAGCGTCAGGGCGATCTCTGGTACGTTCGCCAGTTTTTGCCGCAGCTCGGTGATACGTCCGGTCAATGTCGCTATCTGACTTTTGTCGCGATGAAGCTGAGCGAAATGGGCACGCCAGCCTGCGATTTCCTGACCCCACAGACGGAAGCGGTCATGCCCGGCGAGCCACTGTGTCAGCGCAGACAGCTCGGTTTGCAGCTGGTCGCGGGCGCGCAGCGCACCGTTGCGGATGCGCGCACGGAGCGCCGCCCTGGACAGTAAGCGAGTATTCACTTCCTGGGTCTGCTGTTTGGTTTGTGCGAGACGCGTCGTCTGCTCCTGCTGACGTTCCCAGAGTGGGCGCAGCAATGCGGCGGGCTGGGCGTGTAGCAATTTTTCGAGGTCTGGTGCGGCGTCGATGAGCGCCTGTTGCGCCTCCTGTTGCGAGGTAAACGCGCGCAGCTGCTCGCGCTGAAGCTCTTCGTGACGGGTCAACCAGTGAAAATCGCGCTGGTGATTTTGTTGTTGCAGCAGCAGCGTTTTCTCTTCGTCAGTAAGCACCTGCAAACTTTGCTTCAACTGCTGTTGCTGCTCGTCGCTCAGTAAAATCACGCCAGCCGCTTGGGCTTCACGCTTTTCCAGCTCCGTGCGCGCGGCTTTGTGTTGTTCAAAGACTCTCGCGGAAATCTGACCGTAAATTTCGGTTCCGGTCAGTTCCTCCAGCAACTCGGCGCGTTCACCGGGTTTGGCATTGAGGAAGGCGGCAAATTGCCCCTGCGACAACAGCATTGAGCGTGTGAAACGATCGTAATCCAGCCCGGTCAGCGAGGCCGTTTGCTCAATTTTGTCTGTGGCTTTGTCAGACAGGATTTTACCGTCTTCACAGCGGGCCAGCTCTACGCGCGGTGCCTGTAAATTTCCGTCTGGCTGATTACGCGCGCGGCTCTGGCTCCAGAACGCGCGATAAGCGATGCCTTTAACTTCAAATTCTACCTCCGCCAGACATTCAGCGGTGTCGCGCGTCATAAGATCATTTTGTGATTGTGTGACTTTGTTCAGACGCGGCGTCTGGTGATACAGCGCGAGGCAGATGGCGTCGAGCAGGGTGGTTTTTCCGGCGCCGGTCGCGCCAGTTATCGCAAACAGACCGTTGCTGGCGAACGGCTCAGCGGTGAAATCTATCTTCCATTCGCCCTTCAGAGAGTTGATATTTTTCAGACGCAGGCTGAGAATTTTCATGCGTTTTCTTCCTCATCATTGAGCGCATGCAGCGTATGGGTGAACAGCTCGTTGAGTCTTGCGCGCTGCGCGTCGTCAATTTCTTCCTGCGCCAGTCGGCGTTCAAAAACCTCTTCGACTTTCAGCTCGCTGAGCGTTTCGCGCTGCGCACTGAGCAGGATTTTCTCACGCTGTTCGCGGCTGCGACGCACCAGTAATACCTCAACGGGCAGCGTTTCCGTGAGCGCCTGGATTTTGCGCTGCATATCGTGCAGATAGTCATCCGTCGTGATTTCGATATCCAGCCAGACGGGCGGGATTTGCTCCACATTGCGCCACTGCTCAAGCTGCGCGGTGATGGCCGCCAGATCGCCTTTCAGCACCGCCAGCGGCTGCGTCACCGGCACTTCCAGGGTTTCTACCGCGTGCAGTTTTCCGTCGACAAAACTCACCAGATGCACACTTTTAGGTTTGCCCGTTTCGTCAAAGCTGAGCGAAATGGGCGAGCCGCAATAGCGGATATGTTCACTGCCGCCAATCTTCTGTGCCCGATGGATATGCCCGAGCGCGATGTAATCGGCAGGCGGGAAGTTCTGCGCCGGGAACGCATCCAGCGTACCAATATAAATTTCGCGTACCGCGTCGCTTTTACTGGCACCGACGGTGGTTAAATGGCCGGTGGCGATGACGGGTAGCGCCGCCTCACCGCGTAAGGCACAGGCGTCGAGATATTGCTGCTGATAGTAGTCGGTGATGGCCTGCAGCAGGTGCTGTTGCTTTTCGCCGCCGGTCAGTCCGGCCTGGCTTTGCACGATGTCGCGCGGACGCAAAAAGGGGATCGGGCAGATAACGGCGCCCGGCGTGCCGTCGCGTTTTTTGATGATTTGCGGTGCGTGCCCGGCGTTTGCCACTACAGTGGTATTCAGAAAGGCCAGAATATCGCGCGACTCATTCAGTGTTGCCACCGAGTCGTGATTGCCCGCGACGATGACCAGATGGCAGCCCGTTTTCTGTAAATTAACCACGAAGCGATTATAGATTTCGCGCGCATAGCTGGGCGGCGATCCGGTGTCAAAAATATCACCGGCGACAATGATTGCGTCAACCTGGTGCGTCAGCGCCGTTTCCAGCAGCCAGTTCAGGAACGCTTCGTGTTCGGCCGCGCGGCTTTTACTGTAAAAATTTTGACCCAGATGCCAGTCCGAGGTGTGAAGTATGCGCATAACAGATCCGTGGCAAAAAAAGGTGAAAGGGATTATACACTTGATCCTTCAGGCCGCCTCTGTGTTGGCTGCATCGGCCCAATTCTGAGTGTTAAGGGCGTCAGTATGGGGTTCTGAGGTGTGCCGGTGTGAGGTAGCGTGACGGCTTTTGCGGTGATAAATGTCCTGGGAACGGGAAATTACAGCTGTAATAAAACAATAGTTTGCTATTCATAGTGGTAATGTTTTTCATAAATCTGTCATAAATCTGACGCATAATGACGCCGCATTACAAACTTTTAACCTCAATAAGACAGGGTAAAGTATGGCGAGACGTATTCTGGTCGTAGAAGATGAAGCTCCGATTCGTGAAATGGTGTGCTTCGTGCTCGAACAAAACGGTTTTCAGCCGATAGAAGCTGAAGATTATGACAGCGCGGTGAATCAGCTGAACGAACCCTGGCCTGATTTGATTCTGCTTGACTGGATGTTGCCTGGCGGCTCTGGACTGCAATTTATCAAACACATCAAACGTGAAGCGATGACCCGCGAGATCCCGGTTGTGATGCTGACCGCGCGCGGCGAAGAAGAAGATCGCGTGCGCGGGTTGGAAACGGGTGCGGATGACTACATCACCAAGCCGTTTTCACCGAAGGAGCTGGTGGCACGTATTAAAGCGGTGATGCGCCGTATTTCACCGATGGCGGTGGAAGAGGTGATTGAGATGCAGGGGCTGAGCCTGGATCCCACGTCGCATCGCGTGATGACGGGTGAAAACCCGCTCGACATGGGACCGACCGAATTTAAGCTATTGCACTTCTTTATGACGCATCCGGAACGCGTTTACAGTCGTGAGCAGTTGCTGAATAACGTTTGGGGAACCAACGTCTATGTTGAAGACAGAACGGTTGATGTGCATATTCGCCGCTTGCGTAAAGCGCTGGAACACAGCGGCCACGATCGCATGGTGCAAACGGTCCGCGGCACGGGTTATCGTTTTTCGACCCGTTTCTGAACACTGACAGGAGTGTGACGCGTGCTGGAACGTCTGTCATGGAAAAGGCTCGTTTTTGAACTGATCTTATGCTGTCTCCCGGCCTTCATTTTGGGGGCTATTTTTGGTTACCTGCCGTGGTTTTTACTGGCGGCAGTAACCGGCCTGTTGATCTGGCATTTTTGGAATTTACTGCGCCTGTCGTGGTGGCTGTGGGTGGATCGCAGCATGACGCCACCGCCCGGTAGCGGAAGCTGGGAGCCGTTACTTTACGGCCTGCATCAGATGCAGATGCGTAATAAAAAGCGTCGTCGCGAGCTGGGAAGTCTGATAAAGCGCTTTCGTAGCGGCGCAGAGTCGCTGCCGGATGCCGTGATCCTCACTACCGAAGAAGGGACGATTTTCTGGTGTAATGGTCTGGCACAACAGCTCCTTGGACTCCGCTGGCCGGACGATAATGGCCAGAACATACTGAATCTACTACGTTACCCCGAGTTCACGCTGTATCTGAAAAAGCGTGAATTTACTCGCCCGCACAATCTGGTGCTGAATAACGGCCGTCACCTTGAGATTCGCGTTATGCCCTATAGCGACAAGCAGTGGCTGATGGTGGCGCGTGATGTTACCCAAATGCATCAGCTTGAAGGGGCGCGTCGTAATTTCTTTGCCAACGTCAGCCATGAATTGCGCACCCCGTTGACCGTGCTTCAGGGATATCTGGAGATGATGCAGGAGCAAACGCTGGAAGGCGCGCCGCGAGAGAAAGCATTACATACGATGCGCGAGCAAACGCATCGCATGGAAGGGCTGGTGAAGCAGCTTCTGACGCTGTCGAAAATTGAAGCCGCCCCGACGCTGGCACTGAATGAAACCATTGATGTTCCGATGATGCTGCGTGTTGTGGAGCGGGAAGCGCAGACGCTGAGCCATAAAAAACATCAGCTGACGTTTGAGGTTGATAGCGCGCTCAAAATCCTCGGCAGTGAAGAGCAATTGCGCAGTGCGATATCGAATCTGGTCTATAACGCCGTGAATCATACGCCGGAAGGCACACACATTGTGGTGCGCTGGCAGCCTGTGCCGATGGGGGCCGAATTTAGCGTTGAAGACAACGGACCGGGCATTGGGCCGGAGCACATTCCGCGTCTGACTGAGCGTTTCTACCGCGTCGATAAAGCGCGCTCACGACAAACCGGCGGCAGTGGGCTGGGCCTGGCGATTGTGAAGCATGCATTGAATCATCACGACAGTCGCCTTGATATTCAGAGTACGCCGGGCAAAGGTACGCGATTCAGTTTTGTTATCCCGGAACGATTAATTGCCAAAAAAAGTGCCTGACAGCCGGTGTGTCAGCCTTACTTTCCACAGGCCAGCGTTTGCTGGCCTGTTTGCTTTGCAGTCAAGCGAAACGCGGATGAATTTTATACGGCTGATGCTTTTTTGTTCGCATGATTAGCCATGGGTTTTTCTTATACTTAGCGGATTGTGCTGGCCTGTATTTTCATGCTGGCATATTGTTCTGGTTTTAAGATCCCTCCTTGCCTTTAAACGTTATAAGCGTTTAAATTGCGCCCCATATACTGTCAGACCGACTGTATTTGCGCGGTAAACCGAAAAACTATTCTTCGCTGCGCCAGGACGGGAGCATATCCCGCTGAAATTGAGTTAATTTTCCGCCGTATCGTCCCGTTAGGGATGGCGAAAATCTCAACGTTTTCAACACCACATCCACAGGCAGTAAGGTTCTATGACCCATCACTTAAAATCGCGTGACATTATCGCGCTGGGCTTTATGACTTTCGCGCTGTTCGTCGGCGCAGGTAATATCATTTTTCCTCCCATGGTTGGCTTGCAGGCGGGTGAACACGTCTGGATGGCGGCGTTTGGCTTCCTGATTACGGCCGTGGGTTTGCCGGTGCTTACCGTTGTCGCGCTGGCGAAAGTGGGCGGCGGCGTTGATAGCCTCAGCGCACCGATTGGCAAAGTAGCGGGTGTTTTACTGGCGGTCGTGTGCTATCTGGCCATCGGGCCGCTGTTTGCAACACCGCGCACCGCGACCGTCTCTTTTGAAGTCGGTATCGCGCCGTTGACCGGTGACGGTCCGCTGCCGCTGCTGATTTACAGCGTGGTGTACTTCGCGATTGTCATTCTGGTTTCGCTCTATCCGGGTAAATTGCTGGATACCGTCGGCAATTTCCTTGCTCCGCTGAAAATCCTCGCCCTGATTGTGCTGGCGGTTGCCGCTGTGATTTGGCCTGCGGGCCCGATCAGCGATGCAATGGACGCCTATAAGAATGCGGCGTTCTCGAACGGTTTCGTTAACGGCTATCTGACGATGGATACGCTGGGCGCGATGGCGTTCGGTATTGTTATCGTCAACGCGGCACGGTCTCGCGGCGTGACCGAAGCGCGACTGTTGACGCGGTATACCGTCTGGGCTGGCCTGATGGCCGGTGCGGGCCTGGCACTGCTGTATCTGGCGCTGTTCCGCCTGGGTTCTGATAGCGCATCTCTGGTCGATCAGAGTGCGAACGGTGCCGCGATTCTGCATGCTTACGTTCAGCACACCTTTGGTGGTGCGGGCAGCTTCATGCTGGCAGTTCTGATTTTCCTGGCGTGTCTGGTCACGGCCGTTGGCCTCACCTGCGCCTGTGCAGAGTTTTTTGCGCAGTACGTTCCGCTGTCCTATCGCACGCTGGTGTTTATCCTCGGCGGTTTCTCGATGGCGGTATCTAACCTGGGGCTGAGCCACCTGATTCAGGTCTCTATCCCGGTGCTGACCGCGATTTATCCGCCGTGTATCGTGCTGGTGGTGTTGAGCTTCACCCGTCCGTGGTGGAACAATTCCTCCCGAATTATTGCGCCTGCCATGTTTATCAGCTTTATTTTTGGTATCCTTGACGGGATTAAAGCGTCGGCTATTGGCGGTATACTTCCGGCCTGGACTCAGCGTTTACCGCTGTCAGAGCAGGGGCTGGCATGGTTGATGCCTTCCGTTGTGGCACTGATTCTGGCAATTATCTGGGATCGAGCAGCAGGGCGGCAGGTCACTTCCAGCGCGCATTAATCAATCACAAATTGTTTAACCACGGGGCTTATGGCCCCGTGGTTTTTTGTTTTTTTCGTGTTGAATGGCAAGATTTAAATGGAAAGCACTAACAAACTAAAACGTGGATTGAGCACCCGCCATATTCGCTTTATGGCGCTGGGCTCTGCGATCGGAACGGGTCTTTTTTATGGCTCGGCAGATGCCATCAAAATGGCCGGCCCGAGCGTCCTGCTGGCCTATATCATCGGCGGCGTGGCGGCGTATATCATTATGCGCGCGCTGGGCGAAATGTCGGTCCACAATCCCTCTGCCAGCTCTTTTTCTCGCTACGCGCAGGAAAACTTAGGCCCGCTGGCGGGCTATATCACCGGCTGGACCTACTGTTTTGAGATCCTGATTGTGGCGATTGCCGACGTGACGGCCTTTGGCATTTATATGGGCGTCTGGTTCCCGCTGGTGCCGCACTGGATTTGGGTGCTGAGCGTGGTGCTGATCATCTGTGGCGTTAACCTGATGAGCGTGAAGGTGTTTGGTGAGCTGGAGTTTTGGTTCTCCTTCTTCAAAGTCGCGACGATTATCATCATGATTGCAGCCGGTTTTGGGATCATTATCTGGGGTATTGGTAACGGCGGACAGCCGACCGGGATCCATAATCTGTGGACCAACGGCGGCTTCTTTAGCAACGGCTGGCTCGGGATGGTGATGTCGCTGCAAATGGTGATGTTTGCCTATGGCGGTATCGAGATTATTGGGATTACCGCTGGTGAAGCGAAAGACCCGGAGAAATCCATTCCGCGCGCGATTAACTCCGTGCCGATGCGCATTCTGGTGTTCTACGTGGGAACGCTGTTTGTGATTATGTCCATTTATCCGTGGAATCAGGTGGGCACCAACGGCAGTCCGTTTGTTCTCACCTTCCAGCATTTAGGCATTGCGTTCGCGGCCAGTATTTTGAACTTTGTGGTGCTGACGGCTTCCTTTTCGGCCATCAACAGCGATGTATTTGGCGTGGGACGTATGCTCCACGGCATGGTGGAGCAGGGGAACGCGCCAAAAGTGTTCGCCAAAACCTCGCGCCGCGGAACGCCGTGGGTCACCGTGCTGGTGATGACCGTTGCGCTGCTGCTCTCGGTTTATCTGAACTATATCATGCCGGAAAATGTCTTCCTGGTGATTGCGTCACTGGCGACCTTTGCGACGGTGTGGGTGTGGATCATGATTTTGCTGTCGCAGATTGCGTTCCGCCGCCGTCTGCCGCCTGAAGAGGTGAAAGCGCTGAAATTCAAAGTGCCGGGCGGCGTGCCGACGACGGTGGTTGGCCTGATCTTCCTGGTCTTTATTATCGGCCTGATTGGTTACCATCCGGATACGCGTATTTCGCTGTATGTCGGCTTTGCCTGGATCGCGCTGTTGCTGATCGGTTGGGTGTTTAAACGCCGCCGCGAGCGTCAGTTAGCACAAGCATAAAGAGACGTGCCCGACCTCCGTCGGGCATTTTTTCTCCTCCCCCATCCTCCTCCCCCAATAAACCTTTTCATGATGAGTGATCCTCCACTACGCTGTGGCAAGGTGGCCTCAATTTCATTAAAGGGGATTCGTGATGTTGAACGCCTGGCACCTTCCGGTTGCCCCATTTGTTAAGCAAAACAAAGATAAACTGATGATAACGCTGTGGCTGACGGGTGAAAATCAGCCACTGCGCGTCACGCTGCGCGCTGAAGTCGATAACGAAGAAACGTCGCTGCCGATGCATAAACAGCGCAGTCAGCCACAGCCTGGCGTTACGGCGTGGCGGGCAACACTCGATTTACGCTCTGGCCAGCCGCGCCGCCGTTACAGCTTTAAGCTGCTGTGGAATAACCGCCAGCTGTGGTTCACCCCCGCAAGGATTTAGCCATTTCCCGCCGACGCGAATGGAACAGTTCGCCGTCGATTATCCGGACAAGGGTCCGCAGTGGGTTAACGATCAGGTCTTTTACCAAATCTTTCCCGACCGCTTTGCGCGCAGCGAAGCGCGGACGTCTGAGCAGGATAAGGTCTATTACCATCACGCCGCAGGGCACGACATTATTCGTAAAGCGTGGGATGAACCGCTGACCGCTCAGGCGGGCGGATCGACGTTTTACGGCGGCGACCTCGATGGGATCAGCGAGAAACTGCCGTATCTGAAAAAGCTGGGCGTGACCGCGCTGTATCTTAATCCGGTTTTCAAAGCACCCAGCGTGCACAAATACGACACCGAAGATTATCGCCACGTTGATGAACAGTTTGGCGGTGATGAAGCCCTGCTGCGCCTGCGGGAAAACACGCGACGTGAGGGAATGCGTTTGATTCTGGACGGCGTGTTCAACCATAGCGGCGACTCACACGCCTGGTTTGACCGCCACAATCAAACGATGGGCGGTGCGTGCCACAACCCGGATTCACCGCAGCGCGACTGGTATAGCTTTAGCGATGATGGCCATGCGCTTGACTGGCTGGGATATGCCAGCCTGCCGAAACTGGATTTCCAGTCGCCGTCATTAGTCGACGAGATTTACGGCGGGGACGACAGCATCGTACGCCACTGGCTGAAAGCGCCGTGGAGTATGGACGGCTGGCGTCTGGACGTGGTGCATATGCTGGGCGAGGACGGCGGAGCGCGGAATAACATTCAGCATGTTACCGGCATCACCCAGTCCGCAAAGGCCGCCAATCCAGATGCGTTTGTGTTTGGCGAGCATTTTGGCGATGCGCGTCAGTGGCTGCAGGCAGATGCGGAAGATTCGGCGATGAACTATCGCGGCTTTACGTTCCCGTTATGGGGATTTCTCGCCAACACTGATATTTCGTACGATCCGCAGCTGATTGACGCCGAAATCTGTATCAAGTGGATGGATAACTACCGCGCCAGCCTGTCACATCAGCAGCAGTTACGCATGTTTAACCAGCTGGATAGCCATGATACTGCGCGTTTTAAATCGTTACTCGGTAAAGACGTGGCGCGTTTGCCGCTGGCGGTGACCTGGCTGTTTACCTGGCCGGGCGTGCCGTGCATTTACTACGGTGATGAAGTCGGGCTGGACGGCAACAACGATCCGTTCTGTCGCAAGACCTTCCCGTGGGATCCCGACAAGCAGGATAAAAACCTGTTTGCGCTTTATCAACGGCTGGCGAAACTGCGTAAGCACAGTCAGGCGCTGCGTTACGGGGGATGTCAGGTGGTGTATGCGCACGCTAACGTGGTGGTGTTTGCGCGTGTGTATAATCAACAGCGCGTGCTGGTGGCGATTAACCGCGGTGAGGCATGTGAAGTGGTGCTGGACGATTCGCCGTTGCTCAACGTTGAACGCTGGCAGCTGAAAGAGGGCAAAGCGGATCTGCAAGAGGGTGTGCTTTCTTTACCTGCTATTTCTGTGTCGGTGTGGTTCGGTAATTAGCGGTTCTACGGCGTTGCATTCCAGAAACAAAAAAGCCCGCATCAGCGGGCTTTTTGCGTAAACCATGCCGATTACAGGCTGGATACGTTCTCAGAAAGGTATTTTGCCACGCCGTCTGGAGACGCGTTCATACCTTCTTTGCCTTTTTCCCACTGAGCCGGGCACACTTCGCCATGCTCTTCGTGGAACTGCAGCGCGTCAACCATGCGCAGCATTTCGTCAACGTTACGACCCAGCGGCAGATCGTTCACGACCTGGTGACGAACGATGCCGTTTGCGTCGATCAGGAAAGAACCGCGCAGCGCAACGCCAGCGTCCGGATGTTCGATACCGTAAGCCTGCTGGATTTCGCGTTTGATGTCCGCAACCATTGCGTATTTCACTGCACCGATGCCGCCTTTGTCGACAGGGGTGTTACGCCATGCGTTGTGTACAAACTCAGAGTCGAAGGAAACACCCACAACTTCCACGCCACGTTTCTGGAATTCTTCGTAACGTTTGTCGAATGCGATCAGTTCAGACGGGCAAACGAAGGTGAAATCCATCGGCCAGAAGAACAGGACGGTCGCTTTACCGTTGGTGTGCTGTTTGAAATTGAAGTTTTCAACGATTTCACCGTTGCCCAGAACTGCTGCAGCTGTAAAATCCGGAGCCGGACGAGTTACCAGAACCATGTGATTCTCCTGTAGTGACTAAGGTTATTTTGGAACGCAACGCGGGCCATTATAGAGAGGGATTGTGATTAAGACAAAGAGGCGTGAGCAATCGTTCAACGAGCTTTTACCTATCAATCGCGTCTCTCTTACAGTTGTTTGTTTTTCGCTTGCGCCATCATGCGCGGATAGAACTCCCAAAAACGGGTCTCCAGCGCGTCGTAATGGGTATCTAAGTCCTGCCAGGAGTCACGAAGCGCATCCAGACGCGGGCGGCGACTCGCCATTCCATTTAACACGCGCTGGATAAACTCCATTTCGCGATAGCGTTCCAGCCAGCGCTCGGACCACAGGTATTCGTTCAGATTGACGAAACGCGGCGGTGAGTCCGGTAAAATCATCGCGACCTGGGCGTGGGCGTAACGCACAAATTCCGGTAACGGCATCTCAGGCGAAAGCTGCGCCCAGTGACGCGAGAGAAAATGATCCCACATCACGTCAAGCGTGATCGGCGCGACGCGGCGCGTCTCGGGGCGGAACCACTCTTTAGCTTCTTTCACTTCGGGCAGATTATCGGTCAGGACATCAATGCGGCGATGCATGAAAATACCGTCCACCACGTCAACGGGATACGCTTGCGTGGGGTTGCCGCGCACAAAATCAGCCAGCAAATTGCCGGAAAGTGAGCTCTCCGCGAGGTGGGCGAGGTGCAGGTGTGCGAGAAAATTCATGCGTTTTGGTATCCGATTACGGCTAGGTGTTGCAGCAAAGAGGCGCGAGCACTAGACTAAGCCGCCTGTTTTTAAGTCACGAGTATAAGTCATGCGCGTCGCCGATTTCTCCTTTGAATTACCCGAATCCCTGATTGCCCACTATCCACAGCCTGAGCGCAGTGGTTGCCGCTTGCTGTCGCTGGACGGGCCAACGGGCGCGCTGACGCACGGTACTTTCACCGATTTACTCGACAAGCTCAACCCCGGTGATTTGCTGGTCTTTAACAATACCCGCGTGATCCCGGCGCGTCTGTTTGGCCGCAAAGCCAGCGGCGGTAAGATTGAAGTGCTGGTCGAGCGTATGCTTGATGACAAACGTATTCTGGCACATATTCGCGCATCCAAAGCGCCAAAGCCGGGGGCGGAACTGCTGCTGGGCGACGACGAAAGCATTAATGCCACCATGGTCGCCCGTCACGATGCGTTGTTCGAAGTGGAGTTTAATGACGAGCGTCCCGTTCTGGATATTCTTAACGCTATCGGCCATATGCCGCTGCCGCCTTATATCGACCGCCCGGATGAAGACGCAGACCGTGAACTCTATCAGACCGTTTACAGCCAGAAGCCTGGCGCGGTAGCCGCGCCAACGGCGGGGCTGCATTTCGATGAGCCGCTGCTTGAAAGACTGCGCGAGAAAGGCATCGAAATGGCGTTTGTGACGCTGCATGTCGGCGCGGGGACGTTCCAGCCGGTGCGTGTGGACACCATTGAAGATCACATCATGCACTCCGAATATGCCGAAGTGCCCCAGGATGTGGTTGATGCGGTGCTGGCCGCCAAAGCGCGCGGCAACCGCGTGATCGCCGTGGGAACCACGTCGGTGCGCTCGCTCGAAAGTGCGGCCCAGGCGGCCAAAAAAGATCTGATCGAGCCGTTCTTTGGTGACACGCAAATCTTTATTTTCCCGGGCTATCAATACACCGTGATTGATGCACTGGTGACCAATTTCCATCTGCCTGAATCGACATTGATTATGCTGGTTTCCGCGTTTGCGGGTTATCAGAATACAATGAATGCGTATAAGGCTGCGGTAGAACAAAATTATCGCTTTTTTAGCTACGGGGACGCGATGTTTATCACGTACAATCCGCAGGCTTTGAATGAGCGTGTCGGGGAATAAGTCCGCGGCACATAAACTTCTCGGCATATGACGAGAAATTGCGTTGGACTGTTTTTCTGACGCCGGAGAAAAAATGAAATTTGAACTCGATACCACCGACGGACGCGCTCGTCGCGGTCGCTTGGTGTTTGATCGCGGCGTGGTCGAAACGCCAGCATTTATGCCTGTGGGCACTTACGGCACCGTAAAAGGAATGACGCCGGAAGAAGTTGAAGCCACTGGCGCACAGATTATCCTCGGTAACACCTTCCACCTGTGGCTGCGCCCGGGCCAGGAAGTGATGAAGCTGCACGGCGACTTGCATGATTTTATGCAGTGGAAAGGCCCGATCCTGACCGATTCAGGTGGTTTCCAGGTCTTCAGCCTCGGTGATATTCGCAAGATCACTGAAAAGGGTGTGCATTTCCGCAACCCGATCAACGGCGATCCTATTTTCCTCGATCCAGAAAAATCGATGGAGATTCAGTACGATCTCGGTTCCGATATCGTCATGATCTTCGACGAATGTACGCCATACCCGGCGGACTGGGATTACGCGAAGCGTTCGATGGAAATGTCCCTGCGCTGGGCGCAGCGCAGCCGTGACCGTTTTGACTCCCTTGAAAATAAAAATGCGCTGTTCGGCATTATTCAGGGCAGTGTTTACGAAGATTTACGTGATATCTCGGTTAAAGGTCTGGTAGAGATAGGTTTTGATGGCTACGCTGTCGGCGGTTTGGCTGTGGGTGAGCCGAAGGAAGACATGCACCGTATTCTGGAGCATGTTTGCCCGCAAATCCCTGAAGACAAACCACGATACCTGATGGGCGTAGGCAAACCAGAAGATCTGGTTGAAGGTGTACGTCGCGGCATTGATATGTTCGATTGCGTTATGCCAACCCGTAACGCGCGTAACGGGCATCTTTTTGTGACCGATGGCGTGGTGAAAATTCGTAATGCGAAGCATAAAAGCGATACCAGTACGCTTGACGCCGAGTGTGATTGCTATACCTGTCGTCACTATTCTCGCGCGTATCTTTATCATCTCGATCGTTGCAATGAGATTTTAGGGGCGCGTCTTAATACCATTCATAATCTTTCGTTATTATCAGCGCTTAATGGCTGGTTTACGTAAGGCTATCGAAGAGGGTAAATTAGAGAGCTTCGTAACTGATTTTTACCAACGTCAGGGACGTGATGTTCCACCTTTGAACGTTGACTAATTTTATAAATGAGGGAATTTGAATGAGCTTTTTTATTTCTGATGCGGTAGCAGCAACAGGCGCTCCGTCGCAGGGCAGCCCGATGTCTCTGATTCTGATGCTGGCGGTGTTTGGTCTGATTTTCTATTTCATGATCTTGCGTCCACAGCAGAAACGTACCAAAGAACACAAAAACCTGATGAGCTCCATCGCGAAAGGTGATGAAGTTCTGACCAACGGCGGTCTGGTCGGTCGCGTAACGAAAGTAGCTGAAACTGGCTATATCTCTATTGCGCTGAACGACACCACTGAAGTGGTTATCAAACGTGACTTTGTCGCTGCCGTACTGCCTAAAGGCACTATGAAAGCGCTGTAATCTAACTTCTCCCAAAGGGAACTGCCGTGTTAAACCGTTATCCTTTGTGGAAGTACATCATGCTGGTCGTCGTGATTATCGTCGGCCTGCTGTACGCGCTTCCCAACCTGTATGGTGAGGATCCGGCTGTTCAAATCACTGGCGCGCGCGGTGTCGCCGCCAGTGAGCAAACGCTGATCCAGGTCCAGAACACTTTACAACAAGAAAAAATTACCGCTAAGTCTGTGGCACTGGAAGAGGGCGCTATTCTTGCTCGCTTCGACACCACCGACACGCAGCTCCGCGCTCGTGAAGCGCTGGTGAGCGTGCTGGGTGATAAATATGTCGTGGCGTTGAACCTTGCTCCTGCAACCCCGCGTTGGTTAGCCTCCATCAATGCAGAGCCGATGAAACTCGGTCTTGATCTGCGTGGTGGCGTTCACTTCCTGATGGAAGTGGATATGGATACCGCGCTTGGCAAATTGCAGGAACAGAATATGGACGGCCTGCGCAGCGATCTGCGCGAAAAAGGCATTCCTTACACCACCGTGCGTAAGGAAGATAACTACGGAATGAGCATCACGTTCCATGATGCTGCCGCGCGCGATCAGGCGGTGGATTATCTCTCTACGCGTCACCGCGATCTGGTGATTTCACGTCAGGGTAGCAACCAGCTGCGTGCTGTGATGACCGATGCGCGTCTGAGCGAAGCACGTGAATACGCGGTACAGCAGAACATCAATATCCTGCGTAACCGTGTAAACCAGCTTGGTGTTGCTGAGCCGCTGGTACAGCGCCAGGGTTCAGACCGTATCGTGGTAGAACTGCCGGGTATCCAGGACACTGCACGTGCCAAAGAAATTTTGGGTGCGACAGCGACGCTGGAATTCCGTCTGGTGAACACCAATGTGGATCAATCTGCCGCGGCGTCTGGTCGTGTGCCTGGTGATTCCGAAGTGAAAGAAACGCGCGAAGGCCAGCCTGTTGTGCTGTACAAGCGTGTGATTCTGACCGGTGATCACATCACTGACTCTACGTCTAACCAGGACGAATACAACCAGCCGCAGGTTAACATCTCGCTTGATAGCGCGGGTGGTAACATCATGTCGAACTTCACCAAGGATAACATCGGAAAAACCGATGGCGACCCTGTTCGTGGAGTACAAAGACAGCGGTAAGAAAGATGCTAACGGTCGTGCAATTCTGGTGAAAGAGGAAGAGGTGATTAACGTCGCTAATATCCAGTCTCGCCTGGGTAACAGCTTCCGTATTACCGGCATCAGCAACCCGAACGAAGCCCGCCAGCTCTCTCTGCTGCTGCGTGCTGGTGCGTTGATTGCGCCTATTCAGATCGTTGAAGAACGTACCATTGGTCCAACGCTGGGGATGCAGAACATCACTCAGGGCCTGGAAGCGTGTCTGGCTGGTCTGGCGGTTTCCATTATCTTCATGCTGTTCTTCTATAAGAAGTTTGGCCTGATTGCGACGACCGCGCTGATCGCAAACCTGGTATTGATCATCGGCATTATGTCCCTGCTGCCAGGGGCGACGCTGACCATGCCGGGTATTGCAGGTATCGTTCTAACCCTTGCGGTGGCGGTCGATGCCAACGTACTGATAAACGAACGTATCAAAGAAGAGTTGAGCAATGGTCGCTCGGTACAACAAGCGATCGACGAAGGCTATAAAGGCGCTTTCAGCTCTATCTTCGATGCAAACGTAACAACACTGATTAAGGTTCTTATCCTGTATGCAGTGGGGACTGGCGCAATCAAAGGCTTTGCTATTACAACCGGTATCGGTGTGGCAACGTCAATGTTTACCGCTATTGTCGGCACCCGTGCCATCGTGAACCTGCTGTATGGCGGCAAGCGCGTCAAAAAGCTGTCTATCTGAGGAGTGCGTTGTGGCACAGGAATATACTGTTGAACAATTGAACCACGGCCGTAAAGTCTGGGACTTTATGCGCTGGGACTACTGGGCTTTCGGCATTTCAGGTTTTCTGCTGATTGTCTCGATTGCCATCATTGGTGTCCGAGGTTTTAACTGGGGTCTTGATTTCACCGGTGGTACGGTGATTGAAATCACGCTGGAAAAACCCGCTGATCTGGACCAAATGCGCGAAGCGCTGCAGAAGGCGGGCTTTGAAGAGCCGCAGCTGCAGAACTTCGGTAGCAGCCGCGACATCATGGTGCGTATGCCTCCGGTTCACGATGCCAACGGCAGCCAGGAACTGGGAAGCAAGGTCGTTAACGTGATTAACGAAGCGACCAGCCAGGATGCGACCGTTAAGCGTATCGAATTCGTCGGCCCGAGTGTCGGTGCGGATCTGGCGCAAAACGGTGCCATGGCTCTGCTGGTGGCGCTGATTTCCATTCTGGTGTACGTCGGTTTTCGCTTCGAGTGGCGTCTTGCTGCGGGTGTGGTTATCTCACTGGCGCACGACGTGGTCATTACGATGGGCGTGCTGTCGCTGTTCCATATTGAGGTCGACCTGACGATCGTGGCATCTCTGATGTCGGTTATCGGTTACTCACTGAACGACAGTATCGTGGTATCGGACCGTATTCGTGAGAACTTCCGTAAGATTCGTCGCGGTACGCCGTATGAAATCTTTAACGTTTCACTGACGCAAACGCTGCACCGTACGTTGATTACATCCGGAACGACCTTGATGGTTATCCTGATGCTGTTCCTCTTCGGTGGCCCGATTCTGGAAGGCTTCTCGCTGACCATGTTGATCGGTGTCTCCATCGGTACGGCGTCCTCAATCTACGTCGCGTCCGCGCTGGCGTTGAAACTGGGTATGAAGCGTGAGCACTTGATCCAGCAGAAAGTTGAAAAGGAAGGGGCGGATCAGCCGTCTATTCTGCCGTAACGGCAACAACATTCTGACACTGAAATCCCGGTCGTAAGGCCGGGATTTTTTTATGGGGTGTATCCAGACGGTAAGTCGATATTCTCCAGTCAGGCCGGACGATGGCGCTGGATTCGAGACATAAAAAAGCCAGCATAGCTGGCTTTTTGTCTGCGAGGCGCAAGGCTGATTCAGCGAAGCGCCTTTGTCAGGGGGTTAGAAGTTGTAACCTACTACCAGGTAACCACCCCAACCGGTAGAACGGACGTTTTCTTTCATCCAATTCAGGTCGGCATCGTCGTTCCACTGGCCGCCGTTGTGCCAGTAACGGGCAACGACAGAATAATGCCAGTGATCGTAGTTCAGCGCCAGAATGTGGCTGGACGCGATAGAGTCGCTGGTACGCTGCTTAATACCGTTTTCAGCATAGTCGCTCTTTTCGCCCAAGTCCGAACCCCAGTCGAAGTTGGTAAAGCCGATATAGCTCAGATTACCACCCCACAGCTGGGTGATCGGTACAAAGTATTTCACTTTGAAACGGTAGCCATCCCACTCATTTTCGTTTGCTGCATCGTAGTTCTGCCACTGGTATTTCGCATACACGTTCAGGGAAAGGCTCATCGGCAGACCGGTGTCGATGTCAGTACCCAGACCCATATACCAGGTGCTCTGGCGACCAGAAGAGTTGCGACCCATATCGTAGATATAGTTGTTCGCGATATACCACTCTTTGAATGGGCCGAAGCTCAGATCTGCGCCTGTCAGCTTGTCGATAGAGAAGCGCGGTTCGATTTCCATAAACAGTGGAGAACCGTGGTTCCAGATACCTTTCGCATCGGTGTTACCACCGAAGAATACGGGCGCATCCAGGTAACCATAGAAATCAAACCAGTCTTTCTTAGCGAAAGCTTCATATTCCAGATAGGTATCGTTACGGATTTGTGGTCCAAAACGAGTGTGGTAGCTACCCACTACGTTGACGCTCTGATGCCACCAGTCGGAAACATACTCAGGTTTTGCGTTTTCTGCTGCGTTAACAGCGAAAGAAGAGGAAAGTGCCAGCGCTGCACCGGCTGCTAATAATGTTTTTTTCATAATCATGCCACTGATTGAAATTCCCTTCCGGGAGTGAAAAATGCGCGATTTGCGTTTCAAAATATTTCGTGTTTCTGCGGAGCCTATTATAGGAATCCTCGCTCACAAAAATATGTGTTGTTTCACATATCTATCATACGCGTAATCGATTGCGTTCACGTTTGCGTACTTTAAACGGCGGGGATTGTAATGGCAAACAGCAATATTGCCAATCTTTGCGGAAGGTTAGGGGGAGCGGAACGCTTGTCACGCGTTCCGCTAAAAAGTACTACTGAACGGCAGGCCGGATATCGTGGATGCGGATGAAACCTAATTGATCGGGCGTAATGCCGCTCAATTGCAGCGGGATATCTACATCGCTTGGCGCGAGCACGCTTGCTGGGGCATTAATAAGCTGGTTTTTCACGTTCACTTCCTGGAAGCTTTCGGTCGTTCCCTGAATTTGCCCCCATTCCACGGTGCCGCTAAATGCAGGTAATGGGTCGTTAGATTCGCCCTGAATACGCAATGTAGCGCTTGTTCCGTCTGCATTTGGCGCAATATTAACCAGAGACATTTTCAGCGTCCCGATCTGGCTTTGCAGTCGTGCTGGGGTGTTAGCGCCTGGTAACAGATACACGCCGCTGCTGGATTTTGCATTCAGCGCATTTTGCTGGGTGATCTTGACCGTTTCCTGGTTCAGTTTCGTCATGGCGCTGTTCAGCGTGCTGACGCTTTGGTTCATTTGACGAACTTCGCTTTGCTGTGCGCAGGCGCTCAACGTGAAGAGACTTCCCAGCGCGAGTATTCTTAGGTAACGTCTTGTCATTGCGTTTATTTCCATAAAAATAACGGATTATCGTAATGGTAGTCAGTAAGATGCCGTCTGGTATAGATCCTTTATCTCAAAAAGTGCTCTTCCTTTGTTGTCAGCCCAGTTCGGGTTAAAATAGAGTTCAGTTAACCAGATAGTCAGGACACCGTATGCATTGCCCATTCTGTTCCGCCGTGGATACCAAAGTAATCGACTCTCGTCTCGTAGGGGAAGGCTCCTCTGTACGCCGTCGTCGGCAGTGTCTGGTCTGCAACGAACGTTTTACGACTTTTGAAGTGGCAGAGCTGGTGATGCCGCGCGTCGTGAAAAGTAACGACGTGCGCGAGCCATTTAACGAAGAAAAACTGCGCAAAGGGATGCTGAAAGCACTGGAAAAACGGCCAGTCAGCGCAGATGACGTTGAAATGGCGTTGAATCACATCAAATCACATTTGCGTGGCACCGGCGAGCGCGAAGTGCCGAGCAAAATGATCGGCAATCTGGTCATGGAGCAATTGAAAAAGCTCGATAAAGTGGCCTATATCCGCTTCGCGTCTGTCTATCGCAGCTTCGAAGATATCAAAGAATTTGGCGAAGAGATCGCCCGTCTACAGGATTAAGCGAATGCAGGATGAGATTTACATGGCGCGCGCGCTGAAGCTGGCGCAGCGTGGACGTTTCACTACCCATCCCAATCCCAACGTGGGCTGCGTTATCGTTAAAGACGGTGAAATTGTCGGCGAAGGTTTCCACTATCGCGCCGGTGAGCCTCACGCCGAAGTCCACGCGTTACGTATGGCAGGTGAGAAGGCGCGGGGTGCCACGGCCTACGTCACGCTTGAACCCTGTAGCCATCATGGGCGAACGCCGCCGTGCTGCGAGGCGCTGATTGATGCCGGCGTGGCGCGCGTCGTTGCTGCAATGCAAGATCCCAATCCTCAGGTTGCCGGACGCGGACTGTATCGCCTGCAGCAGGAAGGAATTGATGTCAGCCATGGCTTGATGATGGCTGATACCGAAGCGCTGAATAAGGGCTTCCTCAAACGCATGCGTACCGGTTTCCCCTATATCCAGTTGAAGCTCGGTGCTTCGCTTGACGGGCGAACGGCAATGGCAAACGGTGAAAGTCAGTGGATCACGTCACCGCAATCAAGGCGCGATGTGCAACGTCTGCGTGCGCAAAGCCATGCTATTCTCACCAGCAGCGAAACGGTTTTGGCCGATGATCCTGCCATGACGGTGCGCTGGGATGAACTCAATCAGGATACCCAGGCGCTTTATCCGCAAGAGAATTTGCGCCAGCCGCTGCGCATTGTGATTGATAGCCAGAATCGCGTTACCCCCGCGCACCGTATCGTGCAGCAACCGGGTGAAACGCTTTTTGCGCGAACAAAAGAAGACGATCGCGAGTGGCCTGAACATGTGCGCAGCATTATGGTGCCGGAACATAAAGGTCATCTCGATTTAGTCGTCCTGATGATGTTGCTCGGCAAGCAGCAGGTCAACAGTCTCTGGGTTGAGGCGGGACCGACGCTTGCGGGCGCGCTATTGCAGGCCGGGCTGGTGGATGAACTGATCGTCTATGTTGCGCCAAAATTGTTAGGTCATGAGGCGCGTGGCTTGTTTGCGCTGCCGGGGCTCGAAAAATTGGCTGATGCGCCGCAACTCAAATTCAGCGACATCCGGCCGGTTGGCCCGGACGTTTGTCTGCATTTAATCCCTGCGTGAGGCTTTCTTAAATAGGGAAGCAGTACGCGAAGTATTATGATAAAATCCGCCCCCCTGCGGGGCCAAATGAACCCGTAAAGGAAGAGTATGAACATTATTGAAGCTGCTGTTGCTACCCCGGACGCTCGCGTCGCCATCACCATTGCGCGTTTCAACAACTTCATCAACGACAGCCTGCTGGACGGTGCGATTGACGCGCTGAAACGTATTGGCCAGGTGAAAGACGAAAACATTACCGTTGTTTGGGTTCCAGGTGCTTACGAACTGCCGTTGGCAGCGGGCGCTTTGGCGAAAACCGGTAAATACGACGCGGTGATTGCACTGGGTACGGTTATTCGTGGCGGCACTGCTCACTTCGAATACGTTGCGGGTGGTGCAAGTAATGGTCTGGCGCACGTTGCGCAGGAAACTGAAGTTCCTGTCGCTTTCGGCGTGCTGACCACTGAAAGTATTGAACAAGCCATTGAACGTGCTGGCACTAAAGCTGGCAACAAAGGTGCAGAAGCTGCACTGACTGCGCTTGAGATGATCAACGTATTGAAAGCCATTAAGGCCTGATTTTTGTAAGGGGAAATCCGTGAAACCTGCTGCTCGTCGCCGCGCCCGTGAGTGTGCTGTCCAGGCACTCTACTCCTGGCAGTTGTCCCAGAACGACATCGCTGATGTCGAATACCAGTTCCTGGCGGAACAAGACGTCAAAGACGTTGATGTCCTGTACTTCCGTGAACTGCTGTCGGGAGTGGCGACTAATAGCGCGTATCTCGACGGACTGATGAAGCCGTACCTGTCCCGTCTGCTCGAAGAGCTGGGTCAGGTTGAGAAAGCGGTGCTGCGCATTGCGCTGTTTGAACTGGCTAAACGTGATGATGTGCCCTATAAAGTGGCGATCAACGAAGCGATCGAACTGGCGAAAACCTTTGGCGCTGAAGACAGCCACAAGTTTGTGAACGGCGTGCTGGATAAAGCCGCACCTGCGATCCGTCCCCGTAAAAAGTGATCCGTAAGCCGGAGTTCTGTGTGGCCGTTGGGCTGCGCAGGCTCCGGTTTTTTCTTTTCTTTGCTGAGGCATAACGTATGGCTTGCGGCGAATTCTCCCTGATTGCCCGTTATTTTGACCGTGTTAGAACCTCTCGTCTTGATGTTGAAACCGGTATCGGCGATGACTGCGCACTGCTTAATATTCCTGAAAAACAGACCCTTGCGATCAGCACCGACACCTTAGTGTGTGGGCGTCATTTTCTTGCGGATATCGATCCGGCCGATCTGGCTTACAAAGCGCTGGCGGTCAACGTGAGCGATCTGGCAGCGATGGGAGCCGACCCAGCCTGGTTAACGCTGGCTCTGACGTTACCCAACGTGGATGAAGCCTGGCTCGAAGCGTTTAGCGACGCGCTGTTTGAACAGCTCAATTACTACGATATGCAGCTGATTGGCGGTGATACGACGGCCGGTCCACTGTCGATGACGTTAGCGATCCACGGCTATGTGCCCGTTGGCCGCGCGCTGAAACGCTCGGGAGCGAAACCCGGAGACTGGATTTATGTCACCGGTACGCCGGGCGACAGTGCGGCGGGACTGGCGATTTTGCAGGACCGTTTAACGGTGAGCGACGCGTCTGACGCGGCCTATCTGGTGAAGCGCCATTTGCGCCCAACGCCGCGTATTTTACACGGCCAGGCGCTGCGCGATCGCGCCAACTCGGCCATTGATCTCTCCGATGGTTTGATCTCGGATTTGGGCCATATCCTGAAAGCCAGCGGTGTGGGCGCGCGCGTTGATCTGGATGCGTTCCCACTTTCAGAACAGATTCGCCGACACGTTGAACCCGAGCAGGCACTGCGCTGGGCGCTTTCCGGTGGCGAAGATTACGAGCTGTGCTTCACCGTGCCGGAACTCAATCGTGGCACGCTGGACGTCGCGCTGAATAATCTTGGCGCGCCTTTTACCTGCATTGGGCAAATTCTGCCTGAGAGTGAAGGGCTGCAATTTGCCCGCAACGGTGCGCCCGTTACGCTCGACTGGAAAGGTTACGATCACTTCGCGTAATGCTGTGCGGCCATTCAATCCCCTCTCTCTTTGGGAGAGGGGAGCAAAATGCACGACGGTTATTTAAATCCCACCACCGGATGCTGCTGATACGGTGTTTCGAGTTCAGCGATCTGCTCGGGTGTCAGCGTTAAATCCACCGCATTTAATAACTCATCTAACTGTTCTTCTCGCGATGCGCCAATAATTGGCGCGGCGACGCCACGTTTACTGAGCAGCCAGGCCAGCGCCACCTGTGCACGCGTTGCGCCCGTATCTTCCGCAATGGCAGCCAGACGCTCAGCGATCTGGGCATCGCTGGTTTCAGTGTCGTTATAGAGTTTTTTACCGACTTCATCGGAAACGGAACGGGCGGTCGTTTCGCCCCATGGGCGGGTTAAACGTCCACGCGCCAGCGGGCTCCACGGGATAACCGCCACACCTTCCTGATAGCACAGCGGCAGCATTTCACGCTCTTCTTCGCGATAGATTAGATTGTAGTGGTCCTGCATGGTGACAAATCGTGCCCAGCCGTGCTGCGCCTGAAGATTGAGCGCTTCGGCAAACTGAGAGGCATGCATGGATGACGCACCGATATAACGCGCTTTGCCGGCTTTCACCACGTCATTCAGCGCTTCAAGGGTTTCTTCAATCGGCGTGTTGTAATCCCAGCGGTGGATTTGCAGCAGATCGACATGATCCATGTTCAAACGTCTCAGGCTGTCGTCAATGGACTGGAGGATCTGCGCACGGGAAAGGCCTTCGCGTAATTCACCAGATGGATAGTAAACCTTGGTGGCCACCACCACATCCTCGCGGCGGGCGAAATCCCGCAGCGCACGGCCCACGATCTCCTCGCTGCTCCCGTCCGGAATAGCTGTTCGCCGTATCAAAAAAATTGATGCCGCCCTCGAGGGCGCGTTTGATGATGAGACGGCTGCTCTCTTCCGGCAGCGTCCAGGCGTGATTTCCCCGGTCTGGCTCGCCAAATGTCATGCAGCCCAGACAAAGACGGGAAACCTTAAGGTCTGTTTTTCCTAATGTATTGTATTGCATGGTTCCACTCCTGCTGTTCACTTAAAAAATTACCTTTAAGCATAGCAGGAGCGGAAAGGGGAGGGATTAGGCGAACCAGGCGCGGATTTTTGCTTCGATGCCTGCGGCATCAAGGCCAATCTCCGCGCGGGCTTCATCCTGCGTGCCCTGCGGAATAAAGCGGTCTGGCAAACCGAGGTTGAGTACCGGAACTGGCTTGCGATTTGCCATCAGCACTTCGTTCACGCCGCTGCCCGCGCCGCCCATAATGGCATTTTCCTCGAGCGTAATCAGCGCCTCATGACGTGTTGCCATGTCCAGAATCAACGCTTCGTCGAGCGGTTTGACGAAGCGCATATCCACGAGCGTCGCGTTCATCGACTCGGCGACTTTTGCCGCTTCGGGCATTAATGTCCCGAAATTCAGAATCGCCAGCTTTTCACCGTGACGTTTGATGATGCTTTGCCAATCGGCATTTTTGTCCAGCGGTTCCAGCTCGACACCCACGGCGTTGCCGCGCGGATAACGCACTGCGCTTGGGCCATCCTGATAGTGATAGCCGGTGAACAGCATCTGGCGGCACTCGTTCTCATCGCTCGGCGTCATGACTACCATATCTGGCACACAGCGCAGGAAGGAGAGATCAAACGCACCCTGATGCGTCTGCCGTCGGCACCGACGATACCCGCGCGATCGATAGCAAACAGCACCGGGAGTTTCTGGATCGCGACATCATGGATCACCTGATCGTACGCGCGCTGCAGGAAGGTAGAGTAGATCGCTACAATCGGTTTATAGCCGCCAATCGCCAGGCCTGCGGCGAATGTCACCGCGTGCTGCTCAGCAATCGCGACGTCAAAATACTGATCCGGGTATTTTTTGGAAAACTCCACCATGCCGGAGCCTTCGCGCATAGCGGGCGTTACGGCCATCAGCTTGTTGTCTTTGGCCGCCGTTTCACACAGCCAGTCGCCAAAGATTTTAGAATAGCTCGGCATACCGCCACTGCTTTTTGGCAGACAGCCGCTGGTTGGGTCAAATTTAGGCACGGCGTGGAAGGTGATCGGATCTTTTTCCGCGGGCTCGTAGCCACGCCCTTTTTTCGTCATGATGTGCAGGAACTGCGGCCCCTTTCAGGTCGCGCATGTTTTTGAGCGTCGTGACCAGGCCAAGCACATCGTGCCCGTCAACCGGGCCGATATAGTTAAAGCCCAGCTCTTCAAACAGCGTGCCTGGCACAACCATGCCTTTGATGTGCTCTTCAGTGCGTTTGAGCAACTCTTTGATCGGTGGGACGCCGGAGAAGACTTTTTTGCCGCCTTCACGCAGGGTGGAGTAAAGCTTGCCGGACAACAGTTGTGCCAGATGATTATTCAGCGCACCGACGTTCTCGGAGATCGACATTTCGTTGTCGTTGAGAATCACCAGCATATCCGGCTTGATGTCACCCGCGTGGTTCATCGCTTCAAACGCCATGCCTGCGGTGATCGCGCCATCGCCAATCACGCACACGGTGCGACGCTGTTTATTCTCTTTCTCCGCCGCAACGGCGATGCCGATACCGGCGGAAATGGAGGTTGAAGAGTGTCCCACGCTTAAAACGTCGAATTCGCTCTCACCGCGCCACGGGAACGGATGCAGGCCGCCTTTCTGGCGAATCGTGCCAATTTTATCGCGACGCCCGGTCAAAATTTTGTGGGGATAAGCCTGATGCCCGACGTCCCAAATCAGCTGATCGAAAGGGGTGTTATAGACGTAGTGAAGCGCCACGGTCAGCTCCACCGTGCCAAGTCCGGAGGCGAAATGTCCGCTGGAACGACTCACGCTGTCGAGCAAATAGCGACGTAATTCGTCACTCAGCTTCGGCAGGCTCTCTTTCGGCAACAGACGTAACTCCTGGGTGGAGTCAACCAACGCCAGTGTCGGGTATTTGGCAATATCAAAACTCATCAAAGGCTCATCGAGAAAGTGTGTTTATTTATCACGCTGGATTATGTAGTCCGCTAGCGCTTCCAGTGCCGAGGTATCAAGTGACTGCGCGGCCAGCGCATTCAGCGACTGGCGGGCATCATCAATCAGATCCGGGCTTTTTGTTGGGCTTGCTCAAGACCCAGTAAGGCTGGATAGGTACTTTTGCCAAGTTGCTGATCCGCTCCCTGACGTTTTCCCAATGTTGCAGTATCGCCCACCACATCCAGAATGTCATCCTGTACCTGGAACGCGAGACCGATACTCTCAGCGTAACGATCCAGAATGGGCAAGGCTTCGCGGCCTCGTTCACCAGCGCTCAGCGCGCCCAGACGAACGGCTGCACGAATCAACGCGCCGGTTTTATGACGATGAATACGTTCAAGCTGTTCCAGATTAACCTGATGCCCTTCAGCCTCCAGATCCAGCGCTTGTCCGCCGCACATCCCTGCGACGCCGCTGGCCATCGCCAGCTCAGACACCATCGCCAGACGGTCGCGATCGGCCACTTCGATCATGGGCGCATCGCTTAAGATGGAGAACGCCAGCGTTTGTAATGCATCGCCCGCCAGAATCGCGTTCGCCTCACCAAACTTAATGTGGCAGGTGGGCTGGCCGCGACGCAGATCGTCGTCGTCCATGGCCGGTAAATCGTCATGAATGAGCGAATAAGCGTGAATACACTCAACGGCGGCAGCGGGTGCATCCAGCGTGTTGCTGCTGATGCCAAACATATTTCCCGTGGCGTACACTAAAAACGGGCGAAGGCGCTTTCCACCTAAGAGTGCGCCATAGTGCATGGCGGCAACCAGAGGAGTGTTCTGAAAAGGCTGTGGATCGATAAAACGGCGTAGCGCATCGTTGGCACGCTTAACACACGCCTGAAGCTCTGTGGAAAAATCCATTTACTCAGCGTCCGGTGTAAAAGGCGTTGGGGCGGCATCTTCGCTGTCGGAAAGCAGGATCTGCACGCGTTGTTCCGCCTGTTGCAGCTTGACCTGCCCCTGGCGCGCAAGCTGTACGCCGCGTTCGAATTCATTGAGCGCGTCTTCCAGCGGGAGATCGCCGCTTTCCAGACGGTTCACAATCTGTTCCAGTTCATTCAGCGCAGTTTCGAAACTGGCGGGGGCGTCATTTTTCTTCGGCATAGTGAATGTTGACTCTCATATTTTAAGCCCCGCCATGGTAACGGACTCGGGACAATTATCAAATAACGCGCAATGTGCACAGGAGCGTCGCGATGGTGGTATACTCCTGCGCCTGGATGCAACCACGGGTGTGGGTTGCTGTCTCTTTCCATCACAAGCCTTTACGGGCTTGCCAACGAAACATTGCCGCCATGAAGTTTATCATTAAATTGTTCCCGGAAATCACCATCAAAAGCCAATCTGTGCGTTTGCGCTTTATTAAAATGCTGACCGGAAACATTCGAAACGTATTAAAAGAGTACGAAGAAACGCTCGCCATTGTGCGCCACTGGGATCACATCGAAGTTCGCGCCAAAGACGAAAGCCAACGTCTGGATATCCGCGATGCGCTGACGCGTATTCCAGGGATTCACCACATTCTGGACGTCGAAGATGTGCCGTTCACCTCGCTTCACGATATCTTCGAGAAAGCGCTGGAACAGTTCCGCGCCGAAGTTGAAGGGAAATCCTTCTGCGTGCGCGTCAAGCGCCGCGGCAAGCATGAATTCACCTCTATTGAAGCCGAACGCTATATTGGCGGCGGTTTAAATCAGCATATCGAATCCGCGCGCGTAAAACTGACGCGTCCGGATGTGACCGTTAATCTCGAAATCGAGAACGACCGCCTGTTGCTGGTAAAAGGCCGTTACGAAGGTATCGGCGGCTACCCTATCGGTACCCAGGAAGATGTGCTGTCGCTCATCTCCGGCGGTTTTGACTCCGGTGTGTCTAGCTACATGCTGATGCGTCGCGGCTGCCGCGTGCACTACTGCTTCTTTAACCTGGGCGGCGCTGCGCATGAAATCGGCGTTCGTCAGGTTGCGCATTACCTGTGGAAGCGCTTTGGCAGCTCCCACCGCGTGCGTTTTGTCGCGATTAACTTTGAACCGGTTGTCGGCGAAATCCTCGAAAAAGTGGACGACGGCCAGATGGGCGTGGTGCTGAAGCGCATGATGGTGCGCGCGGCCTCTCAGGTGGCTGAACGCTACGGTGTACAGGCGCTGGTCACCGGCGAAGCGCTGGGCCAGGTCTCCAGCCAGACGCTGACCAACCTGCGTCTGATCGACAATGTGTCCGACACGCTGATTCTGCGTCCGCTGATCTCTCACGATAAAGAACATATCATTGATATGGCGCGCGAAATCGGTACCGAAGACTTTGCCCGTACCATGCCGGAATACTGCGGCGTGATCTCGAAAAGCCCAACGGTGAAAGCGGTGAAGGCGAAAATCGAAGCCGAAGAGCAGAATTTTGATTTTGCGATTCTGGATAAAGTTGTCGCCGAAGCCACTAACGTGGATATCCGTGAAATCGCGACCCAGACCGCGCAGGAAGTGGTTGAAGTCGAAACCGTCAGCGGTTTCAGCGCAAATGACGTGATTCTGGATATTCGCTCCGTTGATGAACAGGATGCCAGCCCGCTGAAAGTGGATGGTGTCGAGGTGATGTCTCTGCCTTTCTATAAGCTGAGCACCAAGTTTGGCGATCTGGAACAGAGCAAAACCTATCTTCTGTGGTGTGAGCGCGGCGTGATGAGTCGTTTGCAGGCGCTGTATCTGCGCGAACAGGGCTTTGCCAATGTGAAGGTATATCGCCCGTAACCGGCTTTATTCCTCGCAGATCAAAAACGGCAACCTCAGGGTTGCCGTTTTTGTTTTTCTGACTGGCGAGAATTCATCATGCGCCGTAGTAATTGTAAATTCCCGCGGCGATCACCAGGGATGATGCCACCTCGTGCGCTTTTTCACGCCCCACCACTAAATCGATAATCTTCAGCGCAAAATCTATCGACGTGCCGGGCCCCTGGCTGGTCAGCAGGTTAACGCGTGGATCCCATACCACGCGTTTATCCACCCACTGTTCTTCCGGAATCTGGTCTTTGAGCGTCGGGAAACCGGTCATATTTCCGACTGGGAAGAGTTGATGCGGCACTAGGACGGTTGCGGCAGTGGCGCATATAGCGGCCACAATTCGTCCCGACAGGTGAAATTGTCTGACCGTTTCTACCAGCAGCGGGCTGTCACGGAAACACTCCGCGCCTTTCACTCCGCCTGGCAGCACAATCACGTCGTAGTCACCGTCTGCCACTTCGACCAGCGGGGCATCCGCCAAAATCTTTACGCCGCGCGAGCAGGTGATGGTCAGATTGCCATCGCTGGCGACGCTTGCCGTTGTGACGGCAATGCCGGCGCGAACCAGCAAATCAATGGTGGTGACTGCTTCTGTTTCTTCGCTACCAGGGGCGAGGCAAATCAGTGCCGACGCGCTCATACTCACTCTCCTTACGTTTAACCATGTCATACAGGCGGATATTTTCCGGCACGCTGATGCCGTGTGCGCGGGCGCGTTTCAGCAGATAGCCAGTGATGTAGTCGATTTCTGTGTGCCGTAATGCGCGAACGTCCTGCAGCATTGACGAGATGTTCTTAGCGGTACTGTCGATGACCTGTTCGACGTAATAGCGAACGTCTTCCACGGAGGTATGGATACCTTCGCGCTCCATTACGGCGGCGACCTCAGCGCAAAGAGCGGCAACCTCTTCAGGATGATTTTTAAGCTCTCCGTTTGGACAATCCCACAGCGCGGTTAGCGGATTAATCACGCAACTGACCGCCAGCTTGCGCCACAGTTGCGGACGGATGGTATTGTACCAGGCCACATCCGGAAGCACATTCTGCAGAACGTCCGCCAGATAGCTGTAATCGCCATTCTGCTCGCGAGCCGGCCCCATATGGGTAACGCCGCTGGCGACGTGAACAATGATGTTGCCGTCGCGCCGTGCCGCGTGGGTGGTAATGGCCATCAGCAGGGGCTGAGGAATGCTTTTAAGCTCGTCAATCGTGCCCATGCCGTTATGCAAGAGCAAAATGGGCGTGGTGTGAGGAAGCGTTGCACTGAGCGCTTTTACCGCGTCCGACACCTGCCAGGCTTTTAACGTCACCAGCAGAAGATCGCTTTGTGCCAGAAAATCGGGATCGTTAGCGATGAGAGACTCGTTGAAAATACTCCCGTCTTCACCAATCAGATTTACACTGCAATACGGTTGTGCCACACGTAGCCAGCCTTGTACCTCATGTCCATGCTTGCACAGCGCGGTCAGCCAAAGTTGTCCCAGGGCCCCGCATCCGAGCACAGTAATTTTCATTGTTCCTCCTCACCTGCAACTGCGCCAGGTGTTACAGCCTAAGTATAGCGTTGTCAGCTAAGCTTCTATTGAGTCAACCCGGTCATACTTCTCGTTGCATGGCCGCCGGCCTGCCTGTAACGCGAATTATTTGGGGTAAATGTCTCGTTGCGGGTATTATGCAACGCAACAAAAGTGAAGGGAGAAGAAAAGATGCCATCTTTCGATATTGTTTCAGAAGTTGATATCCAGGAAGTGCGTAACGCGGTGGATAACGCAAGCCGCGAACTCGAGACGCGTTTTGATTTTCGCGGTGTTGAAGCGACTTTTGAGCTGAACGACGCAAATAAGACCATTAAGGTGCTGAGTGAATCTGATTTCCAGGTGAATCAGTTACTCGACATTCTACGCGCAAAACTGCTAAAGCGCGGCATTGAGGGCGCGTCTCTCGATGTGCCTGAAGAGTTTGTACACAGCGGCAAAACCTGGTTCGTTGAAGCGAAACTGAAGCAGGGTATTGAGAGCGCGATGCAGAAGAAAATCGTTAAGCTCATCAAAGACAGTAAGCTGAAGGTGCAGTCGCAAATTCAGGGTGAAGAGATTCGTGTGACCGGTAAATCCCGTGACGACCTGCAGGGCGCGATGGCGCTGGTGCGTGGCGGCGATTTAGGGCAACCGTTCCAGTTCAAAAACTTCCGCGATTAAAATGAAAATGCCCGGTAAACCGGGCATTTTTTTAGGCTTTTATCGCCTGCTCCACTTCAAAGCGGTTTGTCACTTTGCTGTCGATTTTGACATACGCGCTGCGCTCTTCCGGGACAAGCAGTACCTCGCTGATACCCTCTTTTGTCTCCAGCCGCTGTTTCAGCGCGTCGCTAATATCGACGCCTTCCGGGATCTCGATTCGCAAGCTGCTGACGTAGCGTGGTTCTTTCATGGTGCTGGCAACCAGCAGCCAAACCATCGCCAACAGCGCACCGGCAAGAAATACCGTCTGCGAATCAAAGAAGCCATCTACCCAACCGCCCAGCGAACCGCCAATGGCCACACCGAGAAATTGGCTGGTGGAGTAAATTCCCATCGCCGTACCTTTGTAGCCCGCCGGGGACTCTTTACTGATAAGCGAGGGTAACAGGGCTTCCATGAGATTAAAGGCGAGGAAGAAAAGCTGTACGCCGATGACCAGTTCCCAGAAGTGTGGACCGGAGCCCCATAGTACGATTTCGGCAATCAGCAGCAGCGCAACACACGTCAGGAATACGCGCTTCATACGGCGTTTCACTTCTGCATAGATAATGAAAGGGACAACGGAGACGAAGGAGATGAGCATCGTCACCAGATACACTTTCCAGTGTTCAGCGGCGGGGAATCCTGCTGCAGCCAACTGACCGGGCAGGGCCACGAACGTGGACATCAGCAGAATGTGCAGACACATAATGCCAAAGTTGAGCTTGAGCAGACGCGGCTCAACAAGGACTTTACTAAAGCAGCCTTTCACCATGCCTGATTCGCGGTTCAGCACATGATTTTTGCTGTCCGGAACCACCCAAATCGTAAGCGCAATACCGATAGTGGCTAAAACGGCAATCATCCAGAACAGCGCATTCAGCCCCAGTTTATGGGTAATGACAGGGCCAAGCACCATGGCGATGGCAAAGGTCACACCAAAACTGACGCCGATAAAGGCCATCGCTTTGGTGCGGTTCTGCTCACGCGTTAAATCGGAAAGCAGCGCCATGACGGCGGCGGCAATCGCCCCTGAGCCTTGTAGCGCTCGCCCAAGAATGATGCCCCAAATGGAGTGCGACAGCGCGGCAATGATGCTGCCGATAACAAAGATAATCAGCCCGGCTACAATCAGCGGCTTACGGCCCACGCGATCGGAAAGCAGTCCGAAAGGAATTTGGAAAATAGCCTGCGCGAGACCGTAAATGCCGATCGCCAGACCAATCAATGCTTCGCTGGCCCCCTGAAGCGCCATTCCGTAAGTGGTCAGAACCGGCAGGACCATAAACATGCCAAGCATACGCAGCGAGAAAACAGTCCCTAAACCCCAGGTCGCGCGCAATTCGCCTGGCGTCATTTTATAATCGTTCATTACCACCTCAGTTCAAAAGCAGGCACTAGTGTAGTGTGGGGAAGGGGCGGGGACAACAAAGGGTTATTTAACAAATATTACCCCCGTCATACTTCAAGCTGCAGGTGCGGTGGGGTCGCTCATTCTCCCCAGTCCTTACTTATGTAAGCTCTAGGGAATTCACTCTCTTGCCGCGTTACTCGGCCTATGGCTCGCCCCGTCGGGGCCCGTGCAGAACTGTTCAAAACGCTACAAGCGTTTTGTCCTGCAACTCAAATTATTTAGGGAATGCATGCGTGATGAATTGATTTATTGAATGAAAAAGGGTGCCGAAGCACCCTTTTATTGACCAGACCGATCTCTTACCAGACGTAAGTCAGCAAGCTATGTGAATCTGGCACCATAAAGTCTACGGACATCATCACGGATAATGAAGTGATAGCGACAATCGAGAACACAAACAGTTTGCGAGCCCAAACTTTGTCATCTTCCACTTTGTAACCGCGCAGCGCCATACCAAGCCACCAGACGCTCACCGCAGCCGCCACGACCAGATATTTGTATCCAGCGTAACCGCCCAGAGAGAGCATCAGCGTCGCCACGGCGAAAGCGATGATGTACAGCGTGATGTGATTCTTGGCAACGGAAATGCCTTTCACGACCGGCAGAACCGGGATGTTCGCCGCCTGATAATCCTTAAAGCGGAAAATCGCAATGGCGTAAGAGTGCGGCATCTGCCACAGGCTAAAGATAGCCAGCAGGATAAGCGCACCACTGTCGAACTCATTCGTGACAGCACAGTAGCCAATCACCGGCGGCGCAGCGCCGGAGAGAGAACCAATCAGCGTGCCATAGACGGAGTGACGTTTCATATACAGGCTGTAGACGCCCACATACACCACGAAACCCATCACCCCCAGCCAGCAGGCCAGAGGATTAGCGCCAAACCACAGCAGCATAAAGCCAGCAATACCCAGCAAGGTGGCGTACACCAGCGAGACGGTAGGAGACATCAGGCCTTTGACGAGCACCCGATTTTTGGTCCTTTCCATCTTCCTGTCGATATCCATGTCGATGTAGTTGTTAAATACACAACCGGACGCAACCACCAGTGATACCCCAACCAGCGTCGATGCAAAGAGGGTGTAATCGATGCTGCCCTTAGAGGCCAGCAGGAACCCTCCGATCACGGAGATGAGGTTACCAAAGATGATGCCTGGTTTTGTGACTTGCAGGTATTGCTTAAACATACTCGCCGCTCTTAGTGAACCATCATGTTGTAGTTGAGGTTCCACATAATCCAGATGGAACCGACTACCAGGATAGCGATGATAATCACGGTAAAGACAAAGGCCGTCATGTTCCAGCCTTCATCGGATTTGGTGTTCATGTGCAGGAAGCAAACCAGATGCACCAGAATCTGAATCACGGCGGTAACCAGGACTACGCCCAGAAGTACCGGCTTAGAAGCAGAACCGTTCATCACCATCCAGAACGGAATGACCGTCAGGATGATCGACAGGATAAATCCTGTCATGTAGGTTTTGACGCTACCGTGGGAAGCGCCATGATCGTTTGAATGACTCATTACATCGCCCCCATCAGATAAACAACCGAGAACACACAGATCCACACAACGTCCAGGAAGTGCCAGAACAAGCTCAGGCACATGATACGCGTGCGGTTAGTATTGGTCAGGCCACGACGATAAACCTGGAACATCAGCACCGCCATCCAGATCAAACCAGAGGTGACATGCAGACCGTGAGTCCCTACCAATGCGAAGAACGCTGACAGGAAACCACTGCGATCCGGGCCAAAGCCTTCAACAATCAGGTGATGGAATTCATAGATTTCCATCCCGATAAATCCAGCACCAAACAGCCAGGTCAACGCCAGCCAGGAGATAACCTGGCTCTTGTTGTTTTTGTACATGGCGATAGCCGCCATGCCGTAGGTGATGGAGCTGAACAGCAGCAGACCTGTTTCAACCAGAACGAACGGCAGTTCAAAAATGTCTTTACCGGTCGGGCCGCCAGCCGTGCCGTTCACCAGAACGGCATAGGTCGCGAACAGACAGCAGAACAGAATGCAGTCGCTCATCAGGTAGATCCAGAAACCGAAGACTTTCATCGGTCCTGTATCGTGGTGCGCGTGTTCATGCGCATGGGCAGTTGAGTGCGCCAAAGTATCAGTTGCCATTTTTCAGCCCCGCTTTAGAAATCTCGTCGAAATGCTGGTTTTCCAGTTTTTCAACTTCACGGACTGGTACGTAGTAGTCCACGTCCTCGTCAAAGCTCTTCACAATCCAGCTGATGATCACGCCAGCGAAGCCAACGATCGCCAGCCACCAGATGTGCCAGATCATGGCGAAGCCAAATACCGTCGCGAAGGCAGCAATAACAATGCCTGCACCGCTGTTTTTCGGCATGTGGATCTCTTCGTAATGCTCAGGTTGCTTGTACGCTTCGCCTTTTTCTTTCATTTCCCAGAATGCGTCACGCTCATGAATCTGCGGCACAATGGCAAAGTTATAGAACGGAGGCGGAGAAGACGTTGCCCACTCCAGCGTACGACCACCCCACGGGTCACCGGTCAGGTCACGGTTCTGCTCGCGATCGCGAATAGAAACGTAGAACTGAATCAGCTGACACGCGATACCGCAAGCAATCAGCACCGCACCACAGGCTGCGATAACCAGCATTGGGTGGAATTGCGGATCGATCTGCTGGCTCAGGCGACGGGTCATGCCCATGAAGCCCAGCACATACAGCGGCATAAATGCGACGAAGAAGCCGATAATCCAGAGCCAGAATGCGCGTTTGCCCCAGGTTTCGTTCAGCGTGTAGCCAAACGCTTTAGGCCACCAGTACGTCACACCCGCGAAGCAGCCGAAGACGACGCCGCCGATGATCACGTTATGGAAGTGCGCAATCAGGAACAGACTGTTGTGCAGAACGAAGTCAGCACCTGGTACAGCCAGCAGTACGCCGGTCATCCCACCTACGGAGAAGGTGACGATGAAGCCAATGGTCCACAGCATTGCTGAGTGGAACACGATACGGCCCTGATACATGGTGAACAGCCAGTTGAAGATCTTCACCCCTGTCGGGATGGCGATAATCATCGTGGTGATACCGAAGAAGGCGTTAACGTTCGCGCCCGCACCCATCGTGAAGAAGTGGTGCAGCCAAACAATGAACGACAGAACGGTAATACACACGGTTGCCCACACCAGCGAGGTGTAACCAAACAGGCGCTTACGCGAGAAGGTCGCTGCGATTTCGGAGAACACACCGAAGACCGGCAGAACCAGGATGTACACTTCAGGGTGACCCCATGCCCAAATCAGGTTGATGTACATCATCATGTTGCCGCCCATATCATTGGTGAAGAAATGGGTGCCCAGATAGCGATCCAGGGTTAGCAACGCGACGGTGACAGTCAGAATTGGGAATGATGCGATAATCAGGATGTTGGCGCACAGAGATGCCCAGGTAAATACCGGCATCTTGAACATCGTCATGCCAGGGGCACGCATCTTGATAATGGTCACAAAGAAGTTAATACCGGTCAGGGTCGTACCGATACCGGAGAGCTGAATCGCCCATATCCAGTAATCGACGCCAACGCCTGGACTGTATTCAATTCCCGAAAGCGGCGGATAAGCCAGCCAACCCGTCTGCGCGAATTCACCGACGCCCAGAGACAAGTTAACCAGGATTACGCCGACAACCGTGAACCAGAAGCTCAGGTTGTTCAGGAACGGATACGCAACGTCACGTGCGCCAATCTGCAGCGGAACGACAACGTTCATCAGACCGATAACCAGCGGCATCGCCACGAAGAAGATCATAATCACGCCATGCGCGGTAAAGATCTGGTCGTAGTGGTGCGGTGGCAAGAAGCCCGCTTCACCCGCAGAGGCAAGCACTTGCTGGCTACGCATCATGATTGCATCGGCAAAGCCACGAATTAACATGACGATACCGACGATGCAGTACATGATGCCGAGTTTTTTGTGGTCAACCGAGGTCAGCCACTCATTCCACAGGTAGCTCCACTTACCAAAGTAAGTGATCAGGCCCAGTAAGGCCGCGCCGCCAATGATAATTGCAGCGATCGTAACCACGATAATAGGCTCATGGTACGGCACCGCATCCAGTGTCAATTTTCCGAACATTTTCTTCCTCGGCCCCTTAGTGAGAGGTTTCCGCGTGGCTCATGTCCATGCCTTCCATTCCTTCGTGCGAGCTGTGCTCACCTTCAGGTTGGGTCACGTTCATGCTCTTGCCGTGGTCCATAAATTTGCCAATAACGTCTTTGAACAAATCTGGTTTCACGTTAGAGAAGTACTCCACCTTGTTGTATTCGCTAGGTGTTGCCACTTTATCGAATGCCGCCATGTCAGACATGGTGTTGGTAGACTGCTTCGCTTTTTCAACCCACTGGTCGAAAGCGGCACGGTCCGGCGTAGCGATAGCTTTGAACTTCATACCTGAGAAGCCCGGGCCACTATAGCTGGCGGAGATACCATCGTAGGTGCCTGCTTCATTCGCGATCAGATGCAAATTAGTCTGCATGCCGGCCATCGCGTAAATCTGGCTGCCCAGACGCGGAATAAAGAAGGAGTTCATCACGGAGTTAGACGTCACTTTGAACTGAACCGGAGTGTTCGCCGGGAAGGCGATTTCATTCACGGTAGCAATACCCTGTTCCGGATAGATGAAGAACCATTTCCAGTCCATGGAGACCACTTCAATGGTAATCGGTTTTTCATCGTGAACCAGAGGCTTGCTCGGCTCAAGCGCGTGAGTGGTTTTCCAGGTCAGTACGGCCAGGAACAGGATGATCAGAATAGGAACCGTCCAGACCACAGCTTCCACTTTATTGGAGTGTGACCAGTTAGGGCTATACTTCGCATCTTTATTGCTTGCACGGTACTTCCAGGCAAAACCCACTGCCATCAAAATGGCGGGAATGACGACAATCATCATCAGGCCAAAAGCCGTCAGAATCAGTGAACGTTGTTCCAGTCCAATCTGTCCTTTGGGGTCAAGAAGCGCAGAATCACAGCCACTGAGTAATACAGTGCCTGCAAATAACGACAACCATCCCAAACTTTTATTGTATTTCCTAAGTGTCATTTAACGACCTCAATTCCACGGGGACCTTGGTGGCGTTTAAAGTGTGGGGGCATTTTACGGGAAGGTTACATTACTGTAAACATCATTAGCCCTGTGTCAGGAAGGTGTTACCGGGTTCTGCCGCACATGTCACATGTGTTGCAAATTATGTCTAATTTTAAGACAAAAGCCGCATGAGACGGGAGTTATAACGAATGGAGTCTCAAGGATACCCTAAAAGGGGCAATTGGTATAACCATTGCTATAAATATACAATTAATTAACAATAAAGCATCAATTGAGAGACAATTAAAATACGGAAATTTAATCTTTCGAATGCTGAATCGGTTAATTAAAAAGGCACACTCGTTCAGCTTTCCAGTAATTTCCGGAAACTATCCCGCACAAAACAACAAATATTTTTTTGATCAGACGCCGTTATTTCACCGTTATAATTCCGATCCGTGATTACAACGGGAAATAACTGTCGGGGATATTTTTAGGTCATCTGCGTTTTACGTAGCGCCATAAAATCAAGGACACCGCCCGTGACGATACCTGACACGGCGAGCAGCGCGCCGATGTCCAGCAGTAGCGCCTCAAACGGCAGCTCAAGCATCGTTGCAGCATTAATGATAAGTACCACCAACCACAGTGCGAGCAGCAGGCATCCCGCCATTAATAAACGCAGAGCGAATCGATAGGCAGAGTGATATTCCGTGCGAGGCATAAAATGCTCTGTCTTCTGGGTATATTCCAGAGTCTGCCGACACACCAATAAAAGAAGTATCCCTGGCACAGCGGCAAAGACGGAGAAGAGGTAGAACGTTGGCCAGCCATGTGTTTCAACAAACCAGCCCGCAATCGGCCCCACGTAAACGCGGCCCACGGCAGAAAGGGCAGAGAGGAGCGCAAACTGCGTGGCAGAAAAGGACTTATTGCACAGCGTCATGAGAAGCGCCACGAATGCTGCCGTCCCCATCCCGCCGCATAAGTTTTCGAAGAACACCGCGGTTGCCATACTGATCATGTGCTTATCAGTAATGGCAAGGAGCCAATAGCCCGCGTTGGAAATGCCCTGCAAAATGCCGAAGATCAGAAGCGCGCGGAATAGCGTTAGACGCTGCATCAACACGCCGCCGTAAAGGGCGCCGATAATTGTCGCAAGCAGTCCTAGTGATTTATTGACCACACCCACTTCCCCCGCATCAAACCCCACACCACGAATCAGGAATGTGGTGGTCAGGCTCATGGCAAAGGCGTCACCAAGCTTATAAAGGACGATCAGCAGTAAAATCAGCCAGGCATTGTTGCGGCCAAAGAAATCTTTTAATGGTTCTGCGACGGCTTGCTCTAACGATCGCGGAACAGGAATGACATCGCTGGGTTCTGGCGCAAATACGGTGGCGATAATGCAGGGTATTAGCAGCACGGCCATCATCCAGTACATGCCCTGCCAGCCGAGGTATCGGTCGGCCAGCCATAGCGCTAATCCGCCGGAGACCAGCATGCCCAGACGATAGCCCAGGACGCTGATCGCCGCACCTGCGCCGCGTTCTTCGGCCGGTAAGACGTCCGTTTTCCAGGCGTCAAAAACGATATCCTGCGACGCTGAACAGAAGGCAATCACGACCGCCAATGCCGCCATCCAGCGCAACTGTGTGGAAGGCTCCAGGAACCCCATCGCAGCGATGGCCAGCAGCAGCATGACCTGCGTCATGATTAACCAGCCGCGTCGGCGACCCAGAAAAGGCGGGGTGTAGCGGTCCATCACTGGCGACCACAAGAACTTAAAGACGTAAGCCTGACCGACGAGAGAGAAAAAACCGATGGTTTTAAGATCGATATTCTCCACGGTCATCCACGCCTGAAGCGTGCCGGAAGTGAGGGCGAGTGGCAAACCAGAGGCAAAACCGAGGATCAGCAGAATGGCTGATTTAGGTTGCTGGAAAATGCGTAAGTAATTATTGGGCATGAGTAGACAGAACTGACCCGACGAATCGCCGGGTCAGTGGGCAGAATTAACGCGCGTTCTGCTTGATGAAATCGTGAATGCTGGTGTCCTGTGCCATATCGGCGATGGTATCGGTCAGCACGCTGTTTACCGCGTCAGCAATATTCTTATTGGTGGCCTGGAAAGCCCCTTCAACAGAGTAGCTAGCACGATAGTTTTTATTCATTTTGTTGCCGTTCTTCGCGGTGGCGATGATGGCGATATCGGCCTTCGTGGCGATGTTGTAGCGCACATTGCCCTGAGAGACATCTGCGTACAGGTTGTTCACGATAATTTGCAGGTCAACGGCACCGCTTGGACCAACCATGTAACCGCGAGAAGTCATTTGCTTCTCAAGCACTTCCTGCAGCAGGAAGCGCAGGTCGCGAGAGGCTGTCAGCGTCACTTGCTGGTTGTCACGAGTAACTTTTGCCAGCGCTTGATCCTGACGCTGATCGGCACCGTTAATGCTTACGGTTATGCCCATCAGGCTAGGGTCCTGCTGTGGCAGGGTAATTTTCGGGGAAACATCAATGGTCGTAGGAGGCGTTGCACAACCCGCCAACATAAAGAGTGCTACCAACGGAAAGAAGAGTTTTTTTAACATTTCAGGTTCTCAACGGATCGTAAGCATAGTAAAGAGGAAAATTGCCGCCATCATAACATCGCAATCGGCAAGGGGAAGTGGTCAACGCATGTAAATTCATCGTCTTGTCCGAAATATGACCACTCTATGTACTTTACATATGTCATTCGAGACAAAACGTATGAGCAACACAGTTAAGATCATCCGTTTGAATGAGAAAATCAGACGAAAGCTAAATATTTGTTGCCTTGATGTAATGGAAGCGGTAAAAGCGGCTAACATTTAAAGGGATGGGTGACATATCAGCGTTGTCGGAGGAGTAATTTCATGATGATACGTGAACAGATCGAAGAAAAACTAAGGACAGCGTTTAATCCCGTGTTTCTCGAAGTCGTCGACGAGAGCTACCGTCATAACGTACCGGCTGGTTCTGAGAGTCATTTCAAAGTGGTGCTTGTGAGCGATCGCTTCGCTGGCGAACGTTTTCTCAATCGTCACCGTATGATTTACGGGACATTGACGGAAGAGCTTTCCACTACCGTGCACGCGCTGGCGCTGCATACCTACACCATTAAGGAGTGGGAAGGGTTGCAGGATACCATTTTCGCCTCTCCGCCTTGTCGAGGCGCGGGAAGCATCGCTTAATAAATCCTGGTTGCAACAGCGGGAGTTTTTCCAGTATGTTGCATGCAGAATGATATCAAGACGGCCTGCGGGCCGTTTTGTTTTGTCTGCGTTTTGAGCGTGTGGGGCAGATTTTAGGCCAAAAATAGCCTTAAATTGTGAAAAAAGCCGCAGGAAGATACCCCAACCGTTCTCGACTCACCTATGTGATGCCGCTATAATGCCGCGTCTTAATGAATGTCTTCGGGATGATTCTGGCGACAGGGAATGTGAATCTGCTAATAGTGAGCATCCCGGGATTGCGAGACAAATTCAGAGTTGACCGAGCACCGTGATTTTTTTGAGGTAACAAGATGCAAGTTTCAGTTGAAACCACTCAAGGCCTTGGCCGCCGTGTAACGATTACTATCGCTGCTGACAGCATCGAAACTGCTGTGAAAAGCGAGCTGGTCAACGTAGCAAAAAAGGTACGTATTGACGGCTTCCGTAAAGGTAAAGTACCGATGAACGTTGTTGCTCAGCGTTATGGCGCGTCTGTACGCCAGGACGTGCTGGGCGAGCTGATGAGCCGCAACTTCATTGATGCCATCATCAAAGAAAAAATCAATCCAGCTGGCGCACCTAACTACGTTCCAGGCGAATACAAGCAGGGCGAAGACTTCACCTACTCCGTAGAGTTCGAAGTGTACCCAGAAGTTGAGCTGAAAGGTCTGGAAACGATCGAAGTTGAAAAACCAGTTGTTGAAGTGACCGATGCTGATGTTGATGGCATGCTGGACACCCTGCGCAAGCAGCAGGCGAACTGGAAAGACAAAGACGGCGCCGTTGACGCTGAAGACCGTGTCACCATCGATTTCTCCGGTTCTGTAGACGGTGAAGAGTTCGAAGGCGGCAAAGCGTCTGACTTCGTACTGGCGATGGGTCAGGGTCGTATGATCCCAGGCTTCGAAGAAGGTATTAAAGGCCACAAAGCGGGCGAAGAGTTCACTATCGACGTGACTTTCCCTGAAGAATACCACGCTGAAAACCTGAAAGGTAAAGCAGCGAAGTTCGTTATCAACCTGAAGAAAGTTGAAGAGCGCGAACTGCCAGAACTGACTGAAGAGTTCATCAAACGTTTCGGCGTTGAAGATGGTTCCGTTGCCGGTCTGCGTGCTGAAGTGCGTAAAAACATGGAACGCGAACTGAACGGCGCTGTGCGTAACCGCGTGAAATCTCAGGCTATCGACGGCCTGGTTAAAGCGAACGAAATCGACGTTCCTGCTGCACTGATCGACAGCGAAATCGACGTTCTGCGTCGTCAGGCTGCTCAGCGTTTCGGTGGCAACCAGCAGCAAGCGCTGGAACTTCCACGCGAACTGTTTGAAGAGCAGGCTAAGCGCCGCGTTGTTGTTGGTCTGCTGTTGGGCGAAGTGATTCGTACCCACGAGCTGAAAGCTGACGATGAGCGCGTGAAAGGTCTGATCGAAGAAATGGCTTCTGCTTACGAAGATCCAAGTGAAGTTGTTCAGTTCTACGGCAGCAATAAAGAACTGATGGACAACATGCGCAACGTAGCGCTGGAAGAACAAGCTGTTGAAGCGGTTCTGGCTAAAGCTAAAGTTTCTGAAAAAGCGACTTCTTTCAACGAACTGATGAACCAGCAGGCGTAATTCTGCCCAAGCGGTTTAAAGTTTGAACAAAAACCCGTTGCCTTCCGGTGACGGGTTTTTTTATCGCTGTAATAGACCAGGAAGAGTGCTAAAACGCCCTTTCAGTGTTAGCGTAACAGCAAAATATTGTTATGCTTGAAATAGGGCGCTGCCGTCCCCATAAGTGTGTAATCACGATGAATGAGACTGGCTGATAATCCGTCCATAAGGTTACAATCAGTACAGCAGGTATTTTCCAATTTTTATCCAGGAGACGGAAATGTCATACAATGGCGAACGAGATAACATTGCACCCCATATGGCTTTGGTGCCAATGGTTATCGAACAGACATCTCGCGGTGAACGTTCTTTTGATATCTATTCCCGTCTGCTCAAGGAGCGCGTCATCTTTATGACTGGCCAGGTGGAAGACCACATGGCAAACCTGATCGTGGCGCAGATGCTGTTCCTGGAAGCGGAAAACCCGGAAAAAGACATTTACCTGTACATTAACTCACCAGGCGGCGTCATTACTGCTGGGATGTCAATTTATGACACCATGCAGTTTATCAAGCCTGATGTCAGCACCATTTGTATGGGGCAGGCGGCATCCATGGGGGCGTTCTTGCTGACGGCAGGCGCTAAAGGCAAGCGTTTCTGTCTGCCTAATTCCCGCGTGATGATTCACCAACCGCTGGGCGGATATCAGGGTCAGGCAACAGATATTGAAATTCATGCGCGTGAAATCCTGAAGGTAAAAGGGCGTATGAATGAACTTATGGCGCACCATACGGGTCAATCACTTGAGCAGATCGAGCGAGATACCGAGCGCGATCGCTTCCTCTCCGCATCAGAGGCAGTTGAGTACGGCTTAGTCGACTCCATTTTGACCCATCGTAATTGATGCCCACGGCGCGAGTGTGCCGCTATACTAAGGTAGGGCGGCACTTTGCTGAATAGCGACTTGCGTCCGAGAATGGCATTTGCGTCGTCATGTGCGGCACAAAGAACTTAAAAAGAGGTTTGGACTCATGACAGATAAACGCAAAGATGGTTCGGGCAAACTGCTGTATTGCTCTTTTTGCGGCAAAAGCCAGCATGAAGTGCGTAAATTGATTGCCGGACCGTCCGTGTATATCTGCGACGAATGTGTCGATTTATGTAACGACATCATCCGCGAAGAGATTAAAGAAGTAGCACCGCACCGTGAGCGCAGCGCATTGCCGACTCCGCACGAGATTCGTCATCATCTTGATGATTACGTCATCGGTCAGGAGCCGGCTAAGAAAGTGCTGGCTGTTGCGGTGTATAACCATTACAAACGTCTGCGCAATGGCGATACCAGCAATGGGGTTGAACTGGGCAAAAGTAACATTTTGCTGATCGGCCCAACCGGTTCTGGTAAAACCCTGCTGGCCGAAACGCTGGCACGCCTGCTCGACGTTCCATTTACTATGGCTGATGCTACCACGCTGACCGAAGCCGGTTACGTGGGTGAAGACGTTGAAAACATCATCCAGAAACTGCTTCAGAAGTGCGATTACGACGTGCAGAAAGCCCAGCGCGGTATCGTGTATATCGATGAGATCGACAAGATCTCCCGTAAATCCGATAACCCGTCAATCACCCGCGATGTTTCAGGTGAAGGCGTGCAGCAGGCCCTGCTGAAGCTAATCGAAGGCACGGTTGCCGCTGTTCCGCCACAAGGTGGTCGTAAGCATCCGCAGCAGGAATTCTTGCAGGTGGATACCTCTAAGATCCTCTTCATCTGTGGCGGTGCGTTTGCAGGCCTGGATAAAGTCATTTCCCATCGTGTAGAAACCGGCTCCGGCATTGGTTTTGGCGCGACGGTGAAAGCGAAGTCCGAAAAAGCGAACGAAGGTGAGCTGCTGTCTCAGGTTGAGCCAGAAGATTTGATCAAATTCGGTCTGATTCCTGAGTTCATTGGTCGTCTGCCAGTTGTGGCAACGCTGAACGAACTGAGTGAAGATGCGCTGATCCAGATCCTGAAAGAGCCGAAAAACGGCCTAACCAAGCAGTACCAGGCGCTGTTTAACCTCGAAGGTGTTGATCTGGAATTCCGTGACGAAGCGTTAATCGCCATCGCGAAGAAAGCGATGATCCGCAAAACCGGTGCGCGTGGTCTGCGCTCTATTGTTGAAGCGGCTCTGCTCGACACCATGTACGATCTACCGTCTATGGAAGATGTCGAGAAAGTGGTTATCGACGAGGCCGTTATCAGTGGGCAAACCAAGCCACTACTGATTTATGGCAAACCGGAAGCACAGCAGGCATCTGGCGAATAATTAACCAAATCATACAAGCAGTTACTCAAAAAGGGGGGATTTTATCTCCCCTTTTATTTTTCCGTATTCATAGCGTTGAATGTGTGGGAAACATCCCCATATACTGGTTACATGTTAATGGTTATGTAAAGCACAGTTGCAGAACCAGTTTCCCTGGCGGACACTAAACTAAGAGAGAGCTCTATGAATCCTGAGCGTTCTGAACGCATTGAAATCCCCGTATTGCCGTTGCGCGATGTGGTGGTTTATCCGCACATGGTCATACCCTTATTTGTAGGGCGGGAAAAATCCATCCGTTGCCTTGAAGCTGCCATGGATCATGATAAAAAAATCATGCTGGTTGCGCAGAAAGAAGCATCAACGGATGAGCCGGGTGTTAACGATCTTTTCACCGTCGGGACCGTGGCCTCTATTTTACAAATGCTTAAGCTGCCTGACGGCACCGTTAAGGTGCTGGTAGAAGGCCTGCAGCGTGCGCGTATCACCACGCTTTCTGACGATGGCGAACATTTCTCCGCCAAAGCGGAGTACCTCGAGTCGCCTCAGCTTGATGAGCGTGAGCAGGAAGTGTTGGTGCGCACCGCGATTAGCCAGTTCGAAGGCTATATCAAGCTGAACAAAAAAATCCCACCAGAAGTGCTGACGTCGCTGAATAGCATCGACGACCCTGCGCGTCTGGCGGACACCATCGCAGCACATATGCCGCTGAAACTGGCAGATAAACAGTCAGTGCTGGAGATGTCCGACGTGAATGAACGTCTGGAATATCTGATGGCGATGATGGAATCTGAAATCGATCTGCTTCAGGTCGAGAAACGCATCCGTAACCGCGTTAAAAAGCAGATGGAGAAATCCCAGCGCGAGTACTATCTGAACGAGCAAATGAAAGCCATTCAGAAAGAACTCGGTGAAATGGATGATGCCCCTGACGAAAACGAAGCGCTGAAGCGCCGGATTGACGCGGCAAAAATGCCGAAAGAGGCAAAAGAGAAAGCTGAAGCAGAATTGCAGAAGCTTAAAATGATGTCTCCGATGTCAGCCGAAGCGACCGTCGTACGCGGCTATATCGAATGGATGGTTCAGGTTCCGTGGAATGCGCGTAGCAAGGTTAAAAAAGATCTGCGCCAGGCGCAGGAGATCCTTGATACCGACCATTACGGCCTGGAACGCGTCAAAGACCGTATTCTTGAGTATCTCGCGGTTCAAAGCCGTGTGAATAAGCTCAAAGGCCCGATTCTTTGCCTGGTAGGGCCGCCGGGGGTGGGTAAAACCTCCCTGGGACAATCGATCGCTAAAGCGACCGGACGCAAATACATCCGTATGGCGCTGGGTGGCGTCCGTGACGAAGCTGAAATCCGCGGTCACCGTCGAACTTACATCGGTTCCATGCCGGGTAAACTGATCCAAAAAATGGCGAAAGTGGGCGTTAAAAACCCGCTGTTCCTGTTGGATGAGATCGACAAAATGTCTTCAGACATGCGTGGCGATCCGGCGTCGGCTCTGCTGGAAGTGTTAGATCCAGAGCAGAACGTGGCATTTAGCGACCATTATCTGGAAGTTGACTACGATCTGAGCGATGTCATGTTCGTCGCAACGTCCAACTCCATGAACATTCCAGCACCGCTGCTGGATCGAATGGAAGTGATCCGTCTTTCCGGTTACACCGAAGACGAAAAGCTGAATATTGCCAAACGCCATCTGTTGTCCAAGCAGATCGAGCGTAACGCCCTGAAAGAAAGTGAAATCACTGTCGACGACAGCGCGATTGTCAGCATCATTCGTTATTACACGCGTGAAGCCGGCGTGCGTAGCCTGGAACGTGAAATCTCTAAACTGTGTCGTAAAGCGGTTAAACAGCTGTTGCTGGATAAATCCCTGAAACACATCGAGATTAACGGCGACAATCTGCACGAATATCTGGGCGTACAGCGCTTCGATTACGGCCGTGCTGATAACGAAAACCGCGTGGGTCAGGTCACTGGTCTGGCATGGACGGAAGTGGGCGGCGATTTGCTGACCATCGAAACCGCCTGTGTACCAGGCAAAGGGAAACTGACTTATACCGGTTCTCTCGGTGAAGTGATGCAGGAATCCATTCAGGCAGCGCTGACTGTGGTGCGTGCACGTGCGGAAAAACTGGGTATTAATCCCGATTTTTACGAAAAGCGCGACATCCACGTTCACGTTCCGGAAGGGGCGACGCCAAAAGACGGCCCAAGTGCCGGTATCGCCATGTGTACAGCGCTGGTTTCTTGCCTCACAGGCAACCCTGTTCGCGCCGATGTGGCGATGACAGGTGAAATCACACTGCGTGGTTTGGTGCTGCCGATCGGTGGTTTAAAAGAAAAACTGCTGGCTGCGCATCGCGGTGGTATCAAAACCGTATTGATTCCATACGAGAACAAACGTGATCTGGAAGAGATTCCTGACAATGTTATTGCCGATCTGGATATCCATCCGGTGAAACGCATTGAAGAGGTTTTGACCCTCGCATTGCAGAATGAGCCTTCAGGAATGCAGGTTGTGACCGCAAAATAGTGACCTCGCGCAAAGAGCGTCAATAAAAACAGGGCTGGTAAGTGAATTCGCACTTGCCAGCCTTTTTTTGTATAGCTAATTTAGATTGCTGATTGGGTTAGCCATCAACAACGGGTGTTGTAAGGTCATGGCAGGCCTGATATAACTGCTGCGCGGTCGCGTCGTGAAGGATTCAGGCGCGATATAAATTATAAAGAGAGGAAGAGAACAGTGAATAAATCTCAACTGATTGACAAAATTGCTGCGGGTGCTGATATCTCTAAAGCTGCGGCTGGACGTGCGTTAGATGCATTAATTGCCTCTGTAACCGAAACTCTGCAGTCTGGGGATGACGTTGCGCTGGTAGGTTTTGGTACTTTTGCTGTTAAAGAGCGTGCTGCCCGTACTGGCCGCAACCCTCAGACCGGTAAAGAGATCACCATCGCTGCCGCCAAAGTACCGGGTTTCCGTGCAGGTAAAGCACTGAAAGACGCAGTGAACTGATCGAATTCTCGTTCAAGGGAAGTTGAAAAGTACAAGGGCGCATCATTTGATGTGCCTTTTTTGTTTGTCCAGTACGACTTTATACGAGTTTATGCGAGTTGTGGGCTGACAATTGCCCCGGTTTCTTGTCACAATAGGACTTTATGCGCTGCGGTCAGGATTTCCGCCAGCGTCAGGTCTCCAGTCACCTACAGCGGAGTGTGGTCACACCATGATGGACAGCTTACGCACGGCTGCTAACAGTCTCGTGCTCAAGATTATTTTCGGTATCATTATCCTGTCATTCATTTTGACCGGCGTGAGTGGATACCTGATTGGCGGTAGCAGCAACTACGCCGCGGAAGTGAATGGCCAGGAAATCAGCCGCGGGCAGTTTGAAAATGCCTTTGCCGGAGAACGCAATCGCATGCAGCAGCAGCTCGGCGACCAGTTTTCTGAGCTTGCAGCGAACGAAGGCTACATGAAAACCTTACGCCAGCAGACGGTGAATCGTCTTATCGACGAAGCGCTGCTGGACCAATACGCTAAACATTTGGGTCTGGGCATCAGTGATGACCAGGTCAAAAAAGCCATTTTCTCTACTCAGGCTTTCCAGACAAACGGTAAATTCGACAACACCCGTTATAACGCTATCGTCAACCAGATGGGGATGACGGCGGATCAGTACGCGCAGGCTCTGCGTAATCAGCTGACTTCTCAGCAACTGATCAACGCGGTAGTGGGTACCGATTTCATGCTCAAAGGCGAAACTGACGAGCTGGCGGCGTTGGTGTCACAGCAGCGCGTAGTGCGTACAGCCACGATCGACGTGAATGCCCTGGCGGCAAAACAGCAGGCCAGCGACGAAGAAGTTAAAGCTTATTATGAGCAGAATAAAAACAACTTCACCGCACCTGAGCAGTTCCGCGTGAGCTATATCAAGCTGGACGCGGCGACTATGCCTGAAACTGCTTCCGACAGCGATATTCAGTCTTATTACGACCAGCATCAGGATCAGTTCACTCAGGCGCAGCGTAACCGTTACAGTGTGATTCAGACGAAAACGGAAGCCGACGCGAAGGCCGTCGTTGACGAACTCGCTAAAGGCGCAGATTTTGCGACCGTGGCGAAAGCGAAATCCACCGATATCATCTCTGCAAAAAATGGCGGTGATATGGGATGGCTGGAAGATGCGACGACGCCAGAAGAGCTGAAAAATGCAGGCCTGAAAGAAAAAGGTCAGCTGTCCGGTGTCATTAAATCCTCTGTTGGTTTCCTGGTTGTGCGTCTGGATGATATCCAACCTGCAAAAACCAAACCATTGGCTGAGGTTCGTGATGATATCGCGGCGAAAGTGAAGCAGGAAAAAGCGCTGGACGCATACTATGCGCTGCAGCAGAAAGTGAGCGATGCCGCGAGCAACGACAACGAATCGCTGGCCGGTGCTGAGCAAGCCGCAGGCGTTAAAGCCGTTGTGACCGGTTGGTTTGGGCATGATAACCTGCCGGAAGAACTGAACTTTAAACCGGTATCGGATGTCATCTTCAACGGTGGTCTGCTGGGTGACAACGGTGCGCCGGGCAACAACTCTGACATCATCACAGTCGATGGCGATCGTGCCTTTGTGCTTCGTGTTACCGAACATAAAGCTGAAGCCATTAAGCCGTTGGCAGAAGTCAAAGATCAGATTGCAGCTCTGGTGAAACACACCAAAGCAGAACAGCAGGCGAAACTCGATGCTGAAAAGCTGCTGGCTGAGCTGAAAGCAGGTAAGGGTGACGCAGCGCTGAAAGCGGCGGGCCTGAGCTTTGGTGAAGCGAAAACCTTGAGCCGTACGGGTCAGGATCCGATCAGCCAGGCGGCGTTTGGTCTGAGTCTGCCAGCGAAAGATAAGCCAAGTTTTGGCACCGCATCCGACATGCAGGGCAACATCGTTGTGCTGGCACTGGATGAAGTGAAAGCAGGCACAATGCCGGATGAGCAGAAAAAGGCGATGGTTCAGGGTATCACTCAGAACAACGCCCAGATCGCTTTCGAAGCACTGATGAGTAACCTGCGTAAAGAAGCGAAAATCAAGCTGGGCGATATCATCACTCAGCAGCAGTAATTACGTGGCTGCTCGCAAATTTTCGTAACGTAATGCAAAACACAAAGGCCGCTTTCGCGGCCTTTTCCATTTCTGCAATCTGCCGTTTGTTCTTGTTTCGTCCGGGCGCTATCGTCACCTGGCTGTCAACAAACAAGGAGAAAACAGCATGAAACGTGGAATCAAAGCACTTTTTATTACTCTTGCAATCGCTACGGCGGGAATGAGCTTTAGCGCTTTGGCGGCGACACCAGTGGCGAAAGCCCATGCCACTTCATCCGCAGCGGATTCAACGGCTACGTCGGCATCTGCACAAACCAAGGCAAAGGCGACCGTCAAAGCCTCGGATGAAGAGGGCACGCAGGTGAGTATCAACTCTGCATCAGCAGAAGATCTGGCCCATGCCATGAACGGTGTAGGGTTGAAGAAAGCGCAGGCGATTGTTGCCTATCGCGATGAGTACGGCCCCTTTAAAACCCTCGACGATCTTAAGCAAGTACCAGGCATTGGCAGCTCATTGGTTGAGCGTAACCTCACACACTTGACGCTGTAATCATGTAATAGCTTGCAGAGCAGCGAAAATTTGCCAGGATAAAGAGGTCATACCAGTTGTGACCTCTTTATCCTATAACAACAGTAAAGGCTATTGTGCTATGCAGACCCAAATTAAAGTTCGCGGTTATCATCTTGATGTTTACCAGCATGTGAATAATGCACGCTATCTTGAGTTCCTGGAGGAAGCGCGCTGGGACGGGCTGGAAAATAGCGAAAGTTTCCAGTGGCTCACGGCGCATAACATTGCTTTTGTGGTCGCTAACATCAATATCAACTATCGCCGTCCAGCCGTGTTGGGCGACAGGCTCACGGTGACGAGCCTGGTGCAGCAGCTAAACGGTAAAAGTGGGGTGCTAAGTCAGGTAGTGACGCTTGATCCCGAAGGGCAGGTTGTGGCAGATGCGCTGATCACTTTCGTCTGTATCGATCTCAAAACGCAGAAAGCGCTGCCGCTGGAAGGCGAGCTAAGAGAAAAACTCGAGTTGATGATCGTATAACGCCCCTGGAAAAGGGAAGGGACTGGAAAGATTTTCGTGACCGTGCTGGCGCGGCGAATCGTTCGACAGCACGGTAGTAAAAGGACGTTATTTCAGCCCTGTTTTGGCTTTCATTGCTGACATCACAGCGGGCTTATTGGTCAGATAATGATTGAGCCCGTTGGAGCGCAGGTTGCAGGAGGCGCACTGTCCGCATCCGTCGCCTTTAATGCCGTTATAACAAGTCAGCGTTTCAGTGCGGACCAGTTCCAGTTTTTCCCAGTAATCCGCCAGCGCCCAGGTCTCCGCTTTATCGAGCCACATGAGCGGCGTTTCGAAGCGAATCTCTTTTGCCATACCCAAATCGACGGCGTGGTTGAGCGCTTTAACAAACTCGTCACGGCAATCTGGATAGCCGGAGAAATCTGTTTCGCAGACGCCCGTAATGATCGCTTCGGCTTTCACCTGATAGGCATAAATCGCTGTCAGCGTGAGGAACAGAATATTGCGCCCAGGGACGAAGGTATTCGGAATGCCGTCGGCATCGGGTTCATAGTCGGGCACGGGAATACTGTCGCGGGTGAGGCTACTGACGGCCAGTTCGTTTAACAGCGTAACGTCCAGGACTTTATGCGCACGTGCACCAAGCTTTAGCGCCAGTTCCTGAGCCACGTCGATTTCTGCACGATGACGCTGTCCATAATCAAACGTGACGCAATGCACTTCATCATATTGATGCAAAGCCTGAATCAGGCAGGTGGTGGAGTCTTGTCCTCCGCTGAACACGACGACGGCACGTTTCATAAATAATCTCATCAGGAACGGTAAAGGCATCATGGTAACGTCTGACGATCGTGCCGACCAGCTTCTTCACGTATTTGGCGCTGGAACCCATGCCTGCGTGAAATCAAACCAACCACGGGTATTGAGGCGGATACCGTTAACCCCCGGCGGGGCGCTAATTTGGTATTGATAGTTAAACAACGGCGTCAGTACGGCGTTTTCCATCAGATGCGTGAAGATTGATTTCAGCCCCGCGTGGCGTGCTTGCTCATCAGTTTGAATCTGTACCGCATCCAGCGTTGCCTGCAGATGGGCATAGTGCGGCGCGCTTAACAGATGCGGCCAAAGCGTATCGCAGCGGAGCCATTGCTCCAGCGTATAGCCCGGCGCTTCGCCTATGAGCCTGTCGCCCATCATCAGATCGGCGTCGGCAAGCCCGCTGCATCCATCCCAGGTTTTGGCGTCATGAAAAACGACCGTCAGATTGCAGCCCAGTTTAGCCAGATAACGTTTGAGCTGCTCTGCCATGGTATGCAGTTCAACGGGCAAATGGTAAACGAGGGTCAGTGATTCGGGCAGCGCGACACTATTTTGCGTTGACCAGTCGGGAATGGTCCAGCCCGGCAGCAACTCCTGTGCAGGGGTGATCAGGTTTTCATCCAGCGGGAGCGTATGTAAAAGCGTGGTGTGATGGATGATAGTGATGAGCCGCTGCGCCTGTGCTTGGCTAAGGCGCGGGCTTTGTTTCAGCGTGAGATAACAGAATCCCAGGCTGGTGCTACTGCTGACCAGACTCAGATTAGCCAGTTCGTCCGGCTCACCAATCGCGATTTGCACGGGATGGCGACAGCTGGTGCCTAAATCCTGCTCGAAAAGTTGCGGGGTGATCCAGTATTCAATGGCCTTCAGCAAAGGATGGCTGAGGTGGTACTGCTCGTGGCTCTCCAGACGGACGAGATCAGGCTCGTATGCCGTCAAACGGAAGGGGCCGCTGCCCGTCAACGGGCGATCAGGATGGGCCAGGCGGCTGCAATAACTTGCCAGGCGATGCGCGAGCCAGTAATCCGGCTGATGTAAAACAAACGTCAGGCATTGTGGATGCGTCATATCGACGCGCAATACGCTGTTGAACAATCGGCGCAGCGCAGGCAGAGCGAGTAATTTTATCAGGCTGCGCTGAAGCTGTGCCGTTTCGACCTTGTCGCCGTTATGCCAGTGCAGCGTCGAGCGAATATAAAAATGCCAGCGTAGCCCATCGGCTGACACCTCCCAGTGATGTGCCAAATCCCCTGTGGGTTCGCTACTGTTACCGTTGAACCGTGTAAGCCCCGAGAAGACTTGCCCACAAGATGCTGCTCTGCCCGTCCCGGTAAAAAACCCGCGTGCAGCGGATCAAGCGCACGATAGTAAGGAATACGCAGCGTTGGCGTATCGTTTTGCCAATGCCCCCCCAGAAACGGATGCAGCAGCGTGCGGAGTTCCTGCGGCGCAATTTGCGCCAGTTCCAGCGCGTTATGCTGATGCCCGCTTTTTAGCGCCTCTTCCATCATATTACTGCGCAGCGAGTCAGGTGAAACGTGGAAGGTCAATTCACCTCGCTTGCCGCGCCCTGATTGTGCCCGCCAGGTCAGCCATCCGGCATCCTGAGCCTGTCGCAACAGCGTGCGTACATGCCGTTCGCTGCAAAAGCAGCGGCTGGCAAGTTCGGTCACCGTAATGTGTTGGGGGGCACCCGCAGACGGTTGCCACAGTCGTTGATATTGGTTGAGACGATTTAGCTGGCGCATATTAAACCCGGAACAATTATTGTCATCTATTCACTATTACTTCCGTATATCTCAGGCAATACTGATCCACAAGTTAATCCCATCACATTTCAGGAGTCATCATGGCGCGGCTTGCAGCATTTGATATGGACGGCACGCTTTTAATGCCGGACCACCGCTTAGGGGATAAAACCCTGAGCACGCTGAAGCGCCTGCATGAGCGTGATATCACGCTGACGTTTGCCACGGGTCGCCATGAACTGGAGATGCGCCATCTACTAGGAGCGCTTTCGATTGATGCGTTTTTAATTACCGGCAATGGCACGCGTATTCACTCTGTAGAAGGTGAGGTATTGCACCGTCAGGATCTCGACCCTGAGGTCGCGGATTTAGTTCTGCACAGCACCTGGGAGACCGAGGCGAGTATTCACGTGTTCAATGATACGGGCTGGTTAACGGGCAAAGAGATTCCGGAGTTGTTGCATGCCCATGTCTACAGCGGGTTTCGCTATCAACTCACAGACTTGCGCCGTATCCCCTCACATTCGGTGACGAAAATCTGTTTCTGCGGCGATCACGACGATCTCCGCCGTCTGCGCATTCAGCTTAACGAAGCGTTAGGCAGCCGCGCGCATCTCACGTTTTCGGCGATGGATTGTCTGGAAGTGCTGCCCGTAGGATGCAACAAAGGCTCCGCCCTGGCGGTGCTGAGCGACCACTTGGGCTTAACACTGCAGGATTGTATGGCGTTCGGCGACGCCATGAACGACCGCGAAATGCTGGGAAGCGTGGGTCGCGGTCTGATTATGGGGAATGCGATGCCGCAGCTTAAGGCGGAGCTATCCCATCTACCGGTTATCGGGCATTGCCGTAACGAAGCGGTGTCCCATTTTTTGACACATTGGCTGGATCAACCAAACCTCCCGTATTCCCCCGAATAGTGAGACCCTTCCAGCAAGCCAGACCTCGGTCTGGCTTTTTTTTATTTCAGCATCTGCGCAATCTGTGCTTTCCAGGGGGCGATATCCCCGATATTCGTTTTCACCCATTCTGCGTTGTAATAGGTGTCGAGATAGCGCTCGCCGCTGTCGCACAGCAGAGTCACGATAGAACCCGTGCGGCCTTCTTCGCGCATCCGTGAAGCCAGGTGCAGAACGCCCCACATATTGGTACCGGTTGACGCGCCCACTTTGCGGCCAAGCTGCGTTTCCAGCCAGTGCGCCGTCGCCACGCTTGCCGCATCGGGCACACGCAACATCTCGTCGACAACATCAGGGATGAAAGAAGGCTCAACGCGCGGGCGACCAATCCCTTCGATTTTGCTGCCCACCAGGCTTCGAAGCGTGGCATCGCGGCTCTGCCAGTAATCCATAAACACAGAGTTCTGCGGATCAACCACCATCAGTTGAGTGTCATATCCCTGGCAGCGGATATAGCGGCCAATCGTCGCTGAGGTGCCGCCCGTCCCGGCGCTCATGACGATATAGGACGGCTGCGGATGCGGCTCATTGTTCATCTGGCGGAAAATACTGTCGGCAATGTTGTTATTCCCGCGCCAGTCGGTCGCACGCTCGGCGAACGTAAACTGGTCCATATAATGGCCGTTCAGCTCGCGGGCGAGCATTTCCGAGGCGGCGTAAATCTCGCAGGCGCTTTCAACAAAGTGGCAGCGTCCGCCGTAAAATTCGATCTGTTCGATTTTGCGTTTCGCGGTACATGAGGGCATCACGGCGATAAACGGCAGGCCAAGCAGGCGCGCGAAATAGGCTTCTGACACGGCAGTTGAACCCGATGACGATTCAATAATCGTTGTGCCTTCTTTGATCCAGCCATTGCATAAACCATACAAAAACAGCGATCGTGCCAGACGGTGCTTCAGGCTGCCGGTAGGGTGAGTGCTTTCATCTTTTAGATAGAGCTGAATCCCTGTAAAACCCGGCAGTGCGAGGCGAATCAGATGCGTATCCGCCGAACGTTGATAATCAGCGTTAATCTCACTGATCGCATGTTTGACCCAAGTGATATTCATCGTAGGAATCCGTTTGTCATTTTGTGCCCAGCATAGCGAATAGCACGGAAAAAATTGTTGCTATCTGGCCTTTAAAATAGAATGACAGGAGAAAAATATTCTCTGTGAGGTGGGGTATGTTAGATAAAATTGACCGCAAGCTGCTCTCTTTGCTGCAAAAGGATTGCACCCTCTCTTTGCAGGCACTCGCTGATGCCGTTAATCTGACCACCACGCCCTGCTGGAAACGGCTCAAACGGCTGGAAGATGAAGGCGTTTTATTGGGCCGCGTGGCCCTGTTGGATCCCGAAAAACTGGGGCTTGGACTGACCGCGTTTGTTCTGATAAAAACGCAGCATCACAGCAGCGACTGGTATTGCCGATTTGTCACCGAAGTCTCAGAGATGCCAGAAGTGCTCGGGTTCTGGCGCATGGCGGGTGAGTATGACTATCTGATGCGCGTTCAGGTGGCGGACATGAAACGCTATGATGACTTCTACAAACGGCTGGTCAACAGCGTGCCGGGCCTCTCGGATGTCACCTCGAGTTTTGCCATGGAACAGATAAAATACACCACAGCTTTACCCATTGAATAACATCCGGACTTTGCCGGAACAACACCTTCAGGAATTTACCGCGTGCGATTATTTGCTCAATTAAGCTGGTACTTCCGCCGGGAGTGGCGACGCTATCTCGGCGCAGTAGCCCTGCTTATTATCATTGCCATTCTGCAACTGATTCCGCCCAAAGTGGTGGGATATGTGGTGGATGGCGTCACGGAACAACATTACACCACCGCACGGGTGATGATGTGGGTCGGCACGCTGGTCCTGACTGCGGTGATTGTCTACCTGTTGCGCTACGTCTGGCGTGTGCTGCTGTTCGGGGCGTCTTATCAGCTGGCCGTGGAGCTACGCGAGGATTTTTATCGTCAGTTAAGCCGTCAGCATCCTGAATTCTACCTCCGCCATCGCACTGGCGATCTGATTGCGCGCGCCACCAACGACGTGGATCGCGTGGTCTTTGCCGCCGGGGAAGGGGTCTTAACGCTGGTGGATTCGCTGGTGATGGGCTGTGCGGTGCTGATTGTTATGTCGACGCAAATCAGCTGGCAGCTCACGTTGCTGGCGCTGTTGCCGATGCCGATTATGGCGCTGGCGATCAAGCGCTATGGCGATCAACTGCACGAGCGTTTCAAGCTGGCGCAGGCGGCGTTCTCGTCGCTCAACGACAGAACCCAGGAGAGCATGACCAGCATCCGGATGATCAAAGCTTTTGGTCTTGAGGATCGCCAGTCGGCGCTGTTTGCTGCGGATGCCGCGGACACCGGCGCGAAAAACCTCCGCGTGGCGCGGATTGACGCCCGGTTCGATCCACAATTTATATCGCCATCGGTACCGCGAACATGCTGGCGATCGGTGGCGGAAGCTGGATGGTCGTCAACGGTTCAATGACGCTGGGCCAACTGACCAGCTTTGCCATGTATCTTGGCCTGATGATTTGGCCGATGCTGGCGCTGGCGTGGATGTTTAACATCGTTGAACGCGGCAGTGCAGCGTACAGCCGTATTCGCGCGATGCTCGCCGAAGCGCCTGTTGTTAACGACGGCACCGAATCCGTGCCGGAAGGGCGCGGTGTGCTGGACGTTGCCATCCGTCAATTCACCTATCCGCAAACCGAAAACCCGACGCTTGAGAACGTGAACTTCACGTTGCATCCGGGACAAATGCTGGGGATTTGCGGGCCGACAGGTGCCGGGAAAAGTACCGTGCTGTCTCTGATTCAGCGCCACTTTGATGTCACGCAGGGTGAAATTCGTTTTCACGATCTCCCGCTGACGCGTTTGCAGCTCGACGCCTGGCGCAGCCGTCTTGCGGTCGTGAGTCAAACGCCGTTTTTGTTCTCCGATACGGTGGCAAACAATATTGCGCTGGGGCATCCGAATGCGACACAAGAAGAAATTGAGCATGTGGCTCGGCTTGCCAGCGTCCACGACGATATTCTGCGCCTGCCGCAGGGGTATGAAACTGAAGTCGGCGAGCGCGGCGTGATGCTCTCCGGCGGGCAGAAACAGCGAATTTCCATTGCCCGCGCGTTATTACTGAATGCCGAAATTCTGATTCTGGACGATGCCCTCTCTGCTGTTGATGGCCGCACGGAACACCAGATTTTGCACAACTTACGCCAGTGGGGCGAGGGGCGCACGGTGATCATCAGCGCTCACCGATTATCGGCATTGACCGAAGCGAGCGAAATTCTGGTGATGCAGCACGGGCATATTGCCCAGCGCGGCCATCATGACCAGCTCGCCGATCAGGCGGGTTGGTATCGCGATATGTATCGCTATCAACAGCTGGAAGCGGCGTTGAACGACGCGCCAGATCTGAATGAGGAGGCCACCGATGCGTAAATTCGTCCAGCTTTGGCCTACGCTAAAACGCCTGCTGGCCTACGGTTCGCCATGGCGTAAACCGCTCTCTATCGCGGTCGTCATGCTGTGGATAGCGGCGATTGCCGAGGTCAGCGGTCCGCTGCTGATCAGCTATTTTATCGACAATATGGTCGCGAAAAGCTACATGCCATTAGGGCTGGTGGCCGGGCTGGGTGTGGCCTATGTGGGCCTGCAACTGCTGGCCGCCTCGCTGCATTATGCGCAATCGCTACTGTTCAATCAGGCAGCGGTCGGCGTGGTGCAGCAGTTGCGCACGGATGTGATGGACGCCGCACTGCGCCAGCCGCTGAGTGAGTTCGATACCCAACCCGTCGGGCAGGTGATTTCGCGCGTCACAAACGACACCGAAGTGATCCGCGATCTGTACGTCACCGTCGTGGCCACGGTTCTGCGCAGCGCAGCGTTAATTGGCGCCATGCTGGTGGCGATGTTCAGCCTCGAATGGCGGATGGCGCTGGTGGCGATTACCATTTTCCCGGCAGTGATGATTGTGATGGTCATTTATCAGCGCTATAGCACGCCTATTGTGCGTCGACTGCGTGCCTATCTCGCCGATATTAATGACGGCTTCAACGAAGTTATTAACGGCATGAGCGTGATTCAGCAGTTCCGCCAGCAGGGGCGTTTTGGTGAGCGTATGGGCGAGGCAAGCCGCTCGCACTACATGGCCCGCATGCAAACGCTGCGTCTTGACGGTTTCCTGCTGCGCCCGCTACTGAGCCTGTTTTCGGCCCTTGTGCTGTGCGGCCTGCTGATGCTGTTTGGTTTCGGCTCCGGTGGCACAATTGAAGTCGGCGTGCTGTATGCGTTTATTAGCTATCTGGGGCGTCTCAACGAGCCGCTGATCGAGCTGACGACGCAGCAATCCATGCTGCAACAGGCGGTGGTGGCGGGGGAGCGCGTATTTGAGCTGATGGACCGCCCGCGTCAGACCTATGGCGATGATGAGCGTGAGCTGCAAAGCGGCGCCATTGCGATTGAAAATGTCTCTTTCGCCTATCGCGAGGATCGGCTGGTGCTTCAGGATATCAACCTTGACATCCCGTCGCGCAGCTTTGTGGCGCTGGTGGGGCATACGGGGAGCGGGAAGAGTACGCTCGCCAGCCTGTTGATGGGCTACTATCCGCTGAGCCACGGCGAAATCCGCATTGATGGCCGACCGCTAGCTTCACTGAGTCACGGCGTGCTGCGCAAAGGGGTAGCGATGGTGCAGCAGGATCCGGTGGTGATGGCTGACTCCTTCTTTTCCAACGTCACGCTGGGACGGCCGTTTACGGAAGAACAGGTCTGGGACGTGCTGGAGAAAGTCCAACTCGCCGATCTGGTTCGCGGTATGAACGACGGAATATTCACGATGCTCGGTGAGCAGGGGAATACGCTTTCCGTCGGACAGAAACAGCTGCTGGCGCTGGCGCGCGTGCTGATTGAAACGCCGCAGGTGCTGATCCTGGATGAAGCGACCGCCAGTATAGATTCGGGTACCGAGCAGGCCATTCAGCAGGCGCTGGCTGCCGTCAGAGAGCACACCACGCTGGTGGTGATTGCGCACCGCCTTTCGACGATTGTCGATGCGGACACCATTCTGGTGCTGCATCGCGGACAAGCCGTTGAGCGTGGGAATCACCGCCAGCTGCTTGAGGCCAAAGGGCGCTATTGGCAAATGTATCAATTGCAGCTTGCCGGTGAAGAGCTGGCCGCCAGCACGCGCGAAGAGGAATCGTTGAGCGCGTAATGCACCAGAATTACGCACATTGCTAACAGGGATTTTCTGTTGGTGCAAAAATACAACGCATCATGCACTGTCATGGTGCGTTTTTTTTAGTTAAGTCCGAAATTCCCCCTCGCTTCGCCACGCCAGCCTGATTTTGTCCTCTTTTCCAACTCTGGCACAGGGCTTGCAATATCTCTTTCGTAAACGCTGCGGCCATTATTGAATTCTGACTGGAGGGGATCTATGAAGCTGGTTACGGTTGTCATCAAACCATTCAAACTCGAAGACGTACGTGAAGCGTTGTCTTCAATGGGTATTCAGGGACTGACGGTCACCGAAGTGAAAGGCTTTGGTCGTCAGAAGGGTCATGCGGAGCTCTATCGTGGAGCAGAATACAGCGTCAACTTCCTGCCTAAAGTGAAGATTGATGTGGCGATTGCTGACGATCAGCTTGATGAAGTGATCGATGTGGTCAGCAAAGCGGCCTACACCGGCAAAATTGGCGACGGCAAAATTTTCGTTGCCGAATTGCAGCGCGTCATTCGCATCCGTACGGGCGAAGCTGACGAAGCGGCACTGTAAGTAACTCCTGGCACACAGTGATAGGGATCGAGAAAATGAAGAAAACAACAATCAAACTGGCTCTGGGGTCTCTGGCACTGCTGCCGGGCCTGGCAATGGCGGCCCCTGCGGTGGCTGATAAAGCCGATAACGCTTTTATGATGATCTGCACCGCGCTGGTGCTGTTCATGACTATTCCGGGTATCGCGCTGTTCTACGGCGGCTTAATCCGCGGTAAAAACGTTCTGTCGATGCTGACTCAGGTTGCCGTGACGTTCGCGCTGGTCTGCGTGCTGTGGGTGGTTTACGGCTATTCACTGGCGTTCGGCGAAGGCAACGCCTTCTTCGGCAACTTTAACTGGGTAATGCTGAAAAATATTGAACTGACCGCTTTGATGGGCAGTTTCTACCAGTATATCCACGTCGCGTTCCAGGGCTCTTTCGCCGCGATTACGGTTGGCCTGATTGTTGGCGCGCTGGCGGAACGTATTCGCTTCTCAGCGGTGCTCATTTTCGTGGTGGTTTGGCTGACGCTCTCTTATGTGCCAATCGCGCATATGGTCTGGGGCGGCGGTCTGCTGGCTTCCCATGGCGCGCTGGACTTCGCAGGCGGTACGGTTGTTCACATTAACGCCGCGGTAGCAGGCCTGGTGGGTGCATACCTGATTGGCAAGCGCGTAGGTTTTGGCAAAGAAGCGTTCAAACCGCACAACCTGCCGATGGTCTTCACGGGCACCGCGATTCTGTACTTTGGCTGGTTTGGCTTCAACGCTGGCTCTGCGAGCGCCGCGAACGAAATCGCCGCTTTGGCCTTTGTGAACACAGTTGTCGCAACCGCTGGCGCAATCCTTTCATGGGTGTTCGGCGAGTGGGTGGTACGGGGTAAACCGTCTCTGCTGGGCGCGTGTTCCGGTGCGATTGCCGGTCTGGTCGGTATCACGCCAGCCTGTGGTTATGTGGGCGTAGGCGGAGCACTGATCGTGGGTCTGGTTGCCGGTCTGGCAGGTCTGTGGGGCGTGACTGCGCTGAAACGTATTCTGCGTGTAGATGACCCTTGTGACGTCTTCGGCGTGCACGGTGTGTGCGGTATCGTTGGCTGCATCATGACCGGTATCTTTGCCTCAACGTCTCTGGGCGGTGTGGGTTATGCAGAAGGTGTGACCATGGGCCATCAGGTTCTGGTTCAGCTGGAAAGCATCGGCGTGACGATTGTCTGGTCTGGTGTCGTCGCCTTCATTGCCTACAAACTTGCTGATATGACCGTGGGTCTGCGTGTACCTGAAGAGCAGGAACGCGAAGGTCTGGACGTCAACAGCCATGGCGAGAATGCGTATAACGCGTAATAAAAGCAAAAAGGCAACGTAAGTTGCCTTTTTAATGTTTCACCCTCTCCCGCGGGAGATGGCTGGGGTGAGGGCAGCAGACCGCACAAGCTCCAGGCAAAAAGGCAACGTAAGTTGCCTTTTTTAATGTTTCCCCCTCTCCCGTGGGGAGAGGGTTGGGGTGAGGGCCAGCAGACCGCACAAGCTCCAGGCAAAAAGGCAACGTAAGTTGCCTTTTTTACTGTTTTCCCCCTCTTTCGTGGGAGAGGGCTGGGGTGAGCAGACCGCACAAGATCCAGGCAAAAGGCAACGTAAGTTGCCTTTTTTACTGTTTTCCCCCTCTCCCATGAGAGAGGGCAGGGGTGAGGGCAGCAGACCGCACAAGGCTTAACCGCGATTTCGCATCACCCCTTCCTGCACCGTTGAAGCTACCAAAACACCATCCTGAGTATAAAACTCACCGCGCACAAATCCGCGCGCGCTGGATGCAGACGTACTTTCCACGCTGTACAGCAGCCATTCGTTCATATCAAACGGGCGGTGGAACCACATGGAGTGGTCGATAGTCGCCACCTGCATCCCTTTTTCCAGGAAGCCCACGCCGTGCGGCTGCAATGCCACCGGCAGGAAATTGAAATCAGAGGCATAGCCCAGCAAATATTGATGAACGCGGAGATCTTCCGGCATTGCGCCGTTAGCGCGCATCCATACCTGACGCTTTGGCTCGGCGATATGGCCTTTCATCGGGTTGTGGAACTCGACCGGGCGGATTTCAAGCGGCTTATCACACAGGAATTTTTCTTTAACCTGCGGCGGCAACAAATGCGCCAGCGCACGCGCGATATCCGTTTCTGATTTTAGCTCATCAGGCGCTGGGGCGGACGGCATCGTTTTTTGATGCTCATAACCCGGCTCCGGGGCCTGGAATGAGGCCGTCATGTAAAAAATCGGTTTACCATTTTGAATGGCAGCCACACGCCGGGCACTAAAACTGTTGCCGTCGCGCAGGACTTCTACATCATAAATAATGGGTTTTGCGCTATCGCCCGGACGTAAAAAGTAGCTGTGAAAAGAGTGAACCAGACGGTCTTCGGGCACGGTCTCTTTGGCTGCGTACAGCGCCTGACCAACGACCTGACCGCCAAAGACCTGGCGTAAGCCGAGATCTTCGCTCTGTCCACGGAAGAGTCCTTCCTCAATTTTTTCCAGATTCAGTAATGTCAGCAGATTGTTCAATGCTTGACTCATAGTCGTCCTCAATAAAGCGCTATCGCGAAAGATACGCTGATTATAACGCAGAATGAGAAGTGGTCCGATGGGTGCAATAATCTGAATAACGAGGCGAAACCAGGCATAAATAAGTGATATGTGCCACACTTAGTCACGTTATGTTTTTGTTAACGACTTCGGGCGGGATCGATCCCGCTTGTGCATTGAAGATAAGGAGAACTCAATGAAACTCGTGCACATGTTAAGTGGTTTAGCGGTAGCGGTTGCTCTGTCTGCGTGTGCGGACAAAAGTGCAGACATTCAGACGCCAGCGCCAAACCCAAATGCGGCAGGGGCGACAACGCAGCCGACCATGCAGCAGCCGAATGTTTCCGGTACGGTTTGGATCCGTCAGAAAGTGGCTCTGCCGCCGGATGCCGTATTAACCGTGACCCTGTCGGATGCTTCGCTGGCTGATGCGCCGTCAAAAGTGCTGTCGCAGAAGGCTGTACGAACCGAAGGTAAACAGTCCCCGTTCAGCTTCGTACTGCCCTTTAACCCGGCAGACATTCAGCCGAACGCGCGTATCTTGTTGAGCGCAGCGGTGACCGTCAATGACAAACTGGTGTTTATCACTGATACGGTACAGCCAGTGATCAACCAGGGCGGGACAAAAGCCGATCTGACGCTGGTTCCGGTTCAGCAGACAGCCGTTCCGATGCAGCAGGGCGGTGGTTCGGCAACAACCGTTCCGTCAACCTCGCCAACGCAGGTTAACCCGTCTTCTGCCGTTCCTGCACCGACACAGTATTAATCCCCTGACCCTCTCCTTGCGGGGAGAGGGTTTTAATACACCCATCGATATTTCTGCATATCGATTTGGCCTTTTCCCGACACCTGCACGCCTTTCTGACAGCAACGCCTGGCGCTGACGCTGTAAATCAGGCCCAGTCAGGGAAATCTCCCCATGACGATTCACAACCCGATGCCACGGCAACGTGCTGCCCTCCGGCAAGCGCTTGAGCACGCCGCCCACCTGACGCGCCGCGCGTGGTGAACCTGCCAGCCGGGCCACATCGCCATAGGTCGTGACGAAACCTTGCGGAATAGAAGCCACAATTTGCCATACCCGTTGCGGGAAGGTGTCGTTATTGTCCATGCGTTAGTCCTGTCGGCGTTTCTCTAAACGGATATCGCCGTCGCCAGCGTCCTGTTCATTCCCCCATCCCAGATGACGATAAAAGCCCGCTGCGCGTGTGTTCTTTCCGGTTTCCAGCCAAATCGTAGCGCTGTGCTTGAAAAGTTCCTGCTCAGCAATGTGCACAAGCTGTTTACACAGCCCCAGAGCTTCAAATTGTGGCAGAACAAACGCGGCGAAAAGACAGTTATCCTCCGGGATAATCATGGAAAAACCGACAATTTGCTCGTTATCTACTGCGACCCACGCGCAGTCAGAAGTCTGTATCATGGATCTTATCGCCGCGGGCGTAATGCCCAGCGCCTGCATCTCTTCCTGGTTCATGGAGTTTTCCGTGACCGACGTGCGAACGTCGAACAAACCGGGAACATCGCCGGGAAACTGCGAGTCTAATTTTTACAGCCATGCCTCATCCTTGCGTTCATTTCATGCCGGGATGACGATAATAGCGGATAAATGATGTTCTTTGCGCAATAAACCATCATCCGGTCGCGGTGAACTTGCAATTGCGATCCTGTGCAGGGATAATGCGCCGGCGCGTTGGGAACAACGCTCTCAATGGGGGCTCTGTTGGTTCTCCCGCAACACTACTCTGTTTACCAGGTCAGATCCGGAAGGAAGCAGCCAAAGCGGATGACGTGTGTGCCGGGATGTAGCTGGCAGGGCCCCCACCCATTTCTGATAACGCTATGATTTTTATAGCTAAAAATATTATTTCTCTGCATTGATTTGCTGATGGTACAACTTTTGTGTATCACTTAATAGGCTAATCAATGTCACATCTGATGCTATCCCGTCACGGGATCTGGTACTACCGTAGAGTTTATTCAACACCTCGGAAACGGCGCGAGATTCGTATTTCTCTGCGTACACGTTCAAAGCGCGAAGCTATGAAACGTGCAGAGCAATACATCACCTCACAGCCTTTCGCCTGTGTTCCCCAGGCCATCCCGGCACACTCATATTCTGCCCTGGCTGCACCTACGCTGCTGAACGAGAAGAAGCCATTATTTCCGAACCTGAAAAATGAGTTTGAGAAGTACGGCAATGCGAAAACGGGGTCTGTGGGTGAGCGCGAGATTTTGACGATCAACAGGTGCGTGAATGCGTATTTGCCTGCGACCAAAGAGCCATTTAGCAAGAGAAGCGCAGCGGCGTTTGTTGATAGTTTGGAAGGATCTGCATCTACCAGAAACCGTTACATCAAAAAGAACTCGGCGTTTTTCAAATGGCTTGCGACTCGCACGGATGAAGACATTCGAAACCCGTTTGAGGGGATGGGGGGTGAAGGAGACTACAGCACCAATGGATCGCCGTCCTGCGTATTCGCTCAACGATTTGAAACGCTTGCACATTGCTTTGCATGGTGTGAGGGATTGGAAGCGCTGGGTCATCTTAATCGGGCGATATTCTGGTATGAGGCAAAATGAGATAAGCCAGCTTTACGACAATGACGTGATGAAAGTTGACGGGGTTTTGGTGCTTCCGTATCGATAACTTAAACCCTAATCAGACGCTTAAAACGGACAGTTCACGTCGGTTCGTTCCTATCCATTCGCAACTACTGACACTTGGTCTGGTTGATTTCATATCCGACAGAAAAGGGCATTTGTTCCCTGAGTTAACCTTGCATCTTGGCAGTTATGGTCACTACTTTAGCCGTTGGTTTACGAGGTTCAGGGGTAAGCATGGTTTGCCTGAGTATCATTCGTTGCGACACTACGCCGCCACAACATTCAACAAAATGGCTTTCCTGAGCAGTTCGCCACCCAAGTGCTCGGACACTCGAACGCAGCGATCACTTACAACCGATACGGGAAGGCATTGATGTCTCGTGCTCGGTTGAACTGGTGGAAACTCTGTAGAACAAAAAACTATGTGGGTGCAAAGCGGAGGCTGAATTTCCTCCGCTTAAGCTCGATATTATGGTTTTGGGAGAGTCTTGTCTGTTTCGCAACGGCTAAGAGGCAGAATTTTAGAGCTGTAAATCTTTGTCACCTTCTTATCGCTTTTGTTTACGTCAACTCGAATACATGAGCAACCATACCCATAGTTTCCGTTGGTTTTAACAAATTGGTCATCCGGGAAATCCTTTAATTTTTCGATGCCTGGAGCAGAATATCCACCTTCCAACGAAATATCCCAAGTACCATCTTTATCAATAAGCCATTGATTGGCTGGTGTAGGGTTTTGCAACCAGCCGCACCGTAACTCACTGGCAAAGGCATAACTGCTTAAAATTAGTATGGCCAATGGTAAAAAATTTCTCATTACTATTACTCGTTGCTATTTTTTGGACAACACCCGTCTTTATGGGTTTTTAGTGTATCAGTATGAACCCAACAGGTAGCGGTTTTACACCTCGGCTATTTTTCACATTTATGAAGTTTTATAATGCCGTTTTCCGCATAAGACTGTACGAAATCAGGATCATTAATCCAGTAATACTTGGATTTTTTATTATCATAAAACCCTTTCCAGAGCAATTTGCCATTATTATTATTTACGCTTAGCACTGCAATCGGCATTGTGGAGCTGACACTCTTCCAGTCGAAATTCATACCACCTCTACCAAGATCGGTTACACTATCGTATAAAATATTAATCTTGTTATTATCTACTTCCTTGGAGTGTGAATTAATAACAATCTGATTGTCATTAACAACAAGAGGGCTAGGCTTTTCTTCAATATTGATAGAGAAACCGTCATCATCACATGTTGTGCTCCACACACCAAAATTTGAACCTGCATGGATTGTTATGGAAATGAAGAGTAAAGCAAATGGCCAAATTTTCATTATTTAGACTCCGCGACGGCTGCTATATATCCAATATCTAAATGAAGATCAGTTTTTCCTGATGATTCTTCATCAAGATAATGACTATACAAAGAAAGTGCATCTTGTTTTGATTTCGCTGGTTGACCATACCGACCAGGAGGAAGGCTTGCCCATTCATAACTTAATATATCCAATGCTCCATCAACATCCCCGGACATAATTTTATCTAAAGAGTGTTTTCTCTTATATTTAAAAATTAGAACACAAAATTCATCTTGAGATTTTGGTGTGAAATCAACAATACCAGCATCTGCTCGATGTGAGATCATTTTGGGGTCATTCCAAGTATAACCCATGATCTGATATGCCCCTGCTGCTGATGAAGTGAGGTTGCCCCTTGTAATGGAGATCTGCGGGTGGTCGCTAAAATCCTTATGATAATCCTTGATGAAAGATTGCCCTCCAAATAAAGTCTCATAACCAGCTTCACCAACAGTTCCTTCACCAACACGAAGCATTCGCATAAATGCCCGAACCCTTGCCTCTTCGAGTGATAATGAAAAAAGACTTATTGCATTAAGGAATACCAGTGGGTGCATATGCCACAAAGCCTCACTACTGCGGATCTCCGGCACATCCTTCATCCACACCAGTTTATTGATGAAGACACGGTTGAAGAGTGCCATGCTGGGATATTTCTTTGCCTGTTCATCCAGTGCCGCTTGCCACAAAGCTGACATACCATCCTTAAGCCACTCGCTGTGGTGTTTAAATACCAGACGCTGCACCTGATACTGAATATGAGGCTGACTGTTATGTAAAAAACGCCACAGATCGCCAGCATCAATAACACCATCCCTGGTTCGAATCAATCTGTTTCAGCAACCTCTGGTACTTCTCCGTGTAGCTTAACGAGTACATATCACGGGTTTCTGCTCGTGCCAGTTCTTCGAGGCGTCCGAATACATTTCGCAGCCAACCTTCTTTTGGCGTCTGGAAGATACTTTGTGGTGCATCCTCCTGTTCCAGAGGAATAAAGCCTCGTTTTTCAAGGTTAAACTGATTAGCTCTTTCAACGTCAGTCGCTGACATCCAGGCATGTTCGCCAGGAATGTAATACCAGGTTTTTCCGTCAACTTCTAGTTTCTGGCATTCGCTTTCCTGCGTGTAGCGTTCTGCTGTACTTGGCGAGGGATCGCCACCAACACCTGCCACCACAAAAGAATTGTCCCTCTCTCGATGCTGCCAGCGGGGTTTATCTGCAAGCGTGTGCAACTCTGCTGCCCCGACCGTTACCCCAGCTTTATTCGCCAGAAAATCTTTCATTCGGGGATCCTGACTGAATACTTCCAGATGGCAGAAATACTGCGGACCACCATAAGGGCTTTCATCCAGGCTCAGGTGCCCTATGGTCTCCCCGGCCTGAACGGCTATCTCATTTCCGGAAGTTGTTACCACCTGATTAAATACGCCATACTCACGAGCTTTTTGCATCCAGGCAGGCAGTATGTTTTCCTGACGTTTAACAAATTTATCCAGCCCGGAAATCCAACCAGCCTCCCCCACTGATAACCCCGTTTTAGCCCCTTCAGGCACTGACATTACTTTGATAAAAATAAATGGGGCAGCCTTGCCATTGAGCAGAAAAGTGGCTTCTTGTTTAATTTCCACAACAGAACCGCGAGGTAATGTGGTACGTGAATCCTGAGGCGCTTCATAGTAGCGTTGTGAATTTTGGGGAATATTAATGCCTTCAGTGATCCCGTTGCGCATCCAGCCGGAGAATGTATTGTCCTGCCGGATTTTCAATGCGCTGGCGCTCACTGTTGCGGTTGGGGTGTCAGTGATACCGTACTCAGACAGTGGAGCTATCTGCATCCACAGGGTGTAGAAATCCAGTGCATTATCGGGTTTGTCTTTATCCGGGGTGCAGGTGGACTTGATGAGGACAAAAGGTGGAGCTGAATTTTGGTGCTTTTTTCCCGAATGGTGCAGTTTGGTAATGATCATTCAGACGCCAGGCCACTACGTGACCATCGGTCATGCACTTTAGACCGTGGTTGCCAGGTTTGAAAATGGCATTACCAGCAAAATTCTCATAGAAATGAATACCACCGTGCCAGTGCTCCGCCGGTTTCATCAACCAGTATGAGTCTCCTTTACTTCCCTGCATGGCGGCCATGAATTCCGAAGCGGATCGGTAGCCGTCAATTGGCAGCACCATTTTCATCCTGTTCTCCCTGATTTTATGATGGTTATTTCTCCATCATATACTGGACAGGACGTGACCAAAACTTCCTTAATTTTATCAATTTGTTACTGACTGCCGCTGTAGAGATGAAATATTCCCGGCTCTTGGGGTCATGTGCCAAGCAACTGCTTAGGTCGCTAACCATTTTGCTGGGATCTGTGGGAAATACCAGCAGGCAACCGGAACGATTAACACCAACGTTAGCTCTGGTGATCCACTCCGCAGCCTTGATGATGCTGTGACCGCTCCTAAAGTGCGTATGGGTGGTCTTGCTGGTCAGCTTGATGGCTTTGTTCTGTTCGCTGATAGCAACGTCTATCGCGGCATTAAGTATCACCCAGATGTACGCCAGAACGTGCAATACGGTGTTCTTGATCGCGATGTATTGTTTAACAAAGAGGTGCTTCCGGCGTTCAGCACCTTCCTGATCGATAATGTTCGAGTTGTGGAGGTGACGGATCAGAATCTTTATGGCATAGGTCCGGATCAATCCTTCCTTGTTCCCCGTTTCAGTCGCCCTATGTCGTCTAACATTGCTCTACCTTTCGGTTATGTAGCAACAGCGACCAGCCGCGATCTGGATTTGTCATTTGTTGATCCTGTTGATTTCCGCATTTGGTCGTTGAAGGACAAGTTCAACAACATGGAGATTTCGCGGAAAGCTCAATTTTACCAGTTGTGTACCGTCCCGACATGGTAACGCTGTTGACGAACGACGCAGCGTAAGACAGCGGACTTTGGGGCTGACTTTTGGCCCCACAGTGAAGAATTAGGCAAAGAAGAGGTGATTACTTTGAAAATTCAGTTCCAGACTAACAACGGCTTTCCGCTGCTGACCATCGCAGACGAGCGCGTTTTAGAATTTCTGAACGTGGGCGCCGTATGTCGATTCCTTAAGATTCCGCGCTCATCCTTCATGATGGACGTTGAGCAAAACGGGCTTGAGAAGGCAATCAGTGAAGCGCTGTTGAAAATGAGAAAGAAGAAAGCAATCTGAGACTGGGCAACCTGGCCTTTTTTGTGTCTGTCACATGAGAAAACGGCTTGCCTGGCCTCTTTTTGGTTATAAAAATTGATTGCCTCACTGCTTTTAGTGCATTGAAATACATAGGTTTGTTTGAAAAATCTTAGCTGGCAGGGCCCCCACCCATTTCTGCCCATCTCGACGCTCTCGCGTAACACCTTCGATCTTCACTTACCGTCCGCAGATCCCATGGCTTGTTTTTTTGTTATTAGCCTTACGATTAAATGGGTTATGTAATATATCTTTCATCCATCTGAAATATTATTGTCATAAACCTGTAATAATAGACTGGCAAATTATTGTTGGGTGTTTTTATTCTGTCATAAGCAAAAAATATATATGTGGATTGCGCTGATAACTTCGTGTATTAAATAAATAACTTATTCCGAAGGGAAGTCACAAACATGGTCACTGCGGTACTTAACGTAAAAATAGATGAAGCGCTAAAAGAAAGACTTCGTCATTACGCAGAAGTGAATAACGAGAATTTAAGTGTCACCACAGAAAAACTGCTGCTGCTGGCCTTTGAAGCAGTAGAAGAGGCGGGAGTATCGGAAGAGGATATCGATAATCAACATACGGAAGAAGAGAGTGTAGCGCCATTTACTCCTAAAGAAATCAAAGCACTACGAAAAATTCTGAAGAAGAGAAAATGAAACAACAACTGTCTAATGCCAGTGACTACAAAGAAGCCTGCGATCTGCTTCGCTCAGGCTATGTAAAGCATGTACGTCTTGGCTGGAATGTAGGAAGTGATGAGTTCTTTCGCATTGCGTCTGACTGGTGTGATACCGGCGCAAAAATAAAGAAAGAAGGAGAAAGTTTTGTTATTTCTCTTAAGGGTTTCCCTATTCCTCCTCAGCACTGAGAACAAACCTGTGAAAACTGCTGACTGCATGCATTGCAGCCAGCAGTTTTTATTATTTCTGAAGCGCTATATAACAGCGCGTTTTAAAAAAACGTCTGTTTTATTCAAATTTGCCCATAGCGGTTTAATTTGCAAAAGCGCTTTCTCAAGCTCCGCGGGATCCAATGAAAAAGGCATCCGCAGGTAGCGATCAAACGCCCCCGAAACACCAAACCGCGTGCCGGTACCCAGATGGATTCCCAGCGCTTCTGCTCGGGCCGCCAGCTGAGTCGCCACCATGCCTGGAAGTTCTACCCAGTAAGAAAGCCCTCCTTCTGGCTCACAAAAGCGCCATTCAGGAAAATGCTCGCGCATCAATGCGCCACATTGGTTCCGGCGTTCAAGCAGCATCTCTCGTCTTGCCGGAAGAAACGACGCTGAATGCTCAATCAACCAGAGCGTAGCAAGCTGTTCCAGCAACGGCGATCCAAGATCGAGCGTGTCGCGCGTCTGCGCAAGCGTTGCGATGGTGCGCGAAGACGCGCGGATCCAGCCAAGGCGTAATCCTCCCCAGAAGCTTTTTCCTGCTGAACCCAGTGTAATCACGCTGGCCTGTGGGTTAAATGCCGCCAGCGGTGGCGGTGGCGGGGCATCAAAACCACAGATCAACCATGGTTTCGTCGACCACCAGCGTCGTGCGGGTCTGAGCGGCAATATCCGTTATCGTCTGGCGGGTGGCGGCGTCCATACAACGTCCAGTCGGATTATGGAAATCCGGCATCACGTACGCCAGACGCGGCGCGGTTTGCGCCACCGTGGCGGCAAAACCGTCGGTATCCCATCCCGATTCAGGCAGCGAGACACCGACGGGACGACAGGATGCCCCCTGAATCGCGGCAATCGCCAGCGGATAGGTCGGATGATCCACCACCACCCGATCGCCTGGGCCGGTAAGCATTCGTAATACCAATGCCAGCCCGCTGACCGCGCCATTCACTACCATCACTTCATCCGCGCGCGTCGGCAATCCGCGTGCGCTGTACCGTGTGGCAATCGCCTCCGCGCAGCGCCAGCAACCCCATCTGATCGTAACCCCGTTAGCGACAGATGCTGCGTCATGGCGGTGAGGGCGTGGGTATAAGCCTGATGAATTTCCGGTCCGGCGCTGAGCGCGGCAGTGGAGAGATCCAGCGCCGAGGTGATGGCCGCGCGAGTCGGGACGGCGTGGCTTTCCGGCAGAATGACGCGCGACCCCGCTGCCGTGACGGCTTTCCAGATAACCTTCGTCGCGTAAATGCGCCAGGGCGCTGCTGACGGTAGTGCGGCTGACATTCAGCGCGCTTGCCAGCTCCCGCTCGCCGGGCAAGCGTGTGTCCAGCGCCAGCCTGCCGTCCAGAATGAGCAGGCGCAGCGCATCGGCTAACTGACGCCACAGCGGCGTGCGCGAAGAAACTTGCTGCCAGTGGCCCAACAGGCGCACCAGCGACTGGCTACCAAAGCGACGTGATGACATATGCAGTCCACTATTTGAAAACTGGACATTAATCATAGGGCCATTTCCGGCGAAGATGAAAGCATAAACTTCAGGAGAAAAAGAATGCTGCGTCGCTTACTGCAACTTTACGTCGGGCTGGGATTTTACGGGCTTTCCACCGCGATGTTCGTCCGTGCCGATCTCGGTGCTGATCCGTGGAACGTGTTTCACCTTGGCGTAGCCAAACTGCTGGCGATGGACATCGGTACGGTGATGATTTTAACCGGCGCGCTGGTGTTGCTGTTCTGGATCCCGCTGCGCCAGCGTCCAGGGCTGGGGACCATCAGCAATGTGATTGTGATTGGTCTGGCGGCCGATGCCTCGCTGGCATTGCTCCCAGAAATGAGTTCGCTGGTGGCGCGCAGCGTGCTGTTGTTTTCAGCGGTAGTGGTGAATGCGCTCGCCACCGGAATGTACATCGGTGCGGGTTTTGGCTCGGGCCCGCGAGACGGCCTGATGACCGGCATCAACGCCCGTACGGGTTGGTCGGTGCGCAGTGTGCGTACGGCGATTGAAGTTTCGGTTTTACTGATCGGCTGTGTGCTGGGTGGCACGTTCGGCGTAGGTACCGTGCTGTATGCGCTCGCCATCGGCCCACTGATTCAAATTTGCCTGCCGTGGTTTCGTCAGAAACCGAAAATGAGTGTGACCCCACAACCGGAAAGCGTTGTTTAATTCTGCGAAGCGCTCACATGCTTTAACAGACGCGCTGTGCCAGAATATCGGCATCTTCCGTTGCGATGTATACAGCATGAAAGCCATTACACTCTATGACGTTGCCCGCCTGGCGGGCGTTTCTTATCAGACGGTTTCCCGCGTGATTAACGATGCGGAACACGTCTCTTCTCGCACCCGTGAAAAAGTGCAGCAGGCAATGACCGAGCTGCATTACGTGCCCAATCGCGGCGCGCAGCAGCTCGCCGGGAAACGCACCCGCACGCTCGGGCTGATTACCACCGATCTGGCGTTGCATGCGCCCTCGCAGATTGCCTCTGCGGTAAAATCCCGTGCGGGTGAGCGCGGCGTGAGCGTGATGATCTCGATGGTGGAACAGCCCGAGTTTTGTCAGGCTGCGTTGCAGGAATTGCTGGCGCAGCGCGTTGAGGGCCTGCTGGTGAACGTTCCGCTGGACGATGCCGAAGCGGAAAAAATTCGCCATTTGGCCGCGCCGGTTCCGGTACTGTTCTTTGATGTTTCTCCTTCTGCGAACGTCCATCGCCTGGCTTTTGACGCTGAGCAGGGCGCGACGCTGGGTGCAGAACATCTGCTTTCGCTCGGGCATCAGCAGATTGCTCTCCTCGCAGGGCCTGAAAGCTCGGTCTCTTCACGCGCGCGTTTAGCCGGCTGGCAGGCGCGGCTGGGGCAGTCGGATATTACGCCGTGTGCTATTGCTCACGGTGACTGGAGTGCCGCCTCCGGGTATGAAAAAGGACATCAGCTTTTGTCTGGCGCAACGCTTCCCGACGCCATTCTGGTGGCCAACGATCAGATGGCACTGGGCGTGATGCGCGCCTGCGCAGAAAAAGGGATCGCCGTACCGGGGCAAATATCGGTGGTGGGATTTGATGATACCGCTGACAGCGCCTGGTTTTCACCGCCGTTAACCACAATTCGCCAGGCGTTTCGTGACGCCGGTGAGCGCAGCGTCGAGTGGCTGCTTTCTCCCGCAATGGATGAACTCTGGCAAACGCAGCTGCCCGTCACGCTGGTCGAACGGCACTCCAGCGCCCGATTTTCGCCACAGCAGGCCGATCGCGAAGCGCTGGCGCAACAGCTGAAATCACTGGCGATCGTGGCCGAGCAGCTGGCGCGACAATAACGCTTTTGTGATCGACTTCGCTTTGCGGCCTTTCGATCCTTTACCGGATCATTTCTGCAGGGCATTGTGACTAAAATTGTGAGCGCTTCGCAAAGAGGTTAAAATGTTTACTGCATCCCCAATGTCACTTAGCAAAATCTTAGCCCGCCGCGACTGGGAAAACCCCGGCGTGACCCAATGGCATCGCCTGCCTGCCCATGCCCCGTTCAACAGCTGGCGCGATGAAGCACTCGCGCGGGCCGACGAAAACTCCTCCCGTAAGCGCTCGCTGAACGGTGACTGGCAGTTTAGCTATTACGCGGCACCAGAGCTGGTGCCGGAAAGCTGGGTGACAGACGATTGCGCCGACGCGGTGACAACGCCGGTTCCGTCAAACTGGCAGATGCAGGGCTTTGATACGCCTGTTTATACCAACGTGACCTATCCGATTCCGCTGAATCCGCCGTTTGTGCCCGCAGAGAATCCAACCGGTTGTTACTCGCTCACATTTGAAGTGGATGAGCAGTGGCTCGAAAGCGGGCAAACGCGCATTGTTTTTGAGGGCGTGAACTCAGCGTTTTATCTCTGGTGCAACGGCAAATGGATTGGCTATTCGCAGGACAGCCGCTTGCCCGCAGAGTTTGATTTAAGCCACGGTTTTGCGCGCGGGAACCAACCGCATGGCGGTGCTGGTGTTGCGCTGGTGCGACGGAAGTTACCTTGAAGATCAGGACATGTGGCGGATGAGCGGCATTTTCCGCGACGTGTCGCTGCTGCATAAACCGCACACTCAGATAGCGGATTATCATGTCGTGACGGAGCTGAACGCCGATTACGACCGCGCAAAATTACAGGTTGAAGTGGCGCTTGCCGGTGAGCAGTTTGCCGATTGCGAAGTGGCGGTGACCCTGTGGCGTGACGGGCTTTCAGTCGCGACGGTCTGCGCCAGGCCCGGGTCAGCCATTATTGATGAGCGTGGCAATTGGGCGGAGCGTTTAAACGTCACGTTGCCGGTGAATGATCCGGCGCTGTGGAGCGCCGAAACCCCGGAACTGTATCGCTTAACGATTGTATTGCGCAGCGGGCAAGGTGAACTCCTGGACGTGGAGGCCTGCGACGTCGGCTTCCGTCGTGTGGAAATCAGCAACGGCTTGTTAAAAGTGAACGGCAAACCGCTACTGATCCGTGGCGTCAACCGCCATGAGCACCATCCGGAAAACGGGCCAGGTGATGGACGAAGCCACCATGCGCCGCGACATCGAGCTGATGAAACAGCATAACTTTAACGCCGTCCGCTGCTCGCATTACCCGAACCATCCCCTGTGGTACACGCTGTGTGACCGGTATGGCTTGTACGTGGTGGACGAAGCGAATATTGAAAACACACGGCATGGTGCCGATGAGCCGTCTGGCCGACGATCCGCGCTGGCTGCCTGCGATGAGCGAACGCGTGACGCGCATGGTGCTGCGCGATCGTAACCATCCGTCCATTATCATTTGGTCGCTGGGCAATGAATCCGGGCATGGCGCCAACCATGACGCGCTCTACCGCTGGGTTAAAACCACCGATCCCACGCGTCCGGTGCAGTATGAAGGCGGCGGCGCAAATACCGCTGCGACCGATATCGTCTGCCCGATGTATGCCCGTGTCGATCAGGATCAGCCGTTTGAGGCCGTACCAAAATGGTCACTGAAAAAGTGGATCGGCATGCCGGATGAGACGCGCCCGCTGATCCTGTGCGAATACGCCCATGCCATGGGTAACAGTTTTGGTGGATTTGCAAAATACTGGCAGGCATTTCGCGATCACCCACGCTTACAGGGAGGATTCGTCTGGGACTGGGTGGATCAGGCGCTGACCAAAAAAGACGACAACGGCAACCCTTTTTGGGCGTATGGCGGTGATTTTGGTGATACGCCGAATGACCGTCAGTTTTGCCTGAATGGGCTGGTGTTCCCGGATCGCACGCCGCATCCGGCGCTGTTTGAAGCCCAGCGCGCGCAGCAATTTTTCACGTTTACGCTGGTAAGCACTTCACCGCTGGTGGTCGACGTGCACAGCGATTATCTGTTCCGCCAGAGTGATAATGAGCAGTTGCGCTGGAATATTTCACGCGACGGCGAAGTGCTGGCGAGTGGGGACGTGGCGCTCACGATTGCCCCGCAGCAAACGCAGCGTATTGAAATTGACGCACCGGAATTTGCCGCGGCGGCAGGCGAAATCTGGCTGAATGTAGATATCGTTCAGACGGCGGCGACCGCCTGGTCTCCGGCGAATCATCGCTGCGCCTGGGATCAGTGGCAGCTGCCCGCGCCGCTCTATATTGCGCCGTCCGTTGAGGGAACGACGAAGCCAAACCTGACGGTAAAACAGGATTTGCTCGAAGTCAGCCATCAGTCACAGCGTTGGCATTTTGATCGTACCAGCGGAAATCTGACCCAGTGGTGGAATAACGGCACCGCGACGCTCATCGCCCCGATGAGAGATAATTTCACCCGTGCGCCGCTCGATAATGATATCGGCGTCAGCGAAGCCACGCGTATCGATCCGAATGCGTGGGTTGAGCGCTGGAAAGCGGCGGGCATGTACAACCTCACGCCGCGTCTGTTGCTCTGCGAAGGAGAACAACTCGCGCAGGCCGTGACAATCACCACGCTTCACGCCTGGGAATCAAACGGCAAAACGCTGTTCCTGAGCCGCAAAACCTGGACAATTGACCGTTCTGGCGTGCTGCATGGCGACGTGCAGGTACAAGTGGCGAATGATATTCCGCAACCCGCGCGCATTGGCCTGAGCTGTCAGCTGGCGCAAACGCCGCAAACGGCAAGCTGGCTCGGCCTGGGACCGGACGAGAACTATCCGGACAGAAAACTGGCCGCCCGTCAGGGGCGCTGGACGTTGCCGCTGGATGCGCTGCATACGCCGTATATTTTCCCGACGGATAACGGCCTGCGCTGCGATACGCGCGAACTGACTTTTGGCACGCATCAGCTGCAGGGTGATTTCCACTTTTCATTGAGCCGCTACAGTCAGCAACAGCTGCGTGAAACCAGCCATCATCATTTGCTGGAACCTGAACCGGGCTGCTGGCTGAATATCGACGCCTTCCATATGGGTGTGGGCGGCGATGACTCCTGGAGCCCCAGCGTGTCGCCGGAATTTATCCTGCAACACCGCGTGATGCGTTACGCGTTTAGCTGGCGACAGGACTAAACTTAACCTCGTCGGTTGCGGTCACAGCTGGTGGCCGCACGCTCACTTCGGAGGTTTGACTCATGAAGTATGTCGATGGTTTTGTGGTTGCCGTTCCTGCAGAAAATAAGGAGGCTTATCGCGAGATGGCGTCCAGGGCGGCTCCACTGTTTAAAGAGTTTGGCGCGACGCGGGTTGTGGAGTGTTGGGCCGAGGACGTTCCGGATGGAAAATTGACCGATTTTCGCATGGCGGTCAAAGCGGAAGAGGGCGAAGAAGTCGTTTTCAGCTGGATTGAATATCCGTCGAAAGAGGTTCGCGATGAGGCGAACAAAAAGCTGATGTCCGACCCACGCATGAAAGAGTGGGGAGATTCCATGCCGTTCGACGGCAAGCGAATGATCTACGGCGGGTTTATGCCGTTACTGGATGAGTGATGGTTTGCGCCCGGCGACGCACCGCGTGCCGGGCGACTTATTCGTCAGGGTCGAGATTGTTCTCTGCCCATAAGATGAACTCCACTTTTGGCAACGCTTTACTGTATAACCAGCCCTGCCCGTACTGCACGCCGTGGCGACGCAGCCACTCTAATTGCCCTTCGGTTTCGATACCTTCAGCAACCATTGCCATGTTGAGCGATTTTGCCATTTCAATAATGTGCGGCGTGACGTTTTTGTACTCCAGCGCATCCACGAATGATTTATCAATTTTCAACGTATCGACATCCAGATCCTGGAGATAGCTGAGGCTGGAGTAGCCGGTACCAAAATCGTCGATATAGATGGGGTGGCCTGAACGACGCAAACTGGCGATAAGCGGCGCACTCACCGCGGGATCGGCAAACTCCCGTTCGGTCAATTCCAGCGCAATTTGCTGCGGCGGAATCTGCCAGTGCTTAAGCAGACGACTCAACACCTGCGGCAGTTCATCGCAAAATAGATCGGCGGCGGAAAGGTTAATGGAAATATGTTGATGAGGGTGATGGCGCAGCCATTCGCCCATATCCTCAAAGACCTTCTCAATCACCAGCCTGGTTAATTTAGACGTCAGCCCCGTTTGCTCAGCCAGCGGAATAAAAATGTTTGGCGAAAGCAGGCTGCCGTCCTGCTGAGGCCAGCGAGTGAGTGCCTCGGCGCCGGTTATCTTGCCACTATCAAGCGCCACGATGGGCTGATAATGCATAACAAATTCACGGGCGTGGATCGCATCCAGCAGACGATTACGCGGGGATTGCAGGCGGCGTAAAAGCCGCATCACAAAGGCCGCGGCCACAAGACTGACCAGAGCACCAAACGGGAACCAGAACAGCAGCTGTTGATGCCAGCTCGCCTTGAGCGGCTCAAGAGAGGCCCAGGCGACGACCGCAAAGCGCAAATCTGGGACGGATTTGACGACGTACATCGATCCCTTGTACTGCAGCGGCGCAAAATTCTGTTTCTGTAATTGCTGCCAGATGTGCGGTGGGAGAGGGCTGCTGCTGGAAAAAACAATATTGCTGTCATAGCCGACCAGCGCGGCTTCGATCGGCCAGGCGCCAAAAGGAATGACATCAATCAGCGATTCCGGATCTAACAGGACCAGATAGTTTCCGAGGCCCAGCACGGTCATATAGCGCCGAATACCGAGATCGTTTTGCTGCGTCAGCCACGCATCATAGCCATCGTGCGTCGTGCGCATAGGAAGCGGAAACGCCTTCGCTTTGCTAACCTGCTCGAGCGATGAACACACGGGCTTGCGGTTATCAACGTACATCACTTCCTGAACGTAGCGGAAGGAGAAAGAGATCCGGCGCATCTCCAGTAAATGCTGATAGCTGCACGGCTCACCGTTAAAAGACTGGATTTGCGTTAACGCTGCTTTAGCTTGATCGATAACGATGTTGGTGCGGATCAGTACCCGCGAAGAGTAGCGATCCAAATCCTGGACAAATTTGTCTTCTGCCTGGCGATGCGCGAGCCAAACACTCAGGCTGATGGGGATCAGCACGGAAAAAATCAGAACACCAGTCACCAGGCTGACCAAATGGCGGGTTGTCATGCAGCGGTATCCTTTCTGCAGTGCTGAATTAAATCGCCCCAAAATGATAATCTTATAACATGCTGCAGTGATTGATTTGATTCAGGGAAAAGTAATGAAGAAAAAAGAATTCGTGACACAAGATCTCCTGAGCAAAATTTATCAGGACACCACGCCGGGTCCGCGCAAACTGTCGCCGGAACGACAGCTCGCCGAGGAATATGGTGTGTCACGTTTTACTATTCGACAGGCGCTTGAAAAGCTGGTCAGCATTGGCGTGGTGCGGATTGTGCAAGGTTCGGGGATCTGGATCAACGAACACGCGCGCAATAATCCCCTGGTGTATAACTCGATCACGGAAAAGCGCTTCGATCAGATTCGTTACCGAATGATCAGTCTGCATAAGACGCGCCCGGATCGCGCCGCGCAGCAGATTTTCGGTATTGATGAGGAGAGTTTTATCTGGCACTTCTGCCGCTTGCGTTACGTCGATGACATGCCCGTACAGCTCGAAATATCGAGTATGCCTGCCGCGGATTTCCCGGATCTGAATCAGCAGGCCATTGAGCGCTCAATCCAGCAGTATGTTCTGAGCAAAGGATTGACCATTTCTCATATGTTGACCACCTATCGCGCGGTGGAGCGTAGGCCGTGAACAGGCGGTGATTCTGGGCTGCAAAAAAGGCAGCCCGGCAATGCATATCAATAACCGCGGTATTCTGGATGGCGGGCGCGTGTTTGAGGTGAGCGATATTATTGATATCAACTACACCTGTACTTACGTCATTCCGTACAACCGCGACAATCTGGCCTGGCGCCAAAATCAGGGCGTGTGAAGGGTACCGTCGGGCAGACGGCTCTGTGTCCACTCGTGCGGTCGATAAACAACCGGGTGCGCCAGCGCCAACGCGTCGTTGAAGCCCACGCCGATGCCGGGCTGTACGGGAGGATAGACAAATCCGTCTTTTACCTCTGGCGCGCCGGGGAACACGTCGTTTGTCGTGGCAGAGCGAGGAATAAATTCCTGAATCGCCGCATTGTGCAGATGAATATTCAGGTGAGTGTTCACCGCGACGCCGATCGGCGTCATATCGCCCGGGCCATGCCAGGCAAGGCGTACGCCAAAAGCCTGACATAAATGCGCCAGCTTGAGCGCCGGAGTGATCCCGCCGATTTGCGAGACGTGGCAGCGTATAAAATCGATACGACGATTCACAATCAGATCGTGCCATTCAGCAGGGTTATTAAATAACTCTCCCAGCGCCAGCGGAACGCAGCTTTGCTGACGCACCTGTTCCAGCCATGCGCTTTGCTGTGGCGGCAAAATATCTTCAATAAAGTAGGGCTGGAACGGTTCGAGCTGTTTTGCCAATTGCACGGCCTGCTGTGGGAACAGCCGCTCGTGGACATCATGCAAAATATGCAGCTTCCAGCCATATTTTTCGCGCAGGGCGCGGAACATCTCGACGGTATTGCTCATGTACTCTTGCTGATCGAACCATGCGCCCGGGGTAGGGTTGTCCGGGGAGTGGAGTTCAGATGGCGTACCGCCGTAAAAGCCGAGCTGACAGCGGATATGGCGATAGCCCTGCGCAATGAGCGTATCCACGGAGGCAAATAACGCTTCCAGCGTTTCGCCGCTGGCGTGGCTGTAGGCCGGGATCGCGTCGCGGGATTTACCGCCAAACAGCTGATACAGCGGCATACCAGCCAGCTGACCTTTGATATCCCACAGGGCCATGTCGACGCCTGAAATGGCATTGTTCATCAACGGGCCGTTACGCCAGTAGGCGTTGACGTTCATCATCTGCCACAGGTCTTCAATATTGTTCGCATCACGTCCAATCAGCAGGGGTCGCAGGTATTCATCCACCAGCGTTTTAACGGCCAGTGGGCGCTGCTGAAAGGTCGCACATCCATGGCCCGTGATGCCTTGTTCGGTGGTCACACGGACGGTAACCAGATTATGTCGATCCGGGCGGGTAATAAAACATTCAATATCTTTGATGATCACAGGCGTCACGAAAATAACTCCTTTGCTGCACTGTGGGAATACGTTATGGGGAATATCATCACCCTAAAATCGTGAGTGGGTAAACCGTTTTTTTGACTATTTATTTTGGTCAGTTATTTATCGCAAATGTAATTTAAAACCATACCAATTTGAGCCGTTTTACGTTTTTGTGGCTTTCTGCTGGCTAATTGTGAGCGAAGTCTACTTTTATTGGTTTGTTTTGTTGCCATGCTTTAATTATTCTTCATGGCGACATTAAAACGACAACAACATCGGGCAGGAGTCTTTATGGGGACGCACGAAGCGATCAATAATATTATTCGTCTGGTCGGCGGCCAGGGGAATATTAATAAAGTCTGGCACTGCATGACGCGGCTGCGCTTTGATCTCATTGACGATAATAAAGTCGATCAAAATGAGATAAAAAAATTGCCCGGTGTGCTGGGCGCGCAGCTGCAAAGCGATCAGTTTCAGGTCATTATTGGCCCGAAAGTGAACAGCTGGTATGAACAGATGCTTACCGTATTGGGCAATAACGATACGGCGGCACCGGCAGCAACCAAAGGGCGTAAGAGCCTGATATCGCTGTTTATGGATACCGTGTCGGGCGTGTTTGGTCCTATTGTCCCGGCCATCGCAGGCGCGGGGATGATCAAAGGGCTGCTGGCAGGTTTGATCGCCCTAAAAGTGGTTTCCGCCAAAAGTGATACCGTGATGGTGATCGATCTGATTGCCAGCGGCGTGTTTTATTTCCTGCCGTTTTTCCTGGCGGTATCGGCGGCGAAAATCTTCAAAACCAACGAGTATCTGGCGGCGGCCGTCGCGGCTTGCCTGATGTATCCGTCGCTGATTGACGCGGCCAAAGCGCTGGCGACGCATCAGGAAGGGGCGGTCAGCGCGTTCTGGCTACTGAATGCGATTCCCGTTTCGGTGTTCAACTACTCCTCCAGCGTGATCCCGGTGATTTTCTCGATTCTGGCCTTGAGCTATATCCACCGCTGGGTCGATAGCATCATGCCGGACGTACTGAAGACCGTATTCACGCCCACGCTAACGCTGTTTATTGGCGCTCTGGCCGCGCTGGTGGTGATTGGCCCGATTGGCATCTGGCTAGGAAAAGGGCTGGCGTTGTTTATTGAAGGGCTGTTTAGCGTGTCGGCAAGTTTTGCCGGTTTGATTGTGGGCGCGATTCGCCCGGTAGCGATCCTCACCGGTATGCACCATGCGATGACGCCGATCGCGCTGCAAAACTTTAGCGATCGCGGGTACGACATGCTGATGCCAATGATGTTTATGGCCAATATGGCGATTGCGGGTTCTACGTTCGCCATCTGGCGCTTGAGCAGAGACCGCCAGGAGAGAACCGTTACCCTTTCAGCCGCGATTTCCGCACTCCTCGGCATTACCGAACCGGCGCTGTTTGGTGTTCTGACGCGCTACAAAAAAGCGTTTATTGCGGCCACCGTTGCCAGTTCACTGGCCTCCGCGTTTATCGCGTTCTTCGGCGTGCGTCTTTACGGCTACATTCTGTCGAGCATCTTCAGTTTGCCTGCTTATATCGGCCCCTATTTTATCTTTGCACTTGCGGGCGTGGTGATGGCGTTGGTGCTGTCGTTTTTCCTGACCACGTTGCTGGTGGGCAAAGAGCAGGCTTCGCAAGACGTTTAGCGTGGTTCCCTCGCCCAATCGGGCGGGGGTTGTTTTTATCCTGTGACTCGGATAGACTTTTGTTATGTTATAACAAAACATATCGAGCATAAGATGAAACCTGATATCCATCCGCACTACCGTACCGTCGTTTTTCACGACACCAGCGTTGACGAATTTTTTAAAGTGGGATCGACGATTAAAACCGATCGCGAAATCGAACTCGACGGCCAGACGTATCCGTACATCACTCTCGATGTCTCGTCAAAATCGCACCCGTACTATACCGGGAAGCAGAAAACCTTCTCGACAGAGGGCAGCGCGGCACGTTTCCGCCAGCGCTTTAGCGGCTTTATCAATGCGAAGCGAGGCTAACCATGCAGGTACTAAACTCGCTACGCAGTGCAAAACAGCGTCATCCGGATTGCCAGATTGTGAAACGCAAAGGACGCCTGTACGTGATTTGCAAATCTAACCCGCGCTTTAAAGCGGTGCAGGGAAGAAAGAAAAGACGTTAACGCCGTGATTCGCGCCAATTTTCCAGGGATCTTATCTGCTTGCCGTCGGCGGTGAAATTGTCGGCGGCGAGCCAGCTCTGGAATGCGCTTTCCAGTCCTGGCCATTCGCTATCAATGATCGAAAACCAGTCGGTGTCGCGATTATGCCCCTTGATCACCAGCGCCTGACGAAAACGCCCTTCATACTGAAACCCCAGACGTTGCGCCGCGCGGCGTGAAGGCGCATTCAGGCTGTTGCATTTCCATTCGTAGCGACGATATCCCAGCGTAGTAAATACATACTGCATCAGTAAATACTGTGCTTCGGTGGACATCACGGTGCCGCTGAGGCGCGGTGAAAAATGGACATGCCCAACTTCGATCACGCCGTTTTTCGCATCGATACGCATCAAGGCTAGTGTGCCGACAGGTGATTTGGTCTGGTTGTCGATCACCGTGAAGTGAATCGGATCGGACAGTTCACAAACGCTCTCTACCCACGCTGTAAATTCGTCGGCAGTTGCATCCGGTTCGCGCAAAAGCCACGTCCAGCTGCGGGTGTCTTCAGCCTGCTGATAGGCGGTAAAAAGGGCTTCAGCATGTTCCGGGCGTAACGGCGTGAGCGTGCAATAATGCCCTTTTAGCGCCACACGATCCGGATGTGGACGAGGCTGCCAGTCGTTCATCGGCTCGCCCACTGGCTGACCAAACTGATTGAATTGATTCATGTTGATTCCCTTTGTCTGATGTGAATTCCAGATTAGGAAATTTGTGGCCCCACAAGAAGATCCACATGGTTATAATCATGTGGTACCACGGAGGCGGCAATGAATATTTCAGGTGACGATTTTTACGCATTAATCAATGATGTGCTGCAACGTCGCGGTGCAGACACGCTTCAGCGATCGTTGTATCGCGGCTTGCGGGAAGCCATATTAAACGGCAGGCTGCTGGCGGAGAGCCGTTTACCGGGATCCCGCATCATCGCTGAACAGGCGGGGATTTCGCGTAACACGGTGAATGCCGCGCTGGAGCAGCTCACTCTTGAAGGCTTTTTACACCGTAATCGGCAAGGAACTCGTGTTGCTCAGGTCGGGCATCGTGATAACGTACAGTCCGCTCAGATTCTTGATATCACGCTTGCGCAGCGCGTGGCACGGCTCCCCGCGCCGACATCTCGCGCCATGCCCGTCCCAGCATTCACACCCGGCACGCCCGCGATCCACTATTTTCCCTTACCGCTGTGGCGACGTTTGTACGATCGCGTTTTACGAGAAGAAGGCAGCGCGTTGTTAGGGTATGGCGATCCGGCGGGCGAAGTGTCGCTGCGTAGCGCGATTGCCCGTCATCTGGCGCTTTCGCGTGGGATTGATTGCGACGCCAGCCAGATTGTGATTACCGAAGGCGCACTTGAAGGGGTGAACCTGTGCACTCAACTTCTCAGCGAGACGGGGGATATTGCCTGGATAGAAGATCCGGGTTACGCCGGTGCCAAAAGCGCGTTTGCGAAATCGGGCCTGACGATGGTCGGCATGCCTGTTGACGAAGAAGGCATGCGGCTTGAAACAAAAGGTGAGTACTCACCCACACTGATATTCACCTCTCCATCCCACCAGTTTCCGTACGGGAGTGTGCTAAGCATCCATCGACGATTCGCGCTGCTTGAATTTGCGCGTCAGCATAATGCCTGGATTATTGAAGATGATTACGACAGTGAATTTCGCTATAGCGGGGAACCCGTTCCAGCGATGATGGGCATGCAGAAAAATGCGCCCGTGGTCTATTTAGGGACATTTAGCAAAACACTGTTTCCCTCGCTGCGCACCGGTTTTATGGTGATGCCAAAGGCATTAGCGAACGCCGCGCAGCCCGCGCTTGGCTCGTTGCTACGCGGCGGACATCGCGCGGAGCAGCGCACGCTGGCGTTGTTTATCGAAGAGGGACATTACGCCCGACATCTTGCTGCGATGCGGCGTTTGTACCGCAAGCGGTATAAACAGCTACGCGATGCGCTTCACGCTGAACTCCACGTTCCACATCGGGTTTTAGCCGGGGAAGGGGGCATGCATTTGACCGTCGCGATTGACGGTATTGATGATAAAGCCGTAGCACGTCAGGCAAGTCAATATCAGATGGCACCCGCTGCGCTGAGCGGGTATTACCTTGACGAGCAGCAGGGGCAAACCGGTTTGGTTTTGGGGTATGGAAATACCCCTGCGTCTCAGTTTGCGCCTGGCATCAGGCGCTTGCAGACGTTAATTATGCAGTCTCGGGGCGAGAAAGGGTGAAGACGTCGTAGAAAGAGAGTTCGCCTTTCGTGGAGATCATTTTCTGCAATTTGGACTTTTGCTCTTCTTCCACATTTGGCGAATGCAAAATGCGGTTGATCAGCTCCGACGGCACATAGCGGGTGTTGTACCACTCGCCGTTATAGCAAACGCGGAAATCGAGCACGTCGATATCTTCATAGCGATAGCGCGGGTTAACGTCAAAGAAGAAGAAGGCGTTAAAGACGACGAATAAAACAATCAGTAACCACACCGAGTCGATGAGCGTTTCTGACAATAGCATAACGATGAGTGTTGCGAGGAGGGCAGCATACATCGCCAAAAACAGGCCAGTATGTTTACGGATAAAGCTGATGCTAAAGCGCGGGCGATTATCGCGTTTCTCGCGGGCATTGAGATCGTCGATGGTTTCAGTAAGCAGGCGCTGTATCTCTGTCATTTATAACCTTCATGAATTTTGCAAAATACAGGGGATCTGCCCATTTTAGGGGAGTGGTTTAGCGGAAAAAAGTAACAGTTATGCGGGGAAAAAGCATAACAGTTACTCATTTTCAGTTTTACAGTGTTTTGATGATTTTGGCAGGGTTGCCGCCCACGACCACGTTAGCAGGCACGTCTTTTGTGACAACGGCGCCAGAGGCCACCACCACATTATCACCAATGGTAACGCCAGGGTTGATCACCGCTCGTCCACCAATCCAGACATTATGGCCGATGGTGACGGGTTTACCTAATTCCAGGCCGCTGTTGCGTTCGGTTGCGTCCAGTGGATGCGTGGCGGTGTAAATATGCACGCCAGGCGCCAGCATACAATTGTCACCGATGATAATGGGGCACACATCCAGCATCACGCAATCAAAGTTCGCGTAAAACCCTTTGCCGAGATAAATGTTGTAGCCGTAATCGCACCGAAAGGTAGGCTCAATATACGCGCCTTCGCTTTGCCCTAATAAATCGTTTAGCAAAGCCTGACGCTCAGATTTCGCATCAGGTTCAGTGTGATTGTAGCGGTGAATCAGATGGCGCGCCTGAAGGCGCTCTGCCCGTAGGGTCTCGTCCGAAGGGCGGTAAAGCTCTCCGGCGATCATTTTTTGTTTTTCTTCACTCATGGAATGCCTCACTGGAATGATACGCTCGGTATCAGCGTAAATAACCTCATCCAGAAAGGGAACGTTCCCGATAAGTTGATGTGATCAAAGTCACAGCATAAATGCCGACGCGCACGTTTGAAACGGTGGACCTGCCTTTCACGCAGGGATCGTAAATCGAAAGGTGAATTCAGCGTAAGAAGATAACGGTAGTGCCTCTAAAACAAGCCTGAAATTAACGGACAAATTTCCATACAGACACCGGGATTTTGTCATACAGTTTATTCATGGTTAGCTCGGCAAGACGATGATCTGCGGCTGAATAAAATACAGCCAGTTCATGATCGGGCAGCTCATATTTATTTTTTTCAATAACACGTTCAAGCGTGTCGAGTGACTGACAGCGACGCAAACGCATCAAATAATCTGTCTTAGTTAATGGTTTATCAGACATAAATTCACCTTAGTATTTGTAATAATTTTAACAGGAATGACTTACCGGATTAGCTCTGCTGACGTTGTTGAAACAACGGAATAGCCGATTTCCTGATTTACGCCATTTTTGCAAGTCTTGCGTGTTAATGCCATAACTACTGAACAACATAAAGGTGTCGTCCAGATATTCATCAATTTGCTCAATCAGCTTATTATCTTCATTGTACTTAATTTTATAATTAAGTGCGAAGGTTGCGATATGCTCTATCAGCTCATTAAGCTGTAAGTTGATTGCAGAGGTCGGATCATTAACCCAGCCATGGTTGCTTTCATCAAGATTGGCGAGGCAGTCATGGTACAAGGATTCGCAGAGAAATTTCAACTGCGCGATATCATGCCTTTTTGGCGAGTACTCGTCCATAGCGCATCCCCTTTTGAGTGATTCTTTACTCACCGAGCTTCAACGTCGGGATGGATACAACTAGCGTAGCCTTTACGGGTACAGTTCTCCTGATGTCTTTAACTATAATCTACTCGGATCAAAATTTCATCGCGCTATTACGAAAAATTACAATTAACCTCGTAATGGAGAAAGTTAAATGAATGCTTACGGTTGGCAGGGTAAATACTTCCTTAATCGGCATTGGCATTTTTAATGCTATCTTAAGATTCATCACGTTACCCAGCCCTTGCGTATGAAGTCTGGATCTGTACACATCGACCTTACTTAATCCACCAGGAATAATCTTAATAATCCTGAAATGGGATCCAATTAAATTACTCGGAGTGTATGGCTTAATTTCGCTATTAAATAGGATATGCCTTATTACGTTGGCAGAAAATAAATGAACTGACAATAAGCGTAATTTATGATTTTACGGAAAAGAAAAAGGCCGCTATTGCGGCCTTTTTATCAGGTGAAACCGGTATCAGTGATGTTCTACTGAGTGGCTGTGTTCAACGTCTTCATTCTTGCGGCTGAAGCGGCGGCGAACCACCACAAAGAACACAGGAACGAAGAAGATAGCCAGTACGGTTGCGGTAATCATACCGCCCATTACGCCTGTACCTACGGCGTTCTGTGCGCCAGAGCCTGCACCGGTGCTGATAACCAGCGGCATTACCCCAAGGATAAACGCCAATGATGTCATCAGGATTGGGCGCAGACGCATACGTACCGCTTCCAGCGTCGCTTCAATCAGACCTTTACCCTCTTTATCCATCAGATCTTTGGCGAATTCCACGATAAGTATCGCGTTCTTCGCCGACAAGCCAATGGTTGTGAGGAGGCCCACCTGGAAGTAAACGTCGTTTGTCAGTCCACGGAACGTCGCGGCCAGCAGCGCACCGATAACCCCCAGCGGAACAACCAGCATAACGGAGAATGGAATCGACCAGCTCTCGTACAATGCTGCCAGACACAGGAACACCACAATCAGTGAAATGGCGTACAGGGCAGGGGCCTGGTTGCCCGACAGACGTTCCTGATAAGACATTCCCGTCCAGTCGTAGCCGATACCCGAAGGCAGCTTGCTGGCGAGTTCTTCCATCAGGTTCATCGCTTCACCTGTACTTTTACCTGGCGTGGCCTGGCCCAAGATTTCCATCGATGGCAAGCCGTTGTAACGTTCCAGACGCGGCGAACCGTATTCCCAATGCGAGGTTGAGAAGGCGGAGAACGGCACCATCTGACCATCGCTACCGCGCACGTACCAGTTGTTGATATCGTTCGGCAACATACGGTACTGCGCTTCAGACATGATGTAGACTTTCTTCACACGACCACGGTCGATGAAGTCGTTCACATAGCTACCGCCCCAGGCTGCGCCCAGTGTGGTATTGATGTCACTGATAGAAACGCCCAGCGCCTGTGCTTTTTCCTGATCGATGTCGATCTTGTACTGCGGTGTATCTTCCAGGCCGTTGGGACGCACACCGGCCAACAGGTCAGGGTGTTTCGCCACTTCCCCGAGCAGTTGGTTACGTGCCTGAGTCAGTTTTTCGTGACCCAGACCGCCCTGATCGACGAGCTGGAAGTCAAAGCCCGTTGCGGTACCCAGTTTCCACGATCGCTGGCAGGTTAAAGGCGAACACCATCGCATCTTTAATCTGTGAGAACGTGCCCATTGCACGGCCGGTAATCGCTTCAACTTTGTTTTCATCGCCCGAACGTTCAGACCAGTCTTTCAACGAGACAAACGCAATACCGGTGTTTTGACCACGACCCGCAAAGCCAAAGCCGTTAACCGCAAACACCGATTCAACGTTCGCTTTTTCTTTGGTCAGGTAGTAATCGGTCACTTCATCCAGCACTTTCTGCGTACGCTCTTGCGATGCACCCGCAGGAAGCTGCGCCATCGTCAGGAATACGCCCTGATCTTCATCCGGCAAGAAGGAGCTTGGCAGACGAACGAACAGGAACGCCATACCCACGACGATGATGATGTAGAGCAGCAAATAACGACCGGTGCTGCGCAGAATCCCGCCGATACTGTCGGTGTAGTGATTCGTGCTCTTATCGAACATGCGGTTGAACCAGCCGAAGAACCCTTTCTTGTTCTCACCGTGATCGCCTTTGGCGATAGGTTTTAGCATGGTTGCACAAAGCGCTGGCGTCAGAATCAATGCTACCAGTACCGACAGCGCCATCGCAGAAACGATGGTGATGGAGAACTGACGGTAAATCGCACCGGTCGAGCCACCAAAGAAGGCCATCGGGATAAATACTGCTGACAGTACCATCGCGATACCCACCAGTGCGCCCTGGATCTGGCCCATGGATTTACGGGTGGCTTCTTTTGGCGGAAGTCCCTCTTCGGCCATCACACGCTCGACGTTTTCGACCACCACGATGGCGTCATCGACGAGCAAGCCTATCGCCAACACCATCCCGAACATTGTGAGGGTGTTTATCGAATATCCGAAGATCGACAGGATGGCAAAGGTGCCTAACAGAACAACCGGTACGGCGATGGTTGGAATCAACGTCGCGCGGAAGTTTTGCAGGAACAAATACATGACCAGGAAGACCAGAATGATCGCTTCAACCAGCGTTTTTACCACTTCGTGAATGGAGATTTTCACGAATGGGGTCGTATCATACGGGTAAACGATTTTCAGGCCTGATGGGAAGAACGGTTCCATTTTCTTCAGTTCAGCACGAATCGCCGTGGCGGTATCCAGGGCGTTTGCGCCGGTTGCCAGCTTAATACCCAGACCGGATGCCGGCTGACCATTAAATTTCGCAATAACGTCGTAGTTCTCACCACCCAGTTCTACCTTCGCCACATCGCGCAGGCGAACCTGTGAACCGTCCTGATTCACTTTCAGCAGAATTTTACTGAACTCATCCGCGGAGGTTAAACGGGTTTGCGCGATGATGGAGGCGTTAAGCTGCTGGCCTTTCACCGGCGGTGTACCGCCTAACTGACCGGCTGCAACCTGGGCGTTCTGCGCTTTAATGGCGGCAATCACGTCGACCGGCGTAAGCTGGAAGTTGTTCAGTTTGTTCGGGTCCATCCAGATACGCATCGCGTATTGGGAACCAAACAGCTGCACGTCACCAACACCGGAAGTACGGCTGATCGCGTCCTTCATGTTGGCACCCACGTAGTCGGAAATATCCTCCTGCGTCATCGTGCCATTGGTGTTGATCACGCCGACAACCATCAGGAAGCTACTGGACGATTTCTCGACACTCACGCCCTGCTGCTGGACTTCTTGCGGCAGTAACGGCATGGCCAGCTGCAGTTTGTTCTGCACCTGAACCTGCGCGATATCCGCATCGGTACCAGACTCGAAGGTCAGGGTGATTTGAACCGTACCGGTGGAGTCACTGTTGGAGGACATGTACATCAGGTTATCGATACCGTTCATGTTCTGTTCGATAACCTGTGTCACGGTGTCCTGCACCGTTTTCGCATCAGCGCCAGGGTAGACGGCGGAGATCGAAACTGCTGGCGGCGCAATCGTTGGATATTGCGCGACAGGCAGCTTCAGGATCGCCAGTCCCCCTGCAAGCATGATAATGATGGCGATCACCCACGCGAATATGGGGCGATCGATAAAGAAATTAGGCATGTCTTAACGGCTCCTGTTTAAGTTAAGACTTGGTTTGTTCTGACTGGCCACCGGCTGCGGCTTGTTGTTTCTCGTCAGATTTGACTTCCTGAGCCTTCACTTGCGCACCAGGTCGTACTTTTTGCAAACCAGTAATAATTACGCGATCGCCATCTTTCAAACCTTCGGTCACCAGCCATTTATCGCCAATCGCCTGCGTTGCAGTGATTTGACGCATCTCGACTTTGTCATCAGCACCGACAACCATTGCGCTGGCATCGCCACGTGGCGTACGCGTTACGCCCTGCTGCGGTACCAGAAGTGCGGTTGGGTTAATCCCTTCTTCAAGACGGGCACGCACGAACATACCTGGCAACAGCGTGTGGTCAGGGTTCGGGAAAATGGCACGTAAGGTGATGGAGCCTGTGGTCTGATCGACGGTCACGTCAGAGAATTCCAGCGTCCCTTCCTGGGCGAACTTGCTGCCATCATTGGTCACGAGTTCCACTTTGGCTTTGCCGTTCTCTTGCTTCAGTGCACCACTCGCCAGCTCTTTCTGCAGACGCAGGAAATCGTTGCTGGATTGCGTGACGTCAACATAGATCGGATCAAGCTGCTGGACAGTCGCCAGCGCGGTCGCTTGACCGTTCTGAACCAATGCGCCTTCAGTGACGGAGGACTTACCAATACGACCACTGATAGGAGAGGTCACTTTGGTGTACGCCAGGTTAATGCGGGCAGTTTCGACAGCGGCCTTTGCGGCAACAACCGCAGCGTTAGCTTGTTGGGAATCTGCCTGCGCAGTGTCATAGTCCTGTTGACTGATGTATTGCGTACCGAGCAGTTTCTTATAACGATTTAGCGTGACCTGAGAAATTCGGGCTGCAGCTTCTGCTTTTGCCAAATCGCCTTTTGCGCTTTCGTAAGCAGCCTGATAGGTTGCCGGATCAATCTGATACAGAGACTCACCTGCTTTTACATCACCACCCTCGATGAAGTTACGTTTCAGGATAATCCCGTTCACCTGAGGACGAACTTCCGCAACGCGGTAAGCGCTTGTACGGCCTGGTAATTCTGTTGTGATTTGCAGAGGTTCGGTTTTAAGCGTCACGACACCGACTTCGGGTGCCTGCTGCGCTCCTTGTTGAGCCTGTTTCTCATCACATCCTGTAAGCGCTAAGCCGCCTGAGAGCATCAGAACGATCGCCAGAGGCGTTAACCCTCTGTTTTTGTTCATATGTAAACCTCGAGTGTCCGATTTCAAATTGATCAATGGATCAAAAGTCCGCAAACCCATTGCTGCGTTTATATTATCGTCGTGCTATGTTACATACATTCATAAATGTATGTAAATCTGACTACTGTAAATTCACTCACGTATGGCACGAAAAACCAAACAACAAGCGCTTGAAACTCGACAACACATTCTTGATGTGGCGTTGCGTCTGTTTTCAAAGCAGGGCGTGTCATCAACCTCGCTGGCGCAGATTGCTCAGGCCGCGGGTGTCACGCGGGGAGCGATTTACTGGCATTTCAAAAATAAGTCAGACTTGTTTAGCGAAATCTGGGAGTTGTCAGAATCTAGTATTGCCGATCTTGAGACTGAGTATCGGGCAAAATTCCCCGACGATCCACTCTCAGTTTTGAGAGAAATACTGGTATATGTTCTTGAAGCGACGGTCATTGAAGAACGACGCCGCCTGATGATGGAAATCATCTTCCATAAATGTGAGTTTGTCGGTGAAATGGAAAGCGCGCAACAGGCACAAAGAAGCCTGTGTCTGGAGAGCTACGACCGCATCGAGTATACCCTGAACCAGTGCATTCAGGCGAAAATGTTGCCTGCCGATCTCCTGACCCGTCGGACGGCCATTCTGATGCGTGCCTATATTTCCGGTCTGATGGAAAATTGGCTTTTTTCTCCGCAGTCGTTTGACCTAAAAAATGAAGCGCGCAGTTACGTCGCGATTTTACTCGAGATGTGCCAGTTCAGCCCAACGCTTCGCGCCGGTTCCCACAACCCTCAGCTTTAATCCCCCCAGGAATTTTCCTGGAGCGTGGCGTTCTCGCTATTCTGCAACTTGTGCGCATGATATTCTTCGCACCTGGCTATTTTTGGTCATCTTCTCACAGCAAACTCATAACTATGTTGCACTATTCTCGCTTGCAAAACCCTGTTTTTGCCTTAATTTTCTCCGTGCTGATTTTCATGATGGCCGCGCCTGCCGCTTGGGCGCGTGCTGAAAATAGCACCGACCTCCCGGCGCGTGCGGATGTTCAGTCGCAGGTGGACGCGCTCAACAAACAAAAAGACCTCACGCCACAGGATAAACTCGTCCTCGCCGATCTGACGGAAACGCTGGAGACGCTGGATAAAATCGAGCGCGTGAAGACGGAAACCACGCAACTGCGTCAGAAAGTGGCCGAAGCGCCGGCGAAAATGCGTCAGGCTACCGCATCGCTTAGCGCATTGAGCGATGTGGATAATGACGATGAAACCCGCAAAACGCTGACGACACTCTCGCTGCGCCAGCTTGAATCGCGAGTGACGCAACTGCTTGAGGATTTACAAACCGGGCAGAGCGATCTCGCGACGTACAACAGCCAACTGGTCTCCCTGCAAACGCAGCCGGAACGCGTACAGAACGCGATGTACAGCGCCTCGCAACAGCTTCAGCAAATTCGTAACCGCCTGAACGGGACGACGCTGGGAGAGGGCGCACTGCGTCCCACTCAACAAACGCTGCTGCTGGCGCAGCAAACGCTGCTCAATGCGCAAATTGACCAGCAGCGTAAAAGTCTGGAAGGCAATACCGTTTTGCAGGATACCCTGCAAAAACAACGTGATTATGTCACTGCGAATATTAATCGTCTGGAGCACCAGCTACAGCTCTTGCAGGAAGCGCTGAACAGCAAACGCCTGACGATCACTGAAAAAACCGCGCAGGAAGCGGTCTCCCCGGACGAAACCACGCGCATCCAGACGAATCCTTTGGTGAAGCAAGAGCTTGATGTTAACCATCAGCTTAGCCAGCGCCTGATTCAGGCGACGGAGAGCGGGAACTCGCTGGTTCAGCAAAATATTAAAGTTAAAAACTGGCTGGATCGCGCGCTGCAGGCCGAACGTAACATCAAAGAACAGATTGCAGTGCTGAAGGGCAGTCTGCTGTTATCGCGCATTCTCTATCAGCAACAGCAGACGCTGCCTTCTGCCGATGAGCTGGAAGACATGACGAATCGTATTGCCGATTTGCGTCTTGAGCAGTTCGAAGTCAACCAGCAGCGCGATGCGCTTTTCCAGAGCGACGCTTTTGTCGCGAAAGTGGAAGAGGGCCACTCCAGCGAAGTGAATGACGAGGTGCATGACGCGCTGGTGCAGGTGGTGGATATGCGCCGTGAGCTGCTGGACAAGCTCAACACACAGCTGGGTAATCAGCTGATGATGGCGATTAACCTGCAAATTAACCAGCAGCAGCTGGTGAGCGTATCGAAAAGTCTGCAGGAAATTCTGACACAGCAAATTTTCTGGGTGAACAGCAATAAACCGATGGACTGGGACTGGTTTAAATCTTTCCCCGAAACGCTGAAATCCCAGATCAAGAGCATGAAAATTACCGTGAACTGGGAGAAAGCCTGGCCTGCGGTGATGATTGCCTTCCTCGCGGGTTTGCCGTTGTTATTGATCGCGGGCCTGATTCGCTGGCGTCTCGGCTGGCTGAGAAAATATCAGGAGAAGCTGGCGGACGAAGTGGGGCAACTGCGTAATGACAGCCAGCTCCACACGCCAAAAGCGATCCTTATCGATCTGATCCGTGCGATGCCGATCTGCCTTGTGATTCTGGCCGTTGGCCTGATTCTGCTGACCATGCAGCTCAACATCAGCGATCTGCTGTGGGCATTCAGTAAAAAGCTGGCACTGTTCTGGTTGGTATTTGGCTTGTGCTGGAAAGTGCTGGAAAAAGATGGCGTGGCAGTGCGTCACTTCAATATGCCTGAGCAGCTAACCAGCCATTGGCGTCGCCAGATTGTGCGCGTGAGTCTGGCACTGCTGCCGCTGCATTTCTGGTCTGTCGTGGCTGAGCTTTCCCCGCTGCATCTGATGGATGATGTGCTTGGCCAGCTTGCCATTTTCCTCAACCTGCTGCTGATTGCCGTGCTGATGTGGCCGATGTGCCGCGACAGCTGGCGTGATAAAGAGTCGCACAATATGCGGCTGATCACCGTTACCGTGCTGGCGGTCATTCCGCTGGCGCTGATGGTGCTCACCGCGACGGGCTATTTCTATACCACGCTGCGCCTGTCAGGCCGCTGGATTGAAACGGTTTATCTGGTGATCCTGTGGAACCTGTTGCATCAGACGGTGCTGCGTGGCCTGAGCGTTGCGGCGCGCCGTATCGCCTATCGTCGTGCGCTGGCGCGTCGTCAGAACATGGTGAAAGAGGGCGCGGAAGGGGCGGAGCCGCAGGAGGAGCCGACCATTGCGCTCGAACAGGTTAACCAGCAGACGTTGCGTATCACCATGCTGGTGATGGTGGCGCTGTTTGGCGTGGTGTTCTGGGCGATTTGGTCAGACTTGATCACCGTGTTCGCCTATCTCGACAGCATCACTCTGTGGCAATACAACGGCACCGAAGCCGGTGCGGCGGTGATGAAAAGCGTAACCATGGGTAGCCTGCTGTTTGCGCTGGTTTCTTCGATGGTCGCGTGGGCGCTGATCCGCAACTTGCCGGGCTTGCTGGAAGTGCTGGTGCTCTCGCGTCTGAACATGCGTCAGGGGTCGTCGTACGCCATCACCACCATTCTGAACTACGTGATTCTGGTCGCGGGAGCAATGACCGTCTTCGGATCGCTTGGCGTCTCGTGGGATAAACTTCAGTGGCTGGCCGCCGCGCTCTCCGTCGGTCTCGGTTTTGGCTTGCAGGAGATCTTCGGTAACTTCGTTTCCGGTCTGATTATCCTGTTCGAGCGCCCGGTGCGTATCGGCGACACCGTAACCATCGGAACCTTCTCCGGTACGGTCAGCAAGATCCGCATTCGTGCGACCACCATTACCGATTTCGATCGCAAAGAGGTGATCATCCCGAACAAGGCGTTTGTGACCGAGCGTCTGATCAACTGGTCGCTTTCCGACACCATTACGCGCGTGGTGATCCGTCTCGGCGTGGCGTACGGTTCCGATCTTGAGAGAGTGAAAGAGGTTCTGCTGCAGGCGGCGATGGAGCATCCAAAAGTGATGCACGATCCGGCTCCGGCGGTGTTCTTCACCACCTTTGGCCCAAGCACGTTGGATCACGAACTGCGTTTATATGTGCGTGAACTGCGCGATCGCAGCTATGCGGTGGATGAGCTTAACCGCACCATCGACCGCCTGTGCCGCGAAAATGGCATTAATATCGCTTTCAACCAGCTTGAAGTTCATCTGCGCAATGAGAAAGGTGATGAGCATACGGAAGTGAAGCGCGAAATGAAGGGCGACGACCCAACGCCAGCCTGATTTTTCCCTGCTTGAACGCTGGCTTGATTCTGGCAAATGGGTTTGATTACATCCCCTCTCCCCGTGGGAGAGGGGTAGGGTGAGGGCTTCCAGCCTTCACCTTGCTTTCAAAATCCCGCGTTACAATGTCCAGCGCTTTCAGCACCGTTTCGGGCGAAAGATCGTGATTTTCCAGCAGCATAATCAAATCGACGGCCAATTTGACCTCATCAGGTGCGTTTTCCAGCGACATTTTTCTCTCCATTAACGGGTCATACGCGCAATCACGCGTTCGATCTCTTCCAGTGCCTGACGACAACGGGTGATACGGCCTTCCAGCGCGCTGACTTCACGGATTAAGCGCTGCTGATCGTCCAGCGTTTCGGCGGATTCTAGCTGCTTTTCTCGATCCCGTTTCATCTCAAACAGCCGGCGCTCAAAATCCTGATGCTCAAGACGCTTGCGCTGCCATTTTCCTGTGCCGGACGATGCGCTGTCCCAGGCGCGCAGCGGCCATGCGGTAATCTCGCGATGCAGAGCGGTGATTTGCTCGGTCAGATGCCCCGCAAGCCACGCCACCTGCTCCGGCTGCGCCTGCTTAACGGCGCGCTGCAGCTCCTCAAAGTGAGCCTGCGCTTCATCAAGATAATCTTTCATCAGCGTGCTGCGGGTGCGGAATAACTGCCTGTCAAAGCGGGGTTTCAGCGTCGCGTGCTGCATCAGCGGTGAGGCCTGCGCACGCAGGGCGATCAGCTGATTTTGCAGGGTTCCAAAAGCAAGGCTGTTTTCAATCCGCTCTCCAGTGGTAAAGTAGCCGTTCAGTTTGATAACGATTCGCATTATGAAGCGTACTATTTTAATCATCATTGGCTGGCTTGCGGTAGTGCTTGGCACGTTGGGCGTGGTTTTACCGCTTCTGCCGACCACGCCGTTTATTCTGCTGGCGGCCTGGTGTTTTGCCCGCTCGTCGCCGCGATTCCACCAATGGCTCCTGTATCGCTCGTGGTTTGGCGGCTATCTGCGCCACTGGCAACAATACCGGGCGATGCCGCCTGGGGCAAAGCCTCGCGCCATTGCGGTGATCCTCATTACCTTTGCCATTTCATTGTGGCTGGTCAAAATGATGTGGGTACGCATTCTGCTGCTGGTGATTCTTTCCTGCCTGCTTTTCTTTATGTGGCGAATTCCCGTGGTTGACGAAAAACAACAAAAGCACTGAAGAGCGCCGATCGCTGTTGCAATTATCCCGCGCAGCCAGTAAATTCGACCGTTTTCGAGCACAGGTGCGCCTGGTCAAAGGTTAATCAATTGTAACGTTGACCGGACTTTTATGCGCGCCGTGGGTAACACCGTTTTTAACCAGGCATACATTTATGACCGCAACTGCGCAGCAGCTTGAATATCTGAAAAACAGCATCAAAAGCATCCAGGATTATCCGAAGCCTGGCATTCTTTTCCGTGATGTCACCAGCTTGCTGGAAGACCCGAAAGCGTACGCTCTCAGCATTGAACTGCTGGTTGAGCGTTACAAAAACGCCGGGATCACCAAAGTAGTAGGAACAGAAGCGCGTGGCTTCCTGTTTGGCGCACCGGTTGCGCTGGCGATGGGCGTGGGCTTTGTACCGGTACGTAAACCGCGTAAATTGCCACGTGAAACCATTGCTGAAAGTTATGAGCTGGAATACGGCACCGATCAGCTGGAAATCCATGTTGATGCGATTAAACCCGGCGATAAAGTGCTGGTTGTCGACGATCTGCTGGCAACGGGCGGCACGATTGAAGCAACCGTGAAACTGATCCGCCGTCTGGGCGGTGAAGTGACCGACGCAGCGTTTATCATCAATCTGTTCGATCTGGGTGGCGAACAGCGCCTGGAAAAACAGGGCATCACCAGCTACAGTCTCGTTCCTTTCCCGGGTCATTAATCCCGACTCCCGCAACCTCGCCCAACGGGTGAGGTTGTGTTAGCATGACCCCCCCTGAATTCCACCTTCCAGCGTTGCAGAGCCTGCCCATGAGTTATCAGGTGTTAGCCCGAAAATGGCGACCCCAAACCTTCGCTGACGTTGTCGGCCAGGAACATGTGCTGACCGCCCTGGCGAACGGTTTGTCGCTAGGACGTATTCATCACGCGTATCTATTCTCCGGCACGCGCGGCGTCGGCAAAACGTCTATTGCCCGTTTGCTGGCAAAAGGCCTCAACTGCGAAACCGGGATCACCGCCACACCGTGCGGCGTGTGTGATAACTGTCGTGAAATCGAGCAGGGGCGTTTTGTCGATCTGATTGAGATCGATGCCGCGTCGCGCACAAAAGTCGAAGACACCCGCGATCTGCTGGATAACGTGCAGTACGCCCCGGCGCGTGGCCGCTTCAAGGTCTATCTGATCGATGAAGTCCACATGCTGTCGCGCCACAGCTTTAACGCCCTGCTGAAAACGCTGGAAGAGCCGCCATCGCATGTCAAATTCCTGCTGGCGACGACCGATCCGCAAAAGCTGCCGGTCACGATTCTGTCGCGCTGCCTGCAGTTCCATCTGAAGGCGCTGGACGTCGAACAGATCCGCGCGCAGCTCGAACATATTCTTGACGAAGAAAAAATCGTCCACGAACCGCGTGCGCTGCAACTGCTGGCGCGTGCCGCAGACGGTAGCTTGCGTGATGCGTTAAGCCTCACCGATCAGGCCATTGCCAGCGGTGACGGCCAGCTTTCTACGGTCGCGGTCAGCACGATGCTCGGCACGCTCGACGACGATCAGGCGCTGTCGCTGGTGGAAGCCGTGATCGAGGCGAACGGCGAACGCGTGATGTCGCTGGTCAACGCCGCGGCGTCTCGCGGCGTGGAGTGGGAAGCGCTGCTGGTGGAAATGCTCGCTTTGCTGCACCGCGTGGCCATGTTGCAGCTTTCACCTGCCGCTATCGGCGCAGATATGGCCGCGATAGAACAGCGGATGCGCGAACTTGCGCGCATCGTTCCGCCTACCGACGTTCAGCTTTACTATCAGACGCTGCTGATCGGTCGCAAAGAGCTGCCGTTTGCGCCGGACCGCCGTATGGGCGTTGAAATGACGCTTTTGCGCGCGCTGGCGTTCCATCCGCGCAAGCCGTTGCCCGAGCCTGAAGTGACGCAACAATCCTTTGCTCCGGTCGCGCCGACCGCCGTGTTGACGCCACCGCAGGTGCCGCACGATCCTGCGCCACCACCCCGGCAGGACGTCTCGCTGCCGGATGCCACCAGTTCGGTGCTCGCCGCCCGCAATCAGCTACAGCGCGCGCAGGGAGCAACCAAGCCAAAAAAGAGTGAACCGGCAGCGCCAGGAAGAGCGCGGCCGGTTAATAACGCCGCACTCGAACGACTCGCCTCGGTAACGGAGCGTGTGCAATCGCGCCCCGCATCCAGCGCAGCTGAAGTCAAAGCCCCGGCGAAGAAAGAGGCTTACCGCTGGAAATCGACCAACACCGCAGTAGAGGTGAAAGTCGACGTTGCCACGCGAAAGCGCTCAAAAAAGCGCTCGAGCATGAGAAGACGCCAGAGCTGTCAGCAAAGCTTGCCGAAGAGTCGCTTGAGCGTGATGCCTGGGCCGCGGAGGTCAGTAAATTGCAGTTGCCGAAGCTGGTGGAACAGGTTGCGCTGAATGCCTGGAAAGAGCAGGACGGAAATCATATCCGCCTGCACCTGCGTCCGAGTCAGCGGCACCTCAATTCCCCGTCAGCGCACAAGGTGTTGACGGAGGCGCTCGCCACATTGCACGGTGCACCGGTTGAATTGACTATCATTGAAGATGATAATCCCGAGATGCGAACGCCGCTGGAGTGGCGACAGGCCATTTATGAAGAGAAGCTTGCGCAGGCGCGCGAGTCGATTATTGCGGATAACAACATCCAGACTCTGCGTCGTTTCTTCGACGCTGACCTGGATGAAGAAAGTATTCGCCCCCTTTGATCGTGAGTCTGACTTACGGTTTTAATCGTTAAACGTGAAAGAGAGAGAAGCCTATGTTTGGTGGAAAAGGCGGTCTGGGTGGCCTGATGAAGCAGGCTCAGCAGATGCAGGAAAAAATGCAGAAGGCACAGGAAGAGATCGCCCAGCTGGAAGTCACGGGTGAATCTGGTGCTGGTCTGGTGAAAGTCACCATTAACGGCGCGCACAACTGCCGCCGCGTGGAGATCGATCCAAGCCTGCTCGAAGACGACAAAGACATGCTGGAAGATCTGGTCGCTGCTGCATTTAACGATGCTGCGCGCCGTATCGACGAAACGCAGAAAGAGAAAATGGCTTCTGTTTCCAGCGGTATGCAACTGCCGCCGGGCTTCAAGATGCCGTTCTGATGCAAACCAGTCCGCTGCTCACGCAGTTAATGGAAGCGCTGCGCTGCTTACCGGGCGTCGGCCCAAAGTCAGCACAGCGCATGGCGTTTACGCTGTTACAGCGCGACCGCAGCGGCGGGATGCGCCTGGCGCAGGCACTGACCCGCGCCATGTCAGAAATTGGTCACTGTGCGGATTGCCGTACGTTTACCGAGCAGGATGTGTGCAATATCTGCACCAATCCGCGTCGTCAGGAAAACGGTCAGATTTGCGTGGTGGAGAGTCCAGCGGATATCTACGCCATTGAGCAAACCGGGCAGTTTTCGGGCCGTTATTTCGTGCTGATGGGACATCTGTCTCCACTGGATGGGATTGGCCCGGATGATATCGGTCTGGATCGTCTTGAACAGCGTCTTGAATCCGAGACGCTCACCGAGGTGATTCTCGCCACTAACCCCACGGTGGAAGGCGAGGCGACAGCGAACTATATCGGTGAGTTGTGCGCACAGTATGGCGTGAGCGCCAGCCGAATCGCCCACGGCGTGCCGGTCGGCGGTGAGCTGGAAATGGTGGACGGCACCACGCTGTCCCACTCTTTAGCGGGTCGTCATAAGCTTGTTTTCTGACCAAACGGAGGTCGCATTTGTGGCCTCCGCTTGAAATATTCTCTTCTTATCCCCATCTCTCCCTCAACGCTTTGTACCCGTCATATTTTTACGTTACAGGTGCGTTGGCTGCGTTCGTTCATCCCAGTCACTTACTTAGGTAAGCTCCCGGGGATTCTCTGACTTGCCGCCTTCCTGCAACGCGAATTATTTAGGGTATCCACTTCATTAAATGGCATTGTTGAGGTCGATTGAATATGAAAGGACAAGAAACCCGTGGTTTCCAGTCAGAGGTCAAACAGCTTCTGCATCTGATGATCCATTCCCTGTATTCCAATAAAGAAATCTTCCTGCGCGAACTGATTTCCAACGCCTCGGATGCGGCGGACAAGCTGCGTTTTCGCGCGTTGTCCAACCCGGATCTGTATGAAGGCGACGGCGAACTGCGCGTGCGCGTCTCTTTCGATAAAGACAAACGCACCCTGACTATCGCTGATAACGGTATCGGTATGAATCGCGACGAGGTGATCGATCATCTCGGTACGATTGCTAAATCTGGCACCAAATCCTTCCTCGAATCCATGGGTTCCGATCAGGCGAAAGACAGCCAGCTGATCGGCCAGTTCGGCGTGGGCTTCTACTCTGCATTTATCGTGGCGGATAAAGTCACCGTCCGCACCCGCGCGGCGGGCGACAGCGCTGAAAACGGCGTATTCTGGGAATCTCATGGCGAAGGTGAATACACCGTTGATGACATCACCAAAGCCGATCGTGGTACCGAAATCACCCTGCACCTGCGTGAGGGCGAGGACGATTTCCTGAATGACTGGCGCGTGCGCTCGATCATCAGCAAATACTCCGATCACATTGCACTGCCGGTCGAGATTGAAAAAACCGAAGAGGTCGACGGTGAAACCGTGGTCTCCTGGGAGAAAATCAACAAGGCGCAGGCGCTGTGGACGCGTAACAAGTCTGAAATTAAAGACGACGAATACAACGAATTCTATAAGCACATCGCCCACGACTTTACCGATCCGCTGACCTGGAGCCACAACCGTGTGGAAGGTAAGCAGGAATACACCAGCCTGCTGTATATCCCGGCGCAGGCGCCGTGGGATATGTGGAACCGCGATCACAAGCACGGTCTGAAACTGTACGTACAGCGCGTGTTCATCATGGACGACGCTGAACAGTTCATGCCGAATTACCTGCGCTTTACCCGTGGTCTGATTGATTCCAACGATCTGCCGCTGAACGTCTCGCGTGAAATCCTGCAGGACAGCACCGTGACGCGCAACCTGCGTAACGCGCTGACCAAACGTACGCTGCAGATGCTGGAAAAACTGGCGAAAGACGACGCGGAAAAATACCAGACCTTCTGGAAACAGTTCGGCCTGGTGCTGAAAGAAGGCCCAGCGGAAGATTCGGGTAACGTAGAATCTATCGCGAAGCTGCTGCGCTTTGCCTCTACGCACACCGACTCTTCCGAGCAGACCGTGTCGCTCGAAGATTACGTGTCTCGTATGAAAGACGGGCAGGAGAAGATCTACTACATCACCGCTGACAGCTACGCTGCCGCGAAGAGCAGCCCGCATCTGGAGCTGCTGCGTAAGAAAGGCATCGAAGTGCTGCTGCTTTCCGATCGCATTGATGAGTGGATGATGAACTACCTGACCGAGTTCGACGGTAAAGCGTTCCAGTCCGTGGCGAAAGCGGACGAATCCATCGATAAACTGGCGGATGACGTGGACGAAACCGCGAAAGAAGCCGAGAAAGCGCTGGAGCCGTTCGTTGAGCGCGTGAAAACGCTGCTGGGCGATCGCGTTAAAGAGGTGCGTTTCACCCATCGTTTGACCGACACGCCGGCAATCGTCACCACTGAAGCCGACGAAATGGGCACGCAGATGGCGAAACTGTTCGCTGCTGCCGGCCAGGCGATGCCAGAAGTGAAATACATCTTCGAGCTGAACCCGGATCACCCGCTGGTTAAACGCGCGGCAGACACGCAGGATGAAACTCGTTTTGCCGAGTGGGTTGAGCTGCTGCTGGATCAGTCCCTGCTGGCTGAGCGCGGTACGCTGGAAGATCCAAACCAGTTCATCAAGCGCGTGAATGCGTTGCTGCTGGCGTAATTAACCGCACCTCCCCTGGTCTTCTCCCTCTCATGTGGGAGAGGACCAGGGTGAGGGCTTCAGACCGCGCTCTCCCAAATAATCCCCCCGTTAACCGTTTCAGCCTCCCTGCCTTCCTTGAGCCATACCCGTTCTGATGGTATTGTTTAGCGCTTTTGAAAAATTGAACCAACTTTTGAGGGGATTTTCGCAATGCGTATTATTCTGCTTGGCGCTCCGGGCGCGGGTAAAGGAACTCAGGCTCAGTTCATCATGGAGAAATACGGTATTCCGCAAATCTCTACGGGTGACATGCTGCGTGCCGCTGTTAAATCTGGCTCCGAGCTGGGTAAAAAAGCGAAAGACATCATGGACGCTGGCAAACTGGTGACTGACGAACTGGTTATCGCCCTGGTAAAAGAACGCATCACTCAGGAAGATTGCCGTAACGGTTTCCTGCTGGACGGCTTCCCGCGTACCATTCCGCAGGCTGACGCCATGAAAGAAGCGGGTATCAACGTGGATTACGTTCTGGAATTTGCCGTTCCTGACGAGCTGATCGTTGATCGTATTATCGGTCGTCGCGTGCATGCTGCTTCTGGCCGCGTTTACCACATCAAATTCAACCCACCAAAGGTTGAAGGTAAAGATGACGTGACTGGCGAAGAGCTGACCACGCGTAAAGACGATCAGGAAGAGACCGTGCGTAAACGCCTGGTGGAATACCATCAGATGACCGCGCCGCTGATTGGCTACTACTCTAAAGAAGCGCAGGCGGGTAACACCCAATACGCGAAAGTTGACGGCACCAGGCCGGTCGCTGAAGTGCGTGCAGAGCTGGAAAAAATCCTCGGCTAATCACGCTCCTCTCACCCGGAGCTCTCTGGGTGAGAAATATTCTCACCAGTACCTATCGCAGCAATGGGTTCCGTTTACACGCTTTTCAGTTACAATCATCAGCCATTCAAATGGTTAAGAGGCGTGAATGAGTCAGGCGAAAACCGGCATCCTGCTTGCCAATCTGGGCACTCCAGAAGCACCCACTCCAGCGGCAGTTAAGCGTTACCTGCGACAGTTTTTAAGCGACACGCGCGTCGTCGATACCCCACGCGTCTTGTGGTGGCCGCTGCTGCGTGGCGTCATTCTGCCTATTCGCTCCCCACGCGTTGCCAAACTTTATCAGTCCGTGTGGATGGATGAGGGCTCTCCGCTGATGGTCTACAGCCGTCGTCAGGAGAGAGCGCTTGCCGCCCGATTGCCCGACATGCCCGTTGCACTCGGCATGAGCTATGGCAAACCGTCCCTGGAAAGTGCGGTCGAAAACCTGCTGTCACAGGACGTTGAGCATATTGTGGTGCTGGCACTGTATCCGCAATATTCCTGCTCAACGGTCGCTGCGGTTTGGGATGAGCTGGCGCGCATTCTCGCCACTCGTCGTCATATTCCCGGCATCACCTTTATCCGCGATTACGCTGATGATGAGATGTACATTGCGGCCCTGGTGAACCGCGCGCGCGCATCGTTCGCTAGGCACGGCGAGCCGGATCTGCTTTTACTCTCCTATCACGGGATTCCGCAGCGTTATGCCGACGAAGGCGATGACTATCCGCAGCGCTGTCGCGACACCACGCGCGAACTGGTTTCGGCTCTCGGCCTGCCACCGGAAAAAGTGATGATGACCTTCCAGTCTCGCTTTGGTCGCGAACCCTGGCTGACACCTTACACCGATGAAACCCTGAAAATGCTCGGTGAAAAGGGCGTGAAGCACGTTCAGGTGATGTCGCCTGGCTTTTCGGCGGACTGTCTGGAAACGCTGGAAGAGATCGCGGTGCAGAACCGGGAGTTTTTCCTCGAAGCTGGCGGCGAGAAGTACGAATACATTCCAGCTCTGAATGATTCGCCAGAGCATATCGAGATGATGGTTTCACTGGTAACGACGCGTCGATAATCGCGTATTGGGCCGGGTTTGTGCTACCATTTCCGGCCCATTAGTCACTCGTAGCCCTGAAAATGAAATTTCCCGGTAAGCGCAAATCCAAGCACTATTTCCCCGTCAACGCACGCGATCCCCTCCTGCAACAGATTCAGCCAGAAAATGAAACCAGCGCGGCGTGGGTGGTCGGTATCGATCAGACGCTGGTCGACATTGAAGCAAAAGTGGATGATGCGTTTGTCGCACGCTATGGGCTAAGTTCCGGCCATTCGCTGGTGATAGAAGATGATGTCGCTGAGGCGCTGTACCAGGAGCTGGTGCGCGAAAACCTGATCACCCATCAGTTTGCCGGTGGCACTATCGGGAACACTATGCACAACTATTCCGTGCTGGCGGATGACCGTTCGGTCCTGCTGGGCGTGATGTGCAGCAATATTGAAATCGGCGGCTATGCCTACCGCTATCTTTGCAACACCTCCAGCCGTACCGACCTGAACTATCTTCAGGGCGTTGACGGAGCGATTGGCCGCTGTTTTACGCTCATTAGCGATTCCGGCGAGCGCACGTTTGCCATCAGCCCAGGCCACATGAATAAGCTGCGCGCGGAGAGCATCCCGGAAGAGGTGATCGCGGGCGCGTCTGCACTGGTGTTGACCTCCTATCTGGTGCGTTGTAAGCCTGGCGAGCCGATGCCGGAAGCGACCATGCAGGCGATTGAATATGCGAAGAAATATAATGTCCCGGTGGTGTTGACGCTGGGGACTAAATTCGTGATCGCTGATAACCCGGAGTGGTGGCAGGCGTTCCTGAAAGAGCATGTCTCCATTCTGGCGATGAATGAAGAAGAGGCCGAAGCGTTGACCGGCGAAAGCGATCCGCTGCTGGCGTCTGATAAAGCGCTGGATTGGGTTGATTTAGTGCTCTGTACCGCCGGTCCTGTGGGGCTGTTTATGGCGGGCTTTACGGAAGAAGAGAGCAAACGCAAAACCCAGCATCCGTTATTGCCGGGCGCGATTGCCGAGTTCAACCAGTATGAATTCAGCCGCGCGATGCGCCACAAAGAGTGTGAAAATCCACTGCGCATTTTCTCCCATATCGCGCCATACATGGGCGGGCCGGAGAAGATCATGAACACCAACGGCGCGGGCGATGGTGCGCTGGCGGCACTGCTGCACGACATCACCGCGAATGCCTATCACCGCTCTAACGTCCCGAACTCCAGCAAGCACAAATTCAGCTGGCTGACCTATTCGTCGCTGGCACAGGTATGTAAATACGCGAACCGCGTTAGCTATCAGGTGTTGAATCAGCATTCCCCGCGCTTAACGCGTGGGCTGCCGGAGCGGGAAGACAGTCTCGAAGAGTCGTACTGGGATCGCTAAAAGATAATCCCCAACCCTCTCCCTAAGGGAGAGGGAACCGTTCGGTGCATCTCATCGTGGCTCGGTATTCCCTTTTCCCTGTGGAATAGGGGCGGGGTGAAGGCATCAGGCCGCAATAATCTTACCCCGTCACCGCTTCTTCAATCGGCGGCTTTTCAATCAGCGTAATCATGGTATTGGCAATCTCGCGCTCGCCCATCACCACCTGATTTGCACCGCGTTCGGTAATGTACTCCACCTCATCGTCATAATGCGCACGGGCGATAATTTCAATCGTCGGGCATTTCTCACGCGCCGTCGCGACAATCTCGCCTGCCTCGTAACCATTTGGAATGGTCAGCAGCAGCCAGCGCGCGCAGTCCAGGTGTGCCAGATTCATGATCTCTTCGTTAGCGGCGTTGCCTAACACGGCACGGATACCGCGTGCACGGAGTTCATCCACGCGGGAACGTGATGTCTCGATAACCACCAGTGGAACGCCCTGAGCCAGCAGCTTCTCGCCGAGCAGGCTACCGACGCGGCCAAACCCGACCAGCAGCGCGTGGTTACAGATATCCACTGGGATCTGTTTCTCTTCTTCGGTCGCCTCTTCCAGCGTCTGCTCTTCCAGCGTCTCGGTTTTATCGAGATATTTTTCCAGCACCGCAAACAGCACCGGGTTGAGCATAATGGAGAGTATCGCGCCTGCCAGCACCAGATTTTGCCCGGCCTGCGGCAGCAGGTTCAGCGCCATGCCCAGGCCCGCCAGGATAAAGGCGAACTCACCAATCTGCGCCAGACTTGCCGCGATGGTCAGCGCGGTACGCGGAGAGTGACCAAACATGCGTACCAGAAGGAACGCGACAATGGATTTACCAAAGATAATAATCGCCAGGGTTGCCAGCACTGCCAGCGGTTGCTCTAACAGGATCCACGGGTCGAACAGCATGCCGACGGAGACAAAGAACAGCACCGCAAATGCATCGCGTAGCGGCAGCGTATCGTGCGCTGCGCGGTGGCTGAGTTCTGACTCGTTCAACACCATCCCGGCGAAGAATGCGCCCCAGAGCAAAGGAGACGTCAAAGAATTCGACTGCCCCGAAGGCAATGCCCAGCGCCAGCGCCAGCACGGAAAGGGTAAACAGTTCGCGTGAGCCGGTGGCGGCGCTGCGTGACATAATCCAGGGGACCAGACGGCGGCCCACGACCATCATGATGGCGATAAACGCGATCACTTTCCCAATGGTGATACTCATATCCAGCGCCAGCGAAGCGAAGCCGACGTTATCTTTTTCAAGCATCCCGGCGACGGCAGGCAGCAGAACCAGCGTCAGCACCATCACCAAATCTTCAACAATCAGCCAGCCGATGGCAATTTGCCCGCGCTGGCTGTCGATAAGCTGCCGTTCTTCAAGCGCGCGCAGCAGCACCACGGTACTGGCGGTTGAGAGACACAATCCAAACACAATGCCGGTCATCAGCGGCCAGCCCAGCATCGCAGAAAGCGCCATACCCAATAACGTCGCCACGCCTATCTGGGCGATCGCACCGGGGATGGCGATGGCCTTTACCGCCATCAAATCCTTCAGGGAGAAATGAAGACCCACGCCAAACATCAGCAGAATCACGCCTAATTCCGCCAGTTCTGGTGCCAGTTTGGTATCTGCCACAAAGCCGGGCGTAAACGGACCGGCCAGCACACCTGCTAATAAATAGCCCACGAGAGGAGAAATACGTAACTTATTGGCAAGCATGCCAAGGATAAAAGCGAGCACAAGACCACCAACAATGGTGGTGATAAGCGGTGTGGCGTGATGCATTCCGTCTCCTTTCGTCGTGTGGTGATCCATTTTTGGCGTGAATGCCAAAAACCCGATTAATAGTTTATGACAATTTTGACCCTTATGTTTATGAATAATTGTTGAAATTTGAATAAAACAGCAATAAGCGTTAAAAAAAGCAGATTAGGACAAATTAACACGAGGAGCGAGAGGGAAGCCTTACAGCAGTAGGCTTTGAGTGCGGCCAAAGTTTGACTTTGGCCGCAGAGAAACTAGGCCTTATGCCGATAATCAGGCAGGAATATGGTCAGTATCCCCAGAAGTGGCAGGAAAGCACAGATTTTATAGACCAGGAAGATACTGGTATGGTCAGCAACCAGCCCCAGAACGGCGGCGCCAAGGCCTCCCATCCCAAAAGCGAAGCCGAAAAACAGTCCAGAAACCATACCGATACGTCCCGGCATCAGCTCCTGGGCATATACCAGAATGGCTGAAAACGCAGAGGCGAGGATAAAACCAATTATCACGGTTAAAATGCCCGTCCATTCAAGGGATGCGTAGGGTAAAATAAGGGTAAACGGCGCAACGCCGAGGATAGAGCCCCAAATCACGTATTTACGCCCAATTTTATCGCCGACAGGGCCGCCAATCACCGTACCGGCTGCAACCGCGAACAAGAACGCAAACAAGTGAAACTGCGCGTTTTGTACCGATAATCCGAATTTTTCCATCAGATAAAAGGTGTAATAGCTGCTGATGCTCGCCATATAGAAATATTTAGAGAAAATCAGCACTAACAGTATTCCCACGGCCAGAATAACCTTGTCGCGCGGCAACGGATTCACTACGGCGACCTGCGGTTTTCCTTTGTTCACCCGATGTTGTGCAGAATACCAACGGCTGATCTGTATCAATACGACAATCGCCAGCAGCGCGGCCAGCCCAAACCAGGCCACATTACCTTTTCCGTATGGCGCAATGATGACGGCGGCCAGCAATGGACCGAGCGAGCTACCGAAGTTGCCGCCCACCTGGAACAGCGACTGGGCCAGACCGTGACGACCCCCCGAGGCCATACGCGCCACCCGCGAGGATTCCGGATGGAATACCGACGAGCCCGTCCCGACCAGTGCCGCAGCCACCAGGACCATCTCAAAGCTACCGGCTAGCGCCAGCAGCACCAGCCCGCTGAGAGTGAAACACATCCCAATCGGCAGCGACCACGGCATCGGATATTTATCTGTCCAGTAGCCCACGACAGGCTGTAACAGAGACGATGCCATCTGGAAGGTCAGCGTAATCATTCCGATCTGAACGAAGGTTAATGAAAATTCTGACTGCAACAGGGGATAAATCGCCAGAATCAGCGATTGAATCATATCGTTCAGCAGATGTGACAAACTGATCGCGCCCAAAATACCAAATGAGGTGCGCGCTTTTGGCGGTGACGCCGGAGAGCCCGTGACGGGCTGGGTTGATTCACTGATTGCCATAAAATTCCACGTCTTTTATTTATAAGAAATGCAGGATGTCATTATTATCTGGCTAACATACCTTTCCGTGAGAGTTGAGGAAAGTCGCAATTCTGAAAACATATTTGTCTATTCTTCTTACTCATTGTAATTTTTGCGTTTGTCTTTTAGTCAGGGAGCGAGAATATGAAGTTAATGAAGCGAGGCGTCGCATTGGCGCTGATAGCCACATGGGCGTTGGCAAGCCAGTCAGCGCAGGCATACGAAAAAGATAAAACCTACAAAATCACTATTCTGCACACCAATGACCATCACGGTCATTTCTGGCGCAGTGAATACGGTGAATATGGTCTGTCGGCGCAAAAAACGCTGGTGGACGGGATTCGCAAAGATGTGGCGGCGCAGGGCGGCAGCGTATTATTGCTCTCTGGCGGCGACATTAATACCGGCGTACCGGAGTCCGATTTACAGGACGCGGAACCCGATTTCCGCGGCATGAATTTAATTGGTTATGACGCGATGGCCGTCGGCAACCATGAATTTGATAATCCGTTAACCGTGCTGCGCCAGCAGGAAAAGTGGTCTAAATTCCCGTTCCTGTCCGCCAATATTTATCAAAAAAGTACCGGCGAACGCCTGTTTAAGCCTTGGGCATTATTCAAAAGGGAAGATTTAAAAATTGCCGTGATCGGTTTAACCACCGATGACACCGCGAAAATCGGCAACCCGGAATATTTTACGGACATCGAATTTCGTAAACCGGCTGACGAAGCAAAGCTGGTGATTCAGGAGCTGAATCAAAACGAAAAGCCGGACGTGATTATCGCGACAACCCATATGGGGCATTACGATAACGGCGACCACGGCTCGAACGCGCCGGGTGATGTGGAAATGGCGCGCAGTCTGCCAGAAGGCGCGCTGGCAATGATTGTGGGTGGTCACTCACAAAACCCGGTTTGCATGGCTGCTGAGAATAAAAAGCAGGTCGATTACGTGCCGGGAACGCCATGTGCTCCCGATCGTCAGAACGGGATCTGGATTGTTCAGGCTCACGAGTGGGGCAAATACGTTGGCCGTGCTGACTTTGAATTCCGCAACGGCGAGATGAAACTGGTTAATTATCAGCTGATTCCGGTGAATCTGAAGAAAAAAGTAACTTACGATGATGGCAAAAGTGAGCGCGTACTTTACACGCCTGAAATTGCCGAAAACGCCCAAATGCTGTCGCTTCTGACGCCTTTCCAGAATAAAGGCAAAGCGCAGCTGGATGTGAAGATCGGCACTATTAATGGTCGTCTGGAAGGGGATCGCAGCAAAGTTCGCTTTGTGCAAACCAATATGGGACATCTGTTGCTGGCAGCGCAAATGGCACGCACCGGTGCTGATTTTGCGGTGATGAGCGGCGGCGGCATTCGCGATTCCATTGATGGCGGTGATATTACCTACAAAGATGTGCTCAAGGTGCAGCCGTTTGGCAACATCGTGGTATACGCCGATATGAGCGGTAAAGAGGTGATCGATTATCTGACCGCCGTGGCGCAAATGAAGCCTGACTCCGGTGCCTATCCGCAGTTTGCTAACGTCAGTTTTACCGCGAAGGACGGCAAGCTGAACGATCTGAAGATCAAAGGCGAACCGGTTGATCCCGCCAAAACCTACCGCATGGCGACGCTAAGCTTTAACGCCACTGGCGGTGACGGGTATCCGCATATCGATGATAAACCGGGCTACGTGAACACCGGTTTTATTGATGCCGAAGTGCTGAAGCAGTTTATCCAGCAAAATTCACCGCTGGATGTGAATGCGTATGAGCCGAAAGGCGAGGTGAGCTGGCAGTAACAGAGCAAACTCGTTCGCTATTTTGAACGCGGGCAGTGTCCGGGATCCTCACGTACTCTCTGTACGCTCCGGTTCCTGCGTGCTGTCCGCGCCCAAACTGACGTCACCCGTAACGCCCTTTTTATGCGCAGCAGGATCACTCCCGCCGCGCAATATCCGCAAATTGGGCCCCGAGTATTTTCGCTAAATCGCCTGCTGCAAGCTCAATATCCAGTCCGCGCTTTCCGCCTGAAATAAAGATTGTTTCAAACGTCTGGGAAGGGGCATCGATCAGAGTGGGCAGGCGCTTTTTCTGGCCGAGCGGGCTGATACCGCCGACCAGATATCCCGTGGTGCGCTGCGCTACCATCGGGTCCGCCATATCGACCTTTTTCGCGCCCAACGCTTTGGCGACTTTTTTCAAATCCAGCTGGCCCGCGACGGGCGTGACCGCCACCGCAAGATGTTTCATATCGCCATTCACGGCCACCAGCAGCGTTTTATAAACCTGGTCGGCATTCAGCTCCAGCTTGCGCACCACTTCGTCACCAAAGTTAGTTTCGGCGGGATCATGGTCGTAGGTATGAATACGGAAAGGAATGTTGTTTTTTTCGAGTAATTTAACGGCGGGAGTCATAGTGATCCTTCTGACGACAGACAATTTTCGCGTTCAGCATACGCCTGACGGCTGTCTAAAAAATAGCACCATCTTGCGCAATAGTATTGGCGGAGATGATGACTTTGAGCGACAATCGGCTCAACCGAAGGTCTCCTTCGGCATAATAATAACGATGAAATTCCTCTTTGACGGGCCAATAGAAATATTGGCCATTTTTTTATTTTAACAGCGACGGCAAATTCCCTTCCCCGTATAAATGCAGCGCGCCGACGGCAACCACATAGTGCCCGGCGGGCAACGCCTGCAAGGTTTTTTGCCAGGCCTGATTACGCTCATGCATCAACACATCATACAGCGATTCGCTAAACGTCGAGGGCAGCTCAAGCTTGCCGTCTGCGGGCGGCGACTCCAGCCACCAGCTCATCATCATCTGTAATAGCCGCGCGTTGGTGTGCCAGTGCGTTAACGTATCATCCAGCAGCGACAACCCGTCGCCCGGAAGCTGGCGCAGCAGCGCAATCTGACTTTCAGCGCCTTCCAGCTCAATAACTCTGAGATTTCTGGCGCGCGCGGCGGTGAGGAGTTGATAGTCGATACCGTATTCGCCGCGTAATCCCAGGCGCTGAGCCTGCGTGGCCTGCAATACCATGGCGATTTGCCATAGCGGCTGGGTTTCGAGCATCGACAGGGCAAGCCCCAGTTCATCGGCGACGCGTTCAAGTTCGCTTAGCTGCGTTTCGCTGAGTCGTTCGTTGAGAGGCGGCGGAATATCAAGGTTGGCAAAGGGGGATTCGTTGCCGGAAATATCCGCCTCAACGATCAGCGCATCGGCGGTACTCAGTTTTTCAACCAGCGCGGGCGGCAGCGGTGACATGTCACGCGTGCCCATATGGATGCTGCCGATCAGATGCAAATGCTGCCCGCCAGAGAGCACCCTATCCAGTCCCGGCCAGGGATAACGGCGGGGAAATCGAGCGCGGAATGTGGTTTTTATACGATTAAACAGGCTCATACGCGCTCCATGAATGCAAAGGTTCATGCTAGCGCGTAGGAGGTTAAGGTTCAATCCTTCGGCGTAAAGCGCAGGAGCCGGTTGGCGTTACTCACCACGGTGATGGAGGAGAGCGCCATGGCGGCCCCCGCGACAACCGGGTTCAGCAAGGTTCCGGTTAGCGGCCATAAAATGCCGGCAGCAATCGGAATACCGAACGCGTTATAGATAAACGCACCGAGCAAGTTTTGCTTCATATTGCGCAAAGTGGCTTTTGAAATCGCCAGCGCGTCAGCCACGCCCATCAGGCTGTGGCGCATCAGCGTAATAGCCGCGGTTTCAATCGCCACGTCGCTTCCGCCGCCCATCGCAATCCCGACATCCGCCTGCGCTAGCGCAGGGGCATCGTTGATGCCATCGCCGATCATTGCCACCTGACGGCCCTGACTTTGCAGCGTTTTGATGGCGTCAGCTTTACCGTCCGGCATTACGCCTGCAATCACCTCGTCAATACCTGCCTCTTTGGCGATGGCGCTGGCCGTCGTGGGGTTATCGCCGGTCAGCATCACCAGCCGGTAGCCCGCGCGATGCAGACGCTGAAGCGCGGCTACGCTGTCCTGACGCAGCGGATCGCGAATGGCAAACAGTGCAACCGCTTTGCCGTCAACCGCCAGCAGAACCGGCGTCGCACCCTGCGAAGCCTGAGCTTTCAGTTCATCGTCCAGCGCTGCGGTATCAATGCTATTTTCGTGCAACAACGCCTGATTGCCGAGCAGCACAGCGCGATTTTCCACGTCGCCACTCACGCCCAAACCGCGCAGCGTGCGGAAATTATCCACCTGCGGCAGCGTCGCGTTACCGGCTTTCTCGATAATCGCCCTTGCCAGCGGATGGCTGGAGCCTTGTTCAAGTGCTGCCGCCAGACGTAGCGCGTCGGTATCCGCAAGGTTAACTGTCCGCACCGCCACAACCTGCGGTCGGCCTTCCGTTAACGTACCGGTTTTATCAAACACCAATGTATCGAGCGTGCTCGCCCGCTGGAGCGCATCGGCATCGCGAACCAGCACGCCAAACTCCGCGGCACGGCCCACGCCGGAAATAATCGACATTGGCGTCGCCAGACCGAGTGCGCAAGGGCAGGCGATAATCAGCACCGTCGTTGCGATCACCAGCGTGTACACAATTTGCGGGGCGGGGCCGAAGAAATACCAAATGGCGGCACTGAACAGCGCGATACCTACGACGACCGGCACAAAAATGGCGGAGATTTTATCGGCCAGTTGCCCGATTTCCGGCTTACTGCTTTGCGCCTGACGCACCATGCGAATGATGCGCGACAGGGTGGTGTGGCTGCCCACCGCGCTGGCGCGGAACAGCACGCTGCCGTCCTGTACCACGGTTCCGGCATGTACCGCGTCACCCGCGCCTTTTTGCTGCGGGATCGGTTCACCGGTGAGCATGGCTTCATCCAGCCAGGCTTCGCCTTGCGTGATTTCGCCGTCCACCGGGACGCGGTCGCCAGTGGTGAGACGCAGCGTCATTCCCGGCTGCACGTCTGCAAGCGGCAGCGTTTTTTCACCGTCATCCGTCACGACACGCGCGGATGGCGGCGTTAAGTCGAGCAATCGTTCCAGCGCTTTTGATGAGCGCTGACGCGCGCGGGCTTCAAGCATGTGGCCCAGATTGATCAGGCCGATAATCATCGCGCTCGCTTCGTAATAGAGATGACGCGCTTCCATCGGGAACCATTGCGGCCAAACGTTCACACTCATCGAGTAGAGCCATGCTGCGCCCGTTCCCAGCGCCACCAGCGTATCCATGGTGGCGGTGCGATTCTTCAGGCTTTTCCAGGCGCTGGTATAAAAATGTCCGCCAGCAAAAACCATGACTCCGAGCGTTACCACACCAATCACCAGCCACAGCGTGCGGTTCTCGTCGGTGACCATCATGTTGTCGCCGAGCATGCCCCACACCATCACCGGAATACCCACCAGCAGCGCGACTATCGCCTGCCAGCGAAAACGTTTCATGGTAGCGAGGGCGGTTTCCTGCTGGCGTTCACGGCGCTCGGCTTCATCTTCAATCGCCTCGGCGCCGTAACCCGCTTTTTCAACCGCCTGGACTAATTCTGCTGCGGACGCACTGCCCATAATCAGCGCAGTGCGTTCCGCGAGGTTTACCCGTGCCTGCGACACACCCGGTACGGCCTGCAAGGCTTTTTGTACGCGGGAGACGCAGCTGGCGCAGCTCATGCCATTGATCAACAGCTGCTGGCTGTCATCAATATCGCTGGCTGCCGGAAGCTCAGGGGTGTCCGCTGTCAGTGCTTCCGACGGGATTGATGACTCTGTCAGCGGGTTAGCCTTTGGGTGGCTGAGCTCCGCCCCGTATCCGGCTTGTTTGATGGTGTCGATCAGCGCATCGGCGCTCGCGCTGCCGGTCACTTCTGCGTGCTCAACGGTCACTTCAGCATGGTCAACGTCCGGGCGTTGCTCCAGGCTCTCTTTAACGCGTTTAACGCAGTGACCGCAGGTGAGGCCATCCAGCGTCAGGTTGATTGTGTGAGACATAACAAAACTCCTGTATAGTTATCCGGTCAACGATTGACCAATAAACCCGTCATAATTCGAGTTGCCTGTGCGTTGGCTGCGCTTGCTCACCCTAGTCACTTACTTGAGTAAGCTCTGGGGATTCTCAGTCTTGCCGCCTTTATGTAACTCGAATTATTTAGGCTTTAAAAGGATACTATAAAGGTTAAACCTTCCAGTAAGGTTAAGGTCAAGGGGGAAATGTGAATATCAGTGATGTGGCGAAAAAAACCGGACTGACCAGCAAGGCGATTCGTTTTTATGAAGAGAAAGGGCTGGTGACACCGCCGTTGCGTAGCGAAAACGGCTATCGCAGCTACACGCAACTGCATCTGGATGAGCTCACGCTATTGCGCCAGGCCCGCCAGGTGGGGTTCAATCTTGAAGAGTGCGGCGAACTCGTTAATCTGTTCAACGATCCCAAACGCCATAGCGCGGATGTGAAAAGCAGAACGCTGGAAAAGGTGGCGGAGATCGAACGCCACATTGTTGAGTTACAGGCAATGCGTGAACAGCTGCTGGCACTGGCGGAGTCCTGCCCAGGGGATGACAGCGCCGAATGTCCGATTATTGATAATCTTTCCGGCTGCTGCCATCGTAAGACGGGGTCTTAACTGGCTTTGACGCGAAGCGTGATCCCTTCAACCGCAATCACTTCTACGCGGGTTCCGGCGATCAGATCCTCATCAGCGATGACCGGCCATGAACTGTCGCCGATGCGCACATGGCCGCGACCATTGACTAGCGTATCGTCCAGCGTGTAGCGTTTACCCACCAGCTGTTGTCCGCGCTGATTGAGCGCGGCGTCGGCGGGCTTTTGGCTGCGCACCTGGCGGTTTAGCCATCGCCACCACAGCCACGCTGCAACCAGCGTCAGTACGGCAAAGAGTGCGCCTTGCCACTCCCAACCGAACGGCAGCAGCCAGACCAGCAGGCCAGTCATCACCGCCGCCACGCCGCTCCACAGCAGATACCCATTGCCGCCAAGCATTTCGGCTGCCAGCAATAGGCCACCCAGGCTGAGCCAAAAGACGTGCGGGTGTGCCGTAATCATCTCAATCATTTTTTGCGCTCGTTTCCGCTGTCTTTGACCAGTTCCGCGATACCAGCGATGGAACCCATCAGGCTACTGGCATCAAGCGGCATCATCACGACTTTGCTGTTATTGGCTGAGCCAATCTGCTGCAACGCATCGGTGTATTTCTGCGCGATAAAGTAATTCACGGCCTGAATGTCTCCTGCCGCGATAGCTTCAGAAACCATTTGCGTGGCGCGGGCTTCGGCCTCGGCAGAACGTTCGCGCGCTTCCGCCTGCAAGAATGCGGACTGACGCTCACCTTCCGCCTTTAAGATCTGGGACTGTTTTTCCCCTTCGGCTTTGAGAATTTCGGCCTGGCGGATACCCTCGGCCTCAAGAATATAAGCACGTTTGGTACGTTCAGCTTTCATCTGCGCGTTCATTGACGAAATCAGCTCTGCGGGTGGGCGTACGTCGCGGATCTCAATACGCGTGACTTTAATGCCCCACGGATTGGTCGCTTCATCAACAATATGCAGCAGGCGCGTATTGATGCTGTCGCGCTGAGAGAGCATTTCGTCCAGCTCCATGGAGCCGAGTACGGTACGAATGTTGGTCATCGTCAGGTTCATGATTGCCGACTCAAGATTGCTGACTTCATAAGCGGCTTTCGGGGCGTCGATCACCTGAATAAAACAGACGGCGTCAATGGTGACGTTGGCGTTATCTTTCGAAATGATCTCCTGCGAGGGGATATCGAGCACCTGTTCCATCATGTTGATCTTACGTCCGATACGATCCATAAACGGGACCACGAGACTTAAGCCCGGCTGAAGAGTATTGGTATAGCGTCCGAAGCGTTCCACCGTCCACTGATAACCCTGCGGCACGATCTTTACGCCTGCACCGACGATCACCAGTGCGACGAAAATAAGGATAGGGATAACGATCAACATATAAAAACCTCCTGTTTAGCAGTCCGTGTCATAGCAAAAATTGTTCGTTTGTTGAACATTAGTATATCGGCTATTGCAGGGGAATTCGCCCCTAATCCATTAACGTGGCTACAATATTCGGTCGCCGCAGAAATTCATCAAGGGAAGGGGTGGCAGGTTAATCATGTGAGAGAGGCAATGAGAAGCGTGGGGGTGTTGTATCAGGCAAAAACGTTGAGCGAATAGTTTCAGTGCTCAACGGGGAATTTCCCCTCTCCGTGTCGAGAAGAGGGGACTTTATGTTAGTACAGCAGCGCGTACAGCTGACGACGGTATTTAGACGCCAGCGCATCGCCCGTGCCCAACGCCGCCAGAATTTCCTGGAACATTTTACGCGCTTGACCATCGGCGGCAGCCAGATCGGTTTTCAGATGGCTGAACAACAGTTCGAGCGCTTCTTCGTTACGACCCACCTGATGCAGCTGCAACGCCAGTTGACTCGCCAGTGCGGCGTCGTCTGGGTTGTTCGCCACTTGCTGCTGCAGTTGCTGGATTTCCGGCGTGTCGGCAGCCTGTTTCAGCAGGTCAATCTTCGCGAGCAAACCCTGATAGCGCGTGTCTTGATCCTGCAGTGGAATGGTTTTTAACACCGCTTCGGCGTCTTCAGAACGGTTCAGCTCGATCTGCGTTTGTGCCAGCAGCAGACCAATCTGGCTGTCCTGATTCGACAGCTGCCACGCCTCTTTCAGCAGCGGCAGCGCTTCATCGTGTTTCCCTTCCTGAATCAGTTCCAGCGCCTGTTGGGCTTTCAGCTCTTCTTCACGCGGTAACACTTTATCCAGCAGAGCGCGAACCGCTTCTTCAGGCTGCGGACCCTGGAAGCCATCCACCGGTTGACCGTTCTGGAACAGATAGACGGTAGGAATGGCGCGCAGGCCAAACTGCGAGGCCACCCTTTGCTCGGCGTCACAATCCAGTTTTGCCAGAACGAACTGTCCATTGTACTGGGCTGCAAGGCTTTCCAGAACTGGCGTCAGCTCCAGGCAGTGCTGGCTGCGTTCAGACCAGAAATAGAACAGCACCGGTTTTGTCATCGACAATTCCAGGGTCTGCTGCAGGTTAGCTTCGGTAATGTTGACGATATTCTGTACGGACATACGGCATTCTCTTTTATCGGTTTGATAAATACATGGGGGTGAGGAGCGAGGCTTCAACTCAACCGTGTAAAATTTTATCCATCATGCGGCCTGGCAGCAGCCGTTTTAGCCAGCCGACGGCATGGGTGACCAGCGTCACCGGATAGCGTAATTTGGGACGATCGCTCTCGAAAGCATGGCGCACTTTAGCAACAACTGCCTCTGGACCCAGGGTAAAACGTGCAGCAATACCGGGATTTTCAACCGGTTTATCCGTTTGCGTCTGGTTGACGTTTTCGGTGAAGCGCGTGCGAATGGGGCCTGGTTCAATAAGACTGACTTTGATGCCGCTATGACGCAGTTCCATACGCAGTGCGTCAGACCAGGCTTCCAGCGCATATTTACTCGCGGCGTAGGCGCCGCGGCCTGGGGTAGAAATCAGCCCCATCACCGAAGAGGTCATCACGATACGGCCTTCACCGTGCGGCAACATAGCCGGTAACAGCGCCATCGTGAGCTGGTGGATGCCAAAGAAATTGGCTGAAAACTGCCGTTCTAACTGTTCGCGTGAAATGGTTTGCAAAGGGCCATAAACGCCGTAGCCTGCATTATTAAACAGACCGTATAAACGATTTCCGGTCAGGGCGATCACGTCGGCGGCGGCCTGTTCAATACTCTCTGAGGAGTCCAGATCCAGTAAAACGCCCTTAAAGCCTTTGTTGTTCATCCGTTCGACGTCTTCGGGTTTTCGGCAAGCGGCCAACACCCAAAATCCCTGGCGTTTAAGTTCGAGGGCGCTTTCGAGGCCAATTCCGCTGGAACATCCTGTTATTAAGACCGATTTTGCATAACTTTACCTGTCAGGATCTCCGCTGAATTAAGAGTCATGTTTAACTAGTGGGGCCAGCCGTGTTGCCATCCAGTCGGCGATAAACGGCTGGGCGTCGCGATTGGGGTGTATCCCGTCATCCTGCATCCATTGCGGCTTCAGATAGACCTCTTCCATGAAAAATGGCAGCAGCGGAATATCGAATTCTTTGGCAAGCTTGGGATAGATGGCGCTAAAGGACTCATTATAACGGCGACCGTAGTTAGCGGGCAGTCGAATTTGCATTAATAGCGGTTGCGCATTGGCGGCCTGAATATCCTGAATGATTTTGCGCAGCGTTTGTTCAGTCTGCTGCGGCTGGAAACCGCGTAACCCGTCGTTACCGCCCAGCTCCACCAGTACCCAGCGCGGTTGATGTTGTTTGAGCAGGGCAGGCAGGCGCGCAAGCCCCTGCTGCGAAGTATCGCCGCTGATGCTGGCATTCAGTACCGGCGTTTTAGTTTGCCATTTATCGTTGAGCAGTGCGGGCCATGCGGCTGTAGCCGCCATTCGATAGCCCGCGCTCAGGCTGTCACCCAGCACCAGTAACGTGTCCGCCGCCGCGGCGCGAAACGTCATCAGAATCAGAAACAGGAAGGGCAAATGCCAGCGGAAAACATTGTTGCAGTTCATCATCTTAAGAAGTCCGTCGGTCAGGGTGAGCACGAGCTATCCATCCTCACCGGAGTTGAACTCGTTGTCAAACGCGCGCAGACCATCGCGTTGATTGGTGAATCCGGTTCCGGTAAATCCACGTTGCTGGCGATCCTGGCCGGTCTGGATGACGGCAGCAGCGGCGAGGTCAATCTTGTTGGACAGCCCTTGCATAAGCTTGACGAAGAGGCGCGTGCAGCGCTGCGGGCAAAACATATCGGTTTTGTCTTTCAGTCGTTCATGCTAATTCCCACGCTCAATGCGCTGGAAAACGTAGAGCTGCCTGGCCTGCTACGCGGTGAAAATACCCGCCAGAGCCGTGCCAGTGCCAAAGCGTTGCTGGAGCAGCTTGGGCTGGGTAAGCGTCTCAATCATCTTCCGGCGCAGCTTTCCGGCGGCGAGCAGCAGCGCGTCGCGCTGGCGCGCGCCTTTAATGGTCGTCCTGACGTCCTGTTTGCCGATGAACCCACGGGCAATCTGGACAGGCAGACCGGGGATAAAATTGCCGATCTGCTGTTCTCGCTCAACCGTGAACACGGCACCACGCTGATTCTGGTCACGCACGATCCACAGCTGGCGGCGCGCTGCGATCGCCGTCTGCGTCTGGTTAACGGGCAGTTGCAGGAGGAAGCATGATCGCACGCTGGTTCTGGCGAGAATGGCGTTCGCCCTCGCTGTTGATTGTCTGGCTGGCGCTAAGTCTGGCGGTGGCCTGCGTGCTGGCGCTCGGCAGCGTCAGCGATCGCATGGAAAAGGGGTTGAGTCAGCAAAGCCGTGAATTTATGGCGGGCGACAGAACGCTGAGCAGCTCGCGCGATGTGCCGCAGGCCTGGATTGATGAAGCGCAGAAACGGGGGCTGAAAGTGGGCAAACAGCTGACTTTCCAGACCATGACGTTTGCCGCCGACACGCCGCAACTGGCCAGCGTGAAAGCCGTCGACGATGTCTATCCGATGTACGGCGAGTTGCAGACCAATCCGCCGGGCCTGAAGCCGACCGTAGGCTCGGTGCTGCTGGCCCCGCGTCTGATGGCGCTGCTGAATCTCAAAACCGGGGACAATATTGACGTGGGTGATGCCACGCTGCAAATCGCAGGTGAAGTGGTTCAGGAACCCGATTCCGGCTTTAACCCGTTCCAGATGGCACCTCGCCTGTTGATGAACACGGCGGACGTGGAAAAACCGGTGCGGTGCAGCCGGGCAGCCGCGTCACCTGGCGCTACAAGTTTGGCGGTACGCCTGTTCAGCTTGAGTCCTACGAAAAGTGGCTTTTGCCGCAGTTAAAACCAGAGCATCGCTGGATCGGTCTTGAGCAGGACGACGGTGCGCTGGGCAAATCCCTTGAGCGTTCGCAGCAATTTTTACTCCTTTCAGCGCTGCTGACCATGCTACTGGCGGTGGCCGCCGTTGCGGTGGCGATGGGGCATTATTGCCGCAGCCGCTACGATCTGGTGGCGATCCTCAAAACGCTGGGGGCGGGCAGAGCGCAACTGCGCAAGCTGATCGTCGGACAGTGGTTGATGGTGCTCGCGCTTTCCGCCGTCACGGGCGGGATAATTGGCCTGCTGTTTGAAAAAGTGCTGATGCTGCTGCTTAAACCGGTTCTGCCAGCGGAGCTCCCCCCTGCCAGCCTGTGGCCGTGGCTGTGGTCCATTGGCGCGATGGTGGTGATTTCGTTGCTGGTGGGATTGCGCCCGTATCGTTTGTTGCTGGCCACCCAGCCGCTGCGCGTGTTGCGTCGCGATGCGGTCGCCAGCGTCTGGCCGATGAAGTTCTATCTGCCCATTATTGTTGCTGTTGTGGTGATTTTACTCGCCTGGCTGATGGGCGGCAGCATGCTCCTATGGGCCGTGCTGGCCGGTGCGGTAGTACTGGCGCTGCTGTGCGGCGTGCTGGGCTGGATGCTGCTCAATGCGCTGAAAGGGCTAACGGTCAAATCGTTGCCGGTGCGCCTGGCGATAAACCGTCTGCTGCGCCAGCCGTGGTCCACGCTCAGCCAGCTGTCGGCGTTTTCACTGTCGTTTATGCTGCTGGCAATGCTGCTGGTGCTGCGTGGCGATCTGCTCGATCGCTGGCAGCAACAGCTCCCGCCGGAAAGCCCGAACTACTTCCTGATCAACATCGCGCCGGAACAGGTCACGCCGTTGAAAGGGTTCTTGTCTGAACACCAGATCGTGCCGGAGTCGTTCTATCCGATCGTGCGTGCACGCCTGACGCAAATCAACGGGCAGACGACGGACGGCAGTCAGGATGAGTCGCTTAACCGCGAACTGAACCTGACATGGCAGGACAAACGCCCGGATCATAACCCGATCACCGCCGGGAGCTGGCCGCCGAAGTCGGGCGAAGTGTCGATGGAAGAGGGGCTGGCAGGGCGTCTGAAAGTGGGGCTGGGCGATACGGTGACGTTCACCGGCGACACGCAGGACTTTAGCGCCAAAGTGACCAGCCTGCGCAAAGTAGACTGGGAAAGTCTGCGCCCCAATTTCTTCTTTATCTTCCCGTCCGGCGCGCTGGAAGGGCAACCGCAAAGCTGGCTCACCAGCTTCCGCTGGGAAAACGGTAACGGCATGCTGACGCAGCTCAACCGTGAGTTCCCGACGGTCAGCCTGCTGGATATCGGCGCCATCCTGAAGCAGGTTGGGCAGGTACTGGAGCAGGTTAGCCGTGCGCTGGAAGTGATGGTGGTGCTGGTGACGGCCTGTGGCGTGCTGTTATTACTGGCACAGGTGCAGGTGGGAATGCGTCAGCGCCATCAGGAGCTGGTGGTTTATCGCACGCTGGGTGCGGGTAAAAAACTGCTGCGCACCACGCTGTGGTGCGAGTTTGCGCTGCTGGGATTTGTCTCGGGGCTGGTGGCGGCGATAGGTGCAGAAACGGCGCTGGCGGTGTTGCAAACGCGGGTGTTTGATTTCCCGTGGGAGCCTGACTGGCGTCTGTGGCTGATTCTGCCGGTTTGCGGCGCGCTGTTGCTGTCGTTATGCGGTGGCTGGCTCGGCACGCGTCTGCTCAAAGGCAAAGCGCTGTTCCGTCAGTTTGCCTGATAGTTTCTAAATGTGATGATTACGCACCGGGATATATGCTGGTGCGTAATCCTTTGGTAGCACAAAAAGACAACCTCTTCTTTTTTAGTAGCACGAAACATTAAAAACCCGCCCACACGATCCCTTTAATTCCGGATATTATTCTGCTGCTAAATAATTAGCAGCGTGTCTATCAAGGAATAATAATGACAATAATTAAAACAGCGCTGGCGACAACGATCGGCGCAGCAGTGGCATTGATGTCTTTCGCAGCTCAAGCAGAAATCACCGTTCTGAAGCAAGATCCTCAGGCGGGTAATCCGCTGAGCCGTCTCAACTTCACCGTTGGCGGCAGTATTCGTCCACAGTTCCAAAATATGACCGGTGACGACGGCAAAAATAGCTATAAGCGTAATGGTTTTGACGGCGGTACGCGTTTCCGTTTCGCGGCCGATTATTACCTGTTTGATGACATTAGCTGGGTGAGCTATTACGAGCTGGGCGTGAATATTCCTGCGCAGTTCAACTGGGATCATCACTATGCCGAGGGTGCGCGTGATACCTCTCGTCGCATGCTGTATACCGGCCTGAAAAGCGACACTTGGGGTACCCTGACCTTCGGTCAACAGAACAGCGTTTATTATGATGTGGTGGGCGCGAAGACCGATATCTGGGACTACGACATGGTCGGCCAGGCCTCCGGTAACGGCATCAACGGTGACTACGACGGATCTTATCGTTCACGCCAGATGCTGAAATACAAAAAAACCGTTGGCGATGCCGATATCTACGCTTCTTACCTGTTTGAAGACAGCGAATATCTGCCGGGCAACGGCCTGCGTTATAAGCGTAAAGGCGGCGGTTCACTGGGTCTGGATTATCATCTGACCACCGACCTGACCTGGGGCGCAGCGTGGAACTACACCCGTGTGGATATGCGTAACCCGGATAATGGCGACAGCAAAACGTACGACCAGAACATTCTGGGGACGGCGCTGAGCTGGACGCCAGACAACTGGACCTTCTCCGTCGGTGGCGGCTGGTATCAAAACTTTATGACCACCAAAAAAGTGTCTGTGAATGATTACTTTGCCGGTGATGCGTGGGGGATTGAGTACTTTGCAGGCTACAAAATCCCGGTGGGTCAGTATGCACTGAAATCCGTTCAGCCTTACTTCATGGGCGATCGCATTGAATATGTGAATGGTCGCAACTACCAGCGCATCGATAACGGCGTGGGTATCAGCTTCCAGCTGGATTACGGTTTCCGCGTTGATTACGAACACGTATTTACCTCCAGCACCGACAATCTGGGCGATATGAACCTGGTGCGTCTGCGTTACGACTTCTAAGTCGTCTGTCCGGGCGGTGTTTTGCCGCCCGGCATTGCCATTTTTGACCTCTGCTTATTCACCTTTTGCATAACTCATCTCCTGTACATTCAAAGACATATTCAGCAACATCATGAAATAATTTCAAGGACGCGGCCTGTGATCTGTGTCATGTTAATGGGAACTGTGCCGCATCGTACGGCGCACTCACACAACGCCACGCCGCTTTGAAATGGAGATCTCATGGGATTACGTCACACGCTTCGCGCCGCTGCCGGTGCATTTTTGTTGGTCTGCGGTATGCAGGCCGCTCACGCTAATAGCGATCCACACACTATCGTCTTCGGCGTTGCGCCGGGGCCGTATGGCGACATGGTGAAGCAGGCGATTGCCCCTTCACTGAAAGAGAAAGGCTATAAAGTGGTTGTACGTGAATTTAGCGATTACGTGCAGCCGAATATGGCGCTGTCCAACGGCAGTATCGACGCCAACCTGTTCCAGCATTCCTTATATTTCAATAAATTCACCGCTGATAAAGGGTTGAAGCTCACTAAACTGCTGACCGTACCCACGGCCGGGATGGGCTTTTATTCACGTCAGGTTAAAAGCCTGGATGAACTGAAAAAGGGCGATATCGTCACCCTGTCTAATGACCCAACCAATCTGGCGCGCGGTCTGCGGTTCCTGCAATCGCTGAACCTGATTACCATCAAAGACAATATTGACCCGACCAAAGCCTCCGAGCGTGATATTGCCAGCAACCCAAAAGGGCTCGTGTTCAAGCCACTGGAAGCTGCACAACTGCCGCGTACGCTGGATAGCGTGACCGCCGCGTTGGTCAACGGGAACTTTGCGATTGCAGCCGGGTTAGATCTCTCCAGCGCCCTGGCGCAGGAACACCTCGACGAAAATCTGAAAAACATTATTGCCGTGCGCACGGAAGATGCGGACAAACCGTTCGCCAAAGATATCGTGGCGGTGGTGCAGTCCCCGGCGTATCGCGCCGTTATCGACGATCCGAAAAATGTTTACACCGCTTTCCAGAAACCAGACTGGATGACGGCAGCAAAACAGTAATCGCGTTTTTGAAAGACAGGGCAGCCGAGTCAGCCCTTTTCGCATTTCTGAGGTAGTCATGATTAAGTTAGATAAGGTGTGCGTTGATTTTTCAACGGGACGCGGACCTTCTACCCGCGCGGTATCAGACGTCAGCCTGACGATTGCGGCGGGCGAGATTTTTGGCATTGTCGGCACCAGCGGGGCGGGCAAGAGCACGCTATTGCGAACGCTGAACGCGCTACAACGCCCAAGTGCTGGCAGTGTGAACGTCAACGGTGTGGAAATTTCATCACTTGATGGCGCAGACCTGCGCAAAGCGCGCCAGCGTATTGGTATGATTTTCCAGCACTTCAACCTGATGCATACCCGCACGGTGGCGCAAAATGTCGCATTCAGCCTCAAAGCCGCTGGCTGGGGAGCGCAGTAAAATCGCGCCGCGCGTCACGGAAATACTGGCATTAGTCGGGCTAACCGATAAAGCGGATCGTTACCCGGTACAGCTGAGCGGTGGGCAGAAACAGCGCGTGGGTATTGCTCGCGGTATTGCGAATCATCCTGACGTATTGCTCTGTGATGAACCGACGTCTGCGCTGGATCTGGAAACCTCGGCCACCATTCTGGCGCTACTGAAAAAGATCAACGCGCAGATGGGGATCACGATCGTGCTGATCACCCACGAGATGAACGTGATCAAATCCATCTGCGATCGCGTGGCGGTGATGTCCGGCGGCGTTGTGGTTGAGATGGGCGATGTGTTCGATGTGTTTGCGCATCCGCAACACGCGTTTACCCAGCAGCTGGTGTCGCACACGCTGAATCTGACCTTACCCGAACGGTTACGCCAGCATCTTCCGGGACAGCTGCTGAAGATTCTGTTTATCGGGGATTCTGCCGAACAGCCCGTATTATCGGAGGTGGCGGTGAAATTTGGTGTCGCGGTGAATATTCTGCACGGCAAGATTGAGTACATCGGCGAACGCGCGTTGGGGATTCTGGTGGTGCAACTCACCGCACAGGACAATCCGTCTGCCGTGGCGCTGGCTGTGGAACATATCCGTCAACGTACCGCACAGGTGGAGGTGATTCGTGGATGATTTAGTGGCCGATTTGGGGCTGGCGTTTAACGAAACCTTCCAGATGTTGAGTATCTCAACGGTGCTGGCGATTATCGGCGGTCTGCCGCTGGGCTTTTTGATTTTTGTCACCGACCGAAATCTGTTCTGGCAAAACCGCGTTGTTTATCTGGTCAGCTCCGTGCTGGTCAATATTATCCGCTCGGTGCCGTTTGTCATTCTGCTGGTGCTGCTGTTGCCGCTCACGCAACTGCTGCTGGGTAATACTATTGGTCCGATTGCGGCCTCTGTTCCGCTTTCCGTAGCGGCGATTGCCTTTTATGCCCGTCTGGTGGACGGCGCACTGCGTGAGGTGGATAAAGGCATTATCGAAGCGGCAGAAGCCTTTGGTGCCAGCCCAATGCGCATCATCTGCACGGTATTATTGCCGGAAGCGAGCGCCGGATTGCCTGCGCGGTTTGACCATCACCCTGGTGAGCCTGATCGGCTACTCGGCAATGGCGGGGATTGTCGGCGGCGGTGGCGTAGGGGATTTGGCGATCCGCTACGGGTATTACCGCTACGAAACCCAGGTCATGGTGGTAACGGTGATTGCGCTGATTATTCTGGTACAGATCGTTCAGGTGCTGGGTGACTGGCTGGCGAAACGTGCCGATAAACGGGATCGGCGCTAGCTCTTCAGGCCGCCAGCCAGGCGGCCACGTTGTTAAACGTCCCGCGATAGACAATCTTGTCGGCTTTTTTCTCAAGCTGATAACGGTACATCGGGTCGTAATAGTCATTGAGCAGCGGCGCAAGCCAGGCATAGTGCGCCTCGGTACTGCCGGTCCGCCGCTGCTCGATGAGTGCGGAATCCAGCCATGCGGTCAGCTCGGCAAAACGCTGTAATCCCAGACGGCGGCTGATGGCGAAAAGGCCGTGATGAAGATACTCGCCGTATTCCTGCCAGCCCGCGTCTTCGCCATAAGCCGCAGCAAAGTCGTGCCACATGCGCTCGAAATACTCCTCGCGCAGACGCTCAAGACGCACCTCGAACGGATCCTCCACCACCGCAATCATTGACTGTGCCATACGTTCACGCAGGCATTCCGGCAAATGGTTGGAGCCGATCATCCGGCCTTCGTCTTCAAGTACCCAGCGGGCCGCATCTTTCTTTAGCAGATCAACCGCGAGATGATTTTCAAACGTGGCTTGTGATAACTGTGGCTGCAGCGTGCGACCGAATGACGAACCGCGATGATGCGCCAGCCCCTCGAGATCAATCCCGTCGGGATGGTGCTTAACCAGCAACGTTTTTCCGCTCCCCGTGCAGCCGCCAATCAGCACCATTGGCTTTTGCACCTGCTCGTTGGTCGCCTGAATCGCCGCCTGGCGCAGCGCTTTGTAGCCGCCCGCGATCAACGGATAATCAATCCCGGTCTCTTTCACCCATGCCTGCGCGATGTGCGAGCGTTGGCCGCCGCGCGCGCAGCAAAAATAGCCGTGCGGATTCGCCAGACAGATTTCGCGCCAGGCATGAATGCGCTGTTCGCGGGTTTCACCGTTCACCAGACGGTGGCCGAGCGCGAGCGCGGCTTCCGGTCCATGGCGTTTATAACAGGTGCCAACGGCGGCGCGTTCGGTGTCGTTCATCAGCGGGAGATTGAGTGCCGCGGGCATCGCACCCTGCGCAAATTCGACGGGCGCGCGCACGTCAATTAAAGGTGTATCGTTCGCGAGGATCGCGCGATAGTCCGTCCCATCGTTCATGATGAATTCCTGAGGAAAGCAAAATAGCAATGGGCGGGGATTGTACGCCGGGGAAGGGGAAGGTCAACTTACCCTTCATTATCCGCGTTTGATATGCGTTGGCTGCGCTCGCTCACCCAGTCACGTACTTGCGCACGTGCCTGGGATTCACTTTCTTGCCGCCTTTCTGAAATGCGAATTATTGAGGGTAAGCGAATGAGTTAAGCTTAGTCTGCGCCCAGGCAATACCGCTGGCATATTCCGGCGGCAGCAGGGGAACGATGGCTTCGAGCGTCGCGCTCAGACGATCCGTATCATCATCGTTGAGGTTCAGGTGACCAACTTTACGCCCTTCACGCACCTCTTTGTCGTACCAGTGCAGATGAACCAGCGGCAGCTTCAGCCAGTCGTAGTTCAGCGCGGTGCCAATCAGATTGATCATCACCGATGGGCTGTTCACCACCGGCTGCGGCAGTGGCAGATCGGTAATCGCCCGCAGATGCAATTCGAACTGGCTGATGGACGCGCCGTTTTGCGTCCAGTGTCCGCTGTTATGCACGCGAGGAGCAAGCTCATTAATCAGCAAACCCGCAGGCGTGATAAAGCACTCCATCGCCATGACGCCCACGTAACCCAGCTCTTGCATGATGGCAGACAGCATGGTTTCTGCCTGCGCCTGCTGCCCGGCATCGGCGTGCGGGAAGACGACGCTGGTACGCAGAATACCGTCCTGATGCAGGTTATGCGTCAGTGGGTAAAAGACCGTGCTGCCGTCATGCGCGCGCGCGCCAACCAGCGAGACTTCACCGCTAAAATTGATGCCCTGCTCAACGATACATTCGCCGTAGCAATCCGTCGGCAGGTCTGCGGTTTCGTGCTGGCGTAAACGCCACTGACCGCGTCCGTCGTAGCCACCCGTGCGACGCTTCACGATAGCCAGATCGCCCAGCTTATCGAAAACGGCAGGCCATTCGCTTTCGCTCGCGAGCAATTGCCACGGCGCGGTGGCGAGATTCAGCTTATCGAACAGCTGCTTTTGCGTCAGACGGTCAGCAATAATGGGGAATACATCGCGGTTAACAAAGGCGTTGTGACGCGCCAGTTCACGCGTTAATGCGGTTTCGGGCCAGCGCTCAATTTCAGCGGTGATAACGCTTTGCTGAAATGGCACGGCTTCAGGCTCTGCATCCAGCCCAACGGGCCAGACGGCGATACCCAACGGTTCACCCGCCTGACGCAGCATTCGACCTAACTGCCCGTTACCGAGAACGCAAACTTGTTTCATGCTGCACCTCGCGGGTCCGGGTTTTCCAGCACCTCGTCGGTCTGCGAACGACGCCATTCGACCAGACGCTGATGCAAGGCTTTGTCGTGGGTCGCCAGAATTTGGGTCGCCAGCAGGGCTGCATTCGCCGCGCCCGCTCTACCAATCGCCAGCGTGCCGACCGGAATACCACGCGGCATCTGGACGATGGAGTAAAGGCTGTCGACGCCGCTTAGCGCTGCGCTTTGCACCGGTACACCAAGCACCGGGACCAGCGTTTTAGCGGCAATCATGCCTGGCAGATGTGCTGCACCACCCGCACCAGCAATAATCACCTGATAGCCGTTCTCTTCTGCGCCTTCGGCGAAGCTGAACAGTTTATCGGGGGTGCGGTGCGCGGAGACCACTTCAACGTGGTGCGGAACGTTCAGGATTTCGAAGATTTCGGCGGCAAACTGCATGGTAGCCCAGTCGCTTTTGGACCCCATCACGATGGCGACACGCGCCGGATTATTGCGGGAAGACATGCGTCTTAAAACTCCTGTGGTGCGGAACACACTGCTTTGAGGGCACAGAGAATAGCATGATATACAGGCAAGGAAAACGGTTGCGTCGCCAGAATACCGGCAAAAAAAGGCGTTAATTAAAACGGAAACGAGATGAGTTCAACGCCTTCTGGCGTGACTTTTACCATTGAACCTTCGCTGTGCCAGGCACCCAATACAACACGATGCGCGGGTTCGCCGTTGGCAGTGAGTTGATGCACGTCCGGGCGATGGGTGTGACCGTGAATTAACCACTGCACGCGATGTTTTTCCATTATTTCAACGACCGCATGCGGGTTGACGTCCATGATCGTCATGGATTTGCTGCTGTTCGCCGATTTACTGCCCGCGCGCATTTTGGCGGCGATACGGCTGCGGATAAACAGAGGTAGGGCCAGAAACAGGGTTTGAATCCAGGGGGTGTGGACTTTAGCGCGAAAAGCCAGATAGCCCGTGTCGTCGGTGCATAGCGTGTCGCCGTGCATAATGAGGACGTTGCGGCCATATAATTCGAGCACTTTTTCTTCCGGCAACAATGTTATGCCGCTTTCGCGAGCGAAGCGTTTGCCGATCAGAAAATCGCGATTGCCGTGAATGAAATAGCAGGGGACGCCAGAATCGACCAGCGCTTTGATCGCCGCCGCCATTTCACGGTGGAGGGGATTCGGGTCGTCGTCGCCAATCCAGGCCTCAAACAAATCGCCAAGAATGTACAGGGCGTGTGCAGTACGCGCTTCATCCTGTAGAAAATGCAGAAAACCGGCGGTAATCGCCGGTTCTTCTGTTTGCAGATGCAGATCCGCAATAAAGAGTGTCGCCACCAATTACTCGCTGACGGTCACGCTTGTGATGATAACGTCTTCTTTTGGAACGTCCTGATGCATACCGCTGCGGCCAGTTGAAACGCCTTTGATCTTCTCAACAACGTCCATACCTTCAACCACTTCTGCAAACACACAATAACCCCAACCCTGCAGATTCTCGCCGGAGAAGTTCAGGAAGTCGTTGTCTGCTACGTTGATGAAGAACTGTGCAGTTGCAGAGTGCGGAGCCTGAGTACGGGCCATAGCCAGCGTACCGCGGGTGTTTTTCAGACCGTTATTCGCTTCGTTTTTGATCGCTTCTTTGGTGTCTTTCTGGATCATGCCAGGTTCGAAACCGCCGCCCTGGATCATAAAACCGTTGATCACACGGTGGAAAATCGTGTTGTTGTAGAAGCCTTCGCGACAGTAGTCCAGGAAGTTTTTAACTGTTTCAGGCGCTTTATCATCAAATGTTTTGACGACGATATCGCCATGATTAGTGTGGAAAGTAACCATTTTTTCATCCTGTTCCGTTATAGTGGTGCTTCGACCCACATAAGGGTCACATATAGGGGTTTGTTATAGCATAACCGCAGGATGCGATCACCTTGCATTGCGTGCTGATCCTATCCCGAATTATAGGTATTATACGGTCTTTACGATCCACACACGTTTACATGGAATCTTTGATGTTAAAAATCTTTAATACTCTGACGCGCCAAAAAGAGGAATTCAAACCTATTCATGCCGGGGAAGTCGGCATGTACGTGTGTGGTATTACCGTCTACGATCTCTGTCACATTGGTCATGGCCGTACCTTCGTCTCATTTGACGTGGTCTCTCGCTACCTGCGTTTCTTAGGTTACACCCTGAAGTACGTCCGTAATATCACCGATATTGATGATAAAATTATTAAACGTGCAAATGAGAATGGTGAAAGCTTTGTCGCGCTGGTGGATCGCATGATCGCCGAAATGCACAAAGATTTTGATGCATTAAATATTCTGCGTCCGGACAGCGAACCGCGTGCGACTCACCATATTCATGAAATTATCGAGATCACCGAAAAGCTCATTGAGCGCGGTCATGCGTATGTGGCCAGCAACGGCGACGTAATGTTCTCCGTTCCCACCGATCCGAGCTACGGTCAGCTTTCTCGTCAGGATCTTGAGCAACTGCAGGCCGGCGCGCGCGTCGATGTCGTCGACGTCAAACGCAACCCGATGGACTTTGTGCTGTGGAAGATGTCTAAAGAAGGTGAGCCGAGCTGGCCGTCGCCGTGGGGCGAAGGGCGTCCAGGCTGGCACATTGAGTGCTCAGCAATGAACTGCAAACAGTTAGGTAACCATTTCGACATCCACGGTGGCGGTTCTGACCTGATGTTCCCACATCATGAAAACGAAATTGCCCAGTCTACTTGCGCACACGGCGGCGAGTACGTTAATTACTGGATGCACTCCGGTATGGTGATGGTCGATCGCGAGAAGATGTCCAAATCGCTGGATAACTTCTTCACCGTGCGTGACGTGCTGAAATATTACGATGCCGAAACCGTGCGTTATTTCTTGATGTCCGGCCACTATCGTAGTCAGTTGAACTACAGCGAAGAGAACCTGAAACAGGCTCGCTCTGCGCTGGAACGCCTGTATATTGCGGTGCGTGGTACTGACAAATCCGTCGCGCCTGCGGGCGGTGACGCTTTCGAAGCACGTTTCATTGAAGTCATGAACGATGATTTCAACACGCCTGAAGCCTACTCTGTGCTGTTTGACATGGCGCGTGAAATTAACCGTCTGAAGGTTGAAGATGTGACGGCGGCAAATGCGTTGGCTTCCCATCTGCGTAAGCTTGCAGCGGTGCTGGGGCTGTTGGAACAAGATCCAGAAACCTTCTTGCAAAGCGGTGCGCAGAATGACGGCGACGAAGTGGCCGAAATCGAAGCGTTAATCACTGCACGTCTTGAAGCGCGTCAGGCGAAAGACTGGGCGGCAGCAGATGCCGCACGTAATCGTCTAACGGAAATGGGGATCGTTCTGGAAGATGGGCCGCAGGGTACTATCTGGCGTCGTAAATAATTTTGTTATGCCCGGCGGCGCAATGCTTGCCGGGCAATTTCCCTTCAACATGACTCTGCCTAAACCGCCCGTTCACCGCGTCTCCTGCTACGTAAAGTAACGCTCCTATTTTTGACTAAAAAAATGCGTAATATTTATCAGAAAAATATTAATTTTAATGATGAATTGTTGACGGTTTTTATAAGATTTATTTTAAGGGATTAATGGAATTGTATGATTTTGGATAGGGGCTTGAGTGATATAGGACATTATTGTTAGTGTCCTTTTTTGGACAACAAACACGGTTTAGTTGATAATGTCGGGGATTGTTTACGCAATCTTATTCATCCTATAATGCTGCGCTTTCCATTCCAGAAAATGTTAGGCGTGCAGTTTTGTTATGTGATCCAGAATGGATTTTATGAGGGTAATATTGTGACTTTGTTTGACAAACTCAATAACTGTGCGGGAAAGCCTTTTTTAGCGTTAGTTGCGATTTCAACGATTTTGGTGGTAACGGGTTGTCAGAGTAAACCGACAAGTAAAGTGACGCCTGCCAGCAAATCCGCTCAGGCGGTCTCAAGCTCCGTACCCGCGCAGGGTGGCTCAACTAACACGACGATCAAGCCAGCGGAAGCGCCTGTTGAAATGGCGTCTGAAAGCGCTGTGACTAATTGCCAGCGTGAGTTAACCGCCTTATCAAAAATCAACGGCCGTTTGTACGTTCAAAAAAAGGCAGCCTTTGATGATTTATTAGCAAGTGCATCAGTGTACGCCTCTGTTCGCGGGGATATTGCTTCGCAAACCAAAGATACGATGGATGCGCTTTTTAAATACCGAACCCAAAAACTGTGTAGCGATATACAGCAAACAGTGCAACAAGCACTTATAAGTCGTGGAGAAAATTTTAAATGAGTGCGTTCAGCATGAAGCCTCTTTTTTTTTTGTATTACCCGCTTTAATCATTAGCACCGTCACTTCACCCACTCAGGCGAGTGATAATGGAGAGACAATAAAATCGCTGGATTCAATAACGGCTCAATCCAGCGACATTCCCGCTATATTGTTTGCAGCGCCCGCTACACCTCCGGAATCTTCCCCGATTCCGGAGGAACGGCATCATAAAGCGCCGGCAAAAAAGATCGCTCGTCTTCGGTTACAAACTCCACAATCACAACAGAACACGGCTACTGCTGAACTTTCTGCGCTGAAAGCTGAGCAAGAAAAAGCGATGGCTGAGCTGAAAGCAAAATACAGCGCCGAGCAAGAGCGCAGTGAGAAAGCCATTGCGGATGCCCGTGACGCGCTGGCAGACAGCGAAAAACAGCGCAGCGCCTTGCAGGCACAATACCAGGATGCGACCCGGCAACTTGACGATGCCACGAAGAAAATGGCGTCGCTCATGAGCGCCGGTGCTGATAAAGAGGGCGCGGTCGCACAGCTGAACAAATCGCTGACGGAAAGCCAGAGTCGCGCCAAAGAGATGCTTAAACAGATAAGCGATCTCAAGCAAGAGCAGGACAAGCAGACCAAAGCCCTGGTGGCGACACAGAAATCCCTGACTGACAGCGAAAAACAGCGCGCGGAATTACAGAATACCTCCCAGAAAACGACCCAGCAGCTAAGCGATAAGACCCGCGAGCTTGCGGCGCTCGGTGCGAACCTTTCAGCCAGTGAAGCGAAACTTGCGCAGCTGCAAAAGTCGCTTGATGGCAATCACAATGAATCCTCCGCGCAGAATAAAAAAATGGCCGCGTTAACGGCAGAGATGGGCGTAAAAGAGAAAGCGATTGCGGACGCCCGTGACGCGCTGGCAGACAGCGAAAAACAGCGTAGCGCTTTGCAGGCACAATACCAGGATGCGACCCGGCAACTTGACGATGCCACGAAGAAAATGGCGTCGCTCATGAGCGCCGGTGCTGATAAAGAGGGCGCGGTCGCACAGCTGAACAAATCGCTGACGGAAAGCCAGAGTCGCGCCAAAGAGATGCTTAAACAGATAGGCGATCTCAAGCAAGAGCAGGACAAGCAGACCAAAGCCCTGGTGGCGACACAGAAATCCCTGACTGACAGCGAAAAACAGCGCGCGGAATTACAGAATACCTCCCAGAAAACGACCCAGCAGCTAAGCGATAAGACCCGCGAGCTTGCGGCGCTCGGTGCGAATCTTTCAGCCAGTGAAGCGAAACTTGCGCAGCTGCAAAAGTCGCTTGATGGCAATCAAAATGAATCCTCCGCGCAGAATAAAAAAATGGCCGCGTTAACGGCAGAGATGGGCGTAAAAGAGAAAGCGATTGCTGATGCCCGTGACGCGCTGGCAGACAGCGAAAAACAGCGCAGCGCCTTGCAGGCACAATATCAGGATGCGACCCAGCAACTTGACGATGCCACGAAGAAAATGGCGTCGCTTATGAATGCCGGTGCTGATAAAGAGGGCGCGGTCGCCCAGCTGAACAAATCGCTGACGGAAAGCCAGAGTCGTGCCAAAGAGATGCTTAAACAGATAGGCGATCTCAAGCAAGAGCAGGACAAGCAGACCAAAGCCCTGGCGGCGACGCAGAAATCCCTTACCGACAGCGAAAAACAGCGCGCGGAACTACAGAAAGCTTCGCTGACAACCAACCAACAGTTAAGCGATAAGACCACTGAGCTTGCGGCGCTCGGTGCGAACCTTTCAGCCAGTGAAGCGAAACTTGCTCAACTGCAAAAGTCGCTTGATGGCAATCAAAAGCACGCTTTAGATCAGGATGAGAAAGTGGCCGCGTTAGCCGCCGAAAACAGTCTGAAAGAAAAAGCGATTGCGGATGCCCAGAAGGCGCTGACAGACAATGAGAATCAGCGAAATGAGCTGAAGAAGAAATGGGATGATGCCAGTTCCAAATTGGACGATCAGGACAAACAGCTGGCGTCTCTGCGCAGCGAGCTCAAAGCCGCATCTACAGGAGCCCCAACACCGCAGACAAAAGAAGATGTGCGGGCCTATTCATTGGGGGCGTTCTGGGGACAAGAAGTGCTGAGTTCCCTGAATAAAATGGAAGCGGAAGGCCTCACTCTCTCGCGTCAGCATGTGGCGAATGGGGTCGCCGATTTCTTGCAGGGCAAGTTCAAAATACCAAAAGAAAAAATGGTCGCTTCGCTCAAAGAGATGGATACCGAAGTTACCACGCATCCTACGGAAGCCAAAAAAGAGGTATCCGGAGATAAAGGCCAGAATTATATGACTACCTTCAGCAAGCAGCCCGGCGCTAAGAAAGCCGAAATGGGCTATTACTACCGTGTAATGGAGAAGGGTAAGGGCAAAATTAATAAAACAGATACCGTTGCGATTGTGGTGAAGGAAAGTCTCGCAGGCGGCAAAGTCGTAAAAGACATGAGCAAAATGGGTAAAGCCTTGGTTCTGCCGCTGGATAAATTCCCGCCGCTATTCCAGTCCGCCATTATGAAAATGAATAAACTGGGTCGGCTCCAGATGGTTGTGCCACCAGAGCTTGCATACGGTGAGGAGGGGAGTGCGCCTGATATCCCACCAAATGCGACGATGGTTTATGAAATTCAGGTTGTGAATGTGAATCCGGATTTAAAAACACATTAAAAAAAGAAGAAGATGCGCCCTCAGTATGGGCGCATTTTTTTAGGCTGATTCCCGCGCGATCAGTTGCCCCGACAGCGTAATTCGCTGCGTTTGAAGTTCCGGCTCTTTCAGCTTACGAATCATGAGCCCTGCCGCCTGGCGGCCCGTCTCTTCACTGGCGGAAGAAACATAGGTGAATGACGGCGAGGTGAGATTCACATGTAACATATCTTCAAACCCTACCAGAGCAACCTGCTGCGTCAGGAACACATCCTTCCCGACGGTGCGCCCTACCTGATGAATGCCTGAAATCGAACCTATCATCGCATCGGGTGAATGACACAGTAGCGCTGTAATGGTGTTGTTCTTATCCAGCAACTGACGGGTAATAAAACCGGCCGCCTGCGTATCATCGCTACACACAGGAGCGGATTCCTCTCGATTCACCAGGCCGTACTGCGTCATCGCACTGCGAAACCCTAAAAGACGTTGCTCACGAATGAGACATCCCTCACGACCGCCGATATAGGCGATATTACGGTGACCACGTTCAATCAGATAACGCGTGGCCAGATTCGCTGCCTGACGATTGTCACGCATTACCAGATTGCAGGGCTCATTCAGTAAAGACTGTGAGACCACAACCAAGGGAAGAAGGCATTCACGGATCTGTTTCGGTAGAGTGGGCGTTCGCGTGTCGGAGGAGAGATAAATGACGCCGGCAACGCCCTGTTGTTTAAACGAAAGCAGACAGCGCTCAAGATGTTCATGATCGTTCAGCGGCTGTCCGAGGAAAACCATAAAGCCTTGCTTTTCCAGTTCCTGGACGATGCTCGCCATCACTTTGATTGAAAAGCTGTCGCTGAAATCACGGAGAATAAGGCCGATAAGATTGGAGGTGTTGGCGCGAAGGTTGGCAGCGGCGACGTTATGAACATAGCCAAGCGTGGTGATGGCAGCGTGGACCTTCTCAATCGTTGCCTCTGAGATTTTCCCCTTCTGACGTAAAACCAGTGAGACGGTTGAAACCGAAACACCCGCCAGTTTGCAACATCAATTATGCTGACTTTCTTCAAACCCGCTCCCTGAAATTTCTCGATTATCAGCCTGATATGACAACGTCTCCCAGAGTACAGGAGACGTGTCAGCCAGACATCTTATTATTTACCGATCATCGTGGACATGGTTTGGGCAATAAATTGTGCTCTGGCACCAAAATCACCTGGATACCGTTGTCACCCACAAACACCACGCCGCGTGCCCCTAAGCCGTTAAGGCCATCTTTATCTACCGCATCGCTTTTCGCTACTTCCAGGCGCAGACGCGTGATACAGGATCCGACAGAGTTAATGTTCTGCGCGCCACCCAGCAGGCCGATAATATCAGTCGCAATTTCGCTATCGGTTTTATCGTCTGTTGTCGCGGTTGCTTCCGTACGGCCCGGCGTTTTGACATCAAAACGGCGGATGACGAAGCGGAATGTGAAGTAGTAAATCAGCGCCATCGGAACACCGATAATAATCGCGCTCAGGAAGTTAGTCTGATAACCGTTAAACGACGGGAGAATGCCAAACGACAGGTAGTCGATAAAGCCCGCAGAGAACGATTTGGCAATGTGCGCATGCAACAGATACATGGTCATGTACGCCAGGCCCGCCATGATGGCGTTAAAGACGTAAAGGATTGGCGCCACGAAGATAAAGGTGAACTCTACCGGCTCGGTGATCCCTGTCAGGAAACAGGTTAGCGCGGCGGAGAACAGAATACCTGCAGCGATTTTTTTGTTTTTGGTATGCGCTTCGTGATACATCGCCAGACAGGCCGCAGGCAGCGCGAACAGCATCAGCGGGAATTCACCCTGCATGAATTTACCGGCGTCCTGATAGGTATCGCTACTAAAGGATTTAACGCCTTCTTCCAGCATTTTGAACCAGATTGTCTGATCGCCATGGATAACCTGGCCTGCCTGCGTGGTGTAATCCCCAAATGAATACCAGAACGAAGGATACCAGATGTGATGGAGGCCCAGCGGAATCAATGCGCGTTCTACCAGACCAAAAATAAAGGTCGATGCCGCCTGATTGTCGCCGTTAACAATGACAGATAGCGCGTCAATACCAGACTGAATATGCTGCCAGACGTACGGCAGCAGCAGACCCAGAATAAATGACAGGAAGGCCGTCGCAATCGCGACAAAACGCTTACCGGAGAAGAAGCCCAGGAATTCTGGCAACTGCAACGTGTGGAAGCGGTTATAACACCACGCGGCAAGAATACCGCAAATAAGGCCGCCAAAAACGCCCATTTGCAGCGTCGGAATGCCGACCACCATGGCGTATTTTCCGCCTGATGAGGCCATCTCTGGCGTGATGCTCAGAACCGTACCAATGGTGATGTTGGTAACAAACACCGACACCGCAGCGGACAGTGCAGCAATCCCGGACTCCGATGCCAGACCCACGGCGGAACCGATCGCAAAGAGCATCGGCAAGTTATCAAAAATGACGCCGCCTGCGTTCATCATCAGCGGCATATGGAATTTATCACCGAAGGCCAGTAACAAACCCGCGGCAGGAAGAAGTGAAATTGGCAGCATTAACGCGCGACCAATCATCGATAATTTTGACAACGATTTAACAAACCCTGATATCAGACTCATGCTGATTTCCCCCGAGAAGCGCTTTTATTGGCGCTGTTATTGTAAGTAGAACGTTTTAGTAGAACGTTCTACTTATCGTGAGAGAAGCGTGAATTTTGCGCAACTTAATTTTCACATTTCAACAAACGAAATAGTGATTATTTGAAGTCGATCGATAATTAGCCGTGATGGATTCAGGGAAATCTTGCGTGATTGGAACAGATTCCCTCTCCAGGCAGGAGAGGGTTGTACGTGGGATTACGCTGTAACGGTGATGCTCTGGCTGGCGAAACTCACTGTTTGACCCGCGATAATTTTGCAGCGTTTACGGGTTTCCACTTTGCCATCGACTTTGACCAGCCCGTCAGCGATGAAAATTTTTGCCTGCGCGCCGCTTTCGCTCCAGCCTTCCAGCTTGAGGAGATCGCACAGTTCTACGTGTGGGTGTTTACCTAATGAAAATGTGGTCATCTTACGCTTCCTCTACATCGTGGTACTCTTCGCATGCCTGCAAAGTATTTTGAATCAGGGTCGCTACGGTCATAGGACCGACGCCGCCCGGAACGGGGGTAATGTAAGACGCGCGCGCGGCGGCGTCTTCATACACGACATCGCCAACGACTTTGCCGTTTTCCAGGCGATTAATCCCCACGTCCACAACGATCGCGCCTTCTTTAATCCATTCGCCAGGAATAAAGCCCGGTTTCCCGACCGCAACAATCAGCAGGTCAGCATTTTCGACGTGCTGGCGCAGGTTTTTGGTAAACCGATGGGTGACCGTCGTCGTACAGCCTGCCAGCAGCAGCTCCATACTCATCGGACGGCCAACGATGTTGGACGCGCCAATCACCACGGCGTTCAGCCCGTAAGTGTCGATGTTATAGCGCTCCAGCAACGTCACGATGCCGCGCGGGGTGCACGGACGCAGACGCGGGGCGCGCTGACACAGGCGGCCAACGTTATACGGATGGAAACCGTCCACGTCTTTATCTGGTGCGATGCGTTCCAGCACTTTCACATTATCGATGCCTGCAGGGAGCGGCAACTGCACCAGAATGCCGTCGATAACCTCATCGGCATTCAGCGTATCAATCAGCTCAAGCAGTTCTGCCTCGGTGGTCGTTTCCGGCAAATCATAAGAGCGAGAGACAAAACCGACCTCTTCACATGCTTTGCGTTTGCTGCCGACATAAATTTGTGATGCCGGGTTGCTACCCACCAGCACGACAGCCAACCCAGGAGCGCGTTTTCCGGCCGCTGTACGCGCCTTCACTTTTACCGCGACCTCAGAGCGTACCTGCTGCGCAATCGTTTTACCGTCAATAATCTTTGCTGCCATCAGAGAGAAGATTCCGTCTGTAACGTTTAAAGGGGGGGGGATTGCCTATATTTTGTCAGAAGCGGGCGCTGCTGTCAGTCACCCATTGCGAGATTTCCGCAATCAGCCTCGGGGCGCAGCATTACCCCTGCGCTTTGATGGGTCTTTTCCTAAGGCAAATTAGGATGTGACCTGGCTCAATCGCAGTGTTTTGACCTGTTTTACTTTTCACCCATACGCTACTTTGTCTCTTCCAAAATACACTTTCAATTACGCAATTGAATGTCTTTTTTATTCCCGATTTACGCGGGAAGGGCTTTTTACATTTCAAAGGAATAGATATGAAATTCAGCAATATTGCTTCTTCCGTTATTGCTTCGCTGGTATTCGTTGCGGGTGCCGTGCATGCAGAAGATCCTGTGCCGCCGGTTTCCGTTAATGGCGGTACCGTGCATTTTAAAGGTGAATTAGTTAACGCCGCGTGCGCAGTGAATACTGAATCCGCCGATCAGATTGTTAATTTGGGCCAGTACCGTACGGCTAAATTTACGAAAGTGGGCGACACCACCTCTAATATTCCTTTCAACATTGAACTGAATGATTGCGATCCAGACGTGGCGAAAACGGCATCTGTGGCCTTCACGGGGCAAATCGATCCGACAGATAAAACGCTGCTGGCCATTACTTCAGGCAGCAATGACAACACCGCACAAGGCGTGGGCATTGAAATCCTCGATAGCCAGTCCAGCACACTGACCCCTGATGGCGCAACGTTCTCTGCAGCGAAAGCGCTGATCGAAGGCACCAACACCCTGAACTTTACCGCCCGCTATAAATCCACTGCGGCAACGACCGCACCAGGCCAGGCAAACGCCGATGCCACCTTCGTGATGAAATACGAATAACCCTGCTTTCAGGGACGATCTGGCCTCAGGGAAGAGGCCTGTTCTTCGATTTGAGGGTCGGGTATGACCAGATTAAGGCTCCTTTTACTGCTGCTTTTGTCTGCGGTGACGCCTGTGATGGCGCATACCGTGGTGGTGGATGGCGGAAAAGTGCATATGAAAGGCGAGCTGGTGAACGGGGGTTGCGCCGTCGCGCCCGATAGCCAAAACCTGCGTATCGAAATGGGGCAATACCGCACCAACTCATTTGCCGGTGTGGGCAGTTTTTCGACGGTCAATGTGCCCTTTATCCTGCGGCTGGTTGAGTGCAGCGTCGACGTCTCGCGCACGGTAGGCGTCATGTTTGAGGGCGTCACGCCCGCTGAGGATCCGCAAGTCTTTCTGGCGACCTCTCAACCCGGCGAAAGCCGCGTCAGTAGCGGTGTGGGGCTGGCATTATTTGATTCGCAACAGCGGCAGATTATCCCCAATGCGGCGGCTAGTAACTGGCGGCCAATAGATTCTTCTGAGATGGACTTACATTTCAGCGCACGCTATCGGGTTATTTCTGAACATCTTGTGCCGGGCAATATCCAGTCGGATGTCTGGTTCGCGTTGATTTATCCCTAACGGCATACACCTGCGAACATAATATTAAAGGTATTGTTGTGATGAACTCCCTGAATAAACCCGGACTCATTTTATCGATTATTTTAATGATGGTTTCTCTGTCCGTAGAGGCTTCTGGTGGGATCGCGTTGGGTGCGACGCGCGTGATATATCCGGCGGATGCCAGACAAACGTCGCTGGCGATTACGAACAGCAATAAGCAAGAACGGTATTTAATTAACGCGTGGATTGAAAACGATCGCGGGCAAAAAGAAAAAACCTTTGCCGTCACGCCGCCGCTGTTTGTGAGTGAGCCTGACAGCGAAAACACGCTGCGCATTATTTACGCGGGCCCACCGCTGGCAACCGATCGCGAATCCCTGTTTTTCATGAACGTAAAAGCCATTCCTTCGGTGAATAAAGCGAATCTGGAGGGAAAAAACGTTCTGCAACTGGCGATCCTGTCGCGGATAAAGCTTTTCGTACGCCCCAAAAATCTGGCGATGCAGCCGGAAGAGGCCCTTTCGCAGCTGAAGTTTGAGCGTACTGGAAATCACTTGAAAGTCAGCAACCCCTCGCCGTATTACATCACGCTGGTCAATCTTCAACTGGGCGGACAGAAGCTTGAAAATCTGATGATCGCTCCGAAAAACGCCGCGCAGCAGGTTCTTCCGACAGGCGTCAGCGGCACGCTTTCCTGGCAGAGCGTGAATGATTACGGTGCCATTACGCCGGCGCGTCGCGTCGCACTGTGAGCAGAGTCAGGGCGATGAACATTCCACGATGGCGTTACTGCCCGTGCGCGCTGGCGTTGGCGGCAGTTCTCTTTCCACAAGCGGGATGGAGCGAAAGCTATTTCAACCCGGGGTTTTTATCCGACGACACTGCCGGTGTGGCGGATTTGTCTCGCTTTGAGCAAGGGCACCAACAGGCGCCGGGTATTTACCGTGTGGATATCTGGCGCAACGAGGAGTTTATCGGCACGCAGGATGTGCGTTTTGAGACGGACGAGAAAAGCACGGCTCCCGTGGCGGGCGGGCTTTCGCCCTGTATCACGCGTGCGATGCTTGACCGCTTGGGCGTGAACATCAATGCGTTTCCGGAACTCGCCCAGACGACGGACGATACCTGTATTCCACTTGCGACGGCCATTCCAGGCAGCGAGATCGGATTCAATTTTGCCTCTCTGCGCCTCAACATCAGTTTGCCGCAGGTGGCGATGCATAACAGCGCGCGCGGCTATATTCCCCCTGAGCAGTGGGACGAGGGCATCCCGGCGATCCTGCTGAACTACAGCTTTAGCGGAAATAAGGGCAATGACGATGACAACAGCTACTACCTCAATCTGCAAACTGGCCTGAATTATGGTGCCTGGCGCCTGCGAAACACCGGCGCGTGGCGCGCCACGCAAAGCAACGGAAATAGCCATCGCGAGTGGCAAAACATCGGGACGTCGGTGGAACGTACGGTCATTCCACTCAAAAGCGAGCTGGTCTTGGGTGACAGCAATAGCGGCAATGATGTTTTCGACAGCATGGGATTCCGTGGTTTGCGGCTCTTTTCGTCTGACAGTATGTACCCGGACAGCATGCAGGGCTACGCCCCGACCGTGCGCGGCATCGCCAGAACGCCTGCAAAAGTGGTGATACGCCAGAACGGTTACGTGATTTATCAAAGCTACGTGCAGCCGGGGGCGTTTGCCATCAGCGATCTGAACCCGACGTCATCAAGCGGCGATCTCGACGTGACGATTGAAGAGAAAGACGGTAATCCACAACGCTATACCGTTCCGTATTCCACCGTGCCGTTATTACAGCGTGAAGGCCGGGTGAAATACGATCTGGTGGCTGGCGACTATCGCAGCGGTAATAGCGAGCAAGAGACGCCATTCTTCACCCAGGGCACGCTGATTACGGGGCTTGCCAACGGCTATACGCTGTATGGCGGCACGCAGCTGGCATCACGCTACACCGCGCTGGCGATTGGTGCGGGGAAAAACCTCGGTGACTGGGGCGCCGTTTCAGTCGATTTAACTCATGCTCGCAGCCAACTGGCCGATGACAGCCGTCACGAAGGGCAGTCTTTGCGTTTCCTTTATGCGAAATCGTTGAACGACTTTGGCACCAACTTCCAGCTGCTGGGCTATCGCTACTCGACAAAAGGGTTTTACACGCTTGATGACGTGGCGTGGAAATCTATGGAAGGCTATCAGTACAGCGATACCAAAGACGACAACGGCGTACCCGACGTCCAGAGCTATCACAATCTGACATGGAATAAAAAAGGACGATTTCAGCTCAACATCTCTCAATCATTGGGAGATTACGGTTCAGTTTACGTCTCAGGCAGCGAGCAAACGTACTGGGGAACCAGCGATTCCAGCGTCTGGTATCAGCTGGGCTACGCCGGTGGAGTGCAGGGGGTGAGCTATTCCGTTTCGTGGTCATGGAACCAGGCAGTGGGGATAGGGGGGACGGATAAAATTGCGTCATTTAACGTCTCCGTACCGTTCAGCCTGTTTACCCGGCACGGCTATCGCCGCGACAGTGCGTTCGATCGCGCCTACGCAACCGCCTCCGCCAGCCGGAACAGCGAAGGCGACAGCAGCTGGCAAACAGGGATCAGCGGCACGCTACTGGAGGACAGAAACCTCACTTACAGTGTGACGCAGGGACATACCAGCAACAACGGTGGCAGCGGTAGCGCCAGTGCCAACTGGCAGGCGGCCTACGGTACGTTTGGTGCGGGGTACAACTACTCGCGCGAGCAGCACGATCTTAACTGGCAGATGTCTGGCGGCGTGGTAGGGCACGCGAATGGGGTGACCTTCAGTCAGCCTCTTGGCGACACCAACGTGTTGATTAAAGCGCCAGGCGCGTCGGGCGTGAATGTCGAAAACCAGACCGGGGTAAAAACGGACTGGCGCGGTTACGCGGTGATGCCTTATGCCACGGTCTATCGCTATAACCGTATTGCGCTGGACACCAACAGCATGAATACCAATACCGATATTGAAAATAACGTCAGCAGCGTCGTGCCTACCAAAGGCGCTCTGGTGCGCGCCAGCTTTGACGCGCGTATAGGCGTACGTGCGCTCTTAACCGTCATGCGCGACAATCAGCCCGTGCCTTTTGGGGCGGTAGTACGCGAAATAGAAAGCGGTGTGACCAGCATGGTGGGCGACGACGGACAAATTTATCTGAGCGGTTTACCGCTGGCGGGGGCGTTATTAATTCAGTGGGGCAATAGTGCCAATACTCAATGCCGCGCGCCTTACGCACTGCCGGAAGAGAGCTTGCAACAGGCCATCACGCTTAAGGAGATTCGCTGTGATTAAGACCCGCTGTTTGGCGGCGGCACTGCTAGCGCTCATGCCTGCGACGCATGCGCTGGCGACCGTCTGCGTCAACCAAAACGGTGTCCCAACCGATGTGTACTATGACTTAACGGATAAATTTAACAGCTCGAATAATCAGATTGGGCAGATCGTCACGCTGGCAGAAAAATCACAGTGGGTGGGTGTAAATGCGGTATGCCCGAAAGGGACGTCGGGCAATACGACCAAGCGCAGTTACGTCACCGATTTTCCTATTACCAGCACCATCGACAGCTACAAGTACCTGAAGCTCAATGATTATCTTGATGGCGCGATGAAAATTACCGACAGCTACGCGGGTGTTTTTTATCCTCCTCAGTCTTTTATTCAAATGGGGAGTCATCCTAACGTTTCCAAAAACCAACCTTTTGGCGTTCAGGATTCAAAGCTGGTATTTCGACTCAGAGTGACGCGGCGGTTTATCAACATGGTTGAGATCCCGCGTCAGACGATGTTTCGCGTTTACGTTACAACAACGTCAGCCGATCCGTTGACGACGCCGGTTTACACCATCAGCTACAGCGGCACGATTCAGGTGCCGCAAAGCTGCGCGATTAACGCCGGTAAAGTCGTCGAGTTCGATTTTGGCGACATCGGCGCGTCACTGTTTAGTCAGGCCGGGGCGGGGAATCGCCCCCAAAATTTGAACCCCAAAACGCAAACCATCGCCATCAAATGCACCAACGTGGAGGCGAACGCGTATCTGACAATGTGCGTTGAAGCGGAAAAGGTGTCTGGAAACGCATTGATTTCTGACAACCCTGATTTAGGTTTTATCGTGGCAACGGCCAGCGGCGCGCCGCTTACGCCGAATAGCCTCATCAGCAAAATTCCGTTTCGTCTGGATGATAACGCCTCGGCGGTGGTGGGGATTAGCGCCTGGCCAGTAAGCATCACAGGGAAAAAACCGAGTGAAGGGCGCTTTCGTTCACGCGGATACCTGCGTGTGGATTACGACTAAGGGGGAATGATGCGCAAAATGATGTTACTCGCCGTAATGACCCTGTCAGGTGCCCCGATGCAGGGATCGATGGCGGCGACGCCGCTGGGTGAAATCAATATTGAACTGTACGGGAACATTGTAGATTTCACCTGCGTGGCGGAGGGTAGCGACAGTAACAAGTCGGTGACGCTGGGTACGTGGCCGACAAAGCAATTGAGCACCACGGGCAGCAGAACGCAGGCAATGCCCTTTACGCTCAAGTTGACCGGCTGTCCGCCGGGCGCCGCCTCGATCACATTTACGGGAAAGGTCGATGCGCGCGATCCTCAGCTTCTTGCGCTCAATGACGCCAGTCAGGCAAGCAATGTCGCCGTAGAGATTCGCGATCACGATAAAACGCGTTTGCCGCTTCAGCAGGCGAGTCAGGAGATGGTTGTGGATGCGCAGGGAAATGCGGTGCTGGCGTTTTATGCCAATTACATCGCGACCGCAAATAATCCTACGCCCGGTCGCGCTGATGCGGATGCGACATTTATGATTAATTATTATTGAGCCGAACGGTACTCCCGGAAACGCGTTAATGCGGTGGGAGTACCTTTGCTTTATAGCAGCTCGTGAGCTTTAGCATAGTCGATGAGCTCGACAATCGTCTGCACGCCTAATTTCGTGTAAATATTTGACTTGTGCGCGCTAATTGTTTTGTTGCTAAGTAATAATTGTTCTGCAATTTCTTTATTAGACAACCCATTCGCCAGAAAACGTAAAACGGTCACTTCCCTGTTGGATAATGGCATATCATTTAATGCCCCTTTATGCGAGCCGTGATGATTTATAAAGCTCAGCGTTTCATAGGGGAAGAAGGAATATCCAGAGAGCAACATCTCTACGGCGTTATAGATATCGCTGAGATCTTTTCTTTTGCTCACAAAGCCGTTTGCCCCCGCACGCATCGCGCGCCCGGCGTAAAAAGATTCTGATTTCGAAGAGAGAAAAAGAACTTTTATGTTTTCATTTAAGTTCTTGATTCTTTTTAATAAAGTAAATCCATCCGATCCCGTCATCTCAATGTCGAGGATCACCAGATCGATAGGGTAATTTCGAATGTAATCGAGCACTTCATGGCTGTCGCCAGATTTGAGTTTTACCGCGATGTTTTTATTTTTCTCTAACAGGACCTCTATCGACATTCTGACGATAGGATGTTCGTCCATAATGATAATGGATGCAGGTTTCATTTTTTTATGCCTCAGGTGGTTAACACGCAATGTAAAAGCGCGGGTAAGCCGGAAGGATAATTTTGCAGATCCTTATACGGGGTATTTCCCTGGAAAAAGCGCAAGCATCCTTGTTATGTAGTAATGAAACATTTCCTCAACGTGATGGTTGAATTGAGACTTAACGGTCAGGTATTGCTATTTCTTATTTTTGTCCGGAACAGGCTTATTATACCTTGTAAGTTTTCTCCGAAAAGCCCGTAAATTATCCGGGGCTCCTTGCTTAATATAATCTTCTGGAGAGCTAAATCGTTCATTTTAAATTCAGGCTAAATAACCACGTGTTGAAGTTAAGGTGGGTGATGATATTTATGTAATTGCAAAAAATAATACAAACGACTCAATGTTAATTTTATGTTTCCTTTTTCAGCGCTTCAACGCGCATACGCGCTCGCCATTCCTAAAGTAGAATTCAGCGCATCTCCCCGTATCACACCTTCATTTGAAAGCGATTTACCCTCTTTAAGAGCATCATCACGTCATGCAGCAGAATCGGCTGTCTGCCGTCGATGCACTTATTTTTTACACCTTGAATAGTAAGGCTTTTACCCACCACTCATCTCATTAACAAATTTTGTGAAAAGTTAACTTTTGGATGAAATCTCTGATTTTCTAAGGCGGAGCAGCGTTAAACGTGGCGAGAGAGTGAAATTTAGGAATAGTTGTAATTTTTAATAAAATGTTAAATTAAGGCCTGATTTTAATAATTATCGTAAGCCATTTCCTAAACCTCTTTAGGAATTAAAGGCTTAAAGAAGGGGGATCGGACAGCCGATGGAGAAGATGCAGTAATTCCTGACGATGGTGTAAGCCCAATTTTTCCAGGATACGCCCAAGGCGATAAACAATGCGGCTATATGGGCGCTGACGCATGAGCGCAATGTGTCGCAGGGACTGACCCTGGGATAAATACTGCAGGATGGTCCACTCTTCGCGTGAAAACCACTGGCTACGATGGGGGGAAGGCGAATTGGTAGCCATCAAAGCCTTCTGTAAGGCAGGGGCTGAAACCTGGCGTTCAAGCACCTCAAAAGGGCCGGTAGTCTTACAAAATAGACGCGTATCGTAGTCGTCTGAGCGAACCAACAAGCTGATGGGGGTAAAGGGGGGATAAAGAATCACTCGTCGTAAAGCATCGAGCATGTCCAGAAGGGACGACGATCGACCCTCTACATCAACCACCAGTCTTGCCGTAGGCCAATTTTTAAGGGCATGGAATGCGGGCTCTAGCGCGTCATAGCCGCAGCAATGACTCAATGGCGAAGGCCCATTCTGTAAACCCGTATGCAGAAAATTATCGCGTGTAACCAGAATAAGAAAGGGAGTGTCTGTTTTACGCGTCTGATTGATGGACTGACTTAGCGACACGAGCCGATCAAAAAAAGGGGGGCTGGAATGTGAATACGAGAATCCCAGCGAATCGCTTCCTTTCCGACGACGCCGATAGCGGCGTACTGTCATGCGCATAGATTCTCTCTCAGGCGAATGTCCTTTTACTGTTCAGACCAGCCCATGGAGGGCCAGTAAAATCCCTGACCGAATCCCGCTCCTGCTTGCAGTGCGCACTCCCGATCCCAATGTGATTCGATACCTTCTATAAGCACATTGCTGGCGACCTGCGCACAGCGACTCACCAGCTGCGCTAATGCAGGCGTTCCCCTTTGGCGCCAGAACACAAGTTTATCGATCTTGATACCGCTTAAGGGTAAACGACAGCGTAAAAAGGCGCGGATCAGGCCGTCGTCTACGTCGTCAAGCCAGATGCGGCAGCCGCGTTCGGCGAGGATCTGCAGGCGTTGGGTTACACACGCCCTTGATTCTGCTGAAAGACGTAAGAATGCGTGGGGGTCGACTATCTCAATATTTTGTCCGGAGGCCAGCAACGGCAGAACCCGTCTGAAATGTTCTGTCTCGACAAATACGGTTATCGGCAGATTAATAAAAAGGTTGTGGCTGTAGGGCGTGTTTTTTAAGGCGGTAAGTTGCGCTTCAAGCAACATAAGCGACTGATCAGCAGACTGATGCTGGAAAAATTGTTCGCTTTTCTCAGGCGAAGCGAGAAGGCTCAACAGCTCCATGCCGACGATGCGTGATGATGTAAGGGCGACAATGGGTTCGAGTTTGATGCCAATAATTTCACGCGACACGCTGCGCAGTTTGGCAAATTTGTTCGTCGGGGGGGGCTGCAAATGAGGAGGAGGCAAACGCGGTCACTGCACTGTCCTGTTATCTTCCGGGCTCCCAGGCGCCGGATTACCGCAGGCTAGTGTGCGGGTCATCTGTTTAAGAAAATACCAGGCGTTACTTAAAGAGTCTTAAGCCTTTTCGTAGTGAGATGAAATGCGAGGAAAATCGACGTAATGTTGAAAAAATAGACGTATTTACAGTGGATGTCAGAGATGCTGTTGAGAAGGCAGGCGATTGCGTTAAAAGGCATTGACTCACTTGTCATTGGCCGTATAATTCCACGCGTTTCACCCCCGCAAGTGCACGTTATCCGTGCGCCCTTAGCTCAGTTGGATAGAGCAACGGCCTTCTAAGCCGTAGGTCGTAGGTTCGAATCCTACAGGGCGTACCATGTGTTTTCTGCCATTCCTTAAGTGCTCAAAACCCTCCAGCCGCATTCAAAAAACAATACCCTACAAGATACAGTTTCAACGTTTTGCTATTAACGATTTGATTAAACGCCATGGCATTTCTCACATTTCTCTACCATGCTGATTAAACCTTGCTGTTCATCGTGAGGATGATGTTGTTTCTTATTAATCACAAGGAATTAGGTTATGAAAAAGACGACTGCCCTTTTGTTAGGAACCGCGATCCTCTTCACCTCGAATGCCTTTGCGGCCGAGCTACTCACCCGTGAAGACTTCAAGAAAGTCGAATCCCAGTATGAAAAGATAGGTTCTGTGTCGACCTCTGGTGAGACTGCGATTGCTGATGCGAAAGAAGAGCTCATCAAAAAAGCCGATGAGAAAGGCGCGGATGTGCTGGTATTGACCTCCGGGAATACAGAAAACAAAATTCACGGCACTGCCGATATCTACAAGAAGAAGTAACCGTCTTTGCAGCCACCCATACGCTGGGTGGCTTTCAACACGCTGTCTGGCCGATCCGCTCTCGCTGATACTGGGGGCGCGTAACACCAACGCCTGCAGCGGCGACAGGCGTAAATACAACTCCTTACTGAGAGTGCTGTACGACATCACCAACAACCCATTGGCGCACGCCAGCTCTGCTTCAATTTTTGCACCGCAAACAGGCGTAGCCAGGTCGGCGCGTGGCTCTGGTCAGTAATCGGTAAAAACGACGAAAATCGGCTTAAAAGCCGACAGGATGAAGGGGCGCCTGACCGTTCACTTTACCCTTTTCGTATCCTATCTGGATGACTCCGCGGCGGGCGGTGAACCGCGAAATCTCTTTGTCAGTATGCGCTACGCATTCTACGCAGTACTTCTGCGCAATCAGTGCGGAGGCAGCGCCTGCGCCATCACAACGCGCATTAACTCTTGAACCGGCAGGGGTTTGCAAAAATAAAACCCCTGCATAAAGTCGATCTTTTTCGCGCGCAAATAATCCGCCTGTACTTGCGTCTCAACGCCTTCAGCGATGATTTTCAGGCGCATGTTTTTCGCCAGATCGATCAGGCTGTCCACCAGACGTGTATCATCGCTAACGCCGATCTGGCTGACGAACATTTTATCGATCTTGATAAATTCAGGGTTTAGCGCCGAAATATACGACAGGTTCGAATATCCAGTTCCAAAATCATCCAGCGCCACTGAAATATCAGAGCGTCGCAGCGCGGCAAACCAGTCGCTTAACTCCGGGGTGAAATGCAGCGGATCGCGTTCGGTGATTTCCATTACCACATGACTTTGATTGGCAGTGAACTTCTGTAAAAGCTCGCAGGTATCCACTTCAAAACTCGGGTCGAGACAGTTTTGCGCACTGATATTAATGCAAATGTAAGTGCCCACGGGAAAACGGTGGATCTGATGTTGCAGATCCGCAATGACCTGCTGGATAAGGGAGTGCGTTAGCGGAATGATGAGGTTATGTTTTTCCGCCAGAGGAATAAAAACGTCTGGCGAAACATATCCATAGGAAGGGTGTTTCCATCGGGCAAGCACTTCTACGCCAGCAATCTCGCCGGTGATACCATTGATAAACGGCTGGTAAAAGGGCGTGATCTGCCGCTGATCAATCGCGTTTTGCAGTGTTTTTAAGGGCGAATTTGAGCCCGATTTTTTTAGCCAGGAAACAGTGCGGGTCAAAATTGAACCCCTGCCAGCAGGTACAGAGTGGTGTTTATTCAGGATATTTTCCATGGTTCGCTTTCCTCGCACGCTCGCCAGACAACCTAAAAGAGGGCTGCCTGGCGACGTTGGGCTAAAACATCGGGCTGGGGTTAAAATTGAACCCAGTCGTTTTGATCGCGGTGGCTATCTTTTTTGACCGTGTTGAGCGCAACAACACTGCTTGCTTTGCTCATCGGACGGCTGTCTTTACGCTGATGCGGCACGTTCGAGACGCGGAAGATAGACACCACTTTTTCAAGCTGTACGGCCTGATCTTCCAGCGAACTGGCGGCAGCGGAGGATTCTTCCACCAGCGCGGCGTTCTGCTGTGTCGTCGTGTCCATCTCCGTCATTGCCTGAGCAATCTGCGCAATTCCACGGCTCTGTTCATCGGTGGCTGAGGCGATTTCACTCATGATGTCGCGCACCTGAGCGACGGATGTCTCGATTTTAGACATCGCATCACCTGCACCTTCCACCAGCGTGAATCCGGTATCGACGTGAATAACCGATTCATTGATAAGGCTTTCAATCTCTTTCGCTGACTGGGCGCTACGTTGTGCCAGGGTGCGCACTTCCGCTGCAACCACCGCAAAGCCTTTACCCTGATCGCCAGCACGGGCTGCTTCCACTGCGGCGTTCAGTGCCAGGATATTGGTCTGGAAAGCAATGCTGTTGATGACCGTCGTAATCTCAGAAATACGGTGCGAGCTGCTGCGCACGTTTTTCATCGTGTCGATCACTTTCTTCGAAATCTGGCTGCCTTCGCTCGCGTTCTGAGAGGCTTCTTCTGCCAGCATACGGGCGTGGTTAGCATTCTCGGCGTTCAGCGCCACGGTTGAGGTTAACTCTTCCATACTGGCAGCCGTTTCAACCACGGCGGCAGACTGTTGCTCGGTACGAGCCGATAAATCCATGTTGCCGGCGGCGATTTCCGTCGAGGAACGCGCCACGCTCTCAACGCCTTCTCGAACATCGTTGATGATGTTTTTCAGGTTTTCGTTCATGGTCGATACTGCCTGCATTAACAGGCCTGGCTCGTCACGGCGAGTGCTGGTGAGCGTGCTGGTGAGATCGCCCTTAGCGATAAGTTCAGCGACGCGTAAGGTTTCATTCAGCGGACGGGTAATCGATTTGGTAATGGTCAATGCCAGCAAAACGCCTAACGCGATGCCGATAGCCGCCACAATACCCATCACCATTTGCACGTTGCTGACCGTCGACACCACCATCTTTTGCTGTCGGGTAAACATGTCCTGAATGACTTTTGTCAGAGTCTCTGCTTTAGTGGATAAAATGTCTGACATATCAGACTGCGCAGTCCAGAGTTGCTCATAGTTAGCCAGCTCCGCGGAGATGGTCTGCATTTCTGAAATTCCCGCCATCAGCCAGGCTTTCTGGTCTTCCGGAACAGACTCTAAAAGCTGCTGTGAATTGGTTGTTGCTGAGGTGATACGTGTCAAAATGTCCTGTCGAAGCGCAGGCGTCGGGTGCTGTTTAAAAACGGTGACCTGAGAGTCGATGTCACTGTAGATAAACGCGATCTGCGAGGCTAATAAAGCATGCTGGAGATCAAGCGTGTTACTGCGGCCAAGTTTGTAGGCGGTCTCGGAGTCCTCCGCGAGCACTTTTGTGCTGAGCTTGATTTCACTCTCTTTTTTTGCCGTTAGCGCTTTAGTAAACGGCGTAAGCGTCTCAATATACCCATTTACAGCGCCTGCCGTATTATCAAGTATTGCCTGTCCGTCTGAGGTCCAGGAATGGCTTTGCAGATCTTTAACAATGTCCTGCATCTGTTGCGCGGCAGCCGTTGTGTTGTCCAGATACTTTTGTTCAAGCGTGTACTGGTAATTAAAACGGTTCAAACGCACTGCGGAAAGCGCGTTAAAGAGATTGGTGGTGTGACCGTTTTTTTCGACCCGATCCTGAACAGAGACAAGGCCTGTCAGACCCGATACCAGAATGGCAACGGTGACGAGTAAAACGGTCGTGAAGCCGAAGAATAATTTCTTACTGACTTTTAAGTTTACAAAGCGATTCATAATACTCATATATTTTTCCAGTATCGGGTTACACCGATAAACAGTGAATTTGCGATATATGCCGTTTTAAAAAGCGGGTTGGACATCCTGATGTCTCATAAAAAAAAAGCCCTTTGCATTAAATGCGCAGGGCGAAAACCACTGAATTGACATCACTCACTCAGGGTATCTGTCTTCTCCTCTATTTTTAACAGAAGGAGCTGGGAGTTCACTCATTCTGTAATATACTGGGGTTACATCTTGATAATTGATGATGTAACCGTGCCCGCGAATATTTCGAATAAAATCTTCGGGCAGACCAAGAAGATTGAGTTTGCCGTTTAGGTTATGAAGCACTTGCCATAACCGTTGCGTGGAAGGACTTAAATTATTCTCCTCCCAAATTTTCTCAAATAACTCTTCTTTGGCGACAACTTTTTTACGGCCATGTTCGAGCAGGTAAAGAAACAGCCTTAACATGGTTTCATTAAAATATATTGATGCGAACGCTACACTTTTATCGTTATGGCTACCCGTGAGCCGATACAGCCTGCGATTAGAAATATCGAAATGAATTTCATCACCGATCATAAATCCATATAGACGATAGCCCATCTCTTAAATACCTACTTTAGAGTAAACTGACCTGCACCACGATATACACTTCTGAATAACCCACACTGTTTATAAGGTGGATTATAGGGCTGCGATAAAGGCATTCCAATCCACAACTCTATGCGCTATCAGAAACCCGGTAGACTGCCCGGTTGGCTAGAGTTTCTATTTTCATAAGTGCTGCTTATAGTTTTAAAATCTACATACGACATTTTATGTAGTTTTAAATTTCAGGTTTCCGTACTTAATCTATTGCTCAACATTATGTTGCGAATTTCAACTCATGCTCAGCATCAATCGCTGACTGTCACGGACCAGGTTAATTGTTCATCCATGTCCCGTACTTGATGACGACAAGTTTAAGAATTGCCTGAGATAAAGAGGAGTGAAGTTATATGATTTATACTGAATGAAGTCGGTGGTTTTGGCGATCAGAATAGCCTTTTTGCGGAAATTGGGCGTTTTCAACTTACTGATATATAATAAGTAAAATCTGAATCAGGTTTTCTGTGACCACTAGCGATGATGCCATGAAGAAAGTCTTTTTGATCAACGATACTTTGCTTTTTGAACCTGATCTGCGCCGTCTGGGACCGTTGGAAGGATACCCAAAGAGGGCTATAACGCTGCATGGGCCCGTTAATGAATGCCTGCTTTTGCTTCTGGAACATAACGATCAGGTACTGACCCAGCGCTTTTTGTTTGCTTCCGTATGGGAAAAACAGGGGGCGATCGTCAGCACCAATGCCCTTTATCAAACCATTGCTTCGATACGTAAAGCGTTGAAGTCCTCGGGACTTGACGAAAACATCATTAAAACCATCCCAAAAGAAGGGTTTAAGTCTGTTGCCCTGGTCCGTACTGGCGAACGCGATGAGTTTGTTCCCTCGCAAAAAGCCTCGCCGGAGGCGGCGTTAACCGACTTATCTTCTGAAATGACAATTCCTGATAATGTGGCACCTGTTGCGCCGCAGAAAAGGTCTTTTTTTGCTTCGCCGCTTGCGTATGCCGTGGCAGGTTTGATGTTTATCCTTTCCTGCAGCGTGCTTGTCATGACGTTAAAAGGTAATGAAACTGCTTTCAAAAATTATCATCACATCGGAAAAATTAACGACTGCGACGTATATTCATCATGGCGTGAAAAAGAGAAAAGCATCGGCATGTTTAACCAGCTATCTAAACGTTATCCGATTAACTGTAATACGGGTGGGATGGTCTGGATGACGTTAAATCATGCCCAGAGGGGGAGCTCGGTAATGATTTGCGACCGCAACCCACAGGATACCCAGGCGCAATGCAATTCCATATTTTACAGGAAGCAAAATGATGACGAAGAATAAATTGGCCCTTCGCTGGTCACTCATATTGCTGGCTATCATCATTCCTTTGCTCTACGTCGGATATATTCACGTTCAGCGCAGTAATTTTAATTGCGAGGCGCATACCACCATCGTAGATGACAAATATGTTGTCGATGTGATAATGGATTATACCTTCCTTGGTGGTTCCGGCACGCTCGAGACGTCAGGGGAATATATTCCAGTGAATGCGCCTCCCGTGGCGATCAGTAATAAAGTTTCATTTAACGCATGGCAGGAAAACGGTGAAATGGTGCTCATTTCTAATGAGACCAATGAACTTCCTAAAAAAACAGAAGCGTACAGACTCACTATCCCGGATTTTTATCATGTCCGCGATCGGGGATTAAGATTTAAATTAACGCCGGCTAATGCATCCAGCTATTTCTTTATTTACGCGAATTCCCCCATTTTTTATTGTACAAAAGGATAGAAGGGGATAAGCCCCGCAATATCCTGCGATTTTTACATTTGTTTCTCCTATTTACACTTGATCATACAAAGATAATGAGTATAGTTCTCATTCTCTTTAGTGTTTGTGGGCGCAGATGGACTCTTCCCGCATCAACAGTGAGCGCAGATCTCACACGGAACACTGAGTATTAACAGTGGAATCTGCACTGGCTTAACAGCCTGTCAATATAACCAAAATCGCCAAGCCGCATGCGACGCAGTTTCCCGCCTGAATGATCTTTTTGAACGGTAAAGGATGTTCCTGATGACCAAAAAATTGTCCGCGCTGGCACTGCTTGTTGCTGCCTCTCTTTCCGGTTGCGCCGCGCAGCACGCAGTAAAACCAACCGCTGCGCCAGAAGCGAAAACCGCCGTCACCGCGCCGGCAGAAACGGGTGTAGTGAAACGCGAATTGGCCGACGGCTTATATGAAATGGTGCTCAGTCCGAAAGGCGATGCGCTGTATGTGGCCAGTTCCGAAGGGTTCAAGGATGTGCAGGGCGGCGTTGTTTACAAACTCGATCCGACCACGCTGAAAACCATTGGCCGCAGCCATACCGATCTGAAAAACTTCGCTCTGGCGATCTCCCCGGACGGGCAAACGATTTATGCGACCAATTCGCTGGACGGCGGCATCACCGCGATCAATACCGCTGACGGCAAAGTCAAAAATCGCCTGCTGTTCACCGAGCGTAATAAAGAGGGTTATCCGTACGGCGCGCGGCAGGTTCTGCTTCACGGCGACGTACTTTATATCGGCGGCGTCGCCGATCCGGCGGTCGTCTGGGTCGTGGATGCCAACACGCTGAAGCTGAAAAAAACCATCAAAAATGCCGGCCAGTGGGTTACGGGTTTGCTGTGGTCTGAGCAGACTCAGCGCCTTTACGTGGCCAACGGTGGCGGTGAGATCCTGACGATCAATCCACGCAATAACCGTATTGAAAAACGCTGGAAACCGCTGGGCGACAAGCCAGCGCTGCTGTTGAATATGGCGGAGGACACCGCCACAGGCCGTCTGTTCGTCACCGATAACTCCAAAGCCAAACCACGCTGGTGCTGGATATTCACACCGGAAACGTTCTCAAACAGCTGGATGTGGGCGATTCGATGGCGGTGAAATTCAACGCCAAACGCAACGAAATCTATATCACCCAGCGCGAAAGCGGAAAACTGCTGAGTCTGGACGCCACGACCTATGCGGTGAAACAGCGCTGGGATCTGCCGCCTAATCCAAACAGCCTGCTGCTGTCGGAAGACGGGCAGACTCTGTATGTCACCGTTAAGCAGGCATTCAATAAAGATCACTCCACGAACGGTCCGGACAGCGTCGTCAGAATCGCTTTGAAATAAAAATGATTAGGCCCGGAAACGGGCCATTTTGCGCGTACTTGAACGAGTTAATTATGAACAACACCACCATGAATAAAACGCTGCTGGCACTCGCTATCGGCACGGTTATGCACTCCGCGTCTGCGGCGGAAACCCCAAAAGAAGACACTCTCGTGGTCCAGGCTGTCCCGGCGAGCGATTTTAAACCGGGCGGCGATCAGCTGGTGCCGGCATTCCTTGACGGGCAGGTTGCAAACGGCGGACGCATGGGGGATGCTGGGTCAGCAAAGCGCCATGGATGTACCGTTTAACATTATCAGCTACACCTCAAAACTGGTTGACGATCAGCAGGCGAAAACCATCGCTGATGTGGTTGCGAACGATGCGGGCGTGCAGTCCGTGCAGGGCTACGGCAATAGCGCGGAGAGTTTCCGCATTCGTGGCCTGAAATTCGACGGCGACGACATGACCTTTGGCGGTCTGTCCGGCGTTCTGCCTCGTCAGGTGGTTGACGCACAAATGGTTGACCGCATTGAAATTTTTAAAGGGGCTAACGCCCTGATGAACGGTGCGGCAAGCTCCGGCGTCGGCGGGATGATCAACCTCGAGCCAAAACATGCGGGCGACGTGCCGCAGGCGAAAATCGGCGTGGATTACACCTCTGATTCGCAGATAGGCACGACGTTGGACGCGGGCCGTCGCTTTGGCGACAGCGACCAGTTTGGCGCGCGCGTAAACCTGGTTCATCGCGAGGGCGAAGCGCCCGTGGCGAACGATCGCCGCCGCACCACGCTGCTCTCGACCGGCCTGGATTACAAAGGCGACAACTTCCGCACGTCCGTTGATATGGGTTACCAGAAGAAAACCTTCCACGGCAGCGAAACGGGCGTCAACATTTCCGCGGTTGATTTCGTGCCAACGCCTCCGAAAAACGATCGCAACTATTCCCAGAAATGGGCTTACAGCAATATCGAAAATGAATTCGGGATGTGGCGTAGCGAATACGACATTACCGACAATTGGACGGCTTACACTGGCCTTGGCGCGCAGCACGCGCACGAAGAGGGGTTGTACAGCGGCGCGAAGCTTGTCGATAAAAGTGGCAAAGCCACGGCAACGCGTCTGGATACCAACCGCATCAGCGACGGCGTGAGTGGTATGGCGGGTCTTCGCGGTAACTTCGATACCGGTTTTGTCTCGCACAAAGTCAACGTCGGTTATTCGGCGCAGACCAAAAATGAAAAGATCGCGTGGAAGATGTCAAAAGCAGCGGATAACCCGATCACCAACATCTACCACAATACTGGCGTCGACAAACCAGACAGCACCAACTTTGGCGGCAGCGGCGGGAATTACAGTGACCCGCTGACCAGCGGACGCACACGTTCTCAGGGCTGGCTGCTGAGCGACACGCTCGGCGTACTGGACGACAAACTGCTGTTCACCGTGGGAGCTCGTCATCAGAAAGTGGTGATTCGCGGCTATAACAAAGTGACGGGCGCAGAAAACCAGGCGGATAGCTTTGACGGCAGCCGCTGGATGCCGACCTACGGCGTCGTCTATAAGCCGTGGAATGCGTTGTCGCTCTACGCTAACCACACCGAAGCGCTGCAGCCGGGTAAAACCGCACCAGAAGGCGCTACTAACTACGGTCAGAGTACCGGCATCGTGCATTCAAAACAGAACGAAGTGGGTGTGAAGGCCGACTTTGGTCGCGTAGGCGGCTCTCTGGCGCTGTTCGAAATCAAAATGCCCTCGGCAATTCTCGACAGCGTGACCAACCATTATGGTCTTGACGCCGAGCAGCGTAACCGTGGCGTGGAGCTGAATGTATTCGGCGAACCAATGTTAGGCATGCGTCTGAACGCCAGCGCCACCTGGCTGCAGGCGGAACTGACCAAAACCAACAACGGCCTTAACCAGGGCAACGATGCGGTTGGCGTGCCCAACTTTTATGCCGTGCTGGGTGCGGAATATGACATCAAACCAATTGACGGCCTGACCGCCACGGCGCGCGTGAACCACTCCGGTTCACAGTATGCGAATCTGACCAATACCAAAAAGTTAGACAGCTACACCACGCTGGATCTGGGGATGCGTTATCGCTTCGCGGTAAATCAAAACCAGAATCAGATGACCGTGCGTGCGGGCATCGACAACGTCACTGACGAAAACTACTGGTCGAGCGTTGACGACTCCGGCACCTACGTGTTCCAGGGCGAAGCGCGCACCTTTAAGGTTTCTGTCGGCTACGAGTTCTAAGTTTTACCCTCGTTATAAGGGGCACGGATGCCCCATCCATTCATCAACCCTATAACTTGCTCCTGCTGACATGAAGTGTTAAAAGGTGCCCCTTCTCTATAAATACACAGGGGTAGGACGTGAAAAACGCGTCATCCGCTTCAGGAAACGGTTTATCTGAAGCCTCGTCGGAACAGACACCGACGCTGCAACGTGGTTTGCAAAATCGACATATTCAATTAATTGCCCTCGGCGGCGCGATCGGTACCGGGCTGTTTCTCGGCATTGGGCCGGCGATTCAAATGGCCGGGCCTGCCGTTCTGTTGGGGTATGGCATCGCAGGCATTATTGCCTTTCTGATCATGCGCCAGCTGGGTGAAATGGTCGTTGAAGAGCCCGTATCCGGCTCGTTTGCGCACTTTGCGTATAAATACTGGGGGCCGTTCGCCGGTTTCCTGTCTGGCTGGAACTACTGGGTGATGTTTGTGCTGGTAGGCATGGCGGAACTCACCGCCGCTGGCATCTACATGCAGTACTGGCTGCCGGACGTCCCGACCTGGATTTGGGCCGCCGCCTTCTTCATTATCATCAACGCCGTCAACCTGGTAAACGTGCGCCTTTACGGTGAAACCGAGTTCTGGTTTGCGCTGATAAAAGTGCTGGCGATTATCGGGATGATCGGCTTTGGTCTGTGGCTGCTGTTCTCCGGTCATGGCGGCGAGCGTGCGAACATCGACAACCTGTGGAAACACGGCGGCTTCCTGGCGACCGGCTGGCACGGGCTTATCATGTCGCTGGCGGTCATTATGTTCTCATTCGGCGGGCTTGAGCTTATCGGGATTACGGCCGCTGAAGCGCGCGATCCGCAGAAAAGCATTCCGAAAGCGGTCAATCAGGTGGTGTACCGCATTCTGCTGTTTTACATCGGTTCGCTGGTTGTGCTGCTGGCGCTCTATCCGTGGGTCGAGGTGAAATCCGACAGCAGCCCGTTCGTGATGATCTTCCACGATATGAACAGCAACCTGGTGGCATCTGCGCTGAATTTTGTCATTCTGGTGGCCTCGCTGTCCGTTTATAACAGCGGCGTTTATTCCAACAGTCGCATGCTGTTTGGCCTGTCTGTTCAGGGTAACGCCCCGAAGTTTTTGACCCGCGTCAGCCGCCGTGGCGTACCGGTGAATTCGCTGCTGCTTTCCGGGGGGATCACATCGCTGGTGGTGCTGATCAACTATGTGCTGCCGAAAGAGGCTTTTGGCCTGCTGATGGCGCTGGTTGTCGCCACGCTGCTGCTGAATTGGATCATGATCTGCCTGGCGCACCTGCGCTTCCGCGCGGCGATGCGCCGCAAAGGGCGCGAGACGCAGTTCAAAGCGCTGCTCTATCCGGCGGGTAACTACATCTGTATCGCCTTCCTGGCGATGATCCTCGTGCTGATGTGCACCCTTGATGACATGCGGCTCTCGGCTTTCCTGCTGCCGGTATGGATTGTCTTCCTGTTTGTGGCGTTTAAATTGTCACGCAAAAAGTGATCCTCTTCCTCTCCAGAGCGAGGGGATTGGGATGAAGTCATCAGGCCGAACAAACTCAACATAAAAGGCAACGCAGGTTGCCTTTTATGTGTTTTCTCCCTCTCCCCGTATGAGAGGGCCGGGGTGAAGGCATCAGGCCGCACAAGCTCAACGTAAAAGGCAACGCAGGTTGCCTTTTTTAGTGTTTTCTCCCTCTCCCCGTGGGAGAGGGTCGGGGTGAGGGTATCAGGCCGCACAGAACCCCTCTTAATATCAAGACGTCTCTTTATCGTGACCCCTCTCCCAATTCTGTTTTGAACAGCGGGATCTTTATTTTGTAATCGATTACTTTTCATTTGAACTGTTTTGTAATCGATTACTTTTTCTGGGTGAGGCTCATCATGGTGTCAACAACTGAAAATAGTGGAAAGGCGATAGTCCAGCACCGAATGCTGGTTCCGCGTCTATCGTTAATGATGTTTTTACAATTTTTTATCTGGGGTAGCTGGTCCGTCACGCTGGGTCTGGTGATGACGCAGCACAACATGTCTTTGCTGATTGGCGACGCGTTTTCCGCCGGGCCAATCGCCTCGATTCTCTCGCCGTTTGTGCTCGGCATGCTGGTGGACCGTTTCTTCCCGTCGCAAAAAGTGATGGCGGTAATGCATCTGGCAGGTGCGGGGATCTTAATGTTCGTCCCTGGTGCGCTGATGGCTGAAAACGGCGCACTGCTGATCGGCCTGCTGTTTGGCTATACGCTCTGCTACATGCCAACGCTGGCGCTCACAAATAATATCGCCTTCCACAGCCTGAATAATGTCGATAAGACGTTCCCGGTGGTGCGCGTATTTGGCACCATCGGCTGGATTGTGGCGGGCGTGTTTATTGGCGTCACGGGCGTCTCTTCAAGCGTCACTATTTTCCAGGTTGCGGCAGTAAGTTCCGTGCTGCTGGCGCTCTACAGCCTGACGTTGCCGCACACGCCAGCGCCTGCCAAAGGCCTGCCTGTACAACTTCGCGATCTGTTCTGTGCGGACGCCTTCGCACTGCTCAAAACCCGTCACTTCTTTATTTTCTCCCTGTGCGCGATGCTGATTTCCGTTCCGCTGGGTACCTACTACGCCTACACCGCGTCATATCTGGCCGATGCCGGAATCGCGGATGTCAGCACCGCGATGTCCTTCGGTCAGATGTCTGAAATCGTCTTTATGCTGGTGATCCCACTGCTGTTCCGCCGTCTCGGCGTGAAATACATGCTGCTGATCGGCATGCTGGCGTGGTTTGTGCGCTACGCATTCTTTGCGCTGGGCGTTAGCGAAGAGGGGCGTTTCCTGCTGTATCTCGGCATTCTGCTGCACGGCGTGTGTTATGACTTCTTCTTTGTTGTCGGCTTCATCTACACCGACCGCGTGGCGGGCGAAAAGGTGAAAGGCCAGGCGCAGAGCATGATCGTGATGTTCACTTACGGTATCGGCATGCTGCTCGGGTCGCAGATTTCCGGCGCGTTGTATAACAGCCTGGTGGCGGGACAGACCGTACCGCAGGCGTGGGTCACATTCTGGTGGATCCCGGCGGTTGCGGCGGCGGTGATTGCCCTGATTTTCCTGGTCGCGTTCAAATATGACGATGACAAGGCGTAATGTTCTGGAGGTGATATGAAAACGATTAAGGGACCGGGCATTTTCCTGACGCAATTTATTGGAAATCAGGCCCCGTTCAACTCGCTCGACGGGCTGGCGGGGTGGGCGGCAGGTAAGGGCTACAAAGCGGTGCAAATTCCCTGTCACCATCCGCAGATTTTCGATCTGGAAAAGGCAGCCGAAAGTCAGACCTATTGTGACGAGATCGCGGGGAAGCTGGCTGAATACGGGCTGGCGATCAGCGAGCTGTCCACGCATCTGGAAGGGCAACTGATCGCGGTCAATCCCGCGTATAACGAGGCGTTTGATCACTTTGCACCGCCAGCGGTTCGTGGTAACGATGCGGCGCGCCAGGCGTGGGCGACAGAAAAACTTAAGCAAGCGGCAGCGGCGTCTGCGAAGCTTGGCCTCACGGCGCACGCCACGTTCTCAGGCTCGCTGGCCTGGCCGTTTGTTTACCCGTGGCCACCGCACAACGAGCAGCGTTTTCGCGAGGCGTTTGGCGAGCTGGCGAATCGCTGGCGACCGATTCTGGATTGCTTTGATGAGCACGGCGTGGATCTCTGTTTTGAGCTGCATCCCGGGGAAGATCTGCACGACGGCGTGACGTTTGAGCGCTTTCTCGCGCTGGTCGATAACCATCCGCGCTGCTCTATTCTCTACGATCCCAGCCACATGCTGTTACAGCAGATGGATTATCTGGCCTTTATCGACATCTACCATTCGCGCATCAAAGCGTTTCACGTTAAAGACGCGGAGTACCGCCCGAGCGGGCGCAGCGGTGTGTACGGCGGCTATCAGCCGTGGCTCAACCGCGCCGGACGCTTCCGCTCTCTCGGCGACGGGCAAATCGATTTTAAAGGCATCTTCAGCAAGCTCACCGAGTACGATTTTGACGGCTGGGCGGTGCTGGAGTGGGAATGCTGCATGAAGGACGGCGAGACGGGCGCGAGCGAAGGCAGTGAATTCATCCGTCGCCATATCATTCCGGTGTCGGGGCGGGCATTTGACGACTTTGCTGCAGGAGATTCTCATGATTAACGTCGGGATTATCGGCAGCGGTTTCATCGGCCCGGCGCATATTGAGGCGCTGCGACGACTCGGCTTTGTGCAGGTCGTCGCGCTGTGCGACGGCACGCTCGAGCAAGCGCAGGAAAAGGCGCAGGCGCTGAATATTCCTCACGCTTACGGGAATGTGGAAGAACTGCTGGCGCATCCGGATTTGCACGTCGTGCATAACTGCACGCCAAACCATCTGCATGCGCAAATCAATCGCCAGATTTTACGGGCGGGCAAACATGTGTTCTCTGAAAAACCGCTGTGCATGACGCCAGAAGAGGCGCGTGAACTGGTGGAACTGGCAGAGCGAGCGGGCGTGGTTCACGGCGTGAGCTTCGTCTACCGCCAGTTCGCGATGGTGCGCCAGGCGCAAAGCATGATGCGCGAGGGTAGCCTCGGACGGTTGTTTGCCTCGCACGGCAGCTATTTGCAGGACTGGATGCTGCTCGACACTGACTACAACTGGCGCGTTGATGCCGCGCTGGGTGGCGCGTCCCGTGCCGTCGCTGATATTGGCTCGCACTGGTGCGACACGGTGCAGTTTATCACCGGGCGACGGATCGTCGAGGTGATGGCCGATCTCTCTATCGTCTGGCCGACGCGCAAGGCAAATGTGGCGGGCAACTCAACGTTCACGCAGGAGGATTCTGCCGTTTTTGAGAACAAAGCGGTGACCACGGAAGATTTCGGCTCGGTGCTGTTTCGCTTCGACGATGGCAGCAAAGGCAGCTTTAGCGTTTCGCAAGTCAGCGCCGGGCGTAAAAATCGCCTGAGCTTTGAAATCAACGGCAGCGCAAAGTCAGTCGCGTGGGATCAGGAAGTGCCGCAGCAGCTGTGGATTGGCCATCGTTCGCAGGCCAACCAGACGCTGTCGGACGATCCGGGCCTGATGAATCGTGATGCCGCAGACAGCGCCCACTTCCCGGGCGGGCATATCGAAGGCTGGCCGGATGCGTTTAAGAACATGATGGCGCAGTTTTATCGTGCGGTGCAGACAGGCGTCATGCCAGTCAAACCGCTGTTTGCGACCTTTTATGATGGCGCAAACGTCATGTATATCATTGATGCAATAGTGAAAAGCCATCAGCAGCAGCGCTGGGTCAGCGTCCTGCCGTGACCTGTTGCCCGGTTCGCCGGGCAGCAAATTTATGTTAGCCTGAGTAAAACGCTAACCGCAGGATGTGCCGTCGTTATGTCAATTCAGAAAATCGCCCAGTTGGCCGGTGTTTCGGTCGCTACCGTTTCGCGCGTGCTAAATAACAGCGATAAGGTTAAAGCGAACAACCGCGAGCGCGTTTTGCAGGCGATTAAAGAGAGCAATTATCAGCCGAACTTGCTGGCGCGTCAGCTCCGCACATCCCGCAGCTATATGATTCTGGTGATGGTTTCTAACATCGCCAACCCGTTCTGTGCAGAAGTAGTAAAAGGCATCGAAGCCGAAGCCGAGAAAAAGGGTTACCGCATTCTGCTGTGCAATTCCGGTTCCAATATCGAACGCTCACGTTCTGGTTTGAGCCTACTGTCCGGTAAAATCGTTGACGGCATTATCACCATGGACGCGTTCTCAAAACTTCCGGAACTCTCGGCGCTGATTGGTAATGCACCGTGGGTGCAGTGCGCCGAATATGCCGATTCTGGTACCGTTTCCTGCGTGGGGATCAACGATGTGGACGCGTCGCAGCACGTTGTCAGTCAGCTGGCGGACAGCGGACGACGCCGCATTGCGCTGATCAACCATGATTTAAGCTACAAATATGCCCGTCTGCGCGAGCGCGGTTATAAAAGCGTGGTACATCTTCGCGATCTGGATTATCAGGTGGTGGAGTACGCCAGCGATCTCAGCTCCAGCGCGGGAATGGCGGCAATGAAAAAGCTGCTGGCGGACAATCCCCCGGATGCCGTGTTTGCAGTGTCGGACACGTTGGCAGCGGGGGCGATGCGCGCCATTGAACAGGCGGGATTACGCGTCCCTCAGGACATCGCCGTCGTGGGGTTTGATGGCACCGAACTGGCTGAAATGGTCTCTCCGCAGCTCAGCACCATCGAGCAGCCGTCACAGGATATCGGGCGCAAAGCGGTCGATCTGCTGCTGAACAAAATCGATAACCCGGATGCACCCACGGAGCGAGTGATGCTGGACTGGCGCTTTGTGGCACGCGCCAGCACCTGAGATTTATTTCGCGAAGGCGTCCGCCAGTGAACGGATATCATTCCCGGTGGGAGACTGATGTATTCTCAGGCCAAATTCTTCCACCACGGCATAAATATGGTCGAAAATATCCGCCTGAATGGTTTCATATTCCGCCCAGATCACCGTGTTGGTAAACGCGTATATTTCAATCGGTAAACCGTTCGCGTCCGGCGCTAACTGTCGAACCATCAGCGTCATATCTTTGCGAATGCGCGGGTGGTTGCGCAGATATTCATTCAGGTAAGCGCGGAACGTGCCGATATTGGTCATCTTGCGAAGATTTAATACCGACTCACCTTCGCCATTTTCCTGATTCCACAGATTAATTTCTTCGTGACGCGCGGCCATATAGGGCTTGAGTAGTTTTGCCTTAATCAGACTTTGTTGCTCGTCCTCATCCAAAAAATGAATGCTGGTGGTATCAATACTCAGGCTGCGTTTAATTCGCCGTCCACCCGATGCCGACATCCCGCTCCAGTTTTTAAACGAATCAGAGACCAGCGCCCAGGTGGGAATATTGCTGATGGTGTTATCCCAGTTGCGCACTTTGACGGTGGTCAGGCCGATATCCGTAACCGCGCCGTCAGCGCCGTATTTTGGCATTTCCAGCCAGTCTCCGGGTTTGAGCATATCGTTGGCAGAGAGCTGAATACCGGCAACAAGGCCAAGAATGGGGTCTTTAAAGACCAACATCAGCACGGCGGCCATAGCGCCTAAACCGCTGATCAGAATGGCCGGAGACTGACCAATTAACAGCGAAATGATCAGGATCCCTACCACAATGGCGCTGACCAGTTTGACGCCCTGGAATATGCCTTTGAGCGGAAGCTGAGAAGCCGTCGCCAATTTCTGCGAAAAATTGAATATTACATCCAGTAAAGAGAAGAACGACAGCAGGGCATAGACCATCACCCACAGCCTGGCACAGGTCATGGTTATTTCTGCTGCTTCACTGCCTTTCTGTAACCACAGCGCCGCCTGAATATTGACGATAATGCCCTGTAGAGTGAAGGCCAGACGATGAAATAACTTATTCTGCGTAATGATTTGCAGCCATAAATGGGTGCTGGCCTGCGCACGTTTTTCGAACAGGCGCAAAACCACCTTATGCAATATAAGGTGGACGATTACGGCAGTGAGTAAAATGATGCCAAAGATGAGCACCAGCGAAGTGGTGTGGTTAATTTCGATCCCAAGTTCTTCTACCTGAGCAATTAATTCCTGCATAACGTCTCCTGAATATATTCCTTTTTATCATGAAGGTTGCGCTTTTATTATGCAACCCGGAGACGTTATGCCGGATTTTACGATGCGGCGGGGAGGGGGCCCGCATTGAGTTGGTGGCGCAACCACAACGCAACTCCGCCCAGCGCCAGCATCATGAGCACTTCAATGCCGAGAAAACCGATCATCGCCTGCGGATAGTGCCCGCCGTTATGTCGCTCAAACATCAGGAACAACGTGCCGAGCACGGTGGGGCCAAGGCCCAGCGTTGCCTGCTGCAAGGTACTCAGAATGGCGCTTCCGGCTCCCGCATCACAGTTGCTGATGTCCCGCATCCCAATTCGGTAAAAGCTGTTCACGATCAGCGCCTGACCATAGCCAATCAGGGCGGTGGCCGGCGCCAGCGTTAGTGCGGTATTGGCCTGTCCGAAGCGCCAGAATGTCGCCATTAACAGCAGTAAACCTGCGATTTGTATCGTCAAACCCGTCAGTAAAATGCGTCCCATGCTGTGGCGGGCAATCAGTGTTGGCGCATACCAGGCTGAGACAAAATAGGCCACGCCCAGCGCGATAAAGCTATTGCCCGATTGCCATGGGGCCATGCCCAGACCGGACTGCATCGTGAGCGCCATGCAGAACATAAATCCCGACCAGGCGCTGAAAAACAGCAGGGCAATGAGCATTCCAAAACGGATGCTGGTCAGTTTGAGCAAACGCGGGGGCAGCAGAGGATGTTCGCCGCGCTGTTGTTTACGCAATGCGCTGGCGCGCATCCACAATCCAAGCGGGATCACCGCGATCAACGCCAGTTGCAGGAACCATGGCCAATGAAGTTCCGCTCCCAGCGCCATCGGGAAAAGCAGACAGCAGAGGATCGCTGCCAGCAGGCCGGTGCCTTGCCAGTCAATGCGCGATGGCGTTTCGCGGCGGGTTTCGGGGACGTAATGACGGCTCAAGGCCAGCACCACTAAGCAGATCGGCACGTTAATAAAAAAGGCGTTCCGCCAGCCCAGCCCGGCGATATCCGCAGACACCAGCCAGCCGCCGCCCATCTGCCCGACGATAAAGGCAATCCCACCGATACCGCCAAACAGGCTGATCGCTTTGGCGTGCGCCGTGCCTTTTAGCGTGACGTGAAGCGTCGCGAGGATTTGCGGAACGATCAGCGCTGCGCCCGCGCCCTGTAATACGCGTGCAGCCAGCAGTTGCTCGACGGTTCCCGCCATCCCGCACAGCAACGACGCCACGCCAAATGCGGCAACGCCGCACATAAACAGCCGACGACGGCCAAGGTTATCACCCAGTTTACTGCCCAGCGCCAGACAGACCGCAAATGCGACGCCGTACAGGGCGACAATCAGTTCAAGCTGCGTCGGGCTGGTGTGCAGCGACTGCGTGATGGAATCCAGCGCCACGTTGGTGATCGAGGTATCGATCAGCGGCAGCATCTGGCCCGTTAAAAGCAATATCAGGCCCGCGCGGCCCGGTGAAACAACAGACGTATTCATGGTAACTCCATTGCGTCATTCAGCAGATGGTCGTAGCATCAGGGAAATTAAAAACGGGTACCAGTTCTTGCTTATACTGGTACTGGCACTACTACGCAGGGGGGCGGTATGACGCTGATGACCGAACCGGTATCGTCGTTACAGGATGACAATCGCAAGCAGCTCGGCGCGTTTTTACGCGCGCGCCGTGAAAGTCTTGATCCGCAGCGTCTGGGTTTACCGCGCAGTGGACGGCGACGCACGCCGGGCCTGCGCCGTGAAGAAGTCGCGATGCTGGCCGATGTCGGCGTGACCTGGTACACCTGGCTTGAGCAGGGAAGGGACGTGAATCCCTCCAGCGTGGTTATGCTGGCGGTCGCGAAAGCGCTGCAATGCACCGCTACAGAGACGCGTCATCTGTTCGTTCTGGCAGGATTGCCGCCGGGAGAAGTGCCGCCGCAGGTACCGTGCGAAGGGATCAGCGAAGGCACGCGGCGTTTACTCGATACGTTAATGCCAAAACCTGCCAGTATTCAGAAACCCAATTTCGATATCGTGGCATGGAATGACAGTTTTTGGTCATTTGATGGGGGTGGATTTCAACGAGATCCCCGCAGAGGATCGCAACTGTATCTACCTTTTCCTCACCCATCCTGCGTGGCGCAGTCGACTCGGCAAGCGTGCCGACGCGCTGTCGATTTTTGTCTCCTATTTCCGCGCGGCAATGGCAGAGCATCGCGGCGATCCCCAGTGGGAAGCGCAGCTGGCACGGTTTTTTGCGGTCTCAGAAGAGTTTGAAACGTTGTGGCATCAGGGCTATGACGTGCGAGGAGTAGAAAATCAGCTGAAGCTCTTTACCCATCCACAGCTCGGTGATTTTCATTTGCAGCAGATGTACTGGTATTCCGCACCACGTAACGGCTCGCGGCTGCTGGTCTATTTACCCGTCGATGATGAGGGTGAAAAGGTGCTGGCGTGGCTGGCGGAAAATCATCACTCATAAAAAACGCCCTTCTGATTTTGGCAGGGCATTTTTTTATTAATACGTCTTTGGAAGCTTATTGATTTTAATTAAAACCCCTCTTTCGATCTCGATATAATTACCGATTTTAAGATCGCTCAGGATTTTCATGACGCGGCTACGCGAGATATGGGTCTTTTCCTGAATATAGTCACAGGTATTGATCGTTTGGCGTAAGGTCTCTTTTTTAGCCATTAAGGTCATTAAACTCTGACGTATCAGTTCGTAAGTCGTAAGACCTGCTGATTTTTTATGCGCTGTAAGCAACTCTTTTACGCCATACATATAGCAATAAGCGGCTTCCTTCCAAAGGTTTTTACTGTCAAGCAAGGCGAGAATGTCACTTTTTTTTCTTATCTCATATTTAATCTCGCCGTGAATCTGGTAATACATTCCTTCATGCGTATTAAACAGATCGTTCATTCCAATGATCATTGGCGCTTCAGTGAATTTTAACAGCAATTGATCCGTACTTCTGTGAACAGCGACTGTCCCGACATGTAAAATAAACGTCATATCGTGTTCATAATTATCAAGCGATATAATTGTGCGTTCCTGTCCGTGGCGAATACAAGATGGATCAGAAATTTCATGAATCAGTGTTTTTATAATGCCTTCTGGTTTCATATCATTAGACTCTTAAAAAGACATCTCAGAATTATACCAGAGGTAGGTGTAAATTCTTGCAGCAGAAAATCGGCATTATACAGGCTGTGGTATTTGTGAATCACAGCATACACCACCCAAAGCCAAACTTTAAGCGTGAAAAGTTGATTATTCAATACATTATGGATAATAAATCTTTACGTAAAGCATGTAAGTGTAATGGTCGAAAATTAATTAAACGCTGAAGATTAAACATTCCGAAGACGGTCAGGAGCGTTGTCCAATAAAATCCCGTTATTTTCTAACTAAAAAAGTTATATCTGGAAATGCGAACGCGACAGCAACGATTAATTTAACCTCCCAGTAAGTTATTTTTCAAAATGAGCATGAGAATGGAGGGATTAAACATCCCACTATGCTGCCCGGAGTGATGATAAATAAATTTGATATACTTCCATTACCTTCAGTCACAGAGAATGGAAATGAACGTCACCCGCAAACAAGAACGCCTGCTGCGCCGCGCGCTCAGCGAATGGGAACAGGATGGCACGCTCAGCAACCAGGAACATCTCCGCCTGGCGGGCACCTTAAAACGCGTGGCGATGGACTGGCAACGCCTCAGCCGTTACGCCTTCTGGACTGCGCTGGCATGCGTGATTATAGCCTTTGGCAGCCTGTTTGCTGACAGCGACATGATGGCCCGCATTATCGAATTGCTCGCCTTTTCATCGCTCGCCCGTATCGGTTTGCCCGCCGTGCTGGCTGTGGTGTTTTATCTATGGGGATTCAGCCGACAGCGGCGCGAAACGCAGTGGCATTACTCTACCGAAGCGATTCTGTTTCTCGGCGTCCTGTTTACCGCCATCGCGCTGTGGCAACTGGGTGAGCGGCTGGATAACGGCAGCGGACACATTGCGCCGCTCTTCCTGGCGGGCTGCGCGGTGTATGGCCTGGTGGGATTCTTTGGGCGCTCTGGGCTGGTGTGGCTGTTCTTCTTATTATCGCTCGGCAACTGGTTTGGCGCACAAACGGGGTATATGTCCGGCTGGGGTGCATACTGGCTGGGAATGAATTATCCGGTGCGCTTTATCTTCTTCGGCGGCGCGTTGCTGGCGTTGTGCTGGGTTTTGCGCGCGATGCTGCAACAGCGAAATCTATATACGACCAGTAAAGCGATGGGGCTGACGTACTTATTTGTCGCTCTGTGGATTATGTCGATTTTCGGCAATTACGATATCGATAGCTGGTACGGCATGACGCGCGAGGCGTTACTTCCGTGGGCGCTGCTTTTCGCTGTTGCTGCGGTGGCGTGTATTTTTATCAGCCTGAAAACGGACGACGGGATGCTGCGAGGTTTTGGCCTGACGTTTCTGGCAATCAACCTGTATACCCGTTATTTCGAATATTTCTGGGACGGAATGAATAAAGTGATTTTCTTCCTGATTCTGGCGGGGTCGTTGGCGGTGATTGGACGATACGCCGAGAGAATTTGGCACACCGCAGAACGGCGTGCCAAAAGCGATTAGCACTCGGTGATAATCGTGCTCAGCGGCAGGCGGGATTTCGGCAGAGAGGCGTTGAAATCCTCCACGCTGTGGCGGCCCACGGGCACAACCACCAGGCTGGTGAAGCCTTTTTCTTTCAGGCCAAATTCGGCGTCGAGGATCGCGGCGTCGAAGCCTTCAATCGGTACGGCGTCCAGATCCAGCGCGCCAACGCCCAGCAGGAAGTTGCCAACGTTCAGGTAAACCTGTTTCGCCATCCACTGATCGTCATCTTTCAGATCAACGCGGTGCATATCCGCGAAGTAGCAGCGGCCTTTGTGGTTAGCCGCTTTGGCTTCTGGCGTGTTAAAACGCCCATCTGCGTCTTCCTGATCCACCACGCGCTCAAGCCATGCGTCGTCCATTGCGGTTTTGGCGCAGAACACCACCACGTGTGACGCATCCAGCATTTTGCGTTCGTTGAACACGTAAGTGCCTGCTGCTGATTTTGCGACGCGTGCTTTGCCTTCCTCAGTGCTGGCAACGATGAAGTGCCACGGCTGAGAGTTGGTACTTGACGGGCTGAATTGCAGCAGCGTTTGAATTTTTTCTGCTTGTTCTGCTGTCAGTTTGAAATTCGGGTCGAACGCCTTCGTTGAGTGGCGCTTGCGGGCAACGGAAATGATATCCATAACGGCTCCTGGAGTGAAATTCGCCCATGCGCGGGCGCGAAAGAAAAGCAGAATACAAGCGTAAGCGGGAAAAGATAAGTGCGTTAAATGCGCTTATACTGTTCGGCCATGATGAACAATCAGGTTGGACGAATGCGCTTTTGGTCTTTTTTAGGCAGCTTATCGACAACCAAATTCCAGGAATCGAGCACCAAATCGGTGACCAGTTCCGGCGTAATATCATCGGCGGCGTAAATCGAAATCCAGTGCTTTTTATTCAGGTGATAGCCGGGTTCAATACCGCGGTAAATTTGCTGATTGAGCAGGGATTTTTCAGGATCGGATTTCAGACTGACGTGCTGACGCCCGTGAGCGACGGCAGTAAGCATGAAAATTTTGCCGCCGACCTTAAACACATCATATTCCGGGCCAAACGGCCAGCAGTGCTCGATAAAAGGCAGTTCCAGCGCCACGCGGTGCGCATGTTCCTTCAGTGATTTACTGTCCATTAACATCCTCGATGGCGAGCGCTCGCCACATTGATTCAAATCCCAGGGCTTTAAATTCCTTCGCACGCGACGGATCGCGGGTGGCGAAGGCCATCGTCGTCTCAGCAAGCGACAGGAAATCGCATCGCCAAAGGTACGGAATTCGTCTGACATAAAGACCTGGCGCACCGAGCGGCGGCACAGCTCATGAAGTTCCGGGAACATATCATGCACCGCCTGTTCGGTTTCGGCGTTGATTTTCTCGCTCACGCCCAGCTGGCGGATTGCGCCGTGGGCAATCGGATTGCGGATGCCCCAGTCAACGTAGCTGTTCCAGATATTGCGGGTATGTTCTTTCGGCGTGCTCAGGGCACGGTCAAGATTTGCTAGCATGGTCTGGCACAAATCCTGTTTCAGGTGCAGATAGAGGGCATTCAGCAGATCGTCTTTGGTCGCGAAGTAGCGAAACAGAGTGCCTTCGGCAACGCCCGCGTTTCGGGCGATCAGCGCGGTCGACGCCGCAATGCCTGACTGCGCAAAGGCCACAGTAGCCGCTTCCAGTAACGCTTGTCGTTTATCTTCCACTCTTCGGACGTGCCACGTATTTCCCTCCATGCACCTCATTCGTCACTCTCGCGCTGCGTGGGCTATGCTCAAAATCTCAGTCGCACAGTTAACCGTGCATCTGAGGTTTTCTGCCTTGCCGCTTTGCTTAAGATTGAATGATGCCGTGCATCAAATTTACAAAAACCACGATTGAAACATGCTCTCTTCCACGCTGCAACGCGGAATGTCAAAGATCGAAAACGTCTTGACGATATATTCATCACATCTATAATGAGTGCTTACTCACTCATAATCAAGTTTAACCCGCGTAAACCATCGGATGGGGCGCGTATTCGGGTCAGGATATGAAAAAGCCTCTTTTAATCAGCATGGTGTTTGTCATGATTATAGCGTCCGCGGCAAGTTTACCCTTTGTACTGAATGCCGGATTTGGCCAGCCGCCGCAGGGTGAGCAGCTTAGTGAAATAGAGGCTTCGCCGCATTATCGCGACGGGCAGTTCCATAACCAACTCCCGACGCCGGGCTACAGCGGCGACAAAAGCATGCTGGCGGCATGGTGGGAATTTCTCGTCACCAAACGCGAGAACGCTCGTCCTGCGCAGCCGTTGCCGCTGGTCAAAACCAATCTGGCCAACCTTCCTCTGGCGCAGGACACGCTGGTGTGGCTCGGTCACTCGTCCTGGTATCTACAGCTGGCAGGTAAACGCATCCTCATCGATCCGGTTTTCAGCAATTACGCCGCGCCGTTTTCGTTCCTGAACAAAGCCTTCGCCGGGGAATATCCGTGGCGCGCCGAAAACATGCCGGAAATCGATCTGCTGATTATTTCGCATGACCATTATGACCATCTCGATTACGCCACTATCAAAGCCCTGATGCCCAAAGTGAAGCGTGTCGTAACGCCGCTTGGCGTGGGATCGCACCTGCGTTACTGGGCATGGACGCATCAATCATTGACGAACGCGACTGGAATCAGACGGTCCGCATTAACGATGACCTGATAATTCATGTGCTTCCGGCGCGTCATTTCTCCGGACGCGGGCTCAAGCGCAATCAGACGCTGTGGGCGAGCTTTATGTTCGTCACCCCAGAGCAGAAAGTCTATTACAGCGGTGATTCTGGCTATGGTCCGCACTTCAAAGCCATCGGCGAGCAGTTTGGCGACGTCGATCTGGCGATTATGGAAAACGGACAATACGACCAGGACTGGAAATACATTCATATGTTGCCTGAACAGACGGCGCAGGCGGCGGCGGATGTCAACGCCAAAGCGGTGGTGCCGGGGCATTACGGGCGATTTGTGTTGGCGAAACACACCTGGAACGATCCGGTGATTCAGCTGACGCGCGCCAGTCAGGACAAAATTATCGTTTGCTGACCCCTGAATTGGGTGAGCCCGTGCATGTTAATGATACGACGCAGCAATTTAGTGAGTGGTGGGAATAATGATTAATCAGGTAACAGAGGGGGAGAGCAGCATGACGATTTCCGCTCAGGTCATCGACACCATCGTCGAATGGATTGACGATAATCTTCATCAACCGCTGCGCATTGAAGAGATCGCCCGCCACGCAGGGTATTCCAAATGGCATTTGCAGCGTCTGTTTATGCAATACAAAGGCGAAAGCCTGGGGCGTTATATCCGCGAGCGTAAACTGCTGCTGGCGGCGAAGGACCTGCGTGAGTCGGATGAGCGGGTGTACGATATCTGTCTGCGCTATGGGTTTGATTCTCAGCAGACGTTTACCCGCATCTTCACGCGCACGTTCAACCAGCCGCCTGGCGCGTACCGCAAAGAAAATCACGTTCAAACGCACTGAAACTGTACCCGGTAACGTTCGGTTACCGGGGTCGACGCTGACCAGATGTAGACTACTTTTTCGCAATCACGCCTGCCGCTTGTCATTCTTCCTGTTACTTATGCGAATTTCATAACAGATTTGTTTTTTATATTTTTCAATCCTGTTCGACGGACACTGTGACCACGCCAGACGCGTGCCAAACCCTGACTATGCCGATTATATGGCAGAGGAGTTGCGTCATCGTGGGCTGCATTGCGCTATCCGCCGATACGGCCTGGTGTGAAGCGCTCATCCACGGGATGCGGGATTTCAGCGGATTACGCGGCCAGTGAAAACCAGCGGCGCCAGACGAATCGCAGCACAAAAAACTCTGCGGCACCGAGCAGTAAAAACCACAGGCAGAAGACAATCGTGTACAGCTGGTTCAAATCCATCAGATGGAACTGTGCGACCAGTTTCTGCGCGACGGTGAGTCCAAACGAGGGCGCGGGGAGCAGCAGGCAGGAGAGCAGTGCCATCAGCAAAATGCCTCCTGCCGTTAACAGTGACTCTAACGGGTGCTTCATATTATTGTTAATCATCAGTTAAAAAAGTTATTGTCCGGGATCTTGCAACGTAAAGCAATATCAACCCGAATTAACCTATTTCGATAATAAATCAAAAATAACCCGCCAAATATTCGCACATTAATTTAATAACGCGTCTGCAATTAAATTACTCTGTCTTTATGTAAATTATTGTCACGCTCAGGCGAAGAATTTTACAAACGTATATGTGCTATATCCAATTAACGTTGCAATAACAATTGCAACAACGACATACAAAGCCAGACGCCGCGTGCTATTAATCCCAAACATGCTATCCCTCGTTTAGTTATCGTTTAGAAACATTTTGTAAAAATCATCTTATCGAAATAATGACCTACAGAATTTAATTACGCAACTGGCAATATATTGCGATGCTGAAAATAACTCTGCAAGCGTTAAACAGTAAAACGTGAATAATTAAAGCCAGAAAGGAATTCAGGCTTACGTCCACCGGATATTAAAGGAAATGTATCTATGACCAACAAAATGAACACCGAAAATCGGCCTTACCACCAGACGGTAGAGCAGGTTCTCGCAGAAAAAAAGAGTAACACCAATGGGTTGGGGCGTGAGGAGGCTCAGGCTCGATTGCAGCAATACGGCCCCAACGCGTTGCCTGAGAAAAAAGGCAAACCGGCATGGCTGCGTTTTCTTGCCCATTTTAACGATGTGCTGATTTATGTCCTGCTGGCGGCGGCATTATTAACCGCGCTAATGGGGCATTGGGTCGATACGCTGGTCATTTTGGGCGTGGCGGTGATTAACGCCTTGATTGGTCATATTCAGGAAAGTAACGCCGAAAAATCGCTGCAAAGTATTCGAAATATGCTTTCGAGCGAAGCGCGGGTTATTCGAAATGGGGTGCACGAAACCATTCCGACGACCGAAATTGTACCGGGCGATATTATTGTGCTGCGTGCCGGTGACAGAATTCCTGCGGATATGCGACTGATTGAAGCGCATAATTTACGCGTAGAAGAAGCGATTCTGACCGGTGAATCCACGGTCGTGGATAAGCATATTCTTCCTCTGACCGGTGAATTATCGCTGGGCGATCGCACCAACCTGGTGTTCTCCGGTACGACCGTGAGCGCAGGTGGCGGTGTAGGCGTCGTGATTGCCACCGGGCAGGACACCGAGCTTGGCCACATTAATCAGATGATGGCGGGGATCGAAAAGCACCGCACGCCGCTGCTGGTGCAGATGGACAAGCTCGGCAAAGCGATTTTCGCGCTGATTCTGGTGATGATGGCCGCGCTGTTTGTCTTCAGCATGTTGTTGCGTGATATTCCGCTTGGCGAGCTGCTGCTGTCCCTGATAAGCCTCGCGGTGGCGTCCGTTCCGGAAGGCCTGCCTGCAATTATCTCCATTATTTTGTCCCTCGGCGTGCAGGCAATGGCGAGCAAAAAAGCCATTATCCGCAAGCTGCCGACCGTCGAAACGCTGGGCGCGATGACCGTGGTCTGCTCCGATAAAACCGGCACGCTGACCATGAACGAAATGACCGTTAAAGCGATTATCACCGCCGACAGCTGTTATCGCGTCGAAGGCAATAGCTACGAGCCGGTGGGCGATATCTGCCTTGAGGGTAGCGACGAGCCGGTACAAATCCAGCAGGGAACGGTGCTGGAGCACTATCTGCGCACCATCGATCTCTGCAACGATAGCCAGATGATGCAGGATGAGCGCGGTTTGTGGGGCATCACCGGCGGGCCGACCGAAGGCGCACTGAAAGTGCTGGCGGCGAAAGCGAATCTCGCACCTGTTGTCACCACGCTGATTGGCAAAATCCCGTTTGACTCGCAGTACAAGTACATGAGCACGCACTACCAGATCGGCAGTGAAGAGCAAATTCTGATCACCGGCGCACCGGATGTGATTTTCGGTCTGTGCGACCAGCAGCAAACCCGCAGCGGTGCCCAGGCGTTTAACCGTGCGTACTGGGAAACGGAGATGGAGCGCTATGCGCGTCAGGGCCTGCGCATGGTCGCTGCCGCCTTTAAACCGGCGCCAGAAGGGCAGGAGACGCTGAGCCACGATGACCTGAGCAGCGGGCTGATATTCCTTGGGATCGCCGGCATGATGGACCCGCCGCGCCCGGAGGCTATCGACGCTATCCACGCCTGTCAGCAGGCCGGGATTCGCGTGAAGATGATCACCGGTGACCACCCGCAAACGGCGATGAGCATTGGACAAATGCTGGGTATTACCAACAGCGCGCAGGCGGTGACGGGCTATGAGCTGGAGCACATGGACGATGCCGAGCTGGCAGAGGCGGCGGTGGAATATGACATTTTCGCCCGTACCAGCCCGGAGCATAAGCTGCGCCTCGTGAGAGCCTTGCAGCAGAAAGGTGAAATCGTCGGCATGACCGGTGATGGGGTGAACGATGCGCCCGCGCTGCGTCAGGCGGATGTCGGCATCGCGATGGGCATCAAAGGCACGGAAGTGACCAAAGAGGCCGCTGATATGGTGCTCACCGATGACAACTTTGCCACTATCGCCAGCGCGGTCAAAGAGGGGCGTCGTGTCTACGACAACCTGAAGAAAACCATCCTGTTTATTATGCCGACCAACCTGGCGCAGGGGCTGCTGATTGTGATTGCGCTGCTGGCGGGGAACATTATTCCGCTGACGCCGGTGCTGATTTTGTGGATGAACATGGCGACGTCCGCCACGCTCTCCTTCGGTCTGGCATTTGAAGCCGCCGAGCGCAACATCATGAAGCGTCCGCCGCGTCAAACCGGGCAGCACGTTATGGACGCCTTTGCGGTCTGGCGTGTGGCGTTCGTCGGTACGTTGATTGCGATTGCCGCGTTTGCCCTCGAAGCCTGGCTCGCGCCACGCGGCCACAGCGCCGAATTCATCCGCACCGTGCTGCTGCAAATGCTGGTGAGTGCGCAGTGGGTCTACATGATCAACTGCCGTAACACCAACGGGTTCTCTCTGAACCGTGGCCTGCTGGCAAACAAAGGGATCTGGCTGGTGACGGGCGTGCTGCTTCTGCTGCAACTGGCGATTATCTACCTGCCGTTTATGCAGATGCTGTTCGGCACCGAAGCGCTGCCGCTGCGCTACTGGGGCATTACGCTGGTGATTGCCGGGGCGATGTTCTTTATCGTCGAAATCGAGAAGCGACTGACGCGCAGGTTCCGTAAAGCTGCATAACTTTTGCCCTCACCCTAACCCTCTCCCACGGGGAGAGGGAACTCTAATAGCACCCGGTGTAGGAGAGAGGATTTTAATATTCCGCTCCCATGGGGAAAGAGGACTCTGATCGCACCCGGTGTGGGAGAGGGGGATTAACCTCCCGCTTCCATGGGGATAGAGGACTCTGATCGCATCCGGTGTGGGAGAGGGGATTTTAATATTCCGCTCCCATGGGGAAAGAGGACTCTGATAGCACCCGGTGTGGGAGAGGGGATTTTAATATTCCACTCCCTGGTGATAGAGGACTCTAACCGCACTCACTGCGGGTGACGGGGATGTTCACCTCCCTCTCCCGCCGGGAGAGGGGCGGGGTGAGGGGATTTCAACGAGGCACTTCCATGAAAACGACTTTTCTGCGCATCGCCACGGCCTGCGCTTTCCTTGCCTGCACCCTGCAAACAGCTGTTGCCGCAGCCATTCCGGTGCGCGTCGCCATCGTTAACCAAACGGATCACGCCGCTGAACGCCAGATCCCTGGCCGCGTCGAGGCGATCCATACCGTTGAACTTCGCGCCCGTACGGAAGGGGTGATCACCCAGGTGCATTTCCGCGACGGGCAATACGTCAGGCAAGGCGACGCCCTTTTTGAACTTGATGACGCTGAACCGCGCGCGGCGGTGCGACTGGCGCAGGCTGAAGTGCAAAGCGCTGAAGCCACGCTACGTCAGGCGCAGCAGCAGCTCACGCGCTTTCAAAGCCTCGGTACCAGCAACGCCATCAGCCGACACGACGTCGATAACGCCCTGATGCAGCGTGACGTGGCCCGCGCAGCGCTCGAACAGGCCAAAGCGCGTCTTGAAGCCCGCAACGTCACGCTCGGTTTTACCCGTATCACCGCGCCCATCAGTGGACGGATGGGGCACAGCCAGTTCCACACCGGCAGCCTGGTGAATCCCGCAAGCGGTGTGCTGGTCGAGGTTGTCCAGCTCGATCCGGTGCGGGTTGCCTTCGCCGTCGAAGAGGGGGTATTTGCGGCGAAAGCCGGGGCACACGCGGATCTCAGCGCCATGAAAAACGCGTGGCTGGCGCAAATACAAAACGGCGACCAGCGTATAAACGGCACGCTCACCTCGGTGGATAACCGCATCGATCCGCGTACGGCGAGCGTGATGCTTCGCGCCGAATTCGCCAATCCGCAGCATCGTCTGCTGCCCGGCGGTAACGTGAATGTGTTTCTACGACCGCAGAGTGAGCTGAAGACGCTGGTAATTCCGGCGGCCGCGGTTCAGCAAAACGACGCCGGTTTTTACGCCTGGGTCGTTAACGATCGCGACATCGCAGAAAAACGTGCGCTGACCCTCGGGGGGCAAATCGGCCAGCAGTTTATTGTGCAAAGCGGCGTTAAGCCGAATGAGCGCGTGGTGACGGACGGTGCGCAGCGCTTGCAGGCCGGTGTTGTCGTTCAGGTTGCGAACTAAGGAGCTACTATGCTGACGTTTTTCATTAAACGCCCGCGTTTCGCCATGGTGATTGCGCTGGTGATCACCCTGCTCGGTGCCATCGCGCTGAAGCTGATCCCCGTGGAGCAATATCCGCAAATCACGCCGCCGGTAGTGAATGTGTCAGCCAGCTGGCCGGGCGCCAGTGCGGCTGACGTGGCGGAGGCCATCGCCACGCCGCTGGAGACGCAGATCAACGGCGTGGATCACATGCTGTACATGGAATCGACCAGTTCGGATGAAGGCTCGTACAGCCTGAATATCACCTTTGCGGCGGGAACCGACGCGGATTTGGCGGCGATCGACGTGCAAAACCGCGTGGCGCAGGCCGTGGCGCAACTGCCCGCCGATGCACAGCAAAATGGCGTTCAGGTGCGCAAGCGCGCCACCAATTTGATGATGGGGGTAAGCCTTTACTCACCTGAACAAACCCATTCGCTGATGTTTGTCAGTAACTATGCCAGCACCCAGATCCGTGAAGCGCTGGCACGTCTGCCGGGCGTGGGTCAGGTGCAGGTTTTTGGTGCACGTGATTTCAGCATGCGCATCTGGCTGCGTCCGGATCGCATGAACGCGCTGAACGTGACGACGGATGATATTTCACAGGCGCTGCGCGAGCAAAACGTGCAGGGGGCTGCGGGGCAGGTCGGTACGCCGCCGGTGTTTAACGGCCAACAGCAAACGCTGACCATCAACGGACTGGGGCGGCTGAATGAAGCCGACGCCTTTGGCGATATCATTATTCGCGCGGGAGAAATGGGGCAACTGGTACGCCTGAAGGAGGTCGCGAACATCGAGCTGGGATCGCGCAGCTACAGTTCCGGCGCGCAGCTTAACGGCCATGACTCCGCCTATTTAGGCATCTATCCCACGCCATCAGCCAACGCCTTGCGGGTGGCGGAAGCGGTGCGCGGCGAGCTTGAACGCTTGTCCGCACGTTTCCCGGCGGATCTAGCCTATGAAGTGAAATTCGACACCACCGAGTTTGTGGCGGCCACGATCAAAGAGATTGGCGTCTCGCTGGCGCTGACGCTGCTTGCCGTGGTGGTGATTGTCTCTCTGTTTTTACAAAGCTGGCGCGCGACGCTGATTGTCGCCATTGCGATCCCCGTGTCGCTCATCGGTACGTTTGCGATGCTGTATGCGCTGGGTTATTCCGCCAACACGCTAAGCCTGTTTGCCATTATTCTGGCGCTGACGATGGTGGTGGACGACGCGATTGTGGTGGTTGAAAACGTCGAAACCCTGATGGCAGAAGGGCAAAGCCGTACGTCGGCGACCGCGCTTGCGTTGCGCCAGATTGCCGGACCGGTGATTGCCACCACGCTCGTGCTGTTGGCAGTGTTTATTCCGGTGGCGCTGCTGCCGGGGATTGTCGGCGAGCTGTATCGCCAGTTTGCGGTGACGCTTTCTACCGCCGTGACGTTTTCAAGCCTGGTGGCGCTGACGCTAACACCCGCGCTGTGCGCCATGTTGCTGCGCCCACGACCTGCGCGTCCGGCGGCGATTTTCCGCGGTTTTAATCGCGGTCTTGATGCCACGCGCGATGCTTACGCACGTCTGGTCAACGTCTTAAATCATCGCCCTGTGCTGGCGCTTATTGCCACCGCAGGCGCGGCGGCAGTGGTCGTTTTCAGCTTTACCGCCATGCCAAAAGCCTTCTTGCCGCAAGAAGATCAGGGCTATTTCTTTGCCAGCGTGCAGTTGCCGGAGGCCGCGTCACTGGAGCGCACCGAAGCGGTGATGACCACGGCACGCCAGCTGATTGCGGCCAATCCGGCCGTGGCCGACGTGATTCAGGTGTCTGGTTTTAATCTCCTCAACGGCACCAGCGCCTCAAACGGCGGGTTTGTCTCGGTAATGCTGAAAGACTGGAGCGAACGCCCGCCGCTGGATGAGGTGATGGGCACGCTGCAACGTCAACTGCTGGCGCTACCGGAAGCAACGATCATGACCTTTGCGCCGCCAACGCTGCCGGGGCTGGGCAACGCGTCTGGCTTTGATTTGCGTATCCAGGCCCAGGCGGGTCAAAGCCCGGCGGATCTTGAGCGCGTCACCCGTGAGATTCTGGCGAAAGCCAACCAGCATCTGCAGCTCAGCCGGGTCTTCACAACCTGGAGCAGCAATGTGCCCCAGTTGACGCTGAGCGTGGATCGCGAGCGTGCCGCGCGTCTGGACGTCCCGGTTTCACGTATTTTCAGCAGTCTGCAAACGGCATTTGGCGGCACGCGCGCCGGGGATTTCAGCATCAACAACCGTGTTTATCACGTGGTGATACAAAACGAGATGCAGTGGCGTGAGCGCGCGGAGCAAATCAGCGAGCTGTACGTGCGCAGTAATAACGGCGAGCGGGTGCGTTTGGAGTAATCTGGTGACGATCGCGCCGACCGTTGGCGCACCGTTTTTGCAGCAATACAACCAGTTCCCGTCCGTTTCGGTCAGCGGTTCTGCCGCGCCGGGCGTGAGCAGCAGCACCGCAATGGCGGCGATGGGCCAACTGCTGGTCGATAATTTGCCAGCAGGCTATGACTACGCGTGGAGCGGAATGTCGTATCAGGAGCAGCAGACGGGTAATCAGGCGATCTGGATCGTGCTGGCGGCGGTGGTGATGGCGTGGCTGTTCCTCGTCGCCCAGTATGAAAGCTGGACGCTGCCCGCGAGCGTGATGCTTTCGGTGCTGTTCGCCATCGGCGGTGCGCTGACGTGGCTATGGATTGCGGGGTATGCCAACGACGTTTACGTGCAGATAGGGCTGGTACTGCTGATTGCGCTGGCGGCTAAAAATGCCATTCTGATCGTCGAGTTCGCCCGCTCGCGGCGCAATGAAGGGATGGCGATTGTCGATGCCGCCCGCGAAGGGGCATCGCGCCGTTTTCGCGCGGTGATGATGACCGCAGTGTCATTTATTATCGGCGTTCTGCCGATGATGCTCGCAACGGGGGCGGGTGCGCAGAGTCGCCGAATCATCGGTACCACGGTGTTCAGCGGCATGCTGGTGGCCACCGTGGTGGGGATCGTCTTTATCCCGGCGCTGTTTGTGCTGTTCCAGCGTCTGCGCGAGTGGGGGCCACCGGCTTACGGATGAGTAGCCCACAGCTCACAGTGCTTTTGCACCAGCGAGATAAGCGAGCCGCCATCGGCGATAAAGTCCCGCATCCGCTGTGCTTCACTTTTGCCCTGCTTTAACATCAGGGCAATCTCTGCAATCGCGCTTGCGCCACCCAGCTTTTGGGCGGAGGGCGCAACGCGATCCAGCAGCCACGTCATATCGTCGGCAATGGTTTTCTGTTCGCCGGTCTTCACGTCAGTGAGCAGCCCGTCTAAACCGTAACGACACGCCTGGAAACGGTTAAATTTATACAGCAAATAATCCTGTTCCTGATGCTTATAGGGACGCTCGGTCAGCAGCCAGTGCGCGGTCGCCTGAATCAGCCCGGCAATATTAATGGCGTGCGCCAGCGTCAGCGGCGTGTCCAATCACCCGCACTTCGACGGTACCAAAATCCGGGCCTGGGGCGAATATCCCAGTGTATGTCTTTGGATGGTGTCGATCATGCTGGTGTAGCTGAGACGGCGGAACAACCCTTCAAACTCCTGCCAGTTGCTCACCCACGGCATTTTGCCGTTATCGGGAAACCCGAGAAGATGTTGAGTCGCGACGACGCAAACTTGGTATCGCTGCCCTGCATATACGGTGACGAGGCGGAAAGGGCCAATAAAATGGGGACGAAGCGCGACAGGCCGTGCAGCAAATAGATGGCATCATCGCCGTTGCGACAGCCGATGTGCACGTGCTGGCCAAACACCGTCGCCTGCAAAAATCAGATACCCAAACAGCTCCAGATTGTGATTGTAACGCTCATCGTCACACACTTCCTGACGCTGCCACTTCTGGAACGGGTGCGTCCCGCCGCCGGCAATCTGAATATGTTGTTCGCCCGCTGCGCGCAGGATCGCCTGCTGCATGGCGGAAAACTGCGCCGCTGCCTGGTCGATGTTGTGGACAAACCCCGGTGGCAATTTCGAGCATGCTTTCGGTGATATCGTGTTTGACCTCACCGGCTTTGATATCGTTTTTGACGGCAGCAATCAGCGCCGAAGAGTCCTGACTGAGATCGTAGCCCGGCGGATTGACCACCTGCAGTTCGAGCTCAATGCCCAGCGTGAACGGATCGGATGAGTGAAAGTCGGGTAGTGGCATAGCGCGCTCCGTTGAGTGGGATGCTTTGAGTATAGGCACTGCTCTTCATTTCTCATTCGGGCGCGCGATATTCACGCGGCTGTGCAAAAAGTCGATAAAGGTTCTGACCTTTTCAGGGACATGGCGAGTGTTGGGATAAAGCGCATAAATGCCCTGGCGGGGAAAAAGGTGATCCGGCAGCACCCGGCGCAACGTTCCCTTCGCCAGATCGTCTTGCACGAGCCACGAAGGAAGCAGAGCCACACCGGCATGATTAAGTGCAAACGCCAGCAGCGTAGCGGCGCTGTCGGCCATGGAGGGCGACAGGCTGGTGTGCCGCAAACATCACATGGTCGCCGTCAGGGGTTAAGACCTGCCAGTTTAACGGCGTGGAGAGGCGGCTGTGCGCAATCCATTTTGCCCTGGCAAGGTGTTCTAAATCGTTGATGCCATTTTCGCCGAGTGAGTCCAGGTAAGCGGGCGACGCGACAGGGTAAATATCAAATTGATCGATAAGCCTGGCGTGATGCGTTGAGTCAGCCAGGTGGCCGAGTCGGATCGCCACATCAAAGCGCCCTGAAATCAGATTGTCACTTTTTGATGAGGAAACGTGCTGGATGCGCAGGTGTGGATACTGCGCCGAAAACGCCGCCAGCGCGGGCACGACGACGCGCGCGCCGTATTCTGGCGTCGTGGTAATCCGCAGCAATCCGCTTAGTCCACCGTGATGGCTTCGGACTTCATCGAGCACACGTTCTGCATCCTGAAGCAGCTGCTGGCAGCGATGATAAAACCGTTCACCCGCATCTGTCATCGCCATATGGCGCGTGCTACGCGTGAGTAATGAGACGCCAAGCTCCTGCTCCAGCTGTTTAATGTTGAAGCTCACCACGGCTTTGGTCAGCCCAAGGGTGTGGGCCGCACCGGTGAAACTTCCGGCTTCTACCACCGCCACATACATCTCAAGGCGCTGCATGTTGATCATGATGTTGTCCATTCTGCTCAGGAGATTGTCAAAATTAATTTGACAGTGTAATCCGTAAACGTGGATTTTTCCTGCTCAGTCATGCGCCTATACTGCGCGCCAGGCTGTTTTAAATGAGAAAAAAATGACGTATCGCGCCCGTGTTGCCAGCGTTTACCTGCTGGGATTCTTTGTCGATCTGGTGAATATGTTTATCGCCAGCGTGGCTTATCCTGAAATAGGTCGGCAATTTGATGCACCCGTCAGCCAGCTGGCGTGGATCAGTAACAGCTATATTTTAGGCCTCACGCTGGTGATTCCGCTGAGCACATGGCTGGCAAAACGGATTGGCGCCAGGCGTTTATTGATGTTCTCCCTGCTGGTGTTCATTGTCGCGACCTGTGGTGTCAGTGCGGCATTCTCGGTCCCCCAGCTTATTGCGTGGCGAGGATTACAGGGGATGGGCGGCGGATTGTTGATCCCCATCGGCCAGACGATGACTTACGCCTTGTACCGTAGCCATGAGCGAGCAAAGCTGTCATCGGCGGTGATGTTAGTGGCGCTGCTGGCTCCCGCGCTGTCGCCCGCCATCGGCGGTCTCTTCGTTGACAGCCTGAGCTGGCGATGGGTATTTCTGGCGAGCTTGCCCTTCGCCGTTGCGGCATTGATTCTGGCCAGATTCTTGCTCCACCCCGATGCCCCTGCTGAAAAAGGTGCACGGCTGGATCTGTCCGGTCTGGCGAGCGCAAGCGTTGCGCTCACCCTGATTCTCATCGGGCTGACCGTGTTGGGAGAATCGCATCATGTTTCGCAGGGCGCTCTGGCTCTGCTGGTGGGGGTTGTCGTCATGGGCGAATATGTCCGCGGCGCGATGAAAAAATCCAGTCCATTGCTTAACCTGCGGCTGGTCAAAGAACCGCTATTCAGGACTTCAATGCTGATTTATCAGTTCGTTCCGGGCATTTTTACCGGGGTGAGTTTGATTGCCATGTTTTACCTGCAAAACCAGTTGGGCATGTCAGCTGCACGGGTAGGCGCGTTGATGCTCCCATGGGCGTTGGCGTCTTTTGTGGCGATAACGTTGACGGGAAAGGTTTTCAATATTCTGGGGCCACGGCCGCTGTTTATCACCGGCTGCCTGATACACAGTCTGGGCATTGGGCTACTGGCGCTCACCGGTCACACTTCGCATATCGGGATGGCAGTGCTCGCGTTCGTCTTAATGGGATTCGGTAGCAGCTTGTGCAGCAGTACGGCGCAAAGTGCCGCGTTTATTCGGATTGCTAACGAGGATTTGGCCGATGCCAGCGCATTATGGAACATCAACCGCCAGCTGAGTTTCTGCCTGGGCGTGACGCTAATCAGCCTGCTGTTTAATGTGATAGCTCACACTGGCTTGCCGGTAGACCAGGCCTGGCATTTGAGCTTTGTGTTAGCGGCTTGTAGCGCGGTGATTCCGCTGCTTTGTTGTTTCCGCATCGCTAACCAGAGCATTATTTTAACCCTTAATCAGGAACAAAAATGAATCGTTATTTTAAAGAAGTACTGGATTCGCATGAACTGATCCGCGACTGGCTGGGCGATGCCGAAACGCCTGTTGAGACGTGCGATGATTTATTGTCGCGTTTTAGCCCGGCTTTCTCGATGGTCTCTCCGATTGGCGTGTTGTTCGATTATCACGCGTTAAACCGTTTCTTCCGCTCGCAACGGGGCGCACGGGCAGGGTTAACGATTGAGATTGTCGATCTGCACATTATCGCTGAAAGTGAAAAAGGGGCGACGGTCACCTATACGGAACGACAGACCCTACCCGGCCAAAACGTAACGCAGCGTTTTGCGACGGCGGTGTTTGACATCGATCCGGATGGGCGTGTGATGTGGCGACACCTGCACGAAACGTTTTATTCAGTATGAAATCCGCTGCAATACCCGATGCACTACGTTTAGTGAGATACGCCCGCTTTCGCTAGAAAATGCTATCTGGAGCATGGTTATTTTTTATGTTGTCGACCATGCTCAATATAATTATAAATCAGACACTTTCGACGTGCTCGTCTCCCTCATTCCCAGGACATATCAATGCGCAAGGCTCTTATCCCCCTCGCTGTGGCCGTGGCAATGTTTCTGTTGGGTGTTTTTATTATTAATATTCAGATTTGGTATTCAACACGCGTAGACAGCCTGGCGGGCGCTCACTATGTGGTCAAAAACATGAATATTATTCTTGAGGAAGCCCGCCATGCGACCCGCACGGCGATGCGGGTGGTTGATAACGAGTGTGATGTGGAAGGGCAGTACCGGCTTGGCACCGAGGCGGCCTTGCAACCGCATCTTAGAACCATCGTGATTCTCAAAAAGGATGCCGTCTGGTGCTCCTCTCTGCCTGGCAACCGTATCTTGCTGGTGAACAGCGCAGCGTTGCCGAAATCATCACTCCTTCTTGTGCCCGCGCGAAGCACGGTCAATGGCCGCCCGGTGCTGATTTACCAAACGGAATATGCCGGAAGCCGCATCATGATCAGCATGAGCGACAGTCATATTCGGGACGCTATGGATATCCCGTTAAACGGCATTTTGTATTCGCTCAAGGTAGGCAAGGATATTTTAGGCATGACGGGTGATGTCGAGGCCGTTAACGATGCCGAGCGTGCGGATTTAAGCGTGCAGGCGACCGATTTTCCTTACAGCATTGATTTCGATGCGCCTCCATTATTCAGCCTCCAAAAATTGATCGACGAGGCCGGAGGGGTATTACTGTTTTTAATGCTGATCTCCGGTCTCTCCGCTTACTTGCTGCACAAGTACCTGAATAAAAATACGCTGCCGGAAGAGTCTCTTCGCCGGGCCATCTTCAGAAACGAGATCGTTCCCTTTTATCAGCCGATCGTGAATGGCAAAGAGGGCACTTTGCGCGGTGTCGAAGTCCTGGCTCGCTGGAAACATCCGCAGGGCGGGTATATTTCGCCAGCCTCCTTTATTCCGGTGGCAGAAAAAACGGGATTGATCGTGCCGCTCACGCAGAGCTTAATGGCTCAGGTGGCAGCAAATATGAATGCCATTGCCAGTAAATTACCGGAGGGGTTTCACATCGGGATCAATTTCAGCGCGTCGCATATTGCTGCGCCTTCTTTCGTGGAGGAGTGCCTGAAATATAAAGACAGTTTTATCCGACCTGATTTGAATCTGGTGATTGAGGTGACGGAACGTGAGCCGCTGGATGTTAATGCGCATCTTGTCCAGACCCTGAATACCCTCCATGAAAATGGCTTTGCGATTGCGCTGGATGATTTTGGTACCGGGTATTCAGGGATCGCCTACCTTTATGATCTGAATATCGATTACATCAAAATTGACCGCAGTTTTGTGGGCCGCGTGAACGCCCATGAGGACTCGACGCGAATTCTGGATTCCGTGCTCGATCTCGCGCGTAAACTCAAAATCAGTATTGTTGCCGAGGGTGTCGAAACGCAGGAGCAACTGGAATATCTCAACCGCAATAACATCGCTTTTATGCAGGGATTCTACTTCTTTAAGCCCGTGCCCTTTACGGAGCTGGTTAAAATCCTGTTGTCCAAACCCCGAGTGAAAGTGGAGGTTGAATCATCAGCCTCTTTATAACCATCGCGTTGCACCCGCGTGACCGAACCGCTTGCGCATGCCAACAAAAGGGCAGCTCGAATGCTGAAAAAACAGAAATTCCACGTTGGTGTGTCTGTCGCGATGGCTCTCGTGGCGTTCACTCCGGGAAGTGTCGGGGCGGTATCGCTGGGCCTGGAAGGGGGGAGCTACGGCACGCCGTACAACGATCGTCATGCCGAAAACTGGGTGCTGCCGTATGTCGGCCTGGAGTATAAATCGTTTTACATTGACGGCACGGAGATGGGTTTCACGCTGGTGGACGATCGTGTCAACACGCTGAAGCTCAAGGTCTGGTATCTCGACGTGCAATACGATGCGTCTCAAGGGCGCACAGCCGCGCTGCGCAGTTTAAACAACCGCCACAGCACCATGCTGGCGGGCGCAAGTTATCTTATGACGACGCCCGTTGGCGGTTTTGAGACCGCGCTGGGGGTCGACGCGCTGAATCAGAGCAAAGGCGTCACCGCGAATTTTTCGTGGATAGTCATGAAGCAGTGGGGCAGCTTTACGCTGGTCCCCATGGCGGGTGTGGACTGGAACAACGGGCAGCAAAACCGCTATTACTACGGCGTCTCGGATGACGAAGCATCGGCATCAGGATTATCCGCCTGGCGGCCCCATAGCAGCGCCATTCCGTTTGTTTCGCTGGCGGCTAATTATAACTGGCAGAAAAACTGGAATACCTGGGCCGAAGTGACGGGCCGGTTCTACTCGTCCACGCTTACCGACAGCCCGATGGTCAACAAGAACGCGATTGCCGAGCTGACCGTCGGCTTTAGCTACGACTTCTGAGCGGACCGGAGAGGCTCAGCAGCGCAAACACAAGGCACAGCGCGCCGGTCAGCCAGGGCAGGCCATGCAGTGAAAACGTCATCGCAAAACCGCCCAACAGCGGCCCGGCCAGCGCGCCTGCGCCCCAGGCCACCGACATAGCGGCGTAAATCCCGGCCAGTTGCCCGCCTTTGAACCGTTCGCCTACCCAGGTAATCGCGACGGTATAGATCCCCACGAAAATGCCGCCCCAGATAAACAGCATGACGTAAGAGAGCAGATGGAAGGCGAGAATATGCGGCCAGACAAATGCCAGGGCGGCGGCGATAAAGGCCAGCGTGGTCATCAGTTTGAGTCGATCAACCCTGTCGGCCAGCCAGCCGATGGGGAGCTGTAAAAGGATGGCGCCAAACATCAGTACTGAAATCAACAGCGCGGAGGCCGACTCGCTCCAGCCCAGTTTGATGGCATATAGCGAAAGAAAATTCATTCCCAGCACCTCCACGGCGGCATTCAGCACCGTGGCCATGATCGGAAGCGCGGCCAGTTTCAGGCTATTACCCAGCGTTTCGGGCTTTTCTTCGTGCCCTTCAACGCGGGGCATTCCGGAAGTGAAAATGAAAACGATAGCCAGTGCAGCCAGAACGCTGGCGACGTAAAAGGCGAGATTCCCGTCGCTTCCGGTCCATGCCAGAATCAGCGGTCCGGTCGCAAATCCCAGCGACATTCCGGCGGTGTAGAGCGCCAGCACTTTTCCTCTGGCGCGTTCAACCGTGCTGCCGTTAAGCCAGGTTTCGGTCTGCACCATAATGATTTCGCTAAACAATCCCAGCCCCATTCGCAGCAAAAACCACATCGGGAACGAGACGACGCCGAACAGCATAAAAATCACCGTGATGGCGCAGAGCGACACCACGATCAGCGTCAGGGGACGGTATCGCCGGAACAAGGCGGGTAAAAACGGGGCAATCAGAAACACCCCGACGGCGTGCATGGCGGCATTAACGCCGATCGCGCTTTCGCTCATCCCGGCGTTGAGCAGCTTAAAGGCGATCAACGGCGAGCTGAGTCCGTAGGTCAGGCTGAACACCGTGACCGAAAAGATCACCGCGATCAGTCGTTTATTGACTAACATAAGCGGTATTCACCGATGTAGTAGAGAGACTGGGCCCCCACGGTTATCAATCAGCTGCGGTAGGCAATACTGCCGCCACGTTATCTTTCATCTTTTTTATTGTCGTCCCGGTTTTGCGCGTTTTCCTAAGTGTAGAGTTCTATTTATCACTTGCCTGTCAAACGTGATTATTCGTTCGTCGCGATGTCGCGCAGTGACTTTTTCGTTGGCGCTGTTTTGGTTTTGTTGCTGGCGTAAATAAAGCACAGCGCGAGGCCCAGGCACACAATCGCACCCAGACGGGTCATCGAAAACGGAATCGACGGATTGTGCAGCCAGCCAAAGTTATCGATCAGCATACTCATGGTCAATTGCCCGAAAATAACGGCGACGGTGGTGACCGCAGTACCAATGCGCTGCACGGCGAGCACCATGATGACAATGTACGGCACGCCGAACATCGCCCCCAATAGTTGCCATTTCGGCACGTCCAGCAGGCTAACGCTGTGGGGAGATTCGAAGAAGAAAATCAGCAAGCCAGTGATCAACGCCCCGACGGAAAACGTCAGGAAAGCGCTCTTGAACACGCCAACTCGGCTGCCCAACTGCCCATTGATGGCGGCCTGAATGCTAAGCATCGCGCCGCCGATGACAGCCAAAATAATCATAATAATCGTCATCTGTTCCGTTATCCCTGAGCCACTAAAACCAGCGCAGCGATAATAAATATCAGTGCGATGATACGTTTAATGTCAATTTTCCGATGCGGCGTGCCGAGTAGCCCGAAGTGGTCGATAATCAGGCTCTTAAACACCTGACCGGCCAGCACGCCAATCATGGTCATCGCCACGCCAATCGCGGGTGTGGCGACGGTCAGAATGATGACGTAGACCGGGCCGAGCACGCCGCCCAGGAGCTGCCACGACGGTTGGGCGAAAAATGACGGGCTGTTGCGCGGGCTGAAAAAAAGCATAAGCAGAAAGGTCAGCGCCGCACCGACGCCAAACACGCTGAACGTTGCCCATAAATCACCGACTTCGCCGCCCAGCGGCCCCAGCAAGCCTGCTTCTACGGACAACCCCATGCCGCCCGCGATCACCATTAGAATTAATACAAGTTGCATAACATACCGTCTCACGTTGTTGAGCCGGGAAGACTACGGCGAAACATCCATGAGAAAAATGCCATAATGCGATAAACACCTGTGCAGGAAATGCATCAATGTACGATTTCGCTAACATCAGTATCCGCTGGCTACGCTTGTTTATTGACGTGTATGAGACGCAGAATTTTTCTGTGGTGGCGCGGCGCGAAGGGATTTCAGCGTCCCAGGTTTCGCGCGTTATTCATCAGCTTGAAGATGCGATCGGCCAGCAGCTTTTCTATCGCAATACCCGCGCGGTGATGCCGACTGAAAGTGGCCATCTCTTCGTCCGCTATGCGCGAACCGTGACGGGGAGCCTGGAGGACGCGCGGCGTGAACTCGATGAACGCACCCGTGAGCCGTCCGGGTTGATCCGCATGAATGCGCCGGTGTTTTTTGGGCAGCGGCATGTCGCCCCCTGGCTGCCCGCGCTGGCAGAACGCTATCCCCGACTGAACCTGGATCTGACGCTGACGGACGATTATATCGATCCGCACAAGGATGCTGCCGACGTGATTTTTCGCATCGGTGAGCTGACGGATTCCTCCTTCCACGCGCGTGTTTTCGGCCAGCAGTTTTACCATCTGGCCGCGTCACCGGCGTATGTGCAAAAGCATGGTGCACCCACAGCGCCCGCCGATTTGGCTCGACATCAATGCCTTGTCTATCGCGGATCTTCCGGGCCAAACCGCTGGCTGGCGCGTCAACCGGGTGGGGCGTGGGTGCATTATCCCGTTACTCCGCTGTTGTCTTCCAATAATGCGGAAACGCTGCTCATCGCGGCGCTGGGGGGAATGGGCATCGTGCTTTTCCCGGACTGGTTGATTGGCGAGCGGTTACAGCGCGGTGAGCTGGTGGCATTGTTGCCGGAGAGAGAGACCTCAATTAAGACGGAGCCGCAGAGTATTGCCGCGATTTATCCCCATACGCGTCACCCGCCGTTGAACGTCAGGGCGGTGATTGATTACTTCGTCGAAGCGTTCGGTACGCCGCTTTACTGGCAATCCGATGGCGGAAAAAACAGAGCCTGACGCGCGCCATTCGCGCCCGGCATTCCGAAAGCTGCTGCGCGCACGGGTCCTGTAAAGTGGTACAGTCTCCACAATAGCAGGTATAATCCCACGCATTATTCACCAGGTTTAGAAGCGAAAATGACAAAACTTACCTTACAAGAGCAGATGCTAAAAGCGGGTCTGGTCACCAGCAAAAAAATGGCCAAAGTCCAGAGAACCGCGAAAAAGTCTCGCGTTCAGGCCCGTGAGGCAAGAGAGGCTGTGGAAGAAAATAAAAAGTCACAGCTTGAGCGTGATAAACAGCTGAGCGAACAGCAAAAACTGGCTGTGTTATCGAAAGAATATAAAGCTCAGGTTAAACAGCTTATTGAAATGAATAAAATTACCGATGCAAAGGGTGAGATTGGTTTTAACTTCACCGACGGTAATTTAATTAAAAAAGTGTTTGTCGATAAGACTACGCAGGCGCAGTTGATCAGCGGTCGCCTGGCGATTGCGCGTCTGACCACGGATAAAAATGGCGAGAGCGAATATGCCATTATTCCTGCGGTCGTGGCCGATAAAATTGCCCAGCGCGATGCGAACAGCATTGTGTTAAACAGTGCGCTGAGTCAGGAAGAGCAGGACGAAGAAGATCCGTATGCTGACTTTAAAGTGCCTGACGATTTGATGTGGTAAGTCGCATTTATTGAATGTGCGCATCACATCGCTAGTCCGCGAAACACACATTTTTGTCTGTCCTGAAAACCGCGCCGAATCGCTTTCGGCGCAGCGTGAGTCTTATCTTCGCGTTTAAAACGGACTGGCATTTTGCGCGTTGATCGTCTCTTTGCTGATGGGATGAACAAAGCGCAGTTCACTGGCGTGCAGCATCAGCCGTGGCGTCTCTTCGGTCCCTGGCAGTAGCAGACCGCCATACAGATCACAGCCCAGAATCGGATGGCCCAACTGCTGACAGTGAATGCGCAGTTGATGGGTACGCCCGGTCTCTGGAGTCAGCTCAACTCGCGTCAGCGGCAATTCCGTCCCGTCTTCCCCTGCACGATACAAACGCTCAATGACCCGATAGCGGGAGCGAGCAGGCTTGCCGGTGATGGCGCAAATCGACATCAGCGGGAACAGTGCCGGATCTTTGGCTATCGGCGCGTCGATCACGCCTTCATTGTTCTCGAAATGCCCGCAGAGCAGAGCGCTGTATTTTTTGGTCACGGTACGCTGGCTGAACTGCTGGCAGAGTGCGGCATTGATCGCCTTGTTGCGGGCGATCACCATCAACCCGGACGTGCCGAAATCCAGCCGATGAATAAGCGTGCAGCCAGGAAAGATCTTTACCAGCCGATAATGCACCGAATCGAGATTTTGCGGATTTTTCCCCGAAAGGCTCAGCAGTCCACTGGGTTTATTGATCAGCACCAGATGCTCATCCTGATAGAGGATCTCTATCGTGTCATGGCACGGCGGGGCAATAAAGGTATCGAGAAGGGTAGACATCGGGCTGTCCGGATGACGAGTGGGAGCGGATCATAACCATTTTTCAGCCGACTGGCGAATCGGACTGTCGCCTTCTTGATAAGGCTATCCCCTCGCGCAGCAGAAAATTATTGTCCACACTTAAGCCAAAGGCGTGGTCTGCGCAGGCATTGTGCTTTAAACTGCGCGCTGCAAAAATTGAGATGATGAACGATTAATTAGGCGGTAATGGCGATGAACGGAACAATCACAACCTGGTTTGAAGACAAAGGTTTTGGATTTATCAAAGATGAAAACGGGGATAACCGTTATTTTCATGTGATTAAGGTCGCCAACCCAGAGCTTATCAAAAAAGATGCCGCCGTGACGTTCGAACCGACGACCAATAATAAAGGGCTGTCGGCGTTTGCGGTGAAAGTCATACCCGAAAGCAAATACATCTATATCGCTGGCGAGAAAATCAAGCTCACGTCCATCAAGTCCTTCGTGGTGTATAGCGAAGAAGTGCCTGTTGAAACCCGCATTGATAAACAGAACGCCGTGCTGTCAGTGGGCATCCTGATGAGCAGCATCAGCCCGAAATCTGCTGGTGCCAAACCGGGTGAAATGCGCTCGCTGAAAAAACTGGCGATCACCACCTTCCAGGGCTCGACGCTCATTTTCACCGCCGATGAGATAGACATCGACGCCACGGTAAAAATGCTCAATCTCTGAACCCCTTCAGGCTGACCTGTGCCGAAATCCTGCTGCAAACGTGTGCAGAATTTCGGCACCGCTGATTGAACGCGGGAGTGGCTATCAGGCCGCCTGCGTGACAGACGACTCTCTTACAAACTCCGCCAGCAGCCAGACCATATCGTGCAGCAATCCTGTTAACGATTTCTCTACGCTTGCAGAAAGTGTTCCCCCCCTGAATAGCCTGCACTAACGCCTGCGCATATTCCACCTGTGTGGCGGTGTTCTGCCAGCAGTCCGGCGCGCAGGAGTCGATTTTTTCGCCTTCAAGAAGATGCTTAACAAGATAAGGCGAGAGATCGCTATCGCAGAGCGCATGCAGCTGACCGAGTGCATCCAGCAAACGGCCGCACAGCGCACGACGTGTTTCTGCATCGTCGGTTTCAACCAGGACGCTGACAAACGCGGCGCAGGCGTCGGCGATCTGCAGTGAATCGGCGGAGGCGGGAAGCGACAGCGCAAGCAATTGATGAGTGAAACTGTCAGCGGATTGTGAAGTAGGCAAAGTTGGAATAATCGCCATGTGGTTTTCCTTTTGAGTAAATATCTCCTGACCACCACACGAGTTACGACGCTCAGGGATGGTAGCGCTGACGGAGGTAGGAATACCGTACACGATAAAAACGGCCAGCTTTTCGGCTGCTCCACCAGCGCCGCCATGATTTTAATGGGACAAGCACTGTTGCGACAAACATTGTCGTATCGTGAAGTCTGGGTTCCTACACCCGATTGCGAATGTGCCGCAATGCACGCACTTTACGACCCTGAAATGGCAAAGAAAAGGCATTACACAAGGTAACTTTTTGGTTTGCGAGGCGTCTTCCAGAATCGTGCGCGGTTGAGTCTTTTTAGCGGGTAAAGAGGATACCGGAGCCATCGGGCTCCGGTAGAGGGGAGAGGGGAGGTTAGAATTCGTAGCGAGCGCCTAAGTTATAACGGCGGCCTTCCAGCAGCGCCGACTGGTTATATGTGGTGGTGTAAATCGGGTTAGCATCGAACAGGTTGTTAATCCCGGTCATCAGCGTGATGTTCTTATTCAGATGGTAGCGAGCCCCCAAATCCACCAGCGCATAAGCTTCTGTCGAACTGGATTTGCCAATGTCCGGCGAATTGCTGCGCCAGCTTGATTTGGTCCACAACTCCAGATCGTTCAGCACGTTCCAGGTGAGTGAAACGTTAGCCATGCTGGTCGGGAAGTCACTCAGCGCATAGCCTTTATAATCACCGCTTTTCTGCTCGCTGTGCGTGTAGGTGTAGTTGGCGTTGGCTCTCAGTGAGGCGGTCACCTGCCAGTCACCGTTAAGCTCAATACCATAGATTTCCGCATCGCTGACGTTAAAGTACTGGAAAACGCTTTCCGCGACATAACCGTTGTATTGACATTTCTGCGTGGCGGTTTGAGTACAGATGGTTTTGTCGCTGATCTTGTCTTTGAATTTGGTGTAGAAAAGGGTCGCATCAAGTGCCAGCGCATCTTGCTGCCAGTACACGCCCATCTCGGTATTAACGCTTTGTTCGGGTTTCAGATCGTCATTACCGATGCTAATTTCTGAATAGGGATAACGACCATAAACGCTGGTAAAGCCTTCATTATTCTCACGTAAATCCGGTTTCTTATAGCCAGCAGACACGCCGCCTTTCAGCGCCCAGTTTTCGTCAATAGTCCAGTTGCCGTAAAGCTTTGGAGTAACGTGGTAGCCAAAATAGCTGTCGTGATCCAGACGAGCGGAGGTGGTCAACGTGAAGTCAGGCACCATCATCCACGCATCTTCGGCAAACAGCGCCCAACCATTGCGGGTGATTTTACTGACCGGCGTGACGCCAGGCGCTTCTTTGTCCTCGATGCCAAAGGTGTCATCCAGCTCATTGCGCGTCCAGTTTGCGCCAAGCGTGAGCTTGTGATCGCCCAGCGAGAAAGTGTTCGCGCTGTTGGCTTCAACGTTACGTTGCTCGATAAACTGCGAGCTCATCCCCGGGACGCGATATTCCGTTTTGGCTTTTTCGTAACTGATGTAGTTCTTCACTTCCAGCAAATCATCGCCATACCACGCATGCTGGGAAAGCGATGCCGCATCGCGGTCAAAGCCCCAATACCATTGCTTATTGTTATGTGATTTTTCCTGATTACCTTTTGTGACGTTCAGATCCCACAGCTGGGTATTGGTCGGTGACATGGCGATCGTCGCATCCAGATTTCCGGCTTCATGCTTCACAAAGCGTTCATCCGACTGGCTGTCATCATCACGTCGATCCAGATAATCCGCGGCCACGCTGACGCCGAGCTTGCCGGGGATAATCGGGCCCATTAAGAAGGCATTGGTCTGGTTAGTGTTACCGTATTCGCTCTTTTCCTGCAGGAAATAGTTGTTTTCCAGCACCCCAGTCCAGGTTTCCAGGTTATAGGCTTTTTTAGTGATGACGTTGACCACGCCGCCAATGGAGTCAGAACCATACAGAGAAGACATCGGCCCACGGATCACTTCGATGCGCTCGATGGCCGCGATTGGCGGCATAAAGGCCGCTTCTGTCCCAATATGGTGTCCGTAAGGACGCGATTCGCGGGTGGCTTGTTTAATGCCGTTGACCATGTACGACGTGTAGGTGGAATCCATGCCGCGCATCTGTACGTCACCGGTTGCCAGGCTTCCGTGGCCATTGCCGACCAGCACGCCCGGCATCTCACGAAGCGCTTCCGTAACGTTCTGATTCGAGCGGGTATTAAGTTCCTTTTCATTGACGACAGAAATGGTTGCCGGGGCTTCGCGGCGTTCCTGGCTGAAACCGGTCGCGGTGACCACAATCTGATCTTCATTGAGTGGTGCGTTCTCTGCGGCATAAACAGCGGCCGGGGGAGGCGGTCAGGGCGAGCGCAACCGCCACCGCCGTGCGTGTCTGAATTATCACAACAGAATCCTTAGAATTGGGTTAAATCAATCTTGAGCACGTAATCCGCTTCTTTCGCTTTTTCGTCCTGTTTAACGCTGACATACAGCGTTTGGCCGTCGGCAGAGAGCACGAGGCTGTTAGGCATTGCGGCGGTTTTAATGGTGTGTTTCACGGCATAGCTGTTCGCGTCGACAACGCTGATTTGGTGAGCGTTGCGGTGGGTAACGTAGATCTCGTTGCGCGCAGGGTGATAAACCACGGCGATGGAGTTCGGCGAAGGGATACGGTGGATAAGCTTGCCGGAATCCAGTTCGACAACCAGCACATCAGCGGTGTTGGTATCGGCGATATAGCCCACACCTTTGGCCGTGTTCAGGGCAATATTCAGGAAGTAATGTTCAGGGTCAGCAGGATCGACCTTGACGCGTTTGAGGGTTTTGGACGTTTTGCCGTCGAGCGTAACCAGCTCGCCAGTTCCGGTCACCACGTAAACGTTGTCACCCACTTCATCCACCGCAAAGCCGACGGGCTCTAGCTTCTCAATTGTCTCTGCAAGCTGTTGTTTTTGCGTATCGACAACCCACAGCAGGCCTTTGCCCTTGCTGCCAATTCCGGAGACGTACAGACGATGATGTTTTTATCCAGCACCACTTCGCGCACGTGCGCTTTTCGATCTGGATTTGAATCATCACTTAGCTGAATGGTTTTGATCGCTGTGTTGGTGCGAGTATCAAGCAGGGTGACTGACCCTTCCATCGCGTTACCGAGATACAGAATGTGATTTGCTTCATCCAGAGCGACGGCAAAGGTGCGGCGTTCAGTCGCGATTTTTTGATCGATCTGCAGGGAATCGGCATTCAGAAGGAAAACCAGACCGGCCTTTTTGTCTGCGTCAAAAGAGGGTGCGGACGCCGCGTACAGCGCCTTTTGCGCGTTATCATATGCCAGTTCGTAAACGCCATGCCCCAGCGGTTGCGACTGAAAATCCTTATCGGTGAATTGCTTAGCGAACACTGCGCCAGAGTGGATCGCCATTGAGAGGGCCAGCGCACAGTAGGTGGTTTTTTTTAGCGTTGAGGTGATCATGTCATTTTTCTTTACAGTTGCTTACGTAACGAAAAATGATAATGAAAATGTATATCATTTACAATTGTAAATAGTTATCAAAATGCCTACCAATTTTCGTCTTGCGATCGGAAACCGGTTTAAGGGAAACGGGAAAGGTGATTGGGGGATAAAGAAAGCCGGGCGGCTGAACCTGCCCGGCTTGAAGGCAACGCGTTAGCCCATGCGATGTTCACCGTTAAGCATGGCCTGGCGATCAAACACCTGCTGAATTTGCCCGTGGGCCATAAACGCCGCGCGATCGGACATATGCGCGATCACGTCTGCATCATGGCTCACCAGCAAATAGGTCATACCGTGCTGCTGTTTCAGGCGGTTGAGTAAATTGAGAATTTCCGCCTGCACCGACATATCCAGCGCTGACGTCGGCTCATCCAGCAGCAAAAGTTGCGGGCGAAGCAGCAGCGCGCGGGCGATGGCAACGCGCTGGCGCTGGCCGCCGGAGAGCTGATGCGGATAGCGCTTCGCTGCATCTGCCGCAAGCCCAACCTGCTCTAACACCTCGGCCACTTTTTCCGAAATCTGCGTTTCGCCGTGGATTTTTAACGGCTCCGAAAGCGTGCGCGAAATCATATGGTTTGGATGCAGCGACGCCCACGGGTCCTGAAAAACCATCTGCACGTTGCGACGCAGCGCGCCCGTGAAACGGGCTTCGGGTTTCAGGTGTTCGCCCAGCAGCGAGAGGCTGCCGCTCCACTGGCGCTGGAGACCGGCGAGCACGCGAAGAAGGGTTGATTTGCCGCAGCCGGATTCGCCGATCAGGCTAAACGTTTCGCCTTTTTCAATGGTAAAACTTGCTGCGGACACCGCCATTTTCTCGCCAAACGCGACCTGTAACTGACTGACTTCAACGAGCGCCATTGTTCGACTTCTCCCATGTCTGAGTGCGATCCAGCGTGGGCAGCATTTGCCCGTAGGTACTGGCATTGGGCCGACAGGTCCACAGCGTGCGGGTGTACGGATGGGTGGCCTGCGAAAGGCGATTCGCCGCCATTTCATCGACTTTTTCACCCTGATACATCACCAGCACCCGGTCGCAGTGCTCCGCCACCAGCGGTAAATCGTGGCTGATCAGCAGCATGGCCATCTGGCGCTGTTCGCACTGCTGCACCAGCAGCTCAAGGATTTGATTGCGCAGCCGGGCATCAAGCGCAGAGGTTGGCTCATCGGCAATCAGCACCTTCGGGTTATTCATCAGGGCAATGGCGATCATCACCCGCTGGCCCATGCCGCCTGATAACTCGCCGGGGTAACGGGACAATACTGCATCGTTTAGCCCGACGGCGTGGATCATCTCGCGAACGCGTTCCGCCCGCTCTTTACGCGACAAAGATTGATGCAGGGTGAGTGCTTCTTCGAGCTGCGCCGCAACGTTTTTTACCGGATTGAGCGCGTAGCGCGGATCCTGAAGCACCATTGCAATTCCGTTGCCGCGTAGCGCCTGCCAGCGACGGTTATTCAGGGTCAGCAGATCGTTGCCCAGCACGTTAAGTTGGCGAGCGCTCACCACGCCAGGCTGGCGCACCAGCCCCATTAATGCACGGGCGGACATGGATTTGCCCGAACCGGATTCGCCCACCAGCGCCAGCCGTTCTTTGCCCAAGGTAAAGCTGAGATTGTTGACCACGCGCGCGGCGGGGTAGTCGATATTCAGCGCGTCGACGATAACGCGGGGTTCAGTCATGATGCGGCTCCAGTATGTCGCGCAGGCCATCGCCCAATAAATTAAACGCCAGGCTGGCGAACAAAATCGCGCCGCCCGGAATGGCGGCAATCCACCACTGGTCGAAAATCACCTGCATGCCGTCGGCGATCATCGCTCCCCATTCGGCCATCGGCGGACGCGCGCCCAAACCGAGGAAACCCAGCCCGGCTGCAGCCAAAATAATCCCTGCCAGATCGAGCGCCAGACGCACAATCGCAGAGGGTAAACACAGCGGCAGAATGTGCCCGAGCAATAATCTCCCGCCGCGAATTCCCATCATCTCGGCGGCAGCCAGATAATCGCTGTGGCGCAGACGCTGAATTTCACTTCGCGCCTGACGCGCATACGCCGGCCAGGTAGTGAGTGCTAACGCCAGCGCGCCGTTTACCAGGCCTGGACCGAGCATAGCGACGAACGCAAAAGCCAGAATCAGGCGCGGCATCGACATCACCACGTCGGTAAAGCGCATCAGCACGCGCTCTATCCAGCCGCCGTAATACCCGGAAAGAATCCCGATCAGCAATCCGGCGGGCAGGGTGATAACGGTGACCAGTGCGACCAACCCCAACGCCGGACGGCTGCCGTAAATCAGGCGAGAAAGCAGATCGCGACCATAGCTGTCGGTGCCAAGCCAGTGGGCGCTATTCGGCGCTTGCAGACGCGAAGCCGCATCCTGCCAGTTGGGATCCAGCGGCGCGAGCCACGGCGCGAACAGGGCGATGAACACTAAAATCGCGATAGCAATAAGCCCGCAAAACGCAGCGGGAGAGCGGCGCAGGCGGCGCAAGAAAAGATAAAACGGCATTAGCGCACCCTGGGATCGGTTGCCCGCACAAGCAGGTCAGTGAGGTTATTAATCAGCACAAAGCACACGCCAATCACCAGCGTCCCGCCCATGATGGCGGTCGTATCGCCCGCGAACAGCGCGGTGGTGAGGTAGCGGCCAATACCCGGCCAGGAAAAGACGGTTTCCGTCAGCACGGCGCCTTCCAGCATGCTGGTGTACGACAGCGCAATCACGGTGAACAGCGTACTGCGAATATTCGGCAGCACATGGCGCAGCAGAATGGTCATCTCCCCGGCACCTTTGGCGCGCGCCAGCAGGATGTACTCTTTATTCATTTCGCTCAGGCACGCTGAACGCGTCAATCGGGTGATGCTTGCTAACGAATAATAGGCCAGCAGCAGCACCGGCAGCACCAGATGACTGACCGCGTTTTTGAACGCCGCGCTGTCGCCTGACAGCCACGTATCAATCAGCGCAAATCCGGTGCGCGGCTCGACGGTATATTGCCAGATATCATCCAGCCTGCCGGGTCCGGCGCTCCATTGCAGATTCGCGTAAAACAGCGCCAGCATCAGCAGCCCGAGCCAGAAAATGGGCACCGAATTGCCGAGCAGCGTTAGCGTGCGAAGGGCTAAATCGAGCGGCGAGCCGGCAAAGCGCGCGCACAGCACTCCCGCGATCACACCGAGAACGGAGCCGATAATCAGCGCCAGCGTGGCAAGCTCCAGTGTGGCAGGGAATGCGTGAAGCAGATCCTGCAACACCGGCTGCCCTGTCGCGCTGGCAATCCCTAAATCGCCGTGGGCGAGATTTTGCAGATAGTGCCAGAACTGCACGGGCAGCGGCTGATCCAACCCGAGCTGATGGCGCACCTGATCGTAGGTGGACTGGCTGGCGTGATCGCCGACGATCTGTAAAACGCGATCGACGGGAGAGAACGCGGAGAGCGCAAAGGTGACGAGCAAAAGCCCGAGGAGCGTGAGGAGCAGGGTGACGAGACCCTGGAACACGCGCGTCAGGCTGGTGGATAGATGTGGCATAAAAACTCTTTATTCATTTTTAAACTATTCAGCAACCGCCAGGTCAAGGTTGATACATAAATTACCGCGACGACGTGGTCCGGCTGTAAATCGCTGAGTCGTTGGCTGTAGGCCGGGGCGACGCGCATGGATGCGCGGCGAGGGCGGATTTACAGGGACGTTACCTCCGCCCGTCCCCGATCAGCCGGAAGGCATAAGACGAGGGGACCGCGTAGCGGCGATTTTCTTGCCGGGAGCCGGGATTGCTAAGGGGGCGGCGATTGTATGAACCGGTCACATGGGTTACAGATCTGACCGGTCACACAGGTAACACTTTTTGACTTAATCGGCCCGGATTATACGATGATTTCGTCTGTCGTACCGGGCCAGTATCAGTTCACCAAATCCTATCTCATCCAGATCTTCTTCGACCTGCTTCATCCATATCCATTCTCCCCTCAGCGCCTCCGATAAAAATATCCGGGTACTGTTAAAGCATAAATCGCCTTTTACTGAGACGCGTAATGTCCGTGCCTCATCCGGTACCGGCATTGCCTTCCATGGGCCGGTAAAGATGCGCTCTGACGGATACCAGACCGAGCCGGGTGTTTTTCCGCCCAGCGCCTTGTGGGGCGAATGTCATTAAACTCACTACGCCAGGCATCCAGCCAGGCCTGCTGCTCTTCCAGGGACGTGAACTTTGTATGCCGCTTTAGTGCATCCTTCAGGGTCCGGTGCATCCGCTCATGCCGCCCGTTCTCCGTGGGTTTACCCGGCCGGATACGTTCCGGCAGGACACCACATTTAATCAGCCAGATGGACATCTGGCTCAGCCCCCACAGGCCAGCACCGGCAAACGGCGGTCCGTTGTCCGTACGCAGCACCTGCGGCATACCGCATTCCCGGAACACCCGTTCAAGGCAGGGAATGACAAACCGGCCGTCAGGCATATAGGTGGCATCGCACGCCAGCACTATCCTGCTACAGTTGTCGGTCAGCGTGAAAGGATGACACCAGCGCCCGCCGGTATGAGTAAATTTACCCTTGAAATCGGCACTCCAGACCTCATTGGGGTGGACGACAGTATGTAGTTCATGAGGACGTGTGGATTTAAAAGCCGGAGGCCGACGCTTTTTAACCAGCCCGTGAACCCGAAACAGCTCTCCAATCGTACTGGCCGCAGGCACGCAGATGATATTCAGGTTAAGCAGTCGCTGCCTGATTTTCTCCGGCCCCCATAGCGGGTGCTGCTGTTTAGTGTCCAGCAACAGCTGCACCATGGGTTCAGGGGTTGAGTTCTGGTGATGGCGCGCCCGGGAGCGGTCAGCCAGGGAGGCTGCATCATCCGGTGAAAAACGGGCCAGCCACTTGTAACCGGTCTTACGGCTGATATTAAAGCGGCGGCATACCTCGGCAACTGGAAGGTTGCCTTCAAGGCAGGCCGCGACAAACTGCAAACGTTGCATGGTAACAGTCTCAGTCCAGGGCACGGTAAACCTCCGTCAGATGTTTACCGTACTGTTATAACCTGTTACCCATGTGCCCGGTTTAAAGTGTTACCCATGTGACCGGTTCATACACGATAAGCCCCCTTAGCACGTTCACGAGTTCAGATATGACAAAGTAGCAAGACATGTAAGGTGAACGGAACAGGCAACAGAGCTGCATTTTTTCCCTCACCAAAACCCTCGCTACAAGTCTTATAATCGCCTCAGCAAGTTATCGTTGCTGCGATGATTTAATCACGCGATCATACCAGGCTATCGCTAATGCGATGATTTAATCACGCGATCATACCCGGCTATCGCTGCTGCGATTATTTCGTCACGCGATCGTACCAAACCATATCCGCATTCAGCCCCTGCTGATACCCCTTCACGTTGTCGCGCACCACAATCTGGGTTTTGCCCTGATCGACAAACACATACGGCGAGTTATGCTGCAACTCCTGCTGCATTTTGGTGTACAAATCCAGACGTTTCGCCGGATCCGGCTCGGCGACTGCTGCCAGCGTAGCCTTGGTCAGCTCGGGGATTTTCCAGCCGTTCAGCCCTGCCACGGTGCTGGATTTTCCGTCGTTCCACGCAAAGGCGCTCGCGTTCGAGTGCGCATCGAAATAATCCGGGATCCACAGGCGAATCGCGGCCTGATGCTGTTTCGCGCGCACGCGGGCATACACCTGGCTACCCGCTGCCGGGAGCAGATCCACTTTTACGCCGCCCTGGGCAAAGCTCGCCTGCATCGACTGGGCGATGGTGATAAACGGCGGTTTGTTCTCTACATCCAGCGTGAAGTGCGCGTCTTTGATACCCGCTTTGGCGAGGATTTCTTTTGCTTTGGCCGGATCGAATTTGAACGGATTGTCTTCCAGCGCGCCCGGTAGACCGACCGGCAGGAAGCTCTGATGGACAAAGTATTGGCCCTTCAGCAGATTTTTGGTGATGCCTTCATAATCCACCAGCCAGCGCGACGCTTCCCAGAACGCCGGATTATTCAGCAGCGGGTTGGCGCTATTGCCGGCGTTAAACACCAGATAGTTTTGTTCGGCTGACGGAATGCTCAGCACTTTCACGCCTGCTTTGCCTTCCAGGGCGCTGATTTGGTCAGCACCCAGATCGCGCGCCACGTCCGCATCGCCCTGCTGGATCAGCAGACGGCGAGAGGCCGGATCCGGCACGTTTTTAATAATGATACTTTTTAGCTTAGGTGCGCCGCCAGGCGTCGTGTCGTTGGCTTCCAGCACGATGGCCTGATGCGGCTGGTAAACCTTCATCTTGAACGCGCCGCTGCCCGCAGAGTGCATCTTCAGCCACGCGTTGCCGAAGTCATTGTCTTTCACATTCGCGGATACTTGCTTCTCATCCACGATCGAGGCGATCGGCGTGGAGAGAATATTCAGCGCTACCGCCGGGCTGACGTCCGCCGTCCAGTGCAGCGTGAGCGTATGGTCATCCACTTTTTTCAGCTGGCTGGCGATATTGCTCGGCTCCCAGCCCAGCACGTTCAGAATAAAGGCCGGGGATTTGTTCAGCGTGACCGCGCGGGTGTACGAGAAAATCACGTCTTCCGGGCGCAATGGGTTGCCGGAGGCAAATTTCGCGTCGGGCTTCAGCTTAATGGTCAGCGTTTTGGCGGCGGCATCTTCCTGCCAGCTTTCTGCCAGAATCGGGGTGATTTTTTCCGGATTATCGCGGTCCGGCTGAACCAGACGCTGGTAAAGGCTTGGCACCGTCTGAATACTGGAAAGCTCATTGGCTTCGGCGGGATCGAGGCTCACGATGTCATCAAGACCCTGTGCGACAACCAGTGTATTTGGCGGAGTAGCGGCGTGGGCGGCGGCAGACAGCGCAGCCAGCACCAGTAACGGCAGCAATTTTTTCGTCATAGCGATCCCTGGAAAGAAATTTATTGTGATTGTTTTACGCTCCGTTACGTTAGGCGCAGTCAGAAATTCCACAAAGTTCAAATTCTGCTTTGCTTATGCCTGTAAGGTATAAGGCATGCGTAATGGCTATTAAGCGCCGCGAATAAACAAACCCTTCACGCCTGCTTTTTGTCCTGATATAACAAATACATTACATATCAGGGAGTCACAGACGTGCCGGAAATCAATCAACATGGTCAAACCGTTAACGATATTGTCCCGGACTGGAAGGGGGCGCAGCTTTTAACCCGCACGCCGCTCAGCGGGCGATTCTGTCGGCTGGAGCCGCTGGATGCCACGCTTCATGCCGCCGACCTTTTCGATGCCTACTCCCTGGGCGATGACAGTGACTGGACCTGGCTTGCCAGCACGCAGCCTGAAAGCGTCGAAGAAACGGCTCACTGGATTGTCGGCAAAGTGATGGATGACGGGCTGGTACCCTATGCCGTGATTGATGTGAGCTCAGAGCGGGCGGTTGGGCTGGTGAGCTACATGGCGATTGAACGATTGATGGGATCGGTGGAAATCGGCCACGTCACCTGGTCGCGGAAAATGAAAAACACCGCGATGGGCACCGAAGCTGTCTGGCTCCTGCTGAAAAATGCCTTTGAGCACGACTATCGGCGACTGGAGTGGAAATGTGATTCGATGAACGTTGCGTCACGCAACGCGGCTGAACGGCTGGGATTTGTCTGGGAAGGGCGGTTGCGACAAAAACTGGTGCGTAAAGCGCGTAACCGCGACAGCGACATGCTTTCTATTATTGATGCCGAATGGCCGGAACGTGATGCGGAATTTCGTGCGTGGCTGGCGGCGGAGAATTTTGACGCAGAAGGGCGACAGATAAAGCGTCTTGAGGATTTTCGTTAACGGTTATCCTGGATAATGAGCGACGCGTTGTCATCTTAGAATGCCCGAAGGCACGATCCCATAATGAGAGAGAAGCTAAAAAGTGAAATACACCCATTTTCCCTGGCACGTTGCCTGTGCCGTCGTGATGTTATGGAGCGCCGCGGCCAGCGCCTCGAACCCTCATTTCCCCGCGTGTGACGACATTCAGCAAACGACCGCAAAGGCGGATCGCGGTAATAAAGTCGCGCAGTACGATCTGGGTAAATGTTACTACAACGGCATTGGCGTTGAAATGGATGCACCCAGGGCCGTATCCTGGTTTACCAAAGCCGCCGAGCAAGGCTATGCGCCAGCGCAGTATGCGATGAGTGAACGATATCGCTACGGACGCGGCGTTGAACAAAATGACCAGAAATCGTTTGAATGGATGAAGCGCGCAGCCGAGCAAAACTATCTGTACGCGCAAACCAGCGTTGCCAGTAAATATGCTACGGGTGAAGGCGTCACGAAAGACCCGGTTCAGGGGGCGAACTGGACCCGCAAAGCGGCGGAACAAGGCAGTCCAGGCGATCAAAAGTTACTGGGTTTGCTTTACGAAACGGGGAGCGGCGTGCCGAAGGATAATGAGCAGGCGCGTTACTGGTATGAAAAAGCCGCCAGCCAGCAGGCCGATCCTTACGAAGCTCGCAGTGCCCAGCAGTATCTCGATGCTTTGAACAAACGGTTGGCGCAGAAGTAGAAAATATGCCCGCGGCGCTGCGGTGTTGCGGGTGTGTATAATTTTACTGCGTTATTGTTTGAGCCAGTTTTTTTATACCGTCGACGATTTCTGACGGTGAATGCGCGGCAAAACCGAACAGAATCGCCTGCTTCGTGGGCTTAGTTTGGCAGTACCGTGAAAGCGGTTGTGCGCCTAAACCGGCTCTACGACAATGATCGATCATGTATGATTCCTCGATACCTTCGGCTAACCAACACACGATGTGAATACCTGAATCGAAAGGCTCGGCGAGAATGATTTCTGGTAAGTAAGATTGTATGGCTTCGATCATCACGCGCTGGCGTTCATGACAGGCTTTTCTTACCCGTCTGACGTGACGCGCGTAATGCCCTTCGGAAATAAATGCAGCAAGTATCATTTGCTCCAGATAAGGTGTCCGCGTATCGCCATAATATTTGGCGATTTTAAATGACTCCACGAGATTCTCTGGTATGACTAAAAAACCTAATTGAAATCCGGGGAACATCATTTTAGAAAATGAGCCGGCATAGATTACACGCTGTTGTTTATCCAGTCCCTGAAGGGCTTGTATGGGTTGAGCGGTATATCTAAATTCACTGTTATAATCATCCTCAAAAATCCACATCTTATTTTCTGCCGCCCAGTCAAGCAGCGCAATTCGTCTGGATAAACTTAATGTCCCGCCGAGAGGAAATTGATGAGAGGGGGATGTAAAAACCATTTTTGCCTGTGGCCAGTGCTTTATCGCATACGAAATATCCATTCCTTTGTTATCACTGATGACAGGACGGACGTTGGCCCCCATCGACGTAAATGCCCCTAACGCGCCGTCATAACCCGGTTCATCCAGCCACACCTCGTCGCCTCTTTCTAAAAGGACGTGCGCCGTGAGATTCATTGCCTGCTGAGTGCCATTCACGATGAGTATCTGTTCGTCAGAGCAGTGCAAACCTCGCGTTGCGCGGACGTATTCGCCAATCGCGGCTCGTAAGGGTTTATATCCCAGAGCTTCATGAAGTTTGCCATCCTGATGACGAAACTGACGCCAGACGCGTCCTAACATGCGTCCCCAAAGCTCATAGGGAAATAAATCGACACACCCGATACCAATATTAAACGTCATATTGTTCCCGGAGAGCGGCGCGGTTTTCTCCCATATTTTTGTCAGTGCGTGCCGGTCAGGATGAATAGTGGGCACGCTATTTTCAGGGCTAATATCCTGATCAGTGGCGGTGGCTTTAATGTGAATCACATCATCAGGAATCGTTGAAGTGACAAAGGTTCCTGAGCCGTGTTTGGTCATGAGATAGCCTTCATCAATAAGGCGCTCTAAACCGGCGATAACCGAGTTTCTGGAAATTGACATCATCTCAGAGAAGGTTCTGCTGGAGGGGAGCTTACTGCCTGCCTTGAGTTGACCATTCAGAATCAGCGCTTTAATCGTCAAATAAAACTGCTCTTTGATTTTCCCTTTTTTAAGCAATAAGCCAGGAAAACTCACAGCGCTTCTTTTATTCAAAAAGTGGACCCCTAAAAAAAACAAAAAAGTGTATCTGATACGATACCACTCAAAACGGTATTCTTTCACTATCAATATTGATGAGGCTCTATAAGGTGATTGATATGACTGATGAAAATATAAAAATCTCTGTGGTTCCCGTCCAGGATGACGACTATGCAAAGTGGCTACCTTACTGGGTAAAGTATCAGCAATTTTATGAAGTCCAACTGCCTGAAGAGACGACCATTGAAACATGGAAGCGTTTTTTTGATGCCGATAAAGACATCCATTGTGCGGTGGCGAAAAAAGGACAAACCGTTCTCGGGTTTGTTCACTATGTTTTTCATGGTTCAACCTGGTCTGTAAATGACTTTTGTTATTTAGAGGATTTATTTGTTGCTGAAAATAGCCGGGGGAATAATATCGGCAAACAGCTAATAGAGTATGTTCAACAAAAGGCCACTGAGCGTGAGTGTGGGCGATTATATTGGCATACGCAGGAGAAAAATGTGACAGCACAGCGGCTGTATAACTGGGTAGCAGAAAAACCGGGCGTCATCGAATATAGATTACCACTTAACAGTTAACGCTCGCGAGTAATGAATATGTCTTTCGGTGAGGGTTATTATCCTACCGAAACAGTAAAAGCCCACTCAGATCTTTCTCTGCGGGCTTTTATTTTAAGTTGAACTGATTGTTTTTAGCCCATTTTCTTAATCTGGCATTCGCATTGGCATAGGGTGACGACGTATTAAAGGAAATCATTCGCCCCATCGTCCATTTTGTATACCAGGGTTTACCATACAAAACGTCATCCGGGCGTTCAGCAATGAGTCTTACTATTTTTTCTTTTACTGATTCGAGTTCAGTGAGTAACGCGTGATAATTTAATTCTTTATAATCCGCATAAAATTTTTGCGCCAGCAGACCCAGTTGATTCCACTTAAATCCGGTTTCCGGGAAATCAACCAACAACCCTTTTTCGTCAGATGTGATCCATTTCACCACCAGGTGGTTCCAGCCGAGCAAATAAGAAACCAGATCGCGAACGCTCATCTCCGTGCCTTTCGCATGTCCATCCATGGAAGGATGTAACGTCATATCTTCAGGAATAGCGTTGAGATAACCCATTAATTTAGTGAAATTTGTATCAATCGCTGAAAGGAGTTCAGCCTTTGTTTGCGGCACAGTCACAAAGCGTTACCTCGCGCGTAATGCGTCCTGCTTACCTGGGTTACATAGCTCGTGGGTTCCTGGAAGATAAAATTTCCCTGCTTTATCAGGAGCAGTTCCTCCGGGGCAGCCTGGACGACCGGGAGTGTTATCGGCACTGTCCCCGCTTGAACCATTCCCACCGTCAGCCCCGTTTCCGCCGTCTCCGCCATTTCCCCCATTCGCGGCACTGACTGAAAAGGCAAACAGCATGAAACTACAGAAAAATAGACGTTTGATCATAAACCTGACTCCAGTATTGAGCAGTACGATTCCAGAACATCGGGAGAATACTGCCAAAAACGCTAACCCCCTATGCCATTGAACGCCTTTAAAAGCGCTGTGTAAACGCCGTTTTTTGGTTGTTTTGCGAAGACACAATGATTACAGATTTGAATAATGAACATATGCATCTGGAATATTAAAAATATTGTGCCAATCCTATTCACTTTATATTCGAGCCGCTTCGCAATAATTAACATTCGCCAATAATACGATACTGTGGATTTATCCATGACGTTATACTTGATACAGCCAGGTGAGTCCTGCGAGTGATGAAGCCGAGCGGGGACATACGCACCCTGACGGTACGATCCAAAAGGAGAGTCCCTCGCTTGACATAACTTTAATGATAATTATTTTCATTTAAATATAGCCTGTGCTATATAAGATAGCACAGGCTAATTTTGCTTCGAATTTAACCACTTCAGGAGGCTCTCGCGATGCGACCATGGCAAGGATTTAGAAAGGTGCTGTTCGGCATACTGTTCACGGCGGTGAGCACCTCGGGGGCATTGGCGGCTGAAAAATTCAGGGTGATCACCACGTTTACCGTCATTGCTGATATGGCGAAAAACGTCGCGGGAGACGCCGCGGAAGTCACCTCGATTACCAAACCTGGCGCAGAAATCCACGAATACCAACCCACGCCCGGCGACATCAAACGCGCGCAGAATGCACAGCTGATTTTGTCGAATGGCATGAACCTGGAGCTGTGGTTCCAGCGTTTCTTCCAGCATCTGAAAGGCGTGCCAGAAGTGGAAGTCACGAAAGGGATCACGCCAATGGGGATAAGCGAAGGGCCGTATAACGGCAAACCTAACCCGCACGCGTGGATGTCCCCGGATAATGCGCTGATTTACGTCGATAACATTCGCGATGCGCTGATGAAGTACGATCCGACAAATGCCCAGACCTATCAGCGTAACGCCGAAATTTATAAGCAAAAAATCACCCAGACGCTTGAGCCGCTGCGCAAGCAGGTGGCTGACATCCCAGAAGACAAGCGCTGGATGGTTACCAGCGAAGGGGCGTTTTCCTATCTCGCCCGGGATCTAGGCCTGAAAGAACTCTATCTTTGGCCGATCAACGCCGATCAGCAGGGGACGCCGCAGCAGGTGCGCAAAGTGATCGATCAGGTGAAGAAAAATCATATCCCGGCGGTGTTTAGCGAAAGTACCGTTTCGGATAAACCGGCTCGTCAGGTGGCGCGTGAAACCGACACCCACTACGGTGGCGTACTGTACGTGGATTCTCTGAGCGCCGAAAATGGCCCGGTGCCCACCTATCTCGATCTGCTCAATGTCACGACCCGCACGCTGGTACAGGGTATTCATGACGGCATAAAGGAGTAAAAGATGCAGGCTCAGGGGATTGTTGTATCCGATGTGACGGTGACCTATCGCAATGGTCACACTGCCTTACGAAACGCGACGTTCAGCGTACCGGGCGGCTCCATTGCGGCACTTGTTGGCGTGAATGGTTCCGGTAAATCCACGCTGTTTAAAGCGGTGATGGGATTTGTGCGGGCGGCGAGCGGCAATATCGCGATTCTTGGGATGCCCACCCAGCAGGCGCTGCGGCAGAATCTGGTCGCCTACGTCCCTCAGTCGGAAGAGGTGGACTGGTCTTTTCCGGTGCTGGTCGAAGATGTGGTGATGATGGGGCGTTACGGCCACATGGGATTCATGCGCATCCCGAAAGAGAAGGATCGCCAGATGGTCACCGAGGCGCTGGCTCGCGTCGATATGCTGGAATTACGCCATCGACAAATCGGCGAGCTGTCCGGCGGGCAGAAAAAACGTATTTTCCTGGCGCGCGCCATCGCGCAGCAGGGCGAAGTTATCCTGCTGGATGAGCCGTTTACCGGCGTGGATGTCAAAACCGAAGCCAGAATTATCAGCCTGCTACGAGAGCTGCGTGACGAAGGCAAAACGATGCTGGTATCAACCCACAATTTGGGTTCAGTGACCGATTTTTGTGATTACACCGTGATGGTGAAAGGGACCGTGCTGGCGAGTGGCCCGACGGAAACCACCTTTACGGCGGAGAATCTCGAGCGCGCCTTCAGCGGCGTGTTGCGCCACGTGGTGCTCAGCGGTTCGGAAGACCGCATTATTACCGATGACGAACGGCCCTTCGTGTCGCATCGTCTGCCTGCGGATAAGCGGGAACCATTATGAACACGCTCCTGGAACCTTTTGGCTATGAGTACATGCTCAATGCAATGTGGGTGTCGGCGATGGTGGGCGGACTGTGCGCGTTTCTCTCTTGCTATCTGATGCTCAAGGGCTGGTCACTGATCGGTGATGCGCTCTCGCACTCGATTGTGCCGGGTGTGGCAGGGGCGTATATGCTCGGGCTGCCGTTCTCGCTAGGGGCATTTTTATCGGGCGGACTGGCGGCGGCCAGCATGCTGTTTCTAAACCAGCGAAGCCGCCTGAAAGAAGACGCCATCATTGGGGCTGATTTTCTCCTCCTTCTTCGGTCTGGGGCTCTTTATGGTGTCGCTCAATCCGACGTCCGTGAATATTCAAACCATCGTGTTGGGGAATATTCTGGCCATCGCCCCGGAAGATATCGTGCAGCTCACGATCATTGGCGTGGTCTCGATTGTGATTCTGCTGTTCAAATGGAAGGATTTGATGGTGACCTTTTTCGATGAGAATCACGCTCGCGCCATCGGCTTACGTCCTGAGCGCCTGAAAGTCCTGTTCTTCACGCTGCTGGCGGTGTCCACCGTGGCGGCGCTGCAAACCGTCGGCGCCTTTCTGGTGATCTGTCTGGTGGTGACGCCCGGCGCCACCGCGTGGCTGCTTACCGACCGTTTTCCGCGTCTGCTAATGATTGCGGTGGTGATTGGCAGTCTCACCAGTTTCCTCGGCGCGTGGGCCAGCTATTATCTCGACGGCGCAACGGGCGGCATTATTGTGGTTGCGCAGACGCTGCTGTTCCTGCTGGCGTTTGTCTTTGCGCCTAAGCACGGTCTGCTGGCAAACCGTCGTCGGGCGCGCCAGGTGCGGGAGGTGAAGGAATGATCGCGCTACTTCTTGAACCCTTCCAGTTCGCTTTTATGAACAATGCGATGCTGATTTCACTGATGGTCGCCGTGCCGTGCGCGCTACTGTCGGTCTTTTTGGTCCTGAAGGGCTGGGCGCTGATGGGCGATGCCATGAGCCATGCGGTGTTCCCGGGCGTGGTGCTGGCCTGGATGCTCGGTCTGCCGCTGGCGTTAGGCGCGTTTGTGGCGGGATTATTTTGCGCCGTCGCCACGGGATACCTGAAAGATAACAGCCGTATTAAGCAAGATACCGTCATGGGGATCGTGTTTTCCGGCATGTTCGCCGCAGGGTTGATTCTCTATATCGCCGTTAAACCGGAAGTGCATCTCGACCATATTCTGTTTGGCGATATGCTCGGGATCAACGCGATGGATATCACACAGAGCGGTATCGTGGCGGCGCTGATTACGCTGGTCATCGGCCTTAAATGGCGTGATTTTTTGCTCTTTTGCTTTGACTTTCAGCAGGCACAGGTGAGCGGTTTACGCACCCGATGGCTGCACTATGGCCTGCTGTGCATGGTCTCGCTCACCATCGTGGCGACGTTAAAAGCGGTGGGGATTATTCTGTCGATATCGCTACTGATTGCCCCTGGGGCGATAGCGGTGCTGGTCACGACGCGCTTCCACGTCGCGCTGCTGGTGGCGGTACTGATATCCATGCTGGTGTCCGTCAGCGGTGTATATCTGTCGTTTTATCTCGACAGCGCGCCTGCGCCGACCATCGTGGTGCTGTTTGCACTGGTGTTTATCATCACTTTTGTCGTGACCAGCGTGAAGGCTAAGCGGCGGGAAAATGTGACAGCAGGGTGATCACCCGCTCGCCATCGCGCAGCCAGTGAAGTGTAAACGGCGTGCCTTCTTTGAAGCCCGCGAGCGGACGGGTCAGCGCCAGCGTCAGGTTGTCGGCTGTGAGCGCCGTGATGCGGGCGCTGTCAAAACCCATCAGGGCATTAACCCTGGGAAACAGCGCTTTAAACACGCTCTCTTTGGCGCTGAATGTCAGCGTGAGTGCCAGCGCAAACGGCAGGGAGTTGCGACGTAAAAGCGTCTCTTCTTCGTGGCTGATAATCCCGTTTTTTGATCTCTTGCGCCTCAAGTGCATCCAGGATCTGTTCGCAATCAATCCCCAACAGCTGCTGCGTGTGATTCGACGCGACGGCCAGCGCGCAGGCGGCGGTATGAGTAATACTGCCGACGATCCCCGTTTGCCACAGCGGCTCGCTATTGACGCCTATGCCTGGAATCGCGCGGACGCCGAACTCCTGCAGCGAATGCGCCGCAGCGATGCGTCCGGCGAGATGTTCGGCTTTACGTTTGTGGGCAGCATGAGCCAGTTGCTGATGGTGCGGCAGCCACAACAAATCGGCGTCACTGAACGTGGCGGGTTCAAACGTGATTTGGTGGACAGTTTGGCGGGCAAGGGAAAAAGTGGTGTGAAGCGTGCGCATGGTTCCCCTTAGTTAAAAAAGCCCCCTTCGGTGGAAGAGGGCTTACAGTCTATACCTTAAACAATTCGAGTTGCAGGACAAAACGAAATTGGCGTTTTGCACAGCGCTTGCGCTGGCCCCGTAGGGGTGAGGCCATCAGGCCGAATCACGCGGCAACTGAGTGAATCCCGATGAACTTACTCAGCTAAGTGATTCAGGTAAACGAACGCAGCCAACGCACCTGCAACGCGAAGTATGACGCGTCTATCAGAAGTGCGTATTCACGCTCATATACCAGGTCCGCCCCGGCTCGTTATAGGTGTACGCGCCTGCGCCGGACATATACGCTCCGGTTTTATCGTTACCGGTAGTCTGCGCATTACCCGCGCGCCACTGGCGTTTGTCGAAGACGTTATCCACGCCACCGGTCAGGCTAACGTTTTTGGTCACATCCCAGCTCGCACTCAGGCCCACAATGCTGTACGGGCTGACTTCGTCGCTTTCAGAACCTGTTACCGGTTTGCCTTTGTAGTTGTATTTCTTCGGCTGCTGCTTGCCGTACCACGTAAAGGTCGATTGCAGCGACACGTCCTGATGTACCTGCCAGCTCAGCGTGGAGTTCAGCGTATACTCCGGGATGATCGACAGACGATCGCCGGTCTCTTTGTTCTTACTTTGCAGCATGTAGGTAATGTTGTTGGTCCAGTTCACCGTCTCGGTGACCGGCACATTCAACGTCCCTTCCAGGCCTTCTACGACGGCTTTCGGCACGTTTTCCCACTGATAAATATCGGTTTTGGTTTTGCCGAGTGAGGTCTGATCAATCGGGGCATAGCCGGCTTCGATTTTATCGCGATAATCGTTGCGGAACCACGTCACGCCCGCCATCCAGCCGTCACGTTTGAACTCAAGGCCAATCTCTTTGTTGATGCTGGTCTCGGCTTTCAAATCGTCGTTGCCCATCATGTAGCAACCGACACCGTCACCGCTGGCGTAGCAGCCCTGGCCTTTGCTGTAGAGCAAATAGTTCGGGTTGGTCTGATACAGGCTCGGCGCTTTGTACGCACGCGCAATGCCCATTTTCAGGGTGAAGTCATCGCCCAGACCCTGAGACAGGTTCAGGGACGGGCTCCAGTTGTTGCCCACGATTGTGTGATGATCGAAGCGCAGCGCCGGCGTCAGCATGGTGCTGTCGGTCAGCTCCATGTTGTTCTCAGCGAACAGGGAGAAGATCTCAGCGCTGGAATACGGGCTGCGATCGTCGCTCATGCCAGGGATCGTGCCGCCTTGCTGGGCCTGTCCGTTGGAGGACATATCCTTCATGCGCTGCTGATTCCACTCGGTTCCCAGGGTCAGATTTTGATTCACCAGGAAATCGATCGGCAGGTTCACCTCACTGTGCAGCATCACGTCTGACAGATCGGTATCGGTAAACTTATCGCTGTTGAACAACCCTTCCAGGCCACCCGCCAGGCCCTCACCCAGACGTGAGTTGCGGGTATGTTCGTACTGCGCCCAGTTGCTGGTGGTCACGCCATTATCCCAGCCGCCGTTCCAGGTGACAGCAAAGTTCTGGCGATAAATACGGTTGGTCTCTTTACCGTAGTTTTTCTTCACCAGCCCGTTGCTGCTGTTATCGTTGTTGGTATTCTGTGTGTCGCCTGCGTAGAGGTTATTCTGACGGCTGTAGCCCGCTTCAAACTCCAGCGACTGCATCGGAGCGAAGTCCCAGCGCACCACGCCGTTGACGTCTTTGTTCTCAACCCCTTCACGCCCGGCCGGGAGCGTGTCAGCATACATGCCCGTACGTTCGGACTGATGGCCCTGGTTGATATCCCATGCGTCGGCCTGGGTTTTATCCAGATTGCCGTACAGACGGAAGCTGAACTCTCCGCCCAGCGGGCCGCTCAGGTTGAAGTTGGTCCGTTTTTGTCGAACCTTCGTCTTTATGTTCAGGCGCGTTCAGATAGGTATTCCAGGAACCATGCCACTGGTCATCGAATTTTTTGGTGATTATGTTCACCACGCCGCCCGCTGCACCGTTACCGTAACGGGCTGCCGCCGGGCCGCGAATCACTTCGATGCTTTCAACCATTTCAGGTGGAACCCAGCCGGTATCGCCGCGGGTATCACGCTCGCCACGCCATCCCAGACGGATGGAATTGCGGCTGGTAACAGGTTTGCCGTCAATCAGGATCAGGGTGTTTTCCGGCCCCATGCCGCGAATGTCAATCTGGCGGTTGTTGCCGCGCTGGCCGCTGGTGGAGTTGCCGGTTAGGTTTACGCCTGGCATGGTACGGATGATTTCGGCTACGTCACGCGCCGGCGGATTTTTACGAATTTCGTCGGCAGTGATTTTAGAAACGCCCGGCGCCTGTAAATTCTGCTCTGCGGCAGTGATCACCATGGTGTCTTCGTGCGAAGCGCTGCTGGCGGTGGCGTCGTCAGCCATCGCGGGCGCTGCAACCCCGTAAATTCCCAGATTGACCAGCAAGGCCAGGGAGTGAATCTTCTTATTCATTGTACGTCCTGCTTTTCAGTGCCGCATCCCCTTGGCTCCATTCCCGAATGGGAGAGGAGGCGGCATGTTGTCACCCGCATATTGCGTAAGCAGCCCTGTCCTCGAGCGCACCACAATGCATGGCATGGTTATTTTATGAGCGCGCTTCCCACAGCGCGGGCACTACGCTATTGCAAATGCAAATAGTTATCAATAATATTATCAACAAAATTTGTCCTGAAACAAAATACTGTGAAACATGAGGTTAAGCGGGTGACGGCGTTAACAACGGGAAGTGAAGCCTGGTGGCAGTCGAAAAACGGTCCTGAATGGACGCGTGAAAAAGACCTTTATCGTGTCACGTTTTGGTGGCGCGATCCGGCTAGCACGGCGCGTTCGTCCGGCGATAAAACGGGTGTGGATCTACATCACTGGCGTCACCGATCATCATCAAATGCGCAGCCGCAATCCCTCGAACGTATTCCCGATACCGACGTCTGGCGGTGGCAGGGTGATTTCAGCCCGGAATGGCGCGGCAGTTACTGTTTTATCCCCTCTGAAAACGAACACGATTTTGCCGAAGCGGTCTTCAGCGCCGCCGCGCCCGATCGCATGGCGCTGCGCGAAGGCTGGGGCAAACTGCTGCCACGCGCGATTTCCGATCCGCTAACCCGCAAAGCTGGCGCGGTGGCCGCGGGCATCCGGTTTCGGCGCTCGAAATGCCGCACGCACCCGTGCAGCCCGGCTGGAATCACGCTGATACACCGTTTTCACCACCCGAATGTATCGACTGGCACAGCCCACGACTGGGCAATTCCCGCCGCGTGTGGATTTTTACCACCGGGGATGAAAACCCGGCAGAACGTCCGCTGGCGGTGCTTCTCGACGGACAGTTCTGGGCCGAAAGCATGCCCGTCTGGTCGCCGCTGGCCGCACTGACGCAAGAGGGCCAATTGCCGCCCGCGGTATACCTGCTAATTGATGTTATCGACACCGCGCACCGCAGCCGTGAGCTGCCCTGTAACGCTGATTTCTGGCTGGCGGTACAGGAGGAGTTGCTCCCGCAAATACAGGCGTTAACGCCCTTCAGCGCGCGCGCGGATCGGACTGTGGTCGCCCGGGCAAAGTTTTTGGCGGTCTGTCTTCACTCTATGCCGCGCTTAACTGGCCGCAGCGGTTTGGCTGCGTGCTCAGCCAGTCGGGGTCGTACTGGTGGCCGCATCGCAGCGCGGATCAGGACGGGCAACTTATCGAACAACTCAAAGCAGGTGAAAAATCGGCGACGGGCCCTGCGTATCGTGCTTGAGGCAGGGCGTCGTGAACCGCTGATTTTCCGCGCAATCAGGCTCTTTACGCCCAACTACAGCATCCGCAGCACACAGTTTTCTGGCGTCAGGTCGACGGCGGACATGATGCCCTTTGCTGGCGAGGCGGGCTGACGCAGGGGCTAATGACCCTCTGGCAGCCGCTCATTCATTAACGCCAGGCTGGCGATTTCTCTCGACAGGAGTTTGGTATGGAATTCAGTAATCCCTTCGACAATCCACAGGGGCAATTCGCTATTTTGCAAAATCACCACGGTGAGTACAGTTTGTGGCCGCAGGGGGGCGCATTGCCCGCTGGCTGGCGTGTGATCTGCGAGCCACAATCTCTGCAAGACTGCGAACAATGGCTGACCGAAAACTGGCAGACGCTTGTGCCCTCTCATTTTGCGGAGGATAAGGCATGAGCGCGCGTCTTCCTCTCGTGGCGGCCCAGACGGGGATCTGGATGGCGGAGCAGCTTTCAACGTTGCCAAACGCCTGGAGCGTGGCGCACTACACCGAGCTGAACGGCGAAATCAACGCGCCGCTGCTGGCTAAAGCGATAGTGGCAGGCATGATGCAGGCCGATACCCTGCGCACGCGCTTTAGCGAAGAGAACGGCGACGTGTGGCAGTGGATTGATGAGACGATGGTTTTCGCTGAGCCGCAAATTGTCGATATGCGTCATCACGCCTCGCCGCACGCGGCGGCGATGGCGCTGATGGAGGCCGATCTTAATCAGAACCTGCGTGTCGACAGCGGCCAGCCGCTGGCATTTCATCAGCTGATTCAGGTGGGCGAAAACAACTGGTTCTGGTATCAGCGTTATCACCATTTAGTAGTCGATGGCTTCAGCTTCCCGGCATTACCCGCCAGATCGTGAATATTTATCGTGCGCTGTCAGGGGGCCAACCGACGCCGGAATCACCCTTTACGCCGTTTTCCGAGGTGGTGGACGAATATCAGCGTTATCGCGAAAGCGAGGCGTACTCGCGTGATGGCGCGTTCTGGGCCGAGCAGCGCAAACAGCTGCCGCCGCCGGTGTCGCTCTCTGCTGCGCCGCTGCCGGGACGTGCCACCACGACGGATATCTTGCGTCTTAAGCTGACTGCCGATAGGCCGCGCGTTTAGCCAGCTTGCCCAGGCATCAGGCCAGGTTCAGCGCACCGATCTGGCGCTGGCGCTGGTCGCGCTGTGGCTGGGACGGCTGACCGGACGGCTCGATTACGCCGCCGGATTTATCTTTATGCGCCGCATGGGATCGGCGGCGCTCACGGCAACCGGTCCGGTGCTAAACGTCCTGCCGATGGCGGTGAATATTGATCCGCACGAAACGCTGCCGGCGCTGGCGCAGCGTCTGGCGAATCAGCTGAAAAAGATGCGTCGCCACCAGCGTTATGACGCTGAGCAGATTGTTCGCGACAGCGGCCGTGCAGCGGGCGATGAAGCGCTGTTTGGTCCGGTATTGAACGTCAAAGTCTTTGATTATCAACTTGAGCTGGACGGCGTGCAGGCGACAACACACATGCTGGCGACCGGTCCCGTCAACGATCTGGAGCTGGCGCTGTTCCCGGACGAGCAGGGCGGTTTGAGTATTGAAATTCTGGCAAACAAACAGCGCTACGACGAGGCAACGCTGACGCGACACGTTGCGCGCCTGGACAGGCTGCTGGCGCAATTTGCAGCCAACGTTAGCCTGAAATGTGGCGACGCCGAAACCGTCTCGCCGCAGGAATATCAGCAGCTTGAACACATTAACGATACGGGCGTTGCGCTGCCGCACACTACGCTGAGCGCGCTGGTGGCAGAGCAGGCGCAAAAAACGCCGGACGCACCCGCTCTGGCGGATGCCCACATCGAACTCAACTATCGCCAGATGCGCGAGCAGGTGGTGGCGCTGGCGACGACGCTGCGCGAACGCGGCGTGAAGCCGGGCGACAGCGTGGCGGTTGCATTGCCGCGCTCGGTGTTTCTGACCCTGGCGCTGCACGGCATTGTTGAGGCAGGCGCCGCCTGGCTGCCGCTCGACACCGGTTATCCGGACGATCGCCTGCGCATGATGCTGGAAGACGCGCAGCCAACGCTTCTGATCACCACCGACGATCAGCTCCTGCGTTTTAGCGATCTGCCGATTCCGTCGTTTAGTTACAACACACTATTGCCTGCTGCGGGCAATGAACCATTGGGCCTGTGTGCGCCGCAGCAGACCGCGTACATCATCTTTACTTCCGGTTCGACCGGACGCCCGAAAGGGGTGATGGTGGGGCAAACCGCCATCGTCAACCGTCTGCTGTGGATGCAAAACCACTATCCGCTCACCGCGCAGGACGTGGTGGCGCAGAAAACACCCTGTAGCTTTGACGTCTCTGTATGGGAATTTTGGTGGCCGTTTATCGCCGGGGTAAAACTGGTGATGGCCGAGCCAGATGCGCACCGCGATCCGCTCGCGATGCAGCAGTTCTTCGCGCATTACGGCGTGACCACCACCCACTTTGTACCGTCGATGCTGGCGGCGTTTGTCGCCTCATTGACGCCAGAAAATGCGGGCTGCTGCGCGAGCCTGAAACAGGTGTTCTGTAGCGGCGAAGCGCTGCCGACGGCACTGTGCCGCGAGTGGGAAGAGCTGACGCACGCGCCGCTGCATAACCTGTATGGCCCGACGGAAGCTGCGGTTGATGTGAGCTGGTATCCGGCGTTTGGCGACGCGCTGGCGGCGGTGTCGGGCAACAGCGTACCGATTGGTTTCCCGGTGTGGAATACCGGCCTGCGCATTCTGGATGGCCTGATGCGACCGGTCCCGTTTGGCGTGGCGGGCGATCTGTATCTCACAGGTATTCAACTGGCGCAGGGCTATCTGGGACGCCCGGATCTGACCGCCAGCCGCTTTATCGCCGATCCGTTTGCCCCAGGCGAGCGGATGTACCGCACCGGAGACGTCGCTCGCTGGCTGGATAATGGCGCGGTGGAATATCTGGGCCGAAGCGACGATCAGCTGAAAATTCGTGGCCAGCGTATTGAGCTGGGCGAAATCGACCGGGCGATGTTATCGCTGCCTGACGTGGCGCAGGCAGTCGCGCACGCCTGCGTGTTTAATCAGGCGGCGGCCACCGGCGGCGATGCGCGTCAACTGGTGGGATACGTGGTGTCCGAATCCGGCTTGCCGCTGGATCGCGAGGCATTGCTGGACGCATTGAAAGCGCAACTCCCGGCGCATATGGTCCCGGTGGTGCTGTTGCAAATCAGCGAACTGCCGCTGTCGGCCAACGGCAAGCTGGATCGTAAAGCGCTGCCGATGCCGGATCTGACTCACAGCGCCTCCGGGCGCGTGCCGGAAACGGCAACGGAAATCGCCGTCGCGCAGGCATTTTCTGATCTTCTGGGCTGCGACGTGAATGACATCGAGGCGGATTTCTTTGCGCTCGGTGGTCACTCGCTGCTGGCGATGCGCCTGGCGGCACAGCTGAGCCGGACATTTTCTCGCAAGGTGACACCGGGACAGATTATGGTGGCATCGACGGTGAATCAGTTGAGTACCCTGCTGGCGTCGCAAATCAGCGATGAACAGGCGCAGCGTCTGGGCTTTGAGACGATTTTGCCGCTGCGACAAAGCGATGGCCCGACGCTGTTCTGCTTCCATCCGGCGTCCGGTTTTGCGTGGCAATTCAGCGTGCTGGCGCGCTATCTCAACCCGCGCTGGTCGATTACCGGCATTCAGTCGCCACGTCCGGAAGGACCGATGGCGCAGTGTACGACGCTGGATGAGGTGATCGCGCATCATCTCAACACGCTGCGCGCGCAGCAGCCGCACGGGCCGTATTATCTGTTCGGCTATTCACTCGGCGGGACGTTAGCGCAGGGTATCGCGGCGCGTCTGCGCGAGCAGGACGAAGAGGTGGCCTTCCTGGGGCTGTTGGACACCTGGCCGCCGGAGACGCAAAACTGGGCTGAGAAAGAGGCCAACGGTCTTGATCCACAAGTGTTGGCGGAAATCGAGCGCGAGCGCGAAGCGTTTGTTGCGGCGCAGCAGGGGCAGGCATCCAGCGAGCTGTTTAACGCGATTGAAGGCAACTACGCGGATGCGGTGCGCTTGCTGACGACCGCGCGCAGTTCACGCTTCGAAGGGAAAGCGACGCTGTTTGTCGCCGAGCGTACGCGCAAGATGGATCCGCAGCAGGCGTGGGAGCCGTGGGTGAATGAGCTGGAGGTTTATCATCAGGATTGCGCCCATGTCGATATCATTTCGCCGCAGGCGTTCGAGCAAATTGGCCCCGTGCTGAAAGAGATTTTGGGGTAGATTTTCCCCGCTGAAAGATATTTTTGAGTAGCTTTTCCCCCTCACCCTCTCCCTCACGGGAGAGGGAACCGTTCGGCGCAGCTATTCAGTCCGGCAGATCGCTTCCCGACAAACAGGGCGCGCAGGTGGCCTTTCTCTCTCTTCCCGAGGGATAAGGAACTGTTCACTGTTCAACGTTCTATTTCTTATAGCTGGTGATTTTCTCCCTCTCCCGTGGGAGAGGGCGGGGTGAGGGCACCAGACCGCATAAGGTAAAAGTAAAATGGCAACACTGTTGTCGTTTTAGTGTTTTCTCCCTCTCCCCGTGGGAGAGGGCGGGGTGAGGGCACCAGACCGCACAAGATAAAAGTAAAATGGCAACGTTGTAGCCATTTTTGAGTGTCTTCTCCCTCTCCCTGTGGTAGAGGGCGGGGTGAGGGGGGCACCAGACCGCACAAGGTAAAAGTAAAATGGCAACGTTGTAGCCATTTTGAGTGTCTTCCCCTTCTCCCTGTGGTAGAGGGCGGAGGTGAGTGCACCGGACCGCGCAAAGTAAAAGTAAAGTGGCAACGCGGTTGCCGTTTTAGTGTTTTCTCCCTGTGGGGAGAGGCTTGGGGGGAATCAGACCGCACGCCGTCCTATCGGCACGACCAGCGGCGTACCGGCAATCGGATCGTCGATAATCATGCAGCGCATTCCGTAGATCCGCTCGATCAACTCTGGCGTCACAATCTCTTTCGGCGCGCCTTCCGCCACGATTTTCCCGTCGCGCAATGCAATCAGATGCGTGGCGTAGCGGCACGCCTGATTCAAATCATGCAGCACCGCCGCCAGGGTGTACCCCTGCGTGCGGTTGAGATCGCTTAGCAATTCCAGGAGATCAATCTGATGGCTGATATCCAGCCAGGTCGTCGGCTCATCCAGCAGCATGATCGACGTCTCTTGCGCCAGTACCATTGCAATCCAGGCGCGTTGTCGCTGTCCGCCGGAGAGCGTATCGACGCTTTGCCCAGCGAGATCGGTTATGCCCGTTGCCCGCATCGCGGCCGTCACCGCCGCTTCATCCTCCTTGCGCCAGCGGGTAAACATCGGCTGATGCGGATAACGCCCGCGCGCGACCAACTCCTGCACAGTGATGTCGCCTGGCGTCGTGGCGTTTTGCGCCAGCAGCCCGATGCGCCGCGCCACCTCTTTACTGGCAAACTGCTGAATCTGTTCGCCGTCGAGATACACGCTCCCGTGCTGCGGCGTCATCAGACGGCTCAGGGTACGCAGCAGCGTGGATTTGCCGCAGCCGTTCGGGCCGATAATCGCCGTAAAATGGCCGTCAGGAATTGCCACATTTAACTCATGCGCCACGGTTTTTTTGCCGTAACCAAGGGTGAGATTTTCGCCGCGCAAGCGGGTCGCTGTCTGGGTCATTTCTTGCGGGACTCCTGAACTAACAACACGATGAGATAGATACCGCCAAGACTGACGGTCACGACGCCCACCGGCAGTTGATAAGGCATAAACAGCTGCTGGGCGCAGAGGTCCGCGACCAGCAATAAAAGTGCGCCACACAGCGCCGACTGGGTGAGGCCCCAGCGCGCCGTGCCGCTCATGCGGCGGGCGATATGCGGTGCAACCAGCGCGATAAAGGAGATAGGCCCCGCAATGGCGGTAGCGGCAGCGGTTAGGACGACGGCGACCAGCATGAGCGTCAGACGCGAGCGTTCAACGCCCACGCCGAGCGCGCAGGCGCTATCATCGCCCATTTCCAGCAGGCGCATTCTGCGCACCAGCAGCCACGCGCAGACAAACATCAGCATGATAATCGGTGTGGCGGGGAGCGTTTTAGCCCACGTCAGGCCGTTCAAGGACCCTGCGTTCCACAGCCCGGCGGAGAGCGACGTTTCAAGCGATGCGCGCAGCAGCAGCCAGGTGTTGAAGGCCATCAGCATGGCGCGAATGCCAATGCCGATAATGATCAGGCGGAAGGTTTCGATTCCGTTGCGCCAGGCCATCGCCCAGACGACAAGCGAGGTGAGCACGCCGCCCGCCATCGCCGCAAAGGCAATCGCCGTGAGATGCTGACCAAACAGCACCATCGCGACTAACACGCCGCTCCACGCGCCGGTGTTGAAGCCCATCACGTCCGGGCTGCCCAGCGGGTTGCGCAGCAGCGACTGGAAAATCGCGCCGCTCACGCCGAGCGCAGCACCCACCAGAATCGCCATCACCACGCGTGGTAAACGCCATTCGGTGACGACCATCGTGATATTACGCGGCGCGCTGCCGGTGAAGGCGTCAAAAACCTGCATAAAATCGAGCGTGACCGCGCCGCTGCGCAAACTCCAGACGGCGGCCATGAGGCTGGCGAGTACCAGCAGCAGGCACGTGCTGACTAATCGGCGGGAAGGGGTTATCACAGCCCACCTCCACGCTTACGGCGAACCAGGAAAATCAGCACCGGCGCGCCAATAAACGCACTGACCACCGAAACGCGCAGCTCGCCCGGCACCAGCACACGACCAATAATATCGGCAAAGAGCAGGAGAACGGGCGTCGCCAGCAGTGTGACAGGGAGCGACCAGCGGTGATCGGCCCCCACCAGCCAGCGTGCCATATGCGGCATCATCAGGCCAATAAACGCAATCGGCCCGACGACCGCCGTCGCGCTGCCGCACAACACGGTGATCGTTAATAATCCAATCAACTGGGTACGTGCCACGCGGCTACCGAGTGCGGTGGCGGTGTCGCTGCCGAGGCTCAGGCTGTTGAGTGCACGGCTTAAAAAGAGTGCAACGATGGCGGCGATAAGCACCGGGATCGTGACAATGTGTAAGGTTTGTAGCGTACGGATATCCAGCGATCCGGCTTGCCAGAAGCGTAGCTGATCCCAGACATCGGGATTCAGCAGTGCAATGCCGCTCGATAACCCTTCAAGCACCGCGCCGAGCGCCACGCCTGCCAGCGTCAGGCGTACCGGGCTTAGCTGGCCGCCACCCTGACTGCCGGTAAAGGCGACAAGCAACGATGCGGCAAGCGCGCCGCAAAATGCCATCACCAGTTGTTCGGTTGGGGAGGAGAGTCCAAACAGCGCCGCGCCGAGCACAATCGCAAAACTGGCCCCCGCGTTGACGCCCAGAATACCAGGGTCGGCCAGCGGATTACGGGTCAGCGTTTGCATAAGTGCTCCCGCCAGGCCAAGCGCCGCACCCGCCAGCAATCCGGCGAGCGTGCGCGGCAGTCGTGCGTCGAGCACAATCGTACAATCGGCGCTTTGGCATGTCCCGGAAAGCGCGTCAAAAATGACGGATGCAGGCAGCGGTTTCGCGCCAACCAGCAGGCTGAGTGCCATAGCAAGAATTAACAGCAACAACAAAAAGGGCACCGCAACGGCGCGTACCGCGAGAGGAGAAGACAACATAGCAACGTCCATGATTTGATAATGATAGTAATTATCGTTATCTATCTTATTTGGCTATGTTAGCATGTGCCACCATAAAATTGGTAGATATACCCGTCATACTTCACGCTGCAGGCGCGTTGGCTTTCCTCGCTCACCCCGGTCATTTACCTACGTAATTTTCCGGGAATTCCTGCGTCGCCGCCTTCCTGCAACTTGAATTATTTAGGGTATTGATAGATCTCAAGGCCTTGTCATGAATCAAAAATCCTGGCTGCTCAATCTCAGCCTCCTCAAGACGCATCCGGCATTTCGCGCCGTATTTATCGCGCGTTTTATCTCCATTTTATCCCTCGGACTGCTCGGCGTTGCCGTACCGGTGCAAATCCAGGCCATGACGCAATCCAGCTGGCTGGTTGGTTTGTCTGTGACCTTAACGGGCAGCGCGATGTTTATTGGGCTAATGGTCGGCGGGGTACTGGCGGATCGCTACGAGCGTAAAAAATTGATTCTGCTGGCGCGCGGGACGTGCGGCGTTGGCTTTATTGGCCTGTGCCTGAACGCCATGCTGCCGGAGCCGTCGCTCATTGCGATTTATGCGCTGGGATTATGGGACGGTTTCTTCGCTTCGCTGGGCGTGACGGCACTGCTGGCGGCTACGCCTGCGCTGGTTGGGCGAGAAAATCTGATGCAGGCGGGGGCGATCACCATGCTCACCGTACGTCTCGGATCGGTGATTTCGCCGATGGTGGGCGGCCTGTTGCTGGCGACCGGCAACGTGGCGTGGAACTACGGTTTAGCGGCAGCGGGAACCTTTATCACCACGTTAACCCTGCTGCGCTTGCCGCTTTTGCCGCCCCCGCCGCAGCCGCGCGAACACCCGTTGAAATCGTTGATGGCGGCAATTCGTTTTCTGTTTAGCAATCCGCTGATTGGCGGCATCGCCCTGCTGGGCGGGCTTCTGACGATGGCGAGTGCGGTGCGCGTGCTCTATCCGGCGCTGGCGATGGAGTGGCAAATGAGCGCCTCGCAAATTGGCCTGCTGTATGCGGCGATCCCACTCGGTGCAGCGTTTGGCGCGCTGACCAGTGGCAATCTGGCACACAGTGCGCGCCCGGGGCTGATTATGCTCTCTGCAACCGTCGCCTCGTTTATCGCCATCGCTTTCTTTAGCCTTATGCCGTTTTGGGCGCTGGGCGTGGTGTGCCTGGCGCTGTTTGGCTGGCTGAGCGCAGTGAGTTCGTTGCTGCAATACACCCTGATTCAGACGCAAACGCCGGAAGGGATGCTGGGGCGCATCAACGGTTTATGGACGGCGCAGAACGTGACGGGCGATGCGATTGGGGCGGCGATCCTGGGCGGACTTGGCGTGATTATGACGCCGATGGCTTCGGCCAGCAGCAGCGGATTTGTGCTGGCGATTGTCGGTGTGATTTTGCTGATAACCCTGGCGGAGCTGCGCCGATTCCGTCAGGAAGGGGTGTTGAAGGATAGTGCGGCCTGATGCCCTCTCCCCGGTCCTCTCCCTGGTGAGAGGAAGACAACACTAAAACGGCAACTGAGTTGCCGTTTTTTTTACCTTGCGCGGCTTGATACCTTCTCCCACAGGAAGAGGGGAGAAAACTCTAAAACGGCAATCCAGTAGCCGTTTTGTTTTTATTTTTCAGCACGATGCCCTCACTCAAAAAAGGAGAGGGCATATTTTGTATTTACTTGAACAACGCGTTTACACGTTCCAGCACCAGCATGGCGCTGTAATAATCCAGGCGGAAGGTCTCCGTACCCAGCGCCCAGACGCGTTTGTTTTGCACCGCAGGCCAGATGCGCCAGCAGCGGATTAGCGTAGATCGCATCGACGTCTTTCTGGTCGCCCGCAAACAACAATAGCCCTTGTCCATTCAGCCCTGCCGCCAGATTCTCACCACCCAACTGGATGATGTCGTGGCGTTTACCCTGGCTCTTTGAGGTGTTCAGTCCAGCAGGCAGCTCAGCCAGCTGGAATCCGAGCTGTTGCAGGAATTTGCCCTGCGCCGATTCCGCGGTCCACAGGTTCGCGCTGTGCGCGGCGGCGGTGTAAACAAGCGCATTCACCGGCTGCGGCGGGAGTTTCATCTGCTGCTTCACCAACGTCAGCTGTTGATCAAATTCGGCGATACGCGCGGCGGCCTGCTTTTCGTGTCCGGTCAGCGTGCCGAGTTGAGTCAGCAGTTCCTGCCAGCTTTTGTCGTCATAATTGATGACAAGCGTCGGCGCGATAGTGGAGAGCTGATCGTAAAGCGCCATGGCAGAATCTCCGCCGGTCGCGCTGATCAGAATCAGATCCGGCATTTGCGCGGCAACGGCTTCAGCGCTTGGCTCGCCGATATAGAGACGCGAAACCTGCCGTTTTTTGGCGATATCCCCCCACTGGCGCATAAATCCTTGCGCATCCGCCACGCGGTTGTTCGGCGTCGTCGCGCCGCTGGCCACAACCGGCGCGTCAATGGCCAGCAGCGAACCGGTCAGCGTGACGCTGGTAGATACAATGCGCGTCGGCTTGCTTTCCAGGGTATGAACGCCACGGCTGTCGGTGACCTGGCGGGGCCAGTCTGCGGCGATGGCTGAGGTTAGTCCTAAAACAAAAAGGCCTGCCAGCAGCAGGGCGTAACGACAAACAGCAGGGAATTTCACAAGGCGACATCCTGTTTTTGTGGAGGTTAATGCTTCTCATTTTCATAAATGCGGCGAAGGGATGCAAGCAATAGTCGCACAAGTTGCGCTGTCGGCGGTTGACACCGTCGCGCTCTGCTATTAGGTTAGCCATCGAAAATATAAATGATAATTATTCTTACTGCGTTTATCATTTTAGGAGGATGATATGGATACGTCATTGGCTGAGGAAGTTCAACACACCGCGACCACGCTGCAATCAGACAGCTTTTTCTTTATGTCGCCCAACCGCAGTTTCACCACATCTGGCTGTTTTGCCCGTTTTTCGGAGTCCGCAGCAGGCGGCGACGATCCGGCTGGTGCCTTCCAGCAAAAGCTGGCGCAGGCCTTCAATGACGCTAAAGCCAGCGGGATTTCGCATCCCATTATGGTGGGCGCCATTCCGTTTGATACCCGCAAACCCTCGTCACTGTTTATTCCGCAAAGCTGGCAAACTTTTTCGCGTCCGGCGCGACAGAAATCCGCACGCTACCATTCCGGCGCGCAGGAGTTGACGGTCGTAAGCCGTACGGAAATCCCGCCGCAGCCCGTATTTGAAGAGATGGTCGCCCGCGCCGCCGCCCTCACTGCGACGCCGCAGGTCAATAAAGTGGTGCTCTCGCGCCTGATTGATATCGCCACCGATCGGCACATCGACAGCGGTGCGTTGCTGGAGCGCCTGATCGCGCAAAACCCGGCAAGTTTTAACTTCCACGTTCCGCTCGAAGACGGCGGTGTGCTGCTGGGGGCGAGCCCTGAGCTGCTGCTGCGCAAAGAGGGGGCACATTTCAGCTCGCTGCCGCTGGCCGGCTCTGCGCGTCGTCAGCCGGACGATATGCTGGATCGCGAAGCCGGAAACAAACTGCTGGCCTCTGAAAAAGACCGCCACGAACACGATCTGGTGACGCAGGCGATGAAAACCGTGCTGGAACAACGCAGCCATAAGCTGGCAATGCCATCTTCACCGCAGCTGATCACCACGCCTACGCTCTGGCATCTGGCAACGCCGATTGAAGGCGAAGCGCGGGAAAATGAAAACGCGCTGACGCTGGCCTGTCTGCTGCACCCGACGCCTGCGCTGAGCGGTTTCCCGCATCAGGCCGCGAAAGAAATTATTGCCTCTCTGGAGCCGTTTGACCGCGAACTGTTCGGCGGGATCGTCGGCTGGTGCGACAGCGAAGGCAACGGAGAATGGGTCGTAACGATCCGCTGTGCGCGCCTCCATGAAAACACGGTTCGTCTGTTTGCTGGTGCAGGCATTGTCCCGGCCTCATCACCCGTCGGCGAATGGCGCGAAACCGGCGTCAAACTCTCCACCATGCTCAACGTTTTTGGTTTGCACTGAGGAATAATCATGACGCTTCCCTTTACCCGTTGGCCTGAGGAATTTGCCCGGCGCTACCGTGAAAAAGGCTACTGGCAAGATGTGCCGCTGACCGACATTTTGACGCGTCATGCTGACAGCGACGCGACGGCAGTTTTCGACGGCGAGCGGCAGTACACCTACCGTCAGCTTCACAAGGCAGTGAATAACCTCGCGTCCGCACTGCAGGCGCAGGGGATTAAGCGCGGCGAAACGGCGCTGGTGCAACTGGGCAACGTGGCCGAGTTTTACATCACTTTCTTTGCCCTGCTGCAGGCGGGCGTCGCCCCCGTGAATGCGCTTTTTAGCCATCAACGCAGCGAGCTGAACGCGTACGCACTTCAAATTGCGCCCGCGCTGGTGATTGCCGATCGCCAGCATGCGCTGTTTGCGGACGATGATTTCCTGAATACGTTTGTCGATGAACACCGCTCCGTGCGCGTGGTGCTGCTGCGCGGCGATAACGGTGAACACGCCCTGGAGACGGCCATTGCGCGTCCGGCGGACAACTTTATTGCCAGCCCGACGCCTGCCGATGAAGTGGCGTTTTTCCAGCTTTCCGGCGGGAGCACCGGCACGCCAAAGCTGATCCCGCGCACGCACAACGACTACTACTACAGCATTTTGCGCAGCAACGAAGTGTGCGGCATTACGGCTGAAACGCGCTACCTGAACGCGCTGCCCGCAGCGCACAACTTTGCGATGAGTTCTCCGGGATCGCTGGGCGTATTTATGGCGGGTGGGTGCGTGGCGCTGGCGAACGATCCGAGCGCCACGCTTTGCTTCCCACTGATTGAAAAACACCAGCTCAACGTTGCGTCTTTGGTTCCTCCTGCGGTCAGCCTGTGGTTGCAGGCCATCGCGGAAGGAGCGGGTAACGCTCAACTGGCGTCGCTGACGCTATTACAGGTGGGCGGAGCACGACTTTCTGCCACGCTTGCGGCGCGCATTCCGGCGGAAATTGGCTGTCAGCTGCAGCAGGTTTTTGGCATGGCGGAAGGGCTGGTGAACTACACCGCGATCGACGACACCCCGGAGCGCATCATGAACACCCAGGGTCGTCCAATGTGCCCGGATGACGAAGTGTGGGTAGCAGATGAAAACGGACAACCGCTGCCGCGCGGTGAAGTCGGGCGTTTGATGACGCGCGGGCCGTACACCTTCCGTGGCTATTTCAACAGCCCGGAACACAACGCCAGCGCTTTTGATGCCGACGGTTTTTACTGCTCCGGCGATCTGATCTCCATCGACGAGCAGGGTTACATCACCGTGCAGGGGCGTGAAAAAGATCAGATCAACCGTGGCGGCGAGAAGATCGCAGCGGAAGAGATCGAGAATTTACTGCTGCGTCACGAATCGGTGATCCACGCGGCGCTGGTCAGCATGGAAGACAGCCTGCTGGGCGAAAAAAGCTGCGCGTATCTGGTGGTGAAAAAGCCCCTGCGCGCGGTGGACGTGCGTCGTTTCCTGCGCGAGCAGGGGATTGCAGAATTCAAACTGCCGGACAGGGTCGAGAGCGTGGATGCGCTGCCGCTGACGCCGGTCGGGAAAGTAGACAAGAAACAATTGCGCCTGTGGCTCGCTGAACGCGCCCAGGGCTGAGGAACTGATTATGGCGATTCCAAAATTAACCGGTTATGCACTGCCGACGGCCGCTGAACTGCCGAACAATAAAGTGAACTGGGCGTTCGAGCCCGAGCGCGCCGCGCTGTTGATCCACGACATGCAGGAATATTTCCTCAACTTCTGGGGCGAAAATTGCCCGATGATGGTGCAAGTGGTGGCGAACATCGCGCAACTTCGCGATTACTGCAAAAAGCACAATATTCCGGTCTATTACACCGCGCAGCCAAAAGAGCAGAGCGACGAAGACCGTGCGTTGCTGAACGACATGTGGGGGCCGGGGCTAACCCGCTCGCCGGAGCAGCAGCGTATCGTATCGGAACTGACGCCTGACGAAGCCGACACCGTGCTGGTGAAATGGCGCTACAGCGCGTTCCACCGCTCGCCGCTGGAGCAGATGCTCAAAGAGACGGGCCGCAATCAGCTGCTGATCACCGGCGTTTACGCGCACATCGGTTGTATGACGACCGCCACCGACGCTTTTATGCGTGATATCAAGCCGTTCTTTATCGCCGACGCGCTGGCCGATTTCAGCCGCGAAGAGCATCTGATGTCGTTGAACTACGTCGCGGGCCGCACCGGACGCGTGGTGATGACCGACGAACTGCTGCCGTCCGTACCCGCCAGCAAAGAGGCGCTACGTGCCGTGATCCTGCCGCTGCTGGACGAATCTGACGAGCCGATGGACGACGAAAACCTGATTGATTATGGTCTCGACTCCGTGCGCATGATGGCGCTGGCTGCCCGCTGGCGTAAAGTTCACGGCGATATCGATTTCGTGATGCTGGCAAAAAATCCGACCCTCGATGCCTGGTGGGCGCTGCTGTCCCGCGAGGTGAAGTGATGGCTGGATTCGATTTTACCGGTAAAACCGTTTGGGTGACGGGCGCGGGTAAGGGCATTGGCTACGCCACGGCGCTGGCGTTTGTCGAGGCCGGCGCGCAGGTAACTGGCTTCGATCTCGCGTTCCCGGCCAACGATTATCCGTTTGCGACAGAAACGCTGAACGTGGCGGACGCGTCACAGGTGAATGACGTATGCGAGCGCTTACTGAGAAATATTGAACGTCTGGACGTGCTGATCAATGCGGCGGGAATTTTGCGCATGGGCGCAACGGATCGGCTATCGCAGGACGACTGGCAGCAGACCTTTGCGGTAAACGTTGGCGGGGCGTTTAACCTGTTCCAGCAGACGATGGGCCAGTTCCGTCGCCAGCAGGGTGGGGCGATTGTCACCGTGGCCTCGGACGCCGCACATACCCCGCGCATCGGGATGAGCGCTTACGGCGCCTCGAAAGCCGCGCTGAAAAGCCTGGCATTGACCGTGGGTCTTGAGCTGGCGGGCAGCGGTGTGCGGTGTAACATCGTCTCACCAGGATCGACTGATACCGACATGCAGCGCACGCTGTGGGTAAGCGACGACGCCGAACAGCAGCGCATTCGTGGTTTTGGCGAGCAGTTTAAGCTGGGTATTCCGCTCGGCAAAATTGCGCGTCCGCAGGAGATCGCCAGCACGATTTTGTTCCTCGCTTCAGACCACGCCAGCCACATCACGCTGCAGGACATCGTGGTGGATGGCGGCTCAACGCTGGGGGCATAATGATCTGGAAACGTCACTTATCGCTTGAAGAACTTAACGCCACCAGCCTGAACACGATGGTGGCGCACCTGGGCATGGTTTATACGCGCATCGGCGACGACACCCTGGAAGCCGAAATGCCGGTGGATGCGCGTACGCATCAGCCGTTTGGCCTGCTGCACGGCGGGGCATCCGCGGCGCTGGCGGAAACGCTCGGTTCGATGGCCGGTTTTCTGATGACTCGCGACGGGCAAAACGTTGTGGGGACCGAGCTGAACGCGACCCACCATCGCGCGGTGTCGCAGGGAAAAGTGCGCGGCGTTTGTCAGCCGCTGCATCTTGGACGTCAGAACCAGAGCTGGGAAATCGTGATTTTCGACGAACAGGGACGCCGCTGCTGCACCTGTCGGCTGAGCACGATGGTGCTGGGGTAGTGGGTGCGGTTTGATGCCCTCACCCTAACCCTCTCCCACGGGAGAGGGAATCGCTTGTGCGGTGTTCTGCTCCTCCCGTAAACCAAAAATGCGCTCTGCTTTTCTCCCTCTCTCACGGGAGAGGGAATCGCTCGTGCGGGGTTTTGTTCCTTCTGTAAAACAAAAAGCGCTCCGCTTTTCTCCCTCTCCCCTGGAGAGAGGGAATCGCTCGTGCGGTGTTCTGCTCTTCCCGTAAAACAAAATGTGCTCTGCTTTTCTCCCTATTCCCTGGAGAGAGGGAATCGCTCGTGTGGTGTTCTGATCTTCCCGTAAAACAAAAAGCGCTCTGCTTTTTTCCCTCTCCCGTGGGGAGAGGGCTGGGGTGAGGGGCAAACATCAACTCAGTGCTATTTTCCATCCTGGCACTCGCTAAAGTGATCCGCTTAACACAGTGAAGTAAATATCTGGTTTGACCACGCATTATTGCGTTTCAAAGTTGTTAAATTTCAAGCCGTGATCTAGAAACAAAATGTAACATCTCACTGTTTCTCGCTAACGGATAACAACTATGAACAACTCAGGGAAATACCTCATCTGGGCAATGCTCTCTGTTGTAGGCGCATTTGCTCTGGGCTACATCGCCCTCAATCGTGGTGAACAGATCAATGCGCTATGGATAGTCGTGGCTTCCGTCTGCATTTATCTGATCGCATATCGTTTCTACGGACGTTTTATCGCCGACAAAGTGCTGGCGGTGGACGGTACTCGCATGACGCCCGCTGTTCGGCATAACGACGGCCTGGATTATGTTCCAACGGATAAAAAAGTGCTGTTTGGCCATCACTTTGCGGCGATTGCCGGGGCGGGTCCGTTAGTCGGACCGGTACTGGCGGCGCAGATGGGGTATCTGCCGGGATGATTTTGGATCCTGGCGGGTGTGGTGCTGGCGGGCGCAGTGCAGGACTTTATGGTGCTGTTCGTCTCGACTCGTCGCGACGGGCGTTCGCTCGGTGAGCTGGTGAAAGAGGAGATGGGCGCAACCGCTGGGGTTATCGCGCTGATCGCCACTTTTATGATTATGGTGATTATCCTGGCCGTGCTCGCGATGATCGTGGTGAAAGCCCTGACCCACAGCCCGTGGGGAACCTACACCGTAGCGTTCACCATTCCGCTGGCGCTGTTCATGGGGATCTACATTCGCTACATCCGTCCGGGGCGCATTGGCGAAGTGTCAATCATTGGCCTGTTCTTCCTGGTGTTCGCGATTATTTCGGGCGGCTGGGTGGCGGAGAGCCCAAACCTGGGCGCCGTATTTTGACTTTACCGGCGTACAGCTGACCTGGATGCTGGTGGGTTACGGTTTTGTGGCGGCTGTTCTGCCGGTCTGGCTGCTGCTGGCCCCGCGCGATTACCTCTCTACCTTCCTCAAAATCGGGACTATCGTTGGCCTGGCGATTGGTATTTTGATCATGCGCCCGACGCTGACCATGCCAGCGTTAACCAAATTCATTGACGGCACCGGCCCGGTCTGGACCGGTAACATGTTCCCGTTCCTGTTTATCACCATCGCCTGTGGCGCGGTATCGGGCTTCCATGCGCTGATTGCATCGGGCACGACGCCGAAAATGCTGGCGAATGAAAACCAGGCGTGCCTGATCGGTTACGGCGGCATGCTGATGGAATCTTTCGTCGCCATCATGGCGCTGGTTTCTGCCTGCATTATCGATCCGGGCGTGTACTTTGCGATGAACAGCCCAATGGCGGTTCTGGCACCAGCTGGCACCGTTGACGTGGTCGCTTCTGCGGCGCAGGTTGGTGAGCGGCTGGGCTTTGCCATTACACCGGAAACGCTAACGCATATTGCCAATGAGGTAGGGGAACAGTCGATTATCTCCCGTGCAGGCGGCGCACCGACGCTGGCGGTGGGGATGGCGTATATCCTTCATGGCGCGCTCGGCGGGCTGATGGATGTATCGTTCTGGTATCACTTTGCCATTCTGTTTGAAGCGCTGTTTATTCTGACGGCGGTCGACGCTGGTACACGTGCCGCACGCTTATGCTGCAGGATCTGCTGGGGGTGATCTCTCCGGGGCTGAAACGCACCGATTCATTGCCGGCGAACCTGCTGGCGACGGCGCTGTGCGTCCTGGCCTGGGGCTACTTCCTGCATCAGGGCGTGGTCGATCCGTTAGGCGGCATCAATACCCTGTGGCCGCTGTTCGGTATCGCCAACCAGATGCTGGCAGGCATGGCGCTAATGCTCTGCGCGGTCGTGCTGTTCAAAATGAAGCGTCAGCGTTACGCATGGGTGGCGCTGTTGCCAACCTCATGGCTGTTGATCTGTACGCTGACTGCTGGCTGGCAAAAAGCCTTTAGTCCGGACAACAAAGTCGGTTTCCTGGCAATTGCTAACAAGTTCCAGTCGATGATCGACAGCGGCAAAATCCCGGCGCAGTACACTGAGTCTCAGCTTTCACAGCTGGTGTTTAACAACCGCCTGGATGCCGGACTGACCATCTTCTTTATGGTGGTAGTTGTGGTGCTGGCGTTGTACTCTCTGAAGACCGCGCTGGCGGCACTCAAAGAAGACAAGCCGACGGCGAAAGAGACGCCATACGAGCCAATGCCAGAAAATCTGGATGACATTGTGACCCAGGCAAAAGGGGCGCATTAACTAATCACTCCTCTAACCCTCTCCCCTGTGGGGAGAGGGAACAGAGTAAACCCTCGGCCTTATGGGAGAGGGATTGAATGAGAGAAACAGCATGTTCGACACGTTATCCAAAGCAGGTAAATATTTAGGCCAGGCAGCAAAAATGATGATTGGCGTGCCGGACTACGACAACTATGTCGAGCACATGCGTGTCACCCATCCCGATCAGTCGCCGATGACCTATGAAGAATTTTTCCGCGATCGTCAGGACGCGCGCTACGGTGCCAAAGGCGGCGTGAAGTGCTGTTAGCCTTCCTTAGGCAGATAGAGACTAATTTGTTCCTGGGTGCAGCCGTAAATCGCGGCCAGCTTTTCTCGCGTGCGCTTCTGCGGGCGAGAATCCACCGCTTCAAGCTGCGAAACGGCAGACTGGCTGATGCCGAGTTTGTCGGCCACTTCCTGCTGAGATAATCCGCGCAGAATTCGCCACGCGGCCTGCAGGCTGACTTGCTGAGAAGTCATGAGGCTGCAAACGTCAGCGGGTAATCCAACGTCATCGTAGATATCCTTTTCGTCATCAACGCTTTCCCAGTCATCCTCATTTTCGTCGTCATATTCAGCCGCTTGCGGGAGCATGCGAAGATAGTCATCATAAGGAATGACTGCATATTGTGGTTTTCCATCAGCATCAGCGATCAGTTGCACATCCATAGGGAACGCTTTCCTCGTGAAGATAGGTCGTTGAGCTTCTTCGCTTGACTGCCACGATGTAGCAAACATCTCGTGATTCGCCCTGAAACATAAAGATTACGCGGTATTCACCCGCTCTAAGCCGGTGGTAATTGCCCGGTAGAGATAGCTTTTTAATATCTGGTTGAGGCGCATTTTTATCGGTTATCGAGTTCACTTTCTCTTCGATTCTCGATTGTGAGCGCACCTCAATTTTAGCTAAATCTCTTTTTGCAGCTCTTGACCAGATAATCTTCATCCGTACCTCCACTGTACGCCCCTGCATTTTATAAGGAAATAATAAGATTATTAGTTAAATTCTGATTTTCTTATGCAGGTACTGTAAAGCGCAGAAAAGACGGGGGAAAGCGGCAAAATGCAGGGTGTCGGGATGGCTCGCAAACGCCTCTGCCGGTCGACAGAGGCGTGCAAAAAGGCGGAATTGCTATCGCAAATTTCTCAGGCGTTTAACCCACCATCCACATCCAGACCGGTGCCAGAAATCTGTCCGGCCTGTGGACTGGCGAGAAACGTCACTGCCGCCGCAATATCCTCCGGCGTACCGTAATGTCCGGTAGCAATCAGCTGACGCTGTGAGTCGGCCTGTTCGCCATCCGCCGGATTCATATCGCTATCCGTTGGGCCAGGATGCACCAGGTTGACGGTGATTCCCCGTGGTCCCAGGTCGCGCGCCAGGCCACGTGTCAGGGAGTTAAGCGCCGATTTGCTCATTGAATACACGGAGATTCCCGGCTGAGCCACGCGATTGGCCAAACAGCTGCCAATGTTGATGATGCGCCCGCCGTCTTTGAGATGCGCAAGGGCGGCCTGGATGGCGATCACGACGCCGCGAATATTCACGTTGATCACCGCGTCGATATCGTCCAGTGACATGGATTCCAGCGGGCCACCGCGCGCGATCCCGGCGTTGTTGACCAGAATATCCAGCCCGCCCAAGGTTTGCGCCGTTTGGTTAACCGCCTGCTGAATAGCCTGAGCGCTTGCGCTGTCCGCCTGAATGGCCTCGCTGCGCCGTCCAAGCGCGGCGATTTCATAGGCGACAGCCTGGGCTTTATCGGCGGATTTTTCATAGGTGATAACCACATCGGCACCTGCGCGTGCCAGCGACAACGCAATGGCGCGCCCCAGCCCACGGCTGGCGCCGGTGACCAGCGCCTTTTTACCTGTTAAATCGATCTGCATGATGACCTATTACGAGAGTGGTGAGATTCATCATTAGGTATAGAGGGAGTTTGCCCCCCGTCAATGCGCTGAACGGGGGAGGGGAATTACTGGCGGAAGGATTCCACTTTCTCAAATGCGGCGCGTAAAACGTCAGGTGACAGCGCAACCGGCAGGTAATGAATGGATTCTACCGGGCGCAGCGTGTGGGCGATGACCCGATCCAGTTCGGCGCGGTTGTTGATGTCCACGTCCAGCTCGCGCAGGGTGGTCGGCAGATTGAAACGCGTATACGCGGCAATCAGTTGTGCCAGAACGTCGTCCTGACCGAGCAGGGCACTTTGCACCAGAATGCCGTAAGCGACCTTCGTGCCGTGCAGGAATTTTTCGGTCTGCGGCAACACGGTTAAACCGTTATGGACCGCATGCGCGGCCGCCACGCGGGTATAGCGTTCGCCCAGCCCACCGACCATGCCGCCACCGGCGATAATGGCATCAACCACATCGCGAAATGCCTGCGTCTGCTCACCGCGCGCCTGATCCGCCAGCGCCTGTTCGCTGCTCTCCAGCAGCACGTCACGGATCGCCAGCGCCCCGTTAATGCCCAGACGCACGGTTAACGACAATTCTTCAGGTTTTGGCGCGAGAACCACCGCTTCATACCATTTCGCCAGCGTATCGCCGATGCCCGCCAGCAGATATTCCGCCGGGGCGTTCAGAATAATTTGCGGCTCAACCAGCACCAGGAAATTGGCGTCATCGAAGATCTCAAACTGCAACGCCTGACCGGCGTCGTTATACCAGACCGAAAGCGGCGTCCAGGCGGCACAGGTGGCGGCAATGGTTGGAATACCGACGAAGGGCACCGTTAAACGTCGCGCGACCGCTTTTACGGTGTCCATCACCGCGCCGCCGCCCACGCCAATCACGACGCTGACGTCACTGCCTGATTCATTCACCAGATGCGTGACATCGCGCTCGCTGCAGTGGCCCTTGAACAGCAGATGTTTTGCGCCCTCGGCGTTAAAGCTGTCTGGCAGAAAAGGGCGTGCCCCTTCGATGGCGCGTTCGCCGTAAATCCACACTGCGCGGGAAAGTTGTTCTGGCGTGAAGAAATCGTTCAGGCGCGCAAGGCTGCCGCTGTGGGAGAAGTAGTTGGCCGGGCCGGGTACGACACGAATATCGGTATTGCTCATTTTGGGTGTCCTTTTTGCGAAGCGCTAACCTGATGTTATGTCTGGACATCCGGATGGCTAATAATATTTAGCTTTATCTTATGCCTTTTCTATCATTGCCAGTCAACCCGACCTGTGAAAAATTCCATAAATCAAAATATTAATGAAGGATTTACGCGGATGGTCTCCAGTCGCCTTGAGATGCGCGGTATCAGCCTGGCCTTTTCCGGGTTTCAGGCGCTGTCGCGCGTGGATTTCACGCTGACGGGCGGAACCGTGCACGCGCTAACGGGTGCAAACGGCGCTGGCAAATCGACGCTGATGGCGGTGCTGTGCGGCACCCACGACCACTACGAGGGTGAAATCAGCATTAATAATCAGCCGGTCGCGATCCGCGAGCCGCTCGACGCCAAACGGTTGGGCATTCATCTGGTGCAGCAGGAAGTCGACGTGGCGCTCATCCCCGGATTAAGCATCGCTGAAAATATTATGCTCGATAACCTGGCACTGCCGGGGCATCGCTACCGATGGCGTGCCATCCGCGAGCAGGCAAAGCAGGCGCTGGCGCAGCTCGACGTTTCCCTGAACGTGCATCGCTCGATTGACAGCTGCTCGCTGGCGGAAAAACAGCAAATTTTGCTGGCGCGCGCGCTGTCGCATCACTGTCGTTTTCTGATCCTTGATGAGCCGACCGCACCGCTGGACGCCCACGAAAGCGAACGCCTGTTTGCGGTGGTCAGACGCCTGCAACAGCAGGGCATCGGCGTGGTGTTTATCTCCCATCGCATCCATGAACTGAAAGCGATTTGCGACACCTTAACGGTGCTGCGTGACGGGAAATTGATTGAATCCGGTCCAATGGCGACCTTGAGCGGTGAAGAGATCGTCGAAAAAATGCTCGGTCACGAGCTGAGCGATATCTATCCGCCAGCGCGGCCAAAACACAGCGACGAAACGCTGCTGCGCGTGGAAGGGCTGCACGATGACGCGCTGCTGAAAGATATCTCGCTGCATCTGCGTAAAGGTGAAATTCTCGGTATCGCCGGGCTGGCGGGCGCGGGAAAAACCGAATTGTGCAAGGCGCTGTTTGGCGCGAGCAAAAGCCGCGTAGAGCGTGGTGAATTACATCAACAACCCTGGAAGCCGCGCGATCCGGCGGATTCCGTGCTGCGCGGGCTGGCGCTGGTCCCGGAGGAGCGGCGCAAAGAGGGCATTTTTATCGACGAGCCGGTGAGCATGAATTTGTCGGTGAGCGCCGATAACAGCTTCTCGCGCTGGAGCCTGTTCGGGCATCGTCAGGCGTGGCGGTGGGCAGAGGAAGTGATCGCCCGCGTCGGCGTGAGTGCGCGTGGTCCCGGGCAGGTGTTGCGTCGTCTTTCCGGCGGCAACCAGCAAAAAGTGGCGATTGGCAAATGGCTGCGCAATGAGGCCTGCGTGCTGATTTTTGACGAGCCCACCAAAGGCGTGGACGTCAAAGCCAAAACCGATCTGTTCCAGCTTATTGATGGCCTGGCGCGCGAAGGCAAAGGGGTGATTTACGCCTCGGGTGAATTCGCCGAACTGGTCGGATTGTGCGACCGCATCTGCGTGCTGTGGGACGGACGCATCGTGGCGGAAATCGCCGGGGCCGAAGCCAGCGAAGAGACATTACTTTATTATTCAACCGGAGGTACGGCGTCGTGAGCAAGGCCCTTTCAGTAAATACAGCGGCGTCGGGCCGTCAGCAGTTTTTCGATTTTCTCTATAAATGGGGCATGTTGCTGACCGTTGTCGCGCTGGTCGCGATTTTTGGTATCGCATCGGATAACTTCCTCGATCCCTTTAACATCATCAATATCTTGCGATCGATCGCCATCGTCACGGTGATCGCCATTGGCGTCTCAATCTCACTGACCGTCGGTGGCTTTGATCTGTCGGTCGGGTCAACGGCGTCGCTGGCGAATGCGCTGGTGATCTCCCTTTTCGTCTGGCACGGATTTGGCACCACCGAATCGATTCTGATCACCCTGGCGCTTTGTACATTGGTCGGGCTGTTTAACGCCTTTCTCATCGTGATCCTGCGCATTCCGGACATGCTGGCGACCCTTGCCAGCCTGTTTGTGATTCAGGGTGTGGCGATGACCTACAGCTACGGCGGATCGATTACCGAAAACATGGTACTGCCGAGCGGCGATATGGCGGAAGGGGCCATTCCGGCGGCGTTTGGTCTGCTGGGTCAGGTGCCCACGATTGTAATCATCATGCTGGCAGTAACGCTGCTGGCACAGCTTGGCTTATCGCTGACCACGCACGGACGCCGTATGTACGCCATCGGTGGCAATCCGGAAGCGGCGCGTCTTTCCGGTATTCGCACCACCCGTTACAAAGTGGCGGCCTACGTGATTGCGTCGCTGCTGGCGGGGCTTGGCGGTATTTTGCTGGCGTCGCGCATCGGATCGTCGCAGGTGAATGCGGGCGGGGCTATCTGATGGATGCGGTCGCGGCGGCGTGGATCGGTTTTTCGCTGGCGGGTTCCGGCAAACCCAATGCGCTGGGCACGCTGGTGGGGCAGTGATCCTCGGCGTTTTATCGAACGGGCTGGTGATGCTTTCGGTGCCGTATTACGCCATGGACATTATAAAAGGCTGGTGCTGGCAGCGGCGCTGGCGCTGACTTACATACAAAAACGCTAACAACATTTCACAACACAACGGGATAACAGAATGAAAAAAATCGCACTCTCTTTGGTAGCGCTGGGTTTACTGAGTTCATTGCCTGGTTACGCGGCAACGCCTGCGCCGGTTCCGGCGGCGATCGCTAACCATGAAGGCCCGATCCGCATTGCGGTGATCCGTAACCTGGGCTCCGATGACAACACCACGCAGTTTGTTTCGGGCGCCATTCAGGAAGGTAAAAAGCTCGGCTTTAAGGTCAGCACTTTCTGAGTAACGGCGATGACGCTAAATTTCAGGACTTTGTGAATCAGGCGATTAGCCAGAAATATGATGGCATTATTTTGTCTCAGGGCCGTGACCCGTATTCCACCGCGCTGGTGAAAAAAGCCGTCGATGCGGGGATCAAAGTGGCGGTATTTGATACGGCCGTTAACGGTGAAATTCCCGGCGTGACCGTCACCCAGCAGGATGATGCCTCGTTAACGAACCTGTCGTTCGGTCAACTGGCGAAAGATTTCAACGGCAAAGCCAATATCATCAAGCTGTGGGTAGCAGGCTTCCCGCCGATGGAGCGCCGTCAGGCGGCGTATAAAGAATTACAAAAACAGTATCCGGGTATCAAAGAGCTGGAATCTATCGGCGCCGTTTCTTCTGACGTGCAGGCGATACGGCGAACAAAGTCGGCGCGGTGCTGGCGAAATACCCGAAAGGCCAGATCGACGCGATCTGGGGCACCTGGGATGCGTTCAGCCAGGGCGCGTATAAAGCGCTGAAAGAGAATGGCCGTACTGAAATCAAACTCTACAGCATTGATATTTCTAATCAGGATTTGCAGCTGATGCGTGAATCCGGCAGCCCGTGGAAAGTGAGCGTGGCGGTCGATCCTAAGCTGATTGGCGCGACTAACGTGCGTCTGATCGCGAATAAAATCGCCGGTGAAACCACCCCTGCGACTTATGATTTTAAAGCGGCGGCAATCCCGCAGGCGCTCCTGGCGGCGCAGCCTGGCGCGGTGAATGTGGCGTCTCTTGGCAAAATCATTCCAGGCTGGGGCCAGACGGAAGATTTCGTCGCGCCGTGGTTTGCGACGCTGGAAGCGAAAAGTCATTAATAGATTTATACGGTGCGCTCTGATGCCCTCACCCCGACCCTCTCCTACGCGGAGAGGGGGGAAAGGCTAAAAACGTCAACAGCGTTGCCGTTTAGGTTTTACCTTGTGCGGTCTGATGCCCTCACCCCCGTCCCTCTCCCACGGGAGAGGGGGAAAGGCTAAAAACGTCAACAGCGTTGCCGTTTAGGTTTTACCTCGTGCGGTCTGATGCCCTCACCCCGACCCTCTCCTACGCGGAGAGGGGGAAAGGCTAAAAACGTCAACAGCGTTGCCGTTAAGGTTTTGCCTCGAGCGGTCTGCCCTCACTACGAACCTCTCCCACGGGGAGAGGGTAAAAGCCCCATTCTGACCTTCTTCCGGGGGAGAGGGTAAAGACTCACTCCGCTCGTCTCCCTGTGGGAGAGGGCGAAAATCAACAGGATGTGATATGAACTCTTCATTACCCACCCCTGAATACAGCCGCAATATGCGGCTGATCGGCCATAGCGATCAGGGTGGTCGCCCGGACGGCGTTCAGCTGATGGTGCATCGCGGTTTTGCCTATATCGGTCATATGGTGTCGCAGGGTTTTTCGATTGTGGACGTGCGCGACCCAAAAAATCCCAAAGCGGCGGGCTATGTGCCTGCGCCGCCGGGCACGTGGAATGTCCATTTGCAGGCGCATGACGATCTGCTGCTGGTGATCAACGCCCGCGATCTGTTTGCCGATGCGCGCTTTGCCGACGAAAAGGTCTATTACACCCGTCAGGTCGGTGAAACCGTCAGCGACGTGCAGGACAAAGGCTGGAGCGCGGGGCTGCGAATTTTTGATATTTCAACGCCGGATAAGCCACGCGAAATCAGCTTCCTGTCACTCGACGGGATTGGTATCCACCGTATCTGGTACGTTGGCGGACGCTGGGCCTATGTTTCGGCGCTGATTGACGGTTTTACCGATTATATTTTCCTGACAATCGATCTGGCAGATCCGCGCAAACCGGAAGTGGCCGGCCGCTGGTGGCTGCCAGGGATGAATCAGGCAGAAGGTGAGCAGCCAAACTGGCCCGAAGGTAAACGCTATGCGCTACACCACGCAATTATTGCCGGTGATACGGCCTACGGCAGCTGGCGTGACGGCGGGTTGACGCTGCTGGATGTGAAGGATCGCACCCAGCCGAAACTTATCAGCCATCGCAACTGGAGCCCGCCGTTTGGCGGCGGTACGCATACGGCGCTGCCGTTGCCGGATCGCGATTTGCTGGTGGTGCTGGACGAAGCGGTGCTGGATAACCAGGAAGACGGCGAGAAGCTGATCTGGCTGTTTGATATTCGCGAGCCCTCGAATCCGGTGAGTATTTCTACCTTCCCGCAGCCGGATGAGCGGGATTATGTGGCGAAAGGGGCGCACTTCGGGCCGCATAATTTGCACGAAAACCGCCCTGGCAGCTTTATCAGTTCGACGCTGATTTTTGCCACGTATCAGAATGCGGGTGTTCGCGCCTACGATATCTCGAATCCGTATCGACCGGTGGAAACCGGCGCATTGGTGCCGGCTGCGCCCGCGAAAATGATGGATACGCGCCCGAACCGCCCGCAGGTGATTCAGTCTTGCGATGTGTTTGTGGATGCGCAGGGGATTATTTACAGCACGGATTATAACGGTGGGTTGTCGGTGATTGAGTATTTGGGGTGAGGGATCGCTAAAACGTAAGTGTGCGCGTAATTTACTCTCGCTCCATTACCATTTGGGATAGGGCAGAGGTGAGGGCACGCAGGCGGCTCTGCCTTTCTCCCTCTCCATTAGGGAGAGGGTTGGGGTGAGGGGGAATAGGCGGCTCTCTTTTCCTTTAGCGATTGAGACGTTCTCATCAATTCGATATCAAAGCGTCTCCCTGGTCCGGCTGTAAATCGCTGAGTCGTTGACTGAAGGCCGGGGCGACGCGCATGGATGCGCGGCGAGGGCGCATTTACAGGGACGTTACAGCGCCCGTCCCCGATAGCCGGAAGGAATAAGACGAAGGCACCGCACAGCGGCGATTTTCTTGCCGGGAGCCCGGGTCGCCAGGGTGGTGGCGAGTGAGCCACCCTGGCACGTTCACAAGTGCTGTTTTATAAATGAAGCAGGAAACATAAAGTGAACGGAATAATCTCCTGAGCCATATGCTCCTCCCTCTCCCCAAAGAGGACAGGGAGTACAATGTGCAAATCGTGGACTTGTGGGGATTACGCAACCCACGGCAGAGAGAGAAAATCAGCTATATTGACGAACCCTCGCCACCAGCGCCTCCGCGCTATCAATTCGGTCGGCAATCACGATAAGCGCTCTGCCAAGCGTAATGGCGTGGCGCAGGCATTCGTGGCGCATCGCGTCGTCTTTGATGGTATCGATATCCGCGACGTGCGACAGCCCCACGCTGCGGCGAATCAACTCCGTGCCGCAAAAACCGATCGCATCGGTCCAGACTTTTTTCAGGAACTGCGAGGCATAACCCGGCGCAGACAGCGCCGCATCGCGGGTTTTCTCGGTCGCCAGCGCCTGGAAGCGTTCAGAAAAGGTATTCCACAGTTCCTGTATATCAGCCAGACGCTGCTCGCGGGCGGCCGCGGCATCGCGGATCCCCAAATGCCCCGGCAGGCCGCAGAAGTTCAGCAGCAGGTTACCGATCGCCGTGCCGATATCAAAACCGATCGGGCCGTAATAACCGAACTCCGCATCGATCGCTTTTAGGCTGCCCTTGGCAACAAAAATAGAGCCGCTGTGGATATCGCCGTGCAGAAGCGCTTCGGCCTGCGAGAAGAAACGGTGCTTCAAAGAAGCAACAGCAATTTTCAGCTGATCGTCACTGCGCAGCGCGGCGACGTCAGCCTCCAGTTCAGCCGGATAATTATTGCGCTCGTGAATCTGATACGGGTCGTTGAAGAACAGGTCTTCGGTGATCTCGCACATTTCCGGGTTAATGTATTTTGCTACCTGCGCTTTTTTGGCGTGCGGATGCAGATAAAAATCGCTGGTATGGAACAGCGTATGCGCCAGATATTCACCCAACTGACGTGAGGCCTGCGGATAATACACGCCGCTAATCAGTTCGCCGCGCCAGATTTTATGACTGGAGAGATCTTCCATCACCATCACCGCCAGTTCCGGGTCGTAATGATGGATTTTGACCGTGTGCTGCGGGCTGTGCTGGTAATGTTCAACCAGCGTTTGCGCCTCTAAACGCGCGCGGTCCAGGGTTAACGGCCATGACTCGCCAACGCAGCGCACGTAAGGCAGCGCCTGCTTAACGATGATGCGGCTTACGCCTTGGGCGTCGAAAATTTTAAACACCAGATTGAGGTTGCCGTCGCCTATCTCCTGCGCCTCTACCAGCGATGATGGGTTATCGAGGCCGCCGAACTGCTTTGCATACTCCACGGCATCCTGGGCGGTAAAGGTACGGTATTGCGACATTGCGTGTTCCTCATGGGTTCTGGTAATAAAGACATTTAGACGTCTATACATCTGAATTTTATCCTGACACAATGTGATACATCAACGCAACAGAGAATTAACGACATGCAGACATTACAGACGACCAGCCTGCGGGTGGCGGATAATCAGCTCTTTATTCTCGATCAACAGGCGCTTCCGCAGGAGAAACGCTGGCTGGATGCGTCCACCGTTGAAGCTCTGGTGGGACACATTCACGCTCTGCGCGTACGCGGCGCACCGCTGATCGGACTTTCTGCAAGCCTTCTGCTGGCGCTGTTAGCGGAAAACGGTCACAGCCGCGACGAGCTGGCGACGGCGCTGGACACGCTGCGCGCCTCGCGCCCGACGGCGGTCAACCTGATGAACAATCTCGATCGGATGAAGCAGGCGTTATGGCAGGAAGATTTTGTTCCGGCATTGGTGGCTGAGGCGCTGCGCCTGATTGAGGAAGATAAGCAGCTCTGCGATGCGATTGCGCGGGCGGGAAGCCAGCTGGTGAAACCGGGCAGCCGGTTGCTGACCCACTGCAACACCGGCGGGCTGGCGACGGCGGGCGTGGGGACGGCGCTGGGCGTGATAGCGATTGCGCATCAGCAGGGAAAAATCACCAATGTTTGGGTGGATGAAACGCGTCCGCTGTTGCAGGGGGGCAGGCTGACGGCATGGGAGCTGGGCGAGCTGGGTGTGCCGTATCAGCTGATCACCGATTCGATGGCTGCCAGCCTGATGGCGAAAGGGCAGGTCGATGCGGTGTGGGTCGGCGCGGACAGGATTGCCGCCAATGGCGATGTAGCAAACAAAATCGGCACCTACTCTCTGGCGGTGCTGGCGAAATTCCACGGCATTCCTTTTTATGTGGCCGCCCCGCAGACGACGTTGGATCCAAACTGTCCAAACGGCGAGGCCATCCCGATTGAGCAGCGCGATGCCCGTGAAGTGACCGGCGTGGCGGGTAGTTTTGGTGCGGTACAGTGGGCACCGGAAAATGCGCAGGTATATAACCCAGCGTTTGACGTGACGCCTGCGGCGCTGATTAGCGGGTGGGTGCTGGATACGGGCGTGGTGACGCCGCAAGAGGTCGCGGAAGGGAAATTTGCCTGAGCTTGGCTATCCTTTAAGAGTTTCCCTTTAGAGGACATCATCGTGACGCTCGATCCTGAAACAGACTTGAAGCTGGAGCGCGTGGTGGACGCACCGCACGACCTTCTGTGGCTCTGCTGGACCACGCCAGAGCACATCAAAAATTTTTTCATCCCTGCACCCCATAAGGTGACCGAATGCGAGCTCGATCTCCGCGTGGGCGGACGGTTTAACACCGTGTTTGAGGTGGACGGGCAGCGGATGGATAACCAGGGTGTGTTTCTGGAAATCGATCCCGGTAAAAAGCTGGTTTTTACCGACGGCTACACCGAAGGCTGGAAACCGGCCGAGAAGCCGTTTATGACGGCGATTTTATTGCTGGAAGAGATGGGCGAGGGCAAAACCCGCTACACGGCGATTGCGCGCCATCCGACGAAGGAACTCCGCGAGCAGCATGAGCAGATGGGCTTCCACGAAGGGTGGGGGATTGTGCTGGATCAACTGGTGGGGTATGTGAAGTCTCTTCAACCCCCTCTCCCTTGAGGGAGAGGGTTGGGGGTGAGGGGGAGAACGCACCGATCATGCTGAAAAAAGATTTCTCTTTTTGGTATTTCTCATCTGACGAAATATTGGCTCTCCCTTTTCTTCAAAGTACCTTTCCGGCCATATCACATCGGGCGGAATGTCTAGCGCCTGAGCAATAAGCAATTCACCTTTGGGCATGGTCAGGTAAGCGCGTTTGCCAGTGCGGATGAGGAAAGGCCAGCCTTTCTGGACAACGCAGCCAGGCTTGTTCCATGTTTCTTTAGTGCAGCGATAATATCGGCCGGGTGCCAGTTCTGATGACGCATTGTGTCCTCCTTACATGTGTTCGTTACGTGCTCAAATATCCTCTTTTGGGATGAGAACGCAATGGGAGGATATTCGATTTCAGGATATTTGTAGGGAATCGGAACCATGGCCTCAGTTTACTCAGATGAATACCAGCGTGTTATCAATGCGTTGAAGAAAGCTCGTAAAGAGAAAGGGATTACGCAGGCTCAGCTTGCGGAAGCGCTGGGAAAACTGCAGTCTTTTATCGCGAAAGTGGAAAACGGTGAGCGCAGATTGGATGTGGTAGAGTTTGTGCATTTGGCGAGGTTGGTTGGTGTGGAACCAATCAGTGCCTTAAATGAAATTTTTATTTGAACAACTTGATATTTATAACTCCTTAATAAAGTGAGGGTGTCTATGGAAAAAGCCAAGCAAGCTATCTTTACTAATATTAGTAAGTTATATCACTATCAGTCATTCAAAGCAGAATGGTTAAAAGAAACTCTTCTGGAAAATAAAATATATTGCTCACATCCAGCTGACTTTAATGACCCTTGGGATATGAAGCCTCTCATAAAAATTTAGATAGTGAAATTATTAGTATGGAGTTCTTGGATTATTTAAAAAATGCAATGGTTGAAAGAGGGATTTCTAAAGATGCAATGAATTTAGCTTTAAATGATTCTTCATTTCTAAATTATATGTCCGTAAGTAGCGCCATAGCACATTGGAATTTTTTCGAAGAAAATTTTAGAGTGTATTGCCTAAGTCCTAAAAATGATAATTTGTTAATGTGGTCTCATTATGCCGATAAACATCATGGTATCTGCTTAGAGTTTGATACAGATAATCTTATTTTTGGTAGTGCCTGGAAGGTCGAATATCATGATGAATATCCATATTATTCATGGCGAAACGACTATGACCCTGTAAGACTTGCACTAACCAAAGCAACTTGCTGGAATTATGAAGAAGAGTATCGAATCTTACCTAAGACAAATCAAGCTAATGAATATCAGCAGCAATCAATTGTCGTCGATGAATATAATAAATTAGTATTTCCACGGCAAGCATTGAAATCAATAATAATAGGTTGCAAGGCGAATTATGATGAGATACGTGATTTTATCTATGAGTTGAGGCCTGATTTATCTGTGCGGAAAGCTCAAATGCAACATAATCATTATGGTCTGAATATTACGGCTATGTAAGGTCAAATATCTTTTGGCACCAATGACATTTAATTTATCAATGGTGCTTGTAATCACATAAATTTAAGCGAGTCTCGGATACGCATCCGCGATCGCATCACCCGTAAAGTGCGCAATCCAGCCTTCGGGGTTATCGAAAATACGGATCGCGGTGAAGTTCGGCTCTGAACCCATATCAAACCAGTGTGGCGTGCCCGCAGGAACAGAAATCAGATCGTTTTTCTCGCACAGCACCTGATAGACCTGGTCATCGATATGCAGGCAGAAAAGTCCGGCACCTTCCACGAAGAAGCGCACTTCGTCTTCACCGTGAGTGTGTTCGTTAAGAAATTTGGCGCGCAGTGCCTCTTTCTGAGGGTTGTCCGCGCGCAGACTGATCACATCCCAGCTTTGATAGCCTTTTTCGGCTACCAGCTTATCAATGGCGTGCTGATAAGCGTTGATCACCGTCTCCGCTACCGGATCCTGACCCAGATCGCGGTCGGCTTCCCAGCGCTCAAAGCGCACGCCGCGTGCGTTGAGTTTATCGGCAATGTCTGCGGCGTCGGTGCTGTGCCACAGCGGCTCACGGGTTTCTGTTTCCGAATAAATGGTCAATGCGCTCATGAAGGGATCTGCTCCGGATTAATCTCGTCGAATTGGTGGATCTGATGGTGATGGCTTGCGCCGTCCTCATCGCCGCGAATCAGCTGCAGGGTGCGAAAACCGGCCTGTTCAGCCGCGTCCAGCTCTTCATGAATATCCGAGAGGAACAGGATTTGCGAAGGCGATACGCTGATTTGCGCCGCAATGTTCTGATAAGACTGAACGTCGCGCTTGGCGCCGACGCGGGTATCAAAATAGCCGCTGAACAGATGAGTAATATCACCTTCGTCGCTGTAGCCAAATAACAGTTTCTGCGCGGCAACAGACCCCGAGGAATAAACATAGAGATCAATGCCTTGTGCCTTCCATTTTTCGAGCGCAGGCAAAACGTCCGGATAAAGCTGACCGGTAAAATCGCCGTTGACGTATCCGTCCTGCCAGATAATTCCCTGCAACGCTTTTAATGCCGTGGATTTACGATCTTCGTCCATAAAGGAAAACAACGCGTCGACCAGCTCACCCGTCGTGGCGTGCGGCGCAGCGATTTCATCACGCAAGTTGTCCAGAATGGATTTCACCGGCTCGGCGTATTGCTGGGCGGTGACAAATGCCGCCAGCCGCTCACGCGCGTAGGGAAACAACACATTGTGCACAAAACGAATATCGCTGGTGGTGCCTTCAATATCCGTCACAATCGCGCGAATCATATTTTCTCCAGTTGTCGTAAACGCATTTCGCATTCAAATAAGAATTCTAAACCTTCCAGATGACGGCGGGCTTCTGCCACATCGCGTCCCCAGCAGGTTAAGCCATGACCGCGCAGAAGAAAACCATAATTAAAGGGGCGTTCTTGCGCGTAATGGGCAATTCGCGACGCGAGAGCATCAATATCCTGGTCATTATCGAAAACCGGGATTGTCACCGTGTCCAGGTGTGTGCTTTGTCCGGCGAGGGATTTTTGCATTTCAAACCCGCTGAGATGCAGCTCTGTCTCTTTCACCAGGCGCGAGAGTACGGTGGCGTTGACGGTATGAACGTGCAGCACCGCGTTGGCCTCGGGAAACAGGCGGTAAATCAGCGTATGCAGCCCGGTTTCTGCCGAAGGTTTACGGCCAGACGGCGCGCGGTTGCTGGCGATGTTCACTTGCAGGAAATCGTCAATGGTCAGGCTGCCTTTGTCTTTGCCCGATTCGCTGAGCCAGCAAAAGGTGTCGTCCTGGCGAATCGACATGTTTCCGCCCGTCGCGGGTGCCCAGCCTTTTGCGCCAATCCAGCGGCAGGCGTCGACCAGTTGCGTGAGTTGCAGGTTGTCTGTCATTTTCCTTTTCCCTCTGTCGGTCAGGAATATTGATATGATTTAGACGTCTAAGCGTCTTGATTGCCAAAGACTAACATCGTGTTATAGTGTCAGCAACATAAGTATTACATGCAGGCATGACACCATGAGCAATAACTCGTTGATTCCGCAGAGCAAACTTCCCAACCTTGGCACCACAATCTTCACGCAAATGAGTGCGCTGGCGCAGCAGCATAACGCCATTAACTTGTCGCAGGGATTTCCGGATTTTGACGGGCCAACCTATTTGCAGGAACGGCTGGCGTATCACGTTGCACAGGGCGCTAACCAGTATGCACCCATGACGGGCGCGCAGCCGCTGCGTGAAGCCATTGCCGATAAAACGCAGGAGCTGTACGGCTACAAACCGGATGCCAACAGCGACGTGACCGTTACGGCGGGAGCGACGGAAGCGTTATACGCGGCGATTACGGCGCTGGTGCGGGCGGGCGATGAGGTGATTTGCTTTGACCCGAGCTACGACAGCTATGCGCCAGCGATTGAATTATCGGGCGGTGTGGTAAAACGTATTGCGCTCCAGCCTCCACATTTTCGCCCGGACTGGCAGGCGTTCGCGGCGTTACTCAGCGACAAAACCCGTCTGGTGATCCTGAATACGCCGCACAATCCGTCGGCCACGGTCTGGCGAAAAGCGGATTTTGCTGCGCTGTGGGAGGCGATTGCTGAACGCGAAATTTATGTCCTGAGCGATGAAGTTTACGAACATATCTGTTTTGCCGAAGAGGGACACGCCAGCGTTTTAGCGCATCCGCAGCTGCGCGAGCGCGCGATTGCCGTTTCGTCTTTTGGCAAAACCTATCACATGACCGGCTGGAAAGTGGGGTATTGCGTTGCTCCCGCCGCTATTAGCGCGGAACTGCGCAAAGTGCATCAGTATCTGACGTTTGCGGTGAATACCCCGGCACAGCTGGCGCTGGCGGATATGCTCCGCGCTGAGCCGGAACATTATCGTGAGTTACCGGAATTTTATCGCGCCCGTCGCGATCGGTTTGTGAACGCGTTAGGCGCGAGCCGTCTGGAGATTTTGCCCTGCGAGGGGACCTACTTTTTGCTGGCAGATTACAGCGCCATTTCCGATCTGGACGACGTGAGTTTCTGTCAGTGGCTCACCAAAGAGGCGGGCGTGGCCGCCATTCCGTTATCGGTGTTTTGCGCCGATCCGTTCCCGCATAAACTGATTCGTCTCTGTTTTGCGAAACAGGAATCGACGCTATTAGCCGCGGCAGAGCGTCTGAATACGCTCTGACTATTTGACGGTCCAGGCTTCTGAGAAACGACGGTCTGCAAAGAGCTCCAGCAGGCCGTTGATTTGCTTCAGTCGCAACACTTCATCGCTATCCATGCCCAACTCCGTCCCGATTTTGGTTTCATCCCAACCGAGTAATACCAGCTCACGCACAATCTCGGACATCGCATTTATTTGGTGGCGTCCCCGCGCACGGTTATGGCGAATGGTCGCGGCAATCCGGTCAATTTTGTCCTTTCTCTCTTTACGCAGGCAGGTCACCGGTAAATAGCCTTTCAGCTGGCGCTTCAAAGCCGCACGTTGAGTGCCAGTTTCATACCGATGAAATCCATCCACAATTTCGTAATGATGCGGATCGTTTTCGGTGACCACGATGGGCTGCGTGAACCCATCCAGCTCCAGTGATTTACAGAGCAGTCTTTTCTCAGGCGGCGCAACATTATTGGGGTTGTAATCGTTAGCGGTAATAGCGTCCTGTTTAATCCACAGCACACAATCAACGGGCTGCTCCCGAAAAGGGCTGAGCTCATGAATCGCCTGGCGAAAAGCGTTGATTGCCTCAATTCGCTGGTCTTCTGAAAGTGATTGCAAATAATTTTGCACGTCATGAATTAATCGTTGTTGCATAAAATCCCCCACTCCTTGCGTTTATTTTTGATCCGTTCACTGTAGCGTTGGTAATGCTTTGGTTTATTTGGGCTGAAAGACAGGGCCCGACACCAGTAATCATTATTAAGAAGTACCTTACAAATTCGACGCCAGGACGGAATATCAGTGGAGCCAATATCACCCGTCTGGGTATCAGGAATATCGCTCATGCCTTGCTTTTCATACCAGTGTAAATAGACGGCGATTTTATTGCGATAATGTTCGGCGGTGACGTGCGGCATGCTGTTGAGTAAGAGCATGGCGTATTCTTTCCAGCACAAATGTTCAGGTTTGAGAATTTTTCGATGGCCGTAAAAATGGTTGTCGTGACCCGCGTAAATACCGCCGCTTCTGACGCCGCTAACGCGTTCGCACATGGCTGCCCAGCGTTCCGGTTCGAGCACATGATAGAGCCACAAGCCCTGGCGCTGTTCAGGGCCGAAAGGTTCGCAAATGCGCATATAGCGCAGCGGCACGCCTGCCTGATACATCAGATTGTATAAGGGGTTATAGCAGCAGCCGCTTTTTGCAAACCAGGTCCAGATGTCGGCCGTTTTCCAGTCATAAAGCGGATAGATATACCAGGCATGGCCGCCCGGCGCGACGGTGGTCCAGGGTTTATCATCCGCAAACCGCTTTTTACGCGCGTTCGCGATGCCCAAAAAACGGTTATAGGATTCATCTGCACGAATGCCAATCATCACCGTTGCCGGGCGCTTTTGCGCAAACCAGCCTGAAAAGTCTCTGACGAACGCTTCGAAAGTCATTCCTTGCTGGTAAAAATCAAAATAGCCAGGGTCAGTAATGGCGTCTTCAGGCGGCTGACGAACCCAGTCAGTGCCGGGTTCCCAGCATTGCCATTCGGGCTGGAATTGTGAAAGCGAGTTTTGGGTTGTGAGCGGCAGAGCGACCCAAAAAAAGTGGTCGATGACATCGCGGTACAGCGCGCGCATGTTTTCGATATGGTGAATGGTGCAGGAAAATTGCGCCTCCCAGTCGATAAATAAGACGCTAATTTTCCTTTTCTGCTTCCGCGCGATTTGTGCGGTCAAATGCAACATGATGGTGGAGTCTTTGCCTCCGGAAAAAGAGACGCAGACGTGAGGTAAATTTTCCAGCGCCCATCCGATGCGTTCTTTTGCGGCATCCAGGACGTTCAGATCCAGTGGGTATTTATATATTGACATGGTGAATCTCATTTTAATTATATATAGATATTCATATATTTAACGCAGCGTATTGTGCAATTCTAAAGCAATTTCCTTTGAGTGAGGGATAAAGTTTCACATAAATAAAAATTCTGTGGGGCTTGTCAGCTTTTTATCGGGCCGGTTTTAGAAAATGGATTTTTTATTTTGAGGGGGTAAGCGTTGAGTTTTGATTGATAGTTTTGTTTTTATAATAATTCATATTAATGATTAATTAATTCTTTATTCTTGAGTTAAATTTATTTAATAAAGATTAATATTATCACAGGATATAGTCTTAATGGATTTATCCAAAAAAGTTAGGCAATTCCTATCGCAGCCATAGGCACGAATGCCGCTGCTGCGCATTGCCCAACGCTCGCGCGGGTGATGTAATCACGTTGCTGTAACGGATCGGCTAAGGTCCTGTAGAGCGCAACGCATCGCCAGGTTATCTGGCACTGAATCGACCTGCGGGACGTTCAGGTAACAGGGCCGCCCGTTGAGGCGGCCTTTTTACGTTTTGCAGACCGAAAAGCATCGTTCAGGCAAGTGATGGTCGGGTTGTAAGGTATCGCTGATTGATTTGATACGGCAAACGCATTGGCTCCATCAGATGAAGTTCGTTACCTTAGCTCTCAACGAAAACACGGAGGAAGTACAGATGTCCTTGATTAACACCAAAATTAAACCTTTCAAAAACCAGGCGTTCAAAAACGGCGAATTCATCGAAGTCACCGAGAAAGACACCGAAGGCCGCTGGAGTGTGTTCTTCTTCTATCCAGCTGACTTCACTTTCGTTTGCCCGACCGAACTGGGCGACGTAGCGGATCATTACGACGAACTGCAGAAACTGGGCGTGGACGTTTATTCCGTTTCCACTGATACCCACTTCACTCACAAAGCATGGCACGGCAGCTCCGACACCATCGCCAAAATCAAATACGCGATGATCGGCGACCCAACTGGCGCCCTGACCCGTAACTTCGACAACATGCGTGAAGATGAAGGTCTGGCAGATCGTGCAACCTTCGTTGTTGACCCGCAGGGCATCATCCAGGCCATCGAAGTTACCGCTGAAGGTATCGGCCGTGATGCGTCTGACCTGCTGCGTAAAATCAAAGCGGCACAGTACGTTGCGTCTCACCCAGGCGAAGTGTGCCCGGCGAAATGGAAAGAGGGTGATGCGACCTTAGCGCCATCTCTGGACCTGGTCGGCAAAATCTAATTTCCCGTCGTCTTTCGCGCCAGTGCTGCGTTGGCAGCGCCTGTTCACCCCGGTCACTGACCTGTGTCAGCTCCCGGGGATTCTCAGGCTAGCCGCCTTGCTCTGGCACGAAATACTTAGGGAAATACATTTTCTTCGGTTATCGCGCCAGTGCCGCGTTGGCAGCGCCTGTGTTCACCCCGGTCACTGACCTGTGTCAGCTCCCGGGGATTCTCAGGCTAGCCGTCTTGCTCTGGCACGAATCCAAAGGAAATTACGCTTGTTAACGGGTGCATGCCGCACCCGTTTCATTCTAAACCCCATGATGCAAGCCGCATTCAGGCCGCCCAGACAAGGCAGCTTGCATGATGATGTTTTTTAAGCAGGAGATTAACGATGCTCGACACCAACATGAAAACCCAGCTCAAGGCCTATCTTGAGAAACTGACCAAACCTGTTGAGTTGATTGCCACGCTGGATGACAGCGCCAGATCGGCAGAAATCAAGGAACTGCTGGCGGAAATCGCCGAACTGTCACCCAAAGTGACCTTTAAAGAAGACAACAGCCTGGCGGTGCGTAAGCCGTCATTCCTGATTACCAATCCAGGCTCAGACCAGGGACCGCGCTTTGCTGGTTCTCCGCTTGGGCACGAATTTACGTCGCTGGTGCTGGCGCTGCTGTGGACCGGTGGTCATCCATCGAAAGAAGCGCAGACGCTGCTGGAGCAAATCCGCGATATCGACGGTGATTTTGAGTTTGAAACCTACTACTCGCTGTCATGCCACAACTGCCCGGACGTGGTGCAGGCTCTGAACCTGATGGCCGTGCTGAACCCGCGCATTAAGCACACTGCGATTGACGGCGGCGTGTTCCAGAATGAAATCACCGATCGTAATGTGATGGGCGTTCCGGCGGTGTTCGTGAACGGGAAAGAGTTTGGTCAGGGTCGTATGACGCTGACGGAAATCGTGGCCAAAATTGATACCGGTGCTGAAAAGCGCGCGGCGGAAGAACTCAACAAGCGTGATGTTTACGACGTGCTGATTGTCGGTTCCGGCCCTGCGGGCGCTGCGGCAGCGGTCTACTCGGCACGTAAAGGGATTCGTACCGGCCTGATGGGCGAGCGCTTTGGTGGCCAGGTTCTGGATACCGTAGATATCGAAAACTACATTTCCGTGCCAAAAACCGAAGGCCAAAAGCTGGCGGGCGCACTGAAAGCGCACGTCGATGATTACGATGTCGATGTCATCGACAGCCAAAGCGCCAGCAAACTGGTTCCGGCTGCGACAGAAGGCGGCTTACACCAGATTGAAACGGCCTCCGGTGCGGTGCTAAAAGCGCGCAGCGTGATCATCGCGACGGGTGCGAAATGGCGCAATATGAACGTGCCGGGAGAAGATCAGTATCGCACCAAAGGCGTGACCTACTGTCCGCACTGCGACGGCCCGCTGTTTAAAGGCAAACGCGTGGCGGTGATCGGCGGGGGTAACTCAGGTGTGGAAGCGGCTATTGATCTGGCGGGACTCGTTGAGCACGTCACGCTGCTGGAATTTGCCCCTGAAATGAAAGCCGACCAGGTATTGCAGGATAAAGTCCGCAGCCTGAAAAACGTCGATATCGTCCTGAATGCTCAGACCACGGAAGTGAAAGGCGACGGCAGTAAAGTGACCGGTCTGGAATACCGTGACCGCGTCAGCGGTGATGTGCACAACGTGGCGCTGTCAGGCATTTTCGTGCAGATCGGTTTGCTGCCAAACACCACCTGGCTTGAAGGCGCGATTGAGCGCAACCGCATGGGCGAGATCATGATTGATGCCAAATGTGAAACCAGCGTGAAAGGCGTCTTTGCTGCGGGTGACTGTACGACCGTGCCGTACAAACAGATTATTATCGCGACGGGCGAAGGGGCGAAAGCGTCTCTCAGCGCGTTTGATTATCTGATTCGCACCAAAACAGCATAATAAAAGAAAGTAAGGCTACACCTGCAAAAATAAAAACCCCGCGAAAGCGGGGTTTTTTATGCGCGTTATCTGACGACCAACACCGGGATATGCGTGTGGCGGATTACGCTGGAGGCATTCGAACCCAGCAGGTGGGTGGAGATAGAAGGATTGCGTGAACCGATCACCACCACGTCGGCTTTAAGTTCGTTCGCCATTTCGTTCACCGCGTCGCGAACGCTACCAAACCGCACATGGGTTTTAATCCGCGCCGGATCGATGCTGAAATGCCCCACCATGGTTTGCAGGCGGGTTTCTGCTTCGCGTTGCAGATGCTCCTCAAAGCGGCGCACGTCGGCGGCGAAGCGGTGCAGACTCAGGCTGGCAGAGCCTGGCAAAACGTGTAAAAGATGAATGATGCCGTCCTGCTGCGCCAGGAATTCGGCGTGGCGCACGGCCTTGTCGCTCAGTTCCATTTCAAAAACATCAACCGGCATAATGATTGTCTGATACATACCCGTTTCTCCTTGTTTATAAACGCTGAAAACATTCAAACATAAAATATTATTTGTTTCTGCTATCTGTCAGGCAGTTTTTCACGTTTTGGCGTTTATTGACTTAACTTTGCGGAGAAATGAGAGGAACAAGGTCTACCAGTAGCGTTCAAGATAAAGCACGGCCGTGACGATAATCGCCAAAAAAAATGAAATATACCAGCGATATGCCCAGTATCTCATTCATGACCGTCCCCGCGGCACTGAAACGGATTAAGCCTGGATTAAGGGGATTTGGCGCGCCATAGGAAAAAAGGGTGATTTTCGGAAAGAGGATGCGGACGCATCCTCTGGGCAAAGCGGTTAACGCTTATTCAGATGGGATTAACGCAGGTAATCGCCGGCAGCTTCTGGCTGGTAGAGCAGTTCCAGCACTTCAAGGTGTGCCGATGCGCCACCTGGCAGTTCCCAGTGGATGGTATCACCCGTGCGCAGGCCAAGGAGCGCGGCACCGACGGGCGCGAGAACGGAGAGCTGAGTGCTGCTGTCGGTCATCTGCGCAGGATACACCAGCGTGCGGGTGTGCTCTTCACCGGACGCGAGATCGCGGAATCTCACCTGGCTGTTCATGGTGACGACGTCATGCGGCATCGACTCTGCCGTACACATTTGCGCGCGGTCCAGTTCGTCGTTCAGCGCATCCGCAATCGGCAGCGACGCGAACGCGGGTTTCTCCAGCAGACGGTCGATACGTTCTGCATCAAGTTCATTGATAATGAGGGTGGGTCTGGACATTTATTACTCCATGTCTTTAGTGCTGCGTGTCGCGCAGAAACCAATCCAAAAGAAAACCCTCGCCGTATGGCAGCGAGGGTTTTATCTCTCCTGATGATACTGGCTGAACACCGAAGTTTGAAGTGATGAATGTCACATTCATCGCGCAGATGAATTTTTGGCGAAAAAACGTGATCGTTCTCAGATTTGCAGTATGCTTTTTAAGCGCCCTTTTACGGGCGACGATCTGCACACGGTGTTCCATTCAGGAGATCTCATGAGCGTTTACGACAAACTTACCTTGAAAGACGGCAGTTATTTGCATTTCAAAGACTGGGGCAGCGGGCAGCCCATTGTATTTAGTCATGGCTGGCCGTTAACGGCGGATGCCTTTGAAGATCAAATGTTGTATCTGGGGTCGAAAGGATTTCGCGTGATCGCACACGATCGGCGTGGGCACGGGCGTTCTGCCCAGACCTGGGATGGGAACGATATGGATCAGTACGCTGACGATCTGGCAGAACTGACCGCGCATCTGAATCTTAACGATGCGGTGCATGTCGGTCACTCCACCGGCGGCGGCGAAGTGGCGCGCTATATTGGTCGGCATGGAACTGAACGGGTCGCAAAAGCCGTGCTGATTAGCGCAGTGACGCCGATTATGATCAAAACCGATTTCAACCCAAATGGGGTGCCGAAAGAGGTGTTTGATGGTATTCGGGAAGGCGTGATCAACGATCGCGCAGCGTTCTTTTATGAACTGACTGCGGCCTTTTATGGCTATAACCGCACGGGTGCGAAAGAGTCTAAAGCGGTCCGGGAAAGCTTTGTTGAGCAAGGGCTTCAGGGATCGATTAAAGGGCTATATGACTGCATCAAGGCATTTTCGGAAACCGACCTGCGGGAAGATCTGAAAAAGATGACCATCCCAACGCTTGTGATTCATGGCAATGACGATCAAATCGTGCCGTTTGAAACCTGCGGGAAAGTGGCGGCAGAGATCCTGCCGGATTCCCAGCTCAAGGTGTACGAGGGCGGTTCGCACGGGATTTGCACCACGCATAAACACCAGATCAATGAAGACTTACTGAAATTTATTCAGTCATAATTTTTAACGGATTGCGCTACGCTGATCGTCCTGAATCAGGGGAATGAGCGAAGCGTAATTCGTGCCTGTTAAATTTCACGCAGAGAGTGCCATGTATTTCTATCAGCCATCCCAGGGACACGGCCTGCCACACGATCCCTTAAATGCCATTGTTGGCCCCCGTCCTATCGGTTGGATTTCAAGCCAGGACAGCGAAGGGCGACTGAATCTTGCCCCCTACAGTTTTTTTAATTGCTTCAATTATCACCCGCCGATCATTGGTTTCTCCAGTAATGGCTGGAAAGACAGCGTGCAAAACATTGTCCAGACCGGCGAATTCGTCTGGAATCTGGCAACGGTCGAACTGGCGCAGGCGATGAATGAAACGTCCGCCACGCTCCCGCATGAGGAAGACGAATTTTCCTTCTCCGGCTTAACGCCCGTCGCCAGCCAGCTGGTGAACGCACCGCGCGTGGCGGAAAGCCCGGTTAACTTTGAATGTCGTCTGTCGCAGTGCATTCAGCTCACTGGCGCAGACGGTACGCCGATTGAAACCTGGCTGGTACTGGGCGAAGTCGTCGGAATTCACATCCGCGAAACGCTGCTGGAAGACGGGATTTATCAGACCGCCAAAGCGAATCCGATTCTGCGTGCGGGTGGCCCGACGGCCTACTATTCGATAAGCGAAGCGCAGCGGTTTGACCTGGTGCGCCCGGATGCACGTCGCAGAGGCTAATCTTTTTACCCGGCACAGCCCGCGCCGGGTGAATGTTTAGTAGCCGACTTTATCGATGACGAACTGTTTTCCGCAGTTGCCGGGATGCGGCTGCGCGGCAAACGACGCCGCAGACAGCGGAGCGTTAATGGTCGCCGCGTTGAGGGAGAGTTGAATCTCGGTCAGATAAGCGGGGTTACCGCTGCAGGTCAACTTAACGGCTTTGACTGACGCGTCGCCCCAGCTTTTGGCGATGGCGCGATCAACGGTTTTACGGCTGACCGTTTTACCGTAGTTATCTGCCAGCAGTTTGCCCAGTTCGCTGGCTTTCACTTCCTGGTTCATACGCACCATGGTGCCAAAATAGGCATCCGGGTCAAAACCAAAGCATACGCCATGCTTGGCATATTCATAGCGTTCCAGACAAGAATTACCGCCCGCGCCGGGCATCACGCCACTCAGTTTGGCGGCGGATTCCAGCGACAGGCCGGTTTCTGCTGCCGCACATTTGCGGCTGCCTTTGGCCTCGGGCATGTTGGGAAGGGGACGCGTAGCGCAGCCAAAGCGCATCCAGCGGCGGTCGTCCACGCCGCGCGCAGAGATGGATTTTGGCAGGCTCGGCCAGAGGCCGTGAACCGTCAGGAAATCGGTTTTGGTTTTGCTCTCTTTTTGCAGACGACACTCATCAGGTTCGTTGCGATCGCGCTCGTGCATGCTCTGGCAAAATCCTGTTTGCCACGACAGGGCAAGAACATAGCGATCGAAATCGGCGTACTGGGTGGCCTGAAGTGGGGCTGATTCTGCCGAGAAAGCACACAGCGCGAGAGCCGCCGCGCTGAATCGACTGACGATATCCTTCCTGAACATGTGAATTCCTGATGATTTAACGCAAATTAATTCCAGGAACTTATTAAAGCACAAAAAGCGCCCGCAGGCGCTTTTGAGAAGTGTGATGCTTAGCCTGCGATCGTGGCGGGAACCAGAATTTCGGTCGCGATAATCACAATCACCAGCCCCACCAGAACAGGAACGGAGGTGCGTTTCACCACTTCGAACGGAGAGATTTTCGCCATTCCCGCGACCGCCACAACCACCCCTGAAACCGGTGAAATAGTACGGCCCAGGTTAGACGCCTGCAGCATCGGAATAGAAAGGTACGCCGGGTTAATGCCGGAAGAGTGCGCCAGTTTTGGAATCATCTCCACGAATGCATAGAACGGGGCGTTACCGGACCCGGTGGTCATCGCCGCCAGCATGGTGAGGATCACCAGCACCAGCATCAAAATGATGCTTGCGGAACCAAACGAGGTGGCGATAGAGATCAGGCTCTGAATAAAGCCGATGGTGCTCAGACCCTGGGCAAATACGCCCGCTGCAACCAGCAGCATCACCACGCTGGCGAAGGCATCCGCCATACCGCGATACGCCACTTCCAGACCGGAAAAGACCTTTTGCGTGTTAAAGCCGCGCACAAATTCCAGCACCGCTGCCAGCAACATACAGATCACCAGAATGGTAATGATGTGCAGCTGCGGGCCCCACTTGCCGTCAAAAATCAGTACGCCCACGATAGGGGTGAACGGCAGAATGGCGTAAAACGACGGGGCGGTGGTGGTGATTTCGCTGACGTCCAGCATCTCGTGGCTGATGTTTTCTTTTTTATCGAGATACTTCTGCCAGAAATAGTGAGCAACCGCCATGCCGATAATCGCGGCAATAGAAATCGGCAGCGTGGTTTTAAAGGCAAAATCAATCAGCGGCATTTCAGCGGCTTTGGCGGCCAGCACCACGTCGCCTGAGGTCGGGGAGAGAATAATGGCCGCGGGAGAGGCACAAATGGCCGCAGCGGCACCCCGGCTGATCCCGACGTTCACCATCACCGGGAACAGGGTAGCCATCAGTAATACGCCCAGACCGGTCGCAGACGACACCGCCAGAGACATCAGGCAGGCGACGAAATAGGCGGCAATCATCAGGATGTACGGGGAATTAATATATTGCAGCGGTTTGGAGGCCAGCTTCACCACCATATCGTTGGCGCCAATATGTGTCATATACGCCGCAAAACCACACAGCATCATAATCATCATGCCGAGATCGCCACCGCGACTCATCAGCAGGATTTTAATATATTCCACAATATCCGTAGCGGAATAACCGGTGCTCTCGGCGGAGGCGGGTAATACTTTATGGCCCATTAGCGCGCTAACAATCAGCAGTACCAAACCACCGACGAATAATACTCCGGTAGCGGAATAGCCTTTTATGATGTAGCGGGCGACGCCAACAATGACGACCACTCCCATGAGGAGTTCGATAAAGGTAAGCATGGTTTCCCCTGTTAATGCGCTCCCCAGAGAGCACGGAAAATCAAAAAAATGAAGGGTGAGAATGTGCCGAATTAATGGTCAGTCATTGATGACTAAAATCAATAAAACGACTACTAAAGGAGTAATCAACGATATTTTGCCATTAGTGTGCCATTTATGTCATCACAGTATTGACCGAATCAATCATTAACGGATGTCATCGGAATGATAACGTTTTGTTGAGGTTATTCGGTACTTTTACCCCGCAACGGATTAAGAACGTAAAACTGATTAAAATAACTTTAATTTCTGCGAAAGCTGTTCTTATACTCGCATTCCTTTTATGACCCGACGACGCGAATATGCACGCCAGCTGGACCTATCGCCTGCGCTTCCTTAAAAAGCATCTTTTGATGTTTTTGTTAGCCTTTGGCTGGCTGGTGATCCAGAGTCAGGTAGCGATTGCTTCGCATGATTGTTCGCTGGATCCGCGCGGTGAGACCGCCGCTCTCCAGCATATGGACATGAAGGCAAAACCGCTTTCCCACGATGTCGTCAGTGCATCCCCGCTGTGTGAAAAACATTGCGTGCCGGATCAGGTGCAAAAAGATCCAGCGCAACCGCATCTGGTGGCCTTACCCGCCGTCATGACGCTCGCCCTTAACACGCCGCAATGCAGCGAAATCGCGCATTCTGCATGGTCACTCACCCCGCCCGCCGTGGGGCCACCGGCAACGATCCGTTTTTGCCGGTTCCGGGAGTAGAAACCTGTTCATTCGTTGAATTGATTTTTTAATTTACGTTTAACAGGAGTTTTATCATGCGAGCTTTACGTGTTTTCGCGCTAATAGGCGTGCTGTTTTCCCTTTCTTCTTTTTCCGTTCAGGCCACCGAACCGTCTGCTACCGCACAGCGCTGGCAGGGGGAGGGACGCGTTCTGGAAATCTCACCACCCAAAATCATTCTTGAGCATCAGGCCATTCCCGAACTGAACTGGCCCGCGATGACCATGCCTTTCACCCTTGCGAATAGCGCTGAGACGACCTCGGTTAAGCCTGGCGATCGCGTCACGTTCACGCTTGAGCGGGCGGGCGACGGCTTTCAGATTCTCTCTCTGACGCCGCTGCACTAAGCGAGGACATCATGAAAAAAACAACACTGAGCATCTGGCTCGGTGGGGTGTTGCTCGGCTTGTTAAGCTCCGCCGCTCAGGCGGAGCCATGGACGCTGGCGCAAACCCTTACCGTGGCCCAACGCTATTCTGCCGAACTTTCCGCCAGTCGTAACGAAGCGCAGGCGCTGGATGCGATGGCGGAATCCGCAACTCAACTTCCCGATCCCAAACTGAAATTCGGCATCGAAAACGTGCCGGTTCAGGGCAGTAACGACCAGCGATTTACCCGCGAAGGCATGACCATGCAGCGTATTGGCATCATGCAGAGTTATGTGAGTGCCGAAAAGCGCGAGCGTAAATCGCAGACTTTGCAGGCTCAGGCCCGTAGCGTGGTGGCGAAGTCTGCGACCGTTCGCGCCGCGCTTCAGCGAGATACCGCGCAGGCGTGGCTCGATTTAGCGCTTGCTCAGCAGGCACTGACAACGGCTCACAAACGCGTAAGCGAAACTGAGCGCCAGCAGGGCGTGCAGAAGGCGAGCGTAGCGGCAGGCAGCACCACGCCCGACAGCGTGTTGTCGCTCCAGATGACGCTGAGCGCGATGCGTGACAGCGTGACGCTGGCGAACCGGGATGTGCAGTTGGCGCAAAGCCGTCTGTTTCAGTTGACCGGCCAGGCGATAACCGAGGTGCAAGGCCCGTTGCCGCGCTATCAGCGGTTACCGGCGGATGAAAAAACGCTGGCCGACGCGATTGTCCGGCATCCTGAAGTTGAGGCCGCGCTGCGCGAGTCAGAAACGGCGAAAGCCCGCTCGGCACAGTCGGCTGTTGCAGCTATTCCCGACGTGGATGTGGAAGTGTTCTATTCCCATCGCGCCGAAGGGTATGACGATATGGCCGGGGTCATGTTTACCGTCGATCTGCCGCTGTTTCAGTCGCGTCGACAGGATAAAGATTATGCCGCTGACGTGTCGCGCTCGATGCAGGCGGTGGATCAGCTGACGTTGATTCAACGTGAACATCTGGCCCAGGTGCAGTCGCTGGTGGCGCAGTATCAGGCTGCGCAAACGCTGTGGTTACGCCAGCGCGATGGCATTTTACCGTTGCAGTCCGCGCGGCTGAACGTGCTCGCCGCTCAGTACCGCTCCGGACAGTCGGCGCTGTCCGCGTTGCTCGAGGCGCGTCGCAGCGTGCTGGATACCGAACTGGCCGTAAATCAGGCCGAGCGTGAAATGGCGCGAACCTGGGCAGCGATTCAATGGCTGATCCCACAGGAAATCACACAATGAAAACAACAACGTTAACCGCTGTGGCGCTCGCCGTACTGCTTGCTGCTGGCGGGGGATATTTTTTTGGGCAGCGCCAGTCGCATACCGCACCTGAAATTGTGAAAAAGGCGGAGCGCAACGTGCTCTATTGGTACGACCCGATGATGCCCGGCCAGCGTTTTGATAAGCCGGGTAAATCCCCGTTTATGGACATGGAGTTGGTGGCGCGTTATGCCGACGAAGAGAAAGCGGCGACGGGCGTGGGAGTGAGCGCTCAACAGCAGCAAAATCTCGGGATGAAAACCGCCAAAGTGCAGATGCGTCAGCTTACGCAGCCGTTTACGGCATTTGCGACCGTGTCTCTCAATGAGAGAACGCTCACGACGCTCCCTGCGCCTACCGCCGGCGTGATTGCAAAACTGTACGTGCGTGCCGAGCAACAGCAGGTCAAGGCCGGTGACGCGCTGGCAGAGATCTGGGTTCCGCAGTGGACGACCGCGCAGCAGGAGTTTCTGGCCGTCCGTCAGCTTGGCGATGCGATGTTAACCCGCGCCGCGCGGGAGAGGCTGGCGCTCCAGTTTATGCCGGAAGAGACGATTCGCGCGCTGGAGCGCAGTGGAAAACCGCAAACCCGATTAACCCTGAGGTCGGAACAATCAGGGTATGTGGCAAAGCTGAACGTCCGGGAGGGCGCGCAGGTGGCGGCTACTGCACCGGTGTTTGATATGGCGTCGTTGGACAGCGTCTGGCTGGTGGTCGATTACCCGCAAACGCAGGCGCAAGCGCTCACGGTGGGCAGCGAAATGATTGCGACGTCAGAAAGCTTTCCAGGCCAGCGCTTTCACGGCACCGTCAGCGAGCTGTTGCCGCAGATGGATACTGCCACGCGTACCCTCAAGGCTCGAATTGTGATGGACAATCCGCAACACACGCTCAAGCCGGGGATGTTCCTGAACGTCGTTCGCGCAGAGCAAAAACCGGGGGCGTCGGTGCTGGCGGTACCGGAGGAGTCGGTGATTAATAGCGGGGAATCGCAGCGTTTACTGCTGGCAACCGGCGAGGGCTTTTTCCATCCGGTGAATGTCACAACGGGCGTGAGCGCCGATGGCTGGACGGAGATTGTCTCTGGGGTGCAGGCGGGTGACACCGTGGTGACGTCGGGGCAATTCCTGATCGACTCGGAAGCCAGTCTGCGTAGCGCCCTGCCGGAGGTGACAAAATGATCGCCGCCGTCATTCGCGCTTCGTTACGTAACCGTCTGCTGGTGATTCTGGCGGCCTGTGTGATGGCGGGCTGGGGCTGGTGGGCGGTGCAACGCGCACCGCTGGATGCATTACCCGACCTGTCGGATGTGCAAGTTATCGTCAAAGCCAGTTATCCGGGCAAAGCACCGCAGGTGATTGAGGATCAGGTGACCTGGCCGCTGACCACGTCGATGCTGTCGGTGCCTGGCGCCAAAACCGTGCGAGGTTTTTCGATGTTTGGCGATGCCTATGTGTATGTGCTGTTTGAAGATGGCACGGATCTCTACTGGGCGCGCTCACGGGTGCTGGAGTATTTAAGCCAGGTGCAGTCGCAATTACCGGCGGGGGTGAAAGCCTCTCTGGGACCGGATGCGACGGGCGTGGGCTGGATCTATGAGTACGCGCTCGTCGATCGCACGGGCAAACACAGCCTTGCCGATTTACGCGCACTTCAGGACTGGACGCTCAAGTTTGAGCTGAAGACGGTGCCGAATGTCTCGGAAATTGCCAGCATCGGCGGAATGGTGCGCCAGTATCAGATTGTGGTCGCTCCCGAGAAAATGCGCGCGCTGAATATTACGCACGGGCAGATCGTGAGCGCGGTACAGGCGGCAAACAAGGAGAGCGGCGGCGCGTTGCTGGAGAAGGGTGAAGCGGAATATATGGTGCGTACCACCGGTTATCTGCGCACGCTGGATGATTTCAGGAACGTGGTGATCGCCACGCGCGACGGGATCCCTGTCTTGTTAAAAGACGTGGCGACGGTCGGCCTGGGGCCGGAAATCCGTCGGGGTGTGGCGGAGCTTAACGGTGAGGGCGAAGTTGTGGGCGGCGTGGTGGTGATGCGTTACGGGCAGAACGCGCTTGAAACGCTTCACGCCGTGAAGGAAAAGCTCAGTGCGCTGCAAAAAACGCTGCCAGAAGGGGTGGAGATTGTCCCGGTCTACGACCGATCGAAGCTGATTGAGGAGTCGGTCAAAACGCTCACCCATAAGTTGCTGGAGGAGTTTGCCGTCGTCGTTTTGGTGTGTGCGCTGTTCCTCTTTCACTTCCGTTCGGCGCTGGTGGCGATCGTTTCCTTGCCATTAGGAATTTTGGGCGCGTTTGTCGTGATGCACTATCAGGGCATCAACGCCAATATTATGTCGCTGGGCGGGATTGCCATTGCCATCGGGGCGATGGTGGATGCCGCGATCGTGATGATCGAAAACATGCACAAAGTGCTGGAGCAGTGGCGTCATACTCACCCTGCTGAAGAACCGACATCAGCGGACTATTGGCGTCTGGCGGAGCGCGCGGCGGTAGAAGTGGGACCTGCGCTGTTTTGCAGTCTGCTGATTATTACGCTGTCGTTTATTCCGGTATTTTCCCTTGAAGCCCAGGAAGGGCGGATGTTTTCACCACTGGCCTTTACTAAAACGTGGGCGATGGCCATGGCCGCGGGGCTTGGCATTACGCTCATTCCAGTGCTGATGGGCTATTTTATCCGGGGCAAAATCCCTGATGAAAAAGCCAACCCGATTAACCGTTTTTTGATTCGGCTTTATGAACCGCTGCTGGATAAAGTGTTGGCGTTTCCAAAAACCACGCTGACGCTGGCATTGCTGCTTTTACTGGTGACGCTGTGGCCGCTGAGTCGTCTTGGCAGTGAATTTATGCCCCCGCTGGACGAGGGCGATCTGCTGTATATGCCGTCCACGCTGCCGGGAATCTCGGCGCGCGAAGCCAGCCGTTTGCTGCAACAAACGGATCGGTTAATTAAAAGCGTGCCGGAAGTGGCGAGCGTGTTTGGTAAAGCTGGACGGGCGGACTCAGCGACCGATCCTGCGCCGCTCACAATGCTGGAAACAACGATCCACTTTACACCGCGCGATCAATGGCGGCCGGGAATGACGCCAGCAAAATTGGTCGAAGAACTAGACAAAGTCGTCTCAATACCGGGGATCGCGAACGTGTGGGTACCGCCGATTCGCAATCGCCTCGATATGCTGGCGACGGGCATTAAAAGTCCGGTGGGGATTAAGGTGAACGGCAGCAATATTGCCGATATTGAACGCGTTGCTGCACAGATTGAACAGATTGTGAAACAGGTGCCAGGCGTGACGTCCGCGCTGGCGGAACGGCTGGCGGGTGGGCGCTACGTGGATATCCGTATCGACAGGCAAAAAGCCGCACGGTATGGCGTGTCGGTTGATGAACTTCAAGGGATGGTCTCCACTTTGATTGGCGGTGACAATATCGGTGAAGTCCTTCAGGGCCGAGAGCGTTACCCCATCAATGTGCGCTATCCCCGCGACGTTCGCGATAGTGTCGATAAGCTCCAGATGTTACCTGTTATCACCGCGAATGGGAGCCAGATTGCACTAGGTGAACTGGCGGATATCGTCGTCACTCAAGGTCCGCCGATGCTGAAAAGTGAAAATGCGCGGCTCTCAAACTGGATTTATGTGGATCTGCGTGGACGCGACTTAAAGTCAGCGGTAATTGAGATGCAGCAGCGGGTCGCGGAGAACGTCACGCTGCCGCAGGGCGTCTCGCTATCGTGGTCCGGGCAATTTGAATATCTGGAGCGTGCCACAGAGAAACTGAAAATAGTGCTCCCAATAACCTTAATGATTATCTTTATTCTTTTGTGGCTGACCTTTAAACGCATTTCGGATGTCTTATTAATAATGGGGACATTACCCTTTGCGCTTATCGGCGGCGTGTGGTTGCTTTGGCTGCTGGGATATAATCTTTCCGTTGCGGGTGCCGTCGGCTTTATAGCCCTTGCCGGTGTTGCTGCCGAGTTTGGCGTTATTATGGTGCTGTATCTTAATCAGGCGCTTGATAAATATCGTCAGCAAGAACCTGATGGTGGAAACAGCATGTTAATGCGCGCGATCCATGAAGGCGCAGTCCTTCGCGTTCGTCCCAAGGTGATGACCGTTGCGACGATTATGGCGGGGTTACTGCCGATTATGTGGGGCGGAGGCAGCGGTTCCGAGGTCATGCAGCGCATCGCTGCGCCGATGATAGGGGGGATGGTCACTGCGCCATTATTGTCGATGTTAGTTATTCCCGCATTGTATAAATTGTTGCATAAACGTTAGGTAATGTATGCGCCTTGCTTATTTCAAGGCGCATCGTTGCGTTCTGTAGGACTATTCCCATTTTGTAACTTAATAATTCGGATTTTCTCCAATGTCGTTATGGTTTCATTCAATTAAAGTTTGTTAAAATTCTGCCGAATACTAAAAATGGTAAATGTATTGTGACGGTAAAAAATAATATTTATGTGTTTGTGTTGTTTATTTTTGCACAGCTTGCGCTTTTGACTTCGGCAGTCGCGGATGAGACTACATCGCATAAAGGGGGGTTCTCGACCTTCATCGACAACGTAACGCAGACATGGAATGAGCCAGAGCATTACGATCTGTATGTGCCGGCTATAACGTGGCATGCCCGTTTTGCGTACGACAAAGAGAAAACGGACCGTTACAACGAGCGCCCATGGGGTTCGGGTTTTGGTCAGTCACGCTGGGACGACAAAGGCAACTGGCACGGTTTGTATCTGATGGCGTTTAAAGATTCCTATAACAAATGGGAACCTATCGGCGGCTATGGCTGGGAGAAAACCTGGCGTCCGCTGGCAGATGATAATTTCCATTTGGGTCTGGGGTACACGGCAGGCTTTACGGCGCGTGATAACTGGAAATACATCCCCATCCCGGTGCTGTTACCACTGGCGTCAATCGGCTACGGCCCGGCGACCTTCCAGATGACCTACATTCCTGGAACGTATAACAACGGAAACGTGTATTTCGCCTGGATGCGCTTCCAGTTTTAACTGAAAATTGTCCGCAAATTGGTGTAAAAACAGACCAGTTTTGAGGGGATTAAGGACAAATCGCCAGTCGATAAAATTAACGCGACTTTTGTCACTTTTTAGCAAAGAACCTCTGGACAAAACGCGTCACAATTGTTGTACTGATACCCGACACAGCATTTGTGTCCATTTTTCATGCAAAGGTAATTTTGATGTCTAAGATTAAAGGTAACGTTAAGTGGTTTAATGAATCCAAAGGATTCGGTTTCATTACTCCGGAAGATGGCAGCAAAGATGTGTTCGTTCACTTCTCTGCAATCCAGACTAATGGTTTCAAAACCCTGGCTGAAGGCCAGCGCGTTGAGTTCGAAATCACTAACGGTGCCAAAGGTCCTTCTGCTGCTAACGTAACTGCTCTGTAATTCAGACAGGTCAGCAAGAACTTCAAAACCCGCTCAATGAGCGGGTTTTTTTTGCGTGGAATCAGCTAAATAAATATAATCTAAGAAAACTGGCGACGATCGCTACGCTCAGTAATACCATTCCCGCGCTCATTAAATTCTCTTTCATGCCATCACCCTCAATCAGTATTGCGACAAGAGTGACAGAGAAAAATTAAGCCAACATTAACGCCAGGGTGTTTACTGCGCGCTTACGGCAGAAAATAACCAAAATGCGAGCGCGGTCATCGCGAACGATCCCAGCATATTGACGGCAATGTTACCCAGCGCCCAGTTTATGCGCCCATCCTGCAACAGAAAGACCACTTCGGCAGAAAAGGTTGAAAAGGTCGTCAGCCCTCCGCAGAATCCAGTGGTAACCAGCAGTTTCCACATCGGGTCAATGTGAGTCATTCGGTTAAACCATGCCAGCCCCATCCCAATGATAAAGGCACCTATCAGGTTCGCGGTAAGCGTCCCCAATGGAATGACCTGGTGCATAGGGTTAAAGCGCATGCTGAGAAACCATCGCGCAACGCTACCTGTGCCACCACCAATAAAAACCGCTAAAAGGAGTTGTAACACGCTCAAATCCTGCTATTTGATGTAGTAAGGGCCAAGTGTAGCGCTGATTAACGTTGGAGATAAATATGATTGTTGCTGTTGGACAGTTCGCTGTAACGGCTGACTGGCATGAAAATGCGCGTCTCTGTGTCGAATTGATGGCGCAATCGGCGAGACAGGGCGCTGCATTGCTGGTGCTGCCCGAAGCGCTTTTGGCGCGGGATGATAACGATCCTGACCTTTCCGTTAAGTCTGCGCAGCCGCTCGACGGCGGCTTTTTGACGCTTTTACTGGCAGAGAGTAAAAGTAACCGACTCACCACTATATTAACGGTCCACGTCCCGACGATTCAGGGCAGAGCCGAAAACACGCTTGTCGTTTTGCGTGAAGGGAAAATCATTGCGCACTATGCAAAACTCCATCTCTACGATGCGTTCAACGTTCAGGAATCCCGGCTGGTTGACCCCGGGAATCAAGTTCCGCCGCTGATTGAGATCGACGGCATCCGGTTTGGATTGATGACCTGCTACGATTTACGTTTCCCGGAGATGGCGCTGAGTCTTGCAATAGCTGGGGCCGACGCGCTGGTTCTGCCCGCAGCATGGGTGAAAGGCCCGCTTAAAGAGCATCATTGGGCAACATTGCTCACCGCGCGGGCGCTGGATACCACATGCTATGTGGTGGCGTCAGGCGAGTGCGGCAATAAAAATATCGGGCAAAGCCGTGTTGTCGATCCGCTCGGGGTGACTATCGCGGCGGCAGGTGAGTCGCCCGCGCTCCTGATGGCAGAGATTGACCGCGCGCGAATCGCGCTTGCCCGTCGACAATTACCGGTGCTACGCAACAGACGGTTTGCGCCACCGCAATTATTATGACGTTTTTTTCATCAGTGCTTGATTCACCTTGTTACAGATTGCTATTGTGTCCGCGCGTCGAATGTCCGTTAATAAGATCAGGTTTTTGGCGCTGTATGCAGCCTGTTTTCAGTGAAAGAAGGTATCTATGGGTGAGATTAGTATTACCAAACTGCTGGTGGTCGCGGCGCTGGTTGTTCTGCTGTTTGGTACCAAGAAGTTACGTACGCTGGGCGGAGACCTGGGTACGGCCATTAAAGGCTTCAAAAAAGCGATGAACGATGACGATGCTAATGCGAAGAAAACCGCAGAGGGCGACGTTACGGCTGAAAAGCTCTCGCATAAAGAGTAATGGCAATATCTTTCCAGGTGTTCGGAAAGAAAAAAACCGGCTTATAAGCCGGTTTTTTTATGGGTAAAGTGTAATAACGTGTTACTTCACTTCTTCGCCTTTCGCCTGCATATCTGCATGGTAAGATGAGCGAACAAACGGGCCGCAGGCTGCATGGGTAAAGCCCATCGCCATCGCTTCGGCTTTCATTTCATCAAACTCATCCGGGCTAACATAACGCTGTACCGGCAAGTGGTGGCGGCTTGGCTGCAGATACTGACCCAGGGTCAGCATGGTTACGCCATGGCGACGCAGATCGCGCATCACTTCAATAATTTCGGCATTGGTTTCGCCAAGACCCACCATCAGACCTGATTTAGTCGGGATATGCGGATGTGCTTCTTTAAAGCGCTCCAGAAGCTTCAGAGACCAGTTGTAGTCTGCACCCGGTCGCACTTGACGATAAACACGTGGAACGTTTTCCAGGTTGTGGTTAAACACATCTGGAGGCGTCGCGGTGAGGATCTCCAGCGCGCGATCCATACGACCACGGAAATCAGGGACCAGGGTTTCAATCTTGATGCTTGGGCTCTTCTCGCGAATGGCACTAATACAATCTGCAAAGTGCTGTGCGCCACCATCACGGAGATCGTCACGGTCAACGGAGGTAATCACCACGTAGCGAAGCGCCATGTCAGCAATGGTCTGAGCCAGCTTAAGCGGTTCGTTGGCGTCAGGTGCGACTGGACGACCATGAGCCACATCGCAGAACGGGCAGCGACGGGTGCAAATAGCCCCAGAATCATAAAGGTGGCGGTACCGTGGTTGAAACATTCCGCAAGGTTAGGGCAAGAGGCTTCTTCACAGACAGAGTGAAGGCCGTTCTTACGCATCGCCGCTTTGATACCCTGAATGCGTGACGAGTCAGCCGGAAGTTTGATTTTCATCCATTCCGGTTTTCTTAACAGCGCTTCGCGCTCCGTAACCACGTTTTTAACCGGGATAAGGGCCATTTTATCGGCGTCGCGGTACTTAACACCGCGTTCCATCACAATGGGTTTACTCATAGCGTGCGTGTTCCAGTTGCGAAATCGAGGGAAAGCGTTTCAATTCAAGGGAATGTTGTATTTATCAACTATTTTTGAACGAACGACAGGCAGTATACCATTGATAAGGACGATAAAGCAGCCTGTGAGGTCGCCAAATTGTAAAATAGTTGTTGTTTTGTGCTTTTGCCCCTGTTGGGGCAGCACGTGTGTTGGGCTGATCCTCAAAATGCCTGGCGGACAATGTTGATAACATTTTCCAGCACCGGATCGCGAAGGCTGAGTTTGTTGTAATGCAGTGAGATCTCGATGGATTCCGCATTCAGGGGAGCGAAAGGTATTTGCTCAAGCGGCCAACAGTGACGCAGCAGATTGTACAGTCGCGCAGGCATAATTGTGATCAAATCACTGCTGCCAATCAGCGCGGCAATCGTGAACATATTGTAACTGCTAAAGTTAACCTGGCGATCGGGGAAGAGATCGTTAATACGCTGGCGAAGATGATTTAGATTGTGTCCCTCATTCATGAATAAAGCGTATTCATAGTCGCGCAAATTTTCCATTGTTGCGGTCTGGCTCAGAGCAGGATGATTTTTGCGGCACACCAGCAGTAGTCCATCGGCATAAAGGACGCTGTGCGCCAGGGCGCGCGAGCCGAAAGAGTTACTGTCGATGATCAGGTCTGTCTGGAACTGAGCAAGCTGAGTCTCGGTGTCATTAACCTGGATATTCCGCAGCAATAACTGCGGCGCTTCACGTTTCACTGCCTGATAAATCGTGGGTAAGACCAGCGCGCCTACCGAAGGGGAGGTGCCAATGGTAATGGTCCGTTGCTTGTCATAACTTCCGGTCAGATCCAGCGCACCGAGAATCGACTCTAGCCCCTGGCTAATGTACTCATGCAGGTGAGTGGCATACGCAGTAGGTGTGACTCCCTGGCCCTTACGAATAAAAAGGGGATCAGGAAAAATGGCTCGCAATTTTTGAATGGACTGACTAATTGCCGACGGGGTGAGATTAAGAATTTTCGCAGCATTAACGATACCCTTATGGACATATACTGCCTCAAAGATCGTTAATAAATTGAGGTCAATATTGCGTAAAGTCCGAAAAACTTGCGGCTTGTCTTGTCCACCAGGATCAATCAGTCGTTTAGCTGGTAAATTATTATAATCCACGCTGTCACTCCGTATTCATTCACAATATGAATGATAGTTGAATTTATATATTATGCTTACAGTGATTTTTTGAAGTGTTTTGTGGATTTCACTTTTCTATCAAAATCAATCAGTTGAGAAATTCCTGATCAAATGATGACCATTTATTCAGTAAATATTCATTTACTGAATAAAAAAAGATGAAATTAGTTCCACTCGCTCAAGCGCTTCGAAAATATAGAATCTGCGGATTATTGTAAAGCTGAAAAGCGGTAAATACGCGATGGCCTGCGAAATAAAGAGGCCATCATGTATAATATATTAAGCTGTAATATATTCGTGCGGGGGATTGTTTAGCAGTGCTAAAAGCTTAGTCACCAGGACTGGGCCAATAATACCCGGTGTGACGTTTTCTACCCACTGGTGCATTTGGGTCATTTCCATTCCGGCGTAACCGCAGGGATTGATGCGCAGGAAGGGGGAAAGATCCATGTTGATATTGAGCGCAAGCCCATGAAACGAACACCCTTTTCGGATGCGCAAACCCAGCGAGCAGATCTTCATCTCACCGACATACACCCCAGGCGCATCGGCACGTGGATGAGCGTCAATATCATACTCTGCCAATGTATCGACCACGGTTTGTTCCAGCAATGTGACCAATTCGCGGACACCCAGCTTTCGTCGCTTCAGATTCAGGAGAACGTACATCACCTGCTGACCAGGCCCGTGATAGGTCACTTGCCCGCCGCGGTCACTTTGGATAACAGGAATGTCACCTGGAACCAATACGTGCTCTGCTTTTCCAGCCTGGCCTTGCGTGAAAACGGGGGGATGCTCGACCAGCCAGATTTCGTCTGGCGTGAGGTCATCGCGAGAATCGGTGAAATCATGCATGGCCTGAGAGACTGGCTCATAGGGTTGCAGCCCAAGGTGGCGGACAAGAATTTTATCCTGATACAAAACAGCAACTCCGGGGATGTGGCAACAAAAGGGTGTGGGGAGTATATCACAGAGGGCAAAGTGGGTTACCCGGCAAAGCGGGTAACCACGGGGATTACAGCACCATACGAACGATATCGATATTACCCAACTCTTCGTACAGGGTCTCAACTTGCTCAATATGCGTAGCAGTGATGGTGATTGAGACGGAATGGTAGTTGCCTTTGCTGCTCGGTTTTACCGTCGGAGAGTAGTCACCTGGCGCATGGCGCTGTACCACTTCAACCACCTGGTCAACCAGCTCCGGCAATGCCTGACCCATTACTTTGTAAGTAAATGAGGTTGGGAATTCAAGCAGTTCGTTAAGTTTGGTTTTCATGTCAGCTCCGGCAGTACATCAAAAATAATAACTCCCACGACGGGTGGGAGTTATCTGGATACCTAGTATATGGGGATGGAAATCACACTTTCAAGTGTTCAATTATTAACCAAACCAGTGGTGGAACATCAATTTAATGTAATCAATGATTTTGCCGAAGAAATTGCCTTCAGGAATTTCGTCAAGCACAACCAGAGGGCGCTGATCGATGGTTTTTCCATCCAGCTGGAAGTTGATAGTGCCAACAACCTGGTTTTTCTTCAGTGGCGCATGCAGTTCACTGGTGTTGAGCACGTAGCTGGCTTTCAGGTCTTTCATACGGCCACGAGGGATCGTCAGGTACAGATCTTTATCAACACCCAGTGACGCACGGTCGTTGTCGCCAAACCACACGGGCTCTGAAGCAAACTCTTTACCGGCTTTCAGTGGGTTTACGGTTTCGAAGAAACGGAAGCCCCAGGTCAGCAGTTTTTTGCTTTCGGTTTCGCGCCCTTTAAAGGTTCGACCACCCATCACGGCGGAGATCAAACGCATCTGACCTTCGGTGGCAGACGCAACCAGGTTATAGCCGGCTTTGTCCGTATGGCCCGTTTTGATGCCATCAACCTTCAGGCTGTTATCCCACAGTAAGCCGTTGCGGTTGGTCTGACGGATGCCGTTAAAGGTAAATTCTTTTTCTTTATAGATGGTGTATTCGTTGGGAACGTCACGAATAAGTGCCTGACCAATCAGCGCCATGTCACGCGCAGAACTGTACTGACCTTCAGCGTCCAGTCCATGAACGGTCTGGAAGTGGCTGTTTTTCAGACCCAGCGCGGAAACGTAGCTGTTCATCAAGCCAACGAACGCATCCTGGCTGCCTGCCGCAAAATCGGCCATCGCAACACAGGCATCGTTACCCGATTGCAGGTTGATACCACGGATCAGCTGCGATACGGGAACCTGCATGCCTGGTTTCAGGAACATCAGGGAAGAGCCTTTGAACACCGGGTTACCGGTAGCCCATGCATCGTTGCCCACGGTGACCAGATCAGTCTCTTTGAACTTGCCCGCTTTCATGGCCTGACCGATGACATAGCTGGTCATCATCTTGGTGAGGCTAGCCGGGTCACGGCGCGAATCCGCGTTCATTTCCGCCAGCACTTTGCCAGAGTTGTAGTCGATCAGGATGTAAGATTCCGCGTCGATTTGCGGAACGCCAGGGATCATGGTCTTGATATTCAGGTCATCAGCGTGAGCAACTGACAGCGTTGCTGCGCAAAGGGCCGTGGTCAGCGCCATGCGCTGCAAAAAACGAGCGGAGAAAGTGGTCTTCATGGTCAGAACAACGACATCCGTGATGGAATTAAAAAAAGTGCCTTACTATAGCAAAAGCTATACAGGCAGGCATCCGACTTTCAGCACGAGTTTGTGAACGTTGGTTACACAAGCTGACAATTCGGATACCGCCGATTAATTAGTTTGCAACAGCGATAAACGACTGTAATTGCGCTTCGCTTTGCAGGCGTTGCTGTAACGCGCTGGCCTGTGACTTGCTGGCGAATGGGCCCATCTGGATACGCCAGACGGCGCCGTTCTGCACGACACGACCCGGAACGTCGAACTGTTGCGTCAGACGTTGTTGATACTGCTGCGCACGTGCCTGATCGCTCACCGCGCCGACCTGAACCACAAATCCACCTGCAGTAGATGCTGCGGCTGGGGCAGGGGTTGCCGTATTCTGTGCAGCGACCGGCGCCACGACGGGAGCTGGCTGCGCGGCAGGTGTCGCAACGACCGGTGCAGGCGTAGGTTCGCTGCCTTCCAGAACACCCGTCGCGAGCGTGGTCGGTGCACCCAGGAAACCGCTGCTGCTTACAGGGGCGCCAGTCGTATCGTCACTTTTCAGCGTATCGTTGCTGATCGCGCGTACGTCACCCTGAGGCTGCATTGGCTCGGGAGCAGAAGAAGCGCCGCCCATACCCCCGCTTAAATCCGGGCGTGAGGGCAGGGCATAAGTCTGTTTCGCGACGGTGGTACACACCGTGCCAGGGCCGGAGAGCGTCCCGTCCTGCGCGACAATAATAGGATCGATACGGACTTTGGTATTGTTCGAGGTATTAAGACGGTCAGCCGCCGCGCGCGACAGCGAAATCACGCGGTCAGTGCCGTACGGTCCGCGGTCATTAATACGCACCACAATCATACGACCGTTGGCAAGGTTCGTGACGCGCACGTAGCTTGGGATAGGTAAGGTCGCATGCGCCGCGGTGATTTGCATGGGATCAAACGCTTCACCCGATGCGGTCTGGTTACTGCCTGGCTCTGCGTCATAAATCGCCGCAAAACCGGCCTGGCTGAAACGGGACGGATCCTGAACGATTTTATACCGCTTGCCGTCGCGCTCGTAATCCTGATTGGCGGTCGCATTCAGCGGCTCGTATACCGGATCGGCACCGCTGATTTCAACCACCGGAGCGTTACAAACCGCAGGCTGCGGCGGCGCTATGGTCGCCTGCTGTTGACCATCATCACTTGAACAGGCAGCAAGTAAACTTGCCGCGATGCAGACACCCAGCCACTGCTTGCGCATTGCAATCCCCTTATTTTTATACGCTCTTGGACAACATTTTTCTGTGGGTATGGATAGACATGACTATCCCGAACCCAGCCATCAAGACGATCAGTGCCGAGCCTCCGTAGCTCACCAGCGGGAGCGGCACGCCAACGACGGGCAGAATTCCACTCACCATACCAATATTTACGAAGACATAAACGAACAGAATCAACATCAACCCGCCGGCCATGACGCGCCCAAATGTGGTTTGCGCATGTGCGGCAATCCACAGGCCACGCATAATCAGCAGGAGGTATAATCCCAGCAAAATCAAAATGCCTACCAGACCCAGCTCTTCTGCCAGAACGGCGAAGATAAAGTCCGTGTGACGCTCCGGCAAGAATTCAAGCTGCGACTGCGTACCGTGTAGCCAGCCTTTGCCCCGCAATCCACCTGAACCAATGGCAATCTTAGACTGAATAATATGATAGCCCGCGCCGAGCGGATCGGTTTCCGGATCGAGCAACATCATGACACGCTGTCGCTGATAATCGTGCATCAGGAAGAACCACAGTATCGGTATAAAGGCGGCGATCAACACCACCGCGATGCCGATCAATCGCCAGCTCAACCCGGATAAGAACAGGACAAACAGACCAGATAATGCGACGAGAATCGACGTCCCGAGGTCTGGCTGCGCGGCTACCAGGAGCGTTGGCAGGAAAATCAGCACCAGCGCGATAGCGGTATTTTTTAGCGATGGCGGGCAGACGTCACGGTTGATAAAGCGGGCCACCATCAGCGGTACGGCGATTTTGGCAATTTCAGAGGGCTGGAAACGCACAATCCCCAAATCCAGCCAGCGCTGTGCCCCTTTTGATATCGCCCCGAACGCATCGACGGCGATCAGCAAAATGATACAGACAAAGTATAGATAGGGGGCCCAGCCTTCGTAAACGCGCGGCGGAATTTGTGCCATCACCACCATGATCACCAGACCCATCGCGATCTGGCCGATTTTGCGTTCCATCATGCCGATATCCTGACCGCTGGCACTCCAGATAACCAGGGCGCTGTACGTCAGCAATGCCAGTAGGATCAGTAACATCGCCGGGTCGATGTGGATTTTGTCCCACAGCGATTTTCTGTTCGGATTATCCGTCATGATTATTGGTCCTCCGCAGCAGTGGCGGCTGGGGTTTCAGCAGGTAGCTCGGTGTTGTTATCGCCCAGCATAATGTGGTCGAGGATTTGGCGCATGATTGTCCCGACAGCCGGGCCAGCACCACCGTTCTCGAGAATCATCGCTACCGCAACCTGCGGATTATCATAAGGTGCAAATGCCGTCATGAGCTTATGGTCACGCAGGCGTTCAGCAATTTTATGCGCGTTATACGTTTCGTTCGCCTTCAGGCCAAAGACCTGCGCGGTACCCGATTTCGCCGCCACTTTATACGGTGCGCCTGCAAAGTATTTATGTGCGGTGCCGTTCGGACGATTCGCTACGCCATACATGCCGTCTTTGGCAATTTCCCAGAAGCCGGAATGAATATCGCCCACCGGGGCTTCATGCGGTTGCGACCACGGCACTTGCTTCCCGTCTTCGATGGTGCTCATCAGCAGGTGCGGCACTTTTACCACGCCATCGTTAATGAGGATCATCATTGCTTTACTCATCTGAATCGGCGTAGCGGTCCAGTAACCCTGGCCGATGCCAACCGGAATGGTGTCGCCTTGATACCACGGTTTTTTAAAGCGTTTGAGCTTCCACTCACGCGTCGGCATGTTCCCTGAGCGCTCTTCCGACAGGTCAATACCGGTGTAATGACCGTAACCAAATTTGCTCATCCACGCAGAGAGGCGATCAATACCCAAATCATAAGCTACCTGGTAGAAGAAGGTATCCGCCGACTCTTCCAGAGATTTGGTGATATTGAGGTGACCGTGGCCCCATTTTTTCCAGTCGCGATAACGTTTTTCGGAGCCAGGCAGCTGCCACCAGCCAGGGTCAAACAGGCTGGTATTGCGGTTGATCACGCCTGCACTCAACGCCGAGACGGCGACGTAAGGCTTAACGGTGGACGCTGGCGGGTAGACGCCTTGTGTTGCACGGTTAATCAGTGGGGTATTTGGATCGTTCAGCAAGCCGGAGTATTCTTTGCTTGAGATGCCATCAACAAACAGATTGGGATCGTAGCTTGGCATAGAAACCAGAGCCAGAATCCCCCCGCTGCGCGGGTCGGTCACGACCACGGCGGCTCGACTGCCGGCCAGTAGCGTTTCAATATATTGCTGAAGCTTGAGATCGAGCGTCAGGTAGACGTCATGGCCTGCTTGCGGAGGCACTTCTTTGAGCTGACGGATAACGCGACCGCGGTTATTGACTTCAACCTCTTCATAGCCCGTCTGGCCGTGCAACACGTCTTCATAATAGCGTTCGATACCGAGCTTGCCGATATCGTGGGTTGCAGCGTAGTTTGCCAGCTTGCCGTCTTTATCGAGGCGCTCAACGTCTTTATCGTTAATCTTAGAAACGTAGCCAATGACGTGCGTCAGCGCCGAGCCGTAAGGATAATAGCGGCGCTTATAACCTTTAACCTCAACTCCCGGGAAGCGATACTGGTTCACCGCAAAGCGGGCAACCTGAACTTCCGTCAAATTGGTTTTGACCGGAATAGAGGTAAAACGGTGGGAACGTGCACGCTCTTTCTTGAAGGCCGCGATATCGTCATCGGTAAGATCGACTACGCCTTTCAGCGCATCCAGCGCGTCCTGCACATTATCCACTTTCTCCGGCATCATCTCGATTTGGTAGATGGTACGGTTTAACGCCAGCGGCGTGCCGTTGCGGTCGTAGATAATGCCGCGGCTAGGCGCGATAGGCACCAGCTTGATACGGTTTTCGTTGGAACGCGTTTGATAGTCGGTAAAGCGGACGATTTGCAGATTATAGAGGTTGGCGATCAGCACGCCAGTCAGCAGCAAAATCCCGATAAAGGCGACCAAAGCCCGGCGCACAAACAGCGCGGACTCAGCCGAATAGTCGCGAAAAGAATTCTGTAGTTTCATCCGCTGCTTAATTTGCCCTGGTCAATCATTACTCACGGTGATAAGGGTGGTTGGTAGTAATGCTCCACGCGCGGTAAAGGCTTTCCGCTACCAACACCCGGACAAGCGGATGGGGTAACGTAAGCGCGGAGAGGGACCAACTTTGTTCTGCGGCCGCTTTACAGGCGGAGGATAATCCTTCTGGCCCGCCAATCAGCAGACTGACGTCGCGGCCATCCAGCTTCCAGCGCTCCAGCTCTTGCGCCAGTTGCGGCGTATCCCAGGGTTTGCCCGGGATATCAAGGGTCACGATGCGGTTCTTGCCAGCGGCAGCCAGCATCAACTCACCCTCTTTATCGAGAATACGCTTGATATCTGCGTTTTTGCCGCGTTTTCCTGCTGGTATCTCTACCAGTTCGAACGGCATGTCTTTAGGAAAACGACGCAGATATTCAGTAAAACCCGTCTGTACCCAATCTGGCATTTTTGTGCCGACGGCTACCAGTTGCAACTTCACGCATCAACCCCAGAGCTTTTCCAGTTCATACAGACGACGGCTTTCGTCCTGCATGACATGGACAATCACATCGCCGAGGTCAACGACAACCCAGTCAGCAATGGCTTCGCCTTCCACACCCAGCGGCATAAGCCCTGCAGCGCGAGATTCCTGAACAACGTGGTCAGCAATAGAGGCAACGTGGCGAGTGGAAGTACCGGTGCAAATAATCATGCAGTCGGTGATACTGGAACGACCGTGAACGTCGATAGCGATGATGTCCTGACCTTTCAGGTCATCAATTTTGTCTATAACAAAATCCTGGAGTTCTTTACCCTGCAAGTTTTCCCCCTGGGTGAATGAAGTTGAGCAATGAGTGAGTAGCCTGGCAGTATACCTGAACTGACGGCTGTGTCGGGACAAATGTCACCAGACGGAATTTTTAAGGTGGGTATCATCCCATCCTCTGCCTGACAATGCATCGCCATTATTGTAAAACAATTTCTGTAAAGCTATGACTGGCAGAAGTCAGGCTGCGGAGGATATCAGCCTGGAAGGGGCTGTCAATGGCACGGCGTCGAATTAGCCGATTTTTCGCGCTTAGTCTGATGCATCTGTGCTTTTCTGATACAAACCTTGCTGGCGGATGTAGTCAAGCACGGAGGTGGGCAGCAGTTCATCGCAGGGTTGTGCGTTTTGCAACCGTTCACGTATCAACGTAGCAGAGATATCAAACCATGGCGTTTCGGCCAGATAAATTTTACCGGCAGGCAAAGTATGCAAATCTTCCACATTGTGCGTCAGATGCGCTTCAAGCCATGCCTGATACTGCTCGTCTTTCATCGTGAGGGGATAGCCTGGACGGCGGCAAACGATGAGATGGCTGTTTTGCAGAATCGTTTCATACTGATGCCAGGTCGGGAAGTTCAGCAATGAATCCTGACCGATGATGAATCCTAATGGCCGGGTGGGGCCTTGTTCCGCGCGCCACTCCATCAGAGTTTGCGAAGTGTAAGACGGCATATCCCGGCGCAGTTCCCGCTCGTCTAACTGAAAAAGGGGCTTATCTGCGATGGCCAGTTCCAGCATGTGTTTACGCTGTTCGCTTGTCGCTTCCGGCTGAGGACGGTGCGGCGGAACATTATTGGGCATGATAATAACGCGCTGCAGGCCAATCAGATTCGCCAGTATTTCAACCGGTTTCAAATGACCATAATGGACAGGATCGAATGTACCGCCAAAAAGTGCCTGTAAAGAGTTCATCTCAACCATCAATAAACACGTCTGCCAGCGCCTTATGACACAGCAGCAGCGAGAGGCTTTCCAGTTCGGCCCAAACCGACTGACCATAATCCTGCTTCAGCGTTAGCTCCGCACGGGTTAGAAGCTGTACTGCCTGACGGAGCTGCTCGTGGCTCAACCGGTTGACCGCTTCGGTGGTCATCGCCCGACGGTTTTGCCAGACACGGTGCTTATCAAAAAGCGCGCGTAATGGGGTGTTGGCCGACTGGCGTTTTAAGGTGTTAAGCAGTAACAACTCACGCTGGAGAGTGCGCAGCAAAATAACCGGTTCGCTTCCTTCCAGGCGCAGCTGCTGCAAAATGTGCAATGCGCGTTTACTTTTCGCCGCCAGCAGAGCATCGACCCAATGGAACGGGGTAAAGTGCGCGGCGTCGTTAACCGCTTGTTCAACACGGGGCAAGGTCAGTTTGCCATCTGGCCACAGCAACGACAGCCGATCCAGCGCTTGCGCGAGTGCCAGCAAGTTTCCCTCATAGCAATAACACAGCAGCTGATTAGCGGCGTCATCCAGCTGGAGATTCAGTTGTTTCGCCCGGACTGCAACCCATTTTGGCAGTTGCGCCTGTTCAGGCGTCTGGCATGTGACCTGAACGGAATGGGTTGCCAACTGGGTAAACCAGGCGGCATTTTCCTGTGCTTTGGTGAGCTTATTACCACGAACAATCAGGAGTAAATCAGCGTGCAGCAGACTCACCAGCGTTGCGAGCTGCTCGTTAATGGCCGCATTAGGACCATTTTCCGGTAGCTGAATCAGGAGCGTCTGGCGGGATGCAAAAAGGCTCATCGCCTGGCAAAGCGAAAAGATCGTCTGCCAGTCGGTGCTGTTATCAAGCTGGAAAGTATGGTGTTCGTCAAAGCCCTGTGAAGCAGCAGCCTGACGCACAGCATCCTGACTTTCCTGGAGCAAAAGCGGATCGTTTCCGAGTAACAGATACGCCGCGCGCAGCCCTTCGTTGAGCTGCGCGCGGAGTTGTTCAGGATACAACCGTAGCATTAGTTACCCAGCGTTCCGGTAACTTGCGGCGTGGTATCCAGTGGAACGGCGTGTTCCGTATCGGTGTCTTTTGACGCGACCTGGATGCTCGGCAGTTTGCGGATTAGCTGTTCCGCAGCCTTGTCGTACATTTCATTGATAATGATCTGCTGCTCGGCGTCTTTTGCCAGCGCAGTTTGTGGGTTATCAAAGAACGAACGATAGACCTTGGTGCTGATCGGGTAAATGTCGCGACCCGGGATCAGCACGGCAGCACTCACCGACATCACCATCTGATATTCCGCTGTACGGCCATCCTGGAAGATGGACGCGGTATCTTTGCTCAGTGAAGAGCTTAATACGCGGAATGATGGAATATCCTGGCGCAGCGTTCCTTTCTCGATAAGCTCAACGCCATTAAGACGCAGCTGGTTACGAATCGCACGGCTCAGCGGACCATTTGGGTCCCCCGAATCGAAGATCATCGTTTTCATTTGTTCAGGCACTGCAGTAGTGTTACGCAGATGCCAGCCACAACCTGCGGTGACAAGCACCGTCAGGGATAAGAGTAATGTTGCCAGTTGTCGCACGTTTCCTCCCGCGCTTAGCCAACGACCAGATTCAGCAGTTTACCGGGTACGTAGATCACTTTACGCACGGTAACGCCCTCAAGGTATTTCGCAACCAGATGTTCCTGGCCTGCGCGTTCACGAACCTGTTCTTCAGTTGCATCGACTGCAACGGTAATTTTACCGCGCACTTTACCGTTGACCTGAACCACAACCAGCATGGTGTTTTCAACCATTGCTGACTCATCAGCAACAGGCCACGGTGCGTTATCGATATCGCCTTCGCCTTTCAATTCCTGCCACAATGTGAAGCACGCATGTGGTGTGAACGGGTTCAGCATACGAACGACAGCCAACAGCGCTTCACGCATCAAGGCACGATCCTGCTCGCCTTCCAGCGGTGCTTTCGCCAGCTTGTTCATCAGTTCCATAATAGCCGCAATTGCGGTGTTGAAGGTCTGACGACGACCAATATCATCGGTTACTTTTGCGATAGTTTTGTGAACATCGCGACGCAGTGCCTGCTGATCTTCACTCAGCGTACCGACGTTCAGGGCGGGCGCTTCGCCCTGAGAAGTATGCTCGTAGACCAGTTTCCAGACGCGTTTCAGGAAGCGGTTCGCGCCTTCTACGCCTGATTCCTGCCATTCCAGCGTCATATCCGCCGGGGACGCAAACATCATGAAGAGACGCACGGTATCTGCACCGTAACGTTCAACCATCACCTGCGGGTCGATGCCGTTGTTTTTGGACTTGGACATCTTACTCATGCCGGTATACACCAGCTCATTGCCCGCCGCGTCTTTCGCTTTCACGATACGGCCTTTCTCGTCGCGCTCAACGATCGCATCAACCGGGGATACCCAGTTACGCTCGCCGTTCACGCCGACATAGTAAAACGCATCCGCGAGAACCATGCCCTGGCACAGCAGCTGTTTTGCTGGTTCATCAGAGTTAACCAGACCTGCGTCACGCATCAACTTATGGAAGAAGCGGAAGTAGAGCAGGTGCATGATGGCGTGTTCAATACCACCGATGTAAATATCAACCGGCAGCCAGTAGTTCGCTGCTTTGGAATCCAGCATACCTTCCTGATACTGCGGGCAGGTGTAGCGCGCGTAGTACCAGGATGACTCCATAAAGGTGTCGAACGTATCCGTTTCACGCAGCGCTGGCTGACCATTAACGGTGGTTTTCGCCCACTCCGGATCGGCTTTAATCGGGCTGCTGATCCCGTCCATGACCACGTCTTCCGGTAAAATAACCGGCAGTTGATCTTCTGGCGTTGGCAGCACGGTGCCATCTTCCAGCGTGACCATTGGAATCGGCGCACCCCAGTAACGCTGACGGGAAACACCCCAGTCGCGCAGACGATAGTTCACTTTTCGCTCACCGACGCCCAGGGAGGCCAGTTTATCCGCGATAGCGTTGAAGCCTTCTTCGAAGCTCAATCCGCTGAATTCACCAGAGTTAAACAGGGTGCCTTTTTCGGTCAGCGCCTGCTCAGACAGATCTGGTTCTGAACCGTCAGCCGCCAGGATAACCGGCTTGATGTTGAGGCCGTATTTGGTCGCAAACTCATAATCACGCTGATCGTGGCCCGGAACGGCCATAACTGCACCCGTGCCGTATTCCATCAGCACAAAGTTGGCTGCCCAAACGGGAACCGCTTCGCCGGTCAGTGGGTGAATGGCGTTGAAACCTGTCGCAACGCCTTTTTTCTCCATCGTCGCCATATCGGCTTCTGCCACTTTGGTATTGCGGCATTCGTCGATGAAAGCGGCCAGCGCTGGATTGTTCGCAGCAGCCTGCTGTGCCAGCGGATGACCCGCGGCAACGGCCAGGTAAGTCGCACCCATGAAGGTGTCGGGACGCGTGGTATACACCGTGAGCGTCTGATCGCTGTTTTCAACGTTGAAGGTGATTTCTACGCCTTCAGAGCGGCCAATCCAGTTGCGCTGCATCGTTTTAACGGTGTCTGGCCAGTGATCCAGATTATCGAGATCGCGCAGCAGTTCGTCAGCGTAAGCGGTGATTTTAATGAACCACTGTGGGATCTCTTTGCGCTCAACTTTGGTATCGCAGCGCCAGCAGCAGCCGTCGATAACCTGTTCGTTCGCGAGAACGGTCTGGTCGTTCGGGCACCAGTTCACCGCAGAGGTTTTCTTGTACACCAGGCCTTTTTTGTACAGCTCGGTGAAGAATTTTTGCTCCCAGCGGTAATACTCTGGGGTACAGGTCGCCAGCTCGCGGCTCCAGTCATAGCCGAAGCCCAGCATTTTGAGCTGGTTTTTCATGTAAGCGATGTTGTCGTAGGTCCACGGCGCAGGGGCCGTGTTGTTTTTCACTGCCGCGCCTTCAGCAGGCAGACCAAACGCATCCCAGCCAATCGGTTGCAGGACGTTTTTACCGAGCATACGCTGGTAGCGCGCGATCACATCACCGATGGTGTAGTTACGCACGTGGCCCATATGTAGTCGACCAGAAGGATAGGGAAGCATCGACAGGCAGTAATACTTCTCTTTGCTCTCGTCTTCAGTGACTTCGAAAGTACGCTTCTCGTCCCAGTGTTGCTGGACTTTTGTTTCTATCTCTTCCGGGCGGTATTGCTCTTGCATGGCAGCCAGTGGTCCTGTTCTCAATACAGCTACAAACGTAGCCAATGGATGGGGAATTTCAGATCCGCCTAGCATAGCCCAAACGTCCGCCTCAAAACAGCCTTTCCCAAAAAACGCGCTTGCAGGAATTTACGCAGAGTGTGGATGACCTGACACAGCGCTTCGCAAATAAGGTCTATCATTAGAGACAGTTACTTACCCGGGAGGCGAAATGATGAACAAGGTTGCTCAATATTACCGCGAACTGGTGGCCACACTGACGGAACGGCTGCGCAATGGAGAACGCGATATCGACGCGCTGGTCGAACAGGCTCGTGCGCGGGTCGTGCAAACGGGTGAATTAACGCGTACCGAAGTCGAAGAGGTAACGCGAGCCGTGCGGCGCGATCTGGAAGAGTTCGCGAGAAGCTACGAAGAGAGTCAGAATGAAATCACGGACAGCGTATTTATGCGCGTCATCAAAGAAAGTCTGTGGCAGGAGCTGGCGGATATTACCGATAAAACCCAGCTGGAGTGGCGCGAAGTTTTCCAGGATCTGAATCATCACGGCGTGTATCACAGTGGCGAAGTGGTGGGATTGGGTAATCTGGTGTGCGAGAACTGTCACTTCCACCTGGCGGTATACACGCCTGACGTGCTGCCGCGCTGCCCAAAATGTGGTCACGATCAGTTCCAGAGGCGACCGTTTGAGCCCTAGGTAGATGTACTCTCCCGCCGAAACGGAGAGAATGGGTGTTACCTCCCTCTCCCCGTGGAGAGGGGCAGGGTGAGGGCAAGAGACCGCACAAGGGAAAAGCAAAAAGGCAACGCCAGTTGCCTTTTTTAGTGTTTGCTCCCTCTTCCCGTGGGAGAGGGCATCAGAACGCACTAGTTGTAAAACGTCAGCCGCTCCGCGAGTAAATCCACAAAACCCTGTCTGTCGATATCGACCATCAGCGTGGTATTCGGTTTGTTACCGGTCAGCGAATAATAATCCACCACCGTCATCCCTTGCGTGTATTTCCCCTGCGTTTCCACGCCGACCCAGCGATCAACTGTGGTAAACAGCTCCGGTTTTAACAGCCAGGCAATCGTACATGGATCGTGTAACGGCGCGCCATGGAATCCCCATTTTTCCGCTTTGTGGTACTCCATAAAGAAGTCGAGCAATTCTGCCACGGTGGTCGCAACAGGGTTGCCAATCGCGCGGAAACGCTCAACGTCTGCTGCCATAATTTGCGCGCGATGGGTGACGTCAAGGCCTGCCATCACAACCGGTAAGCCGGACTGGAACACAATCTCAGCCGCTTCGGGATCGACAAAAATGTTAAATTCGGCGGCAGGCGTCCAGTTCCCTAACCCCATCGAACCACCCATGATCACAATACGCGCGATCTTACTGTGCAGTTCTGGGTGGCTATTGAGCAGTAGCGCCACGTTCGTTTGCGGGCCGGTTGCCACCAGCGTGACGGGGTCATCGCTTTCGCGCAGCACGTTGGCCATCAGCTCGACCGCTGTACACTCCTGGGGGTTGAAAGCCGGTTCTGGCAGTGCCGGGCCGTCAAGTCCGGTCTCGCCATGGACGTTATCAGCAATAATTAAATCACGCATCAGGGGCTTGCGCGCGCCACCCGCTACCGGAATATCGGTACGGTTAAGCAACGTCAACATGCGCAACACGTTACGCAACGTTTTGTCGGGCGTTTGATTTCCAGCGGAAGAGGTAACTGCTTTGAGAGCCAACTCCGGTGACGCGAGGGCAAGAACAAGTGCGATAGCGTCATCATGACCCGGATCGCAATCGAGAATAATAGGCAGTGCCATAGCGTTCTGTTCTCCATTCTGAGCGTGAGTTTGTGACAAGGTTAACGCCGCGATGTGATACAGACGAGAAAAAGAGAGGCAAAGCGTGAAGTCGTGCGCAATCCGAAGATTGCGCACGGTATTGATTAGTGCAGGATTTTTGCGAGGAAGTCTTTAGCGCGATCGGATTGCGGATTGGCAAAGAAATCTTCTTTCGGAGAATCTTCGACAATCTTGCCTTCATCCATAAAGATCACGCGATTCGCCACTTTACGGGCAAAGCCCATTTCGTGGGTCACCACCATCATGGTCATGCCTTCGTGAGCCAGCTCAACCATGACGTCCAGCACTTCGTTAATCATCTCTGGATCGAGTGCAGAAGTGGGTTCATCGAACAGCATGGCAATCGGGTCCATACACAGCGCGCGGGCGATAGCCACACGTTGCTGCTGACCGCCGGAAAGCTGCGCCGGGAACTTATTTGCATGGGCAGACAACCCGACACGTTCCAAAAGCTTTAACCCTTTTTCACGCGCGGCCGTTTTATCGCGCTTGAGCACTTTAATCTGTGCCAGCGTCAGGTTCTCAATAATCGACAGATGCGGGAACAGCTCAAAGTGCTGGAATACCATGCCGACATGAGAACGCAATTTCGCGAGGTCAGTGCTTTTGTCGTTCACCTTCGTGCCATCGACTGTAATCTCACCCTGCTGAACAGGTTCAAGGCCGTTAACGGTTTTGATAAGCGTAGATTTACCGGAACCTGACGGCCCGCAAACCACCACCACTTCGCCTTTTTTTACTTCCGTTGAGCAGTCGGTCAGCACCTGAAAGTGCCCATACCATTTTGAAACATTTTTCAGGGAAATCATTGCACTGTCCTTTTCTTCAGCCAGCTGACCAATAGCGATGCACTTAAACTAATTGCAAAATAAACCGCACCTGCAAACAGGATCATCTCCACCTGCGTACCGTCACGCTCACCGATTGTGGAGGCTGTACGGAAGAAGTCCGCAAGACTCAGCACATACACAAGCGACGTATCCTGGAAGAGGACAATACCCTGCGTGAGCAGCAGTGGAACCATGGCGCGAAACGCCTGCGGCAAAATGATGAGCTTCATTGACTGCCAGTGGGTCATGCCTAGCGCAAGCGCTGCGCTGGATTGCCCACGTGAAATGCTCTGAATTCCTGCGCGAATAATTTCTGAATAATAAGCCGCCTCAAACATCGAGAAAGCGACCATCGCAGAGATCAGGCGGATATCCGCTTTCGGCGAAAGCCCAAGCACGTTTTGCAACAGACCCGGTACGATCAGATAAAACCACAGCAGCACCATCACCAGTGGAATGGAGCGGAAAACGTTGACATAAGCCGTGGCGAACCAGGCAAATGGTTTAAAGCTCGACAGGCGCATGACCGCCAGAATCGTGCCCCAGACAATACCGATAACGATGGCAATGACGGTGATTTTTAAGGTAATCAACAGTCCGTCCAGCAGATACGGCATCGATGGGACGATGGAACTCCAGTCAAACTCGTACATTATTTGCCCCCCAGATTGCCCGGCAGGCGAGTTTTACGTTCAACCAGGTTCATCACCAGCATGATGACAGTGTTAATCAGCACATAGGCGAGCGTGATCGCGGTGAAGGATTCCCACGCGTGCGCGGAGTAATCCAAAAGCTTGCCCGCTTGCGCCGCCATATCGACCAGACCGATGGTCGAGGCGATCGCCGAGTTTTTCACCAGGTTCATCATCTCTGAGGTCATCGGCGGCACGATCACGCGATAGGCGTTTGGCAGCAGCACATAGCGGTAGGCTTGTGGCAGCGTCAGTCCCATTGCCAGCGCGGCATTTTTTTGCCCACGCGGCAGAGACTGGATGCCTGAACGAACCTGCTCACAGACGCGCGCCGCGGTGAACAACCCAAGGCAGAGCATGGAGGAGACGAAGAACTGAATGTTAGGGTCCAGCTCCGACTTAAACCACATGCCGAGATTTTCAGGTAACAGTTCAGGAACGACCAGATACCACGTAAAGAACTGCACGATTAACGGAACGTTACGGAACAGTTCAACGTAAAGCGTGCCAAGAGAAGAGAGGAAACGGTTAGGTACGGTACGCAAAATACCGAACAGCGAGCCGACAAGGAAAGCGATAATCCAGGCCGTTATAGAGAGCGCAACGGTGACCTGAAAGCCGCTCCACAGCCAGCCGAGATAGGTTGTGTTGCCGAACGGGGCTTGTTGCAGAAAAATGCCCCAGTTCCAGTCTATTGACATAATCAACTCCAGAAAAAAAAGGGTAGCAGCGCTACCCTCGAAGATTGGTGAGAAGCTCAATTTTCGCGCTGAGTGGGGAACGACCACTCAGCGTATAGTCTGTCCACGCTTCCCGACAATCGAGAGGGCAGGAGATCCCGCCCCTATGGTTCTAATTAGTTAAGTGCTTTGTCGTTTGGTTCTTTGAACAGGGCTTTCATGTCGCTAGACAGTTCAAAGTTCATGTTGAGATTTTTTGGTGGAATCGGGTTCTTGAACCACTTATCGAACCATTTTTCCGCTTCGCCAGAGGTCTGCGTCTTCGCGATGGTGTCATCGATCAGCTTTTTGAAGTCTGCATCGTCTTTACGCAGCATACAGCCGTAAGCTTCTTTAGACTGCGCGGTGCCGACGATTTCCCAGTTATCAGGCTTCTTCGCTTTTGCACGTTCGCCAGCCAGCAGAGCGTCATCCATCATAAAGGCCACTGCACGACCGCTTTCCAGCGTACGGAAGGAGTCACCGTGGTCTTTCGCACTGATGATGCGCATATCCATTTTCTTCTCTTCGTTCAGCTTGTGCAGCAGAACTTCAGAAGTGGTACCCGAGGTCACAACAACGGCTTTGCCTTTCAGGTCCGCGAAGTCTTTAATGTCACCGCCTTTTTTGGTCAGCAAACGCGTACCGACCACGAAAATGGTGTCGGAGAAGGCCGCTTGTTTTTGACGCTCAAGGTTGTTCGTCGTAGAACCACACTCAAAATCGAAAGTGCCGTTTTGCAGCAGCGGAATACGGTTTTGTGAGGTAATTGGAATCAGCTTCACCTCAAGATCGGGCTTGTTCAGCTTTTTCTTGACGGCTTCAACGATTGCGTTGGAGTAATCCTGTGAGTAACCCACGACTTTTTGCGTGTTGTCGTAGTATGAGAACGGGACGGAAGATTCACGGTGGCCGACCACGATCACGCCATTTTTGGCAATCTTGTCGAGAGTGCTCCCGGCTGCCGGGGCGTCTTCAGCGTGAACGACGCTTGCGGACATTCCCATTACCAGCATTGCTGTGGCCAGTTTACGTAATTGCATACCCAACTCCTTTTATTATCTGCGCCAGAGACGCATCGATACCCATTGTGATGTTGTTATATCTCGCGCTATGCGAGTGCAGTGTTATGCAAGCTTGTTAACATTTAGTCTGGCTTAATGTAAAGATTTTGCTGCGTTATTGTTTATTTTTGCGAAGCGCGCCGCACCATTCAGAGGCAATAATCTTTCGTTGCACCGTTTCGGTGCTACCGCTGAACTGCGATGGTGCGACTGAGTTGCACGTCAAGCCAAACGACTGAATATGTGATTTAACAAAGCAATAGGTGTGCCAGAAATGGCAAATAAGGCAGGATTTTTTTGCCCGGCACACAACGCGTGGCCGGGCAAAGGAGGGGCTTAACGACGACGCCGACGTAAACTCATCAGTAGCGCGCCAAAACCAAATAGCACAGTCAGGATCCACAGCGGCCAGTTTCCGGTACGAGCGTACGGCGTCAGGCCAGTGGTTGGGGTAACTTTCGTGGTCAATACCGCACGGGTGAACTGCGGGATCATCGCCTGGATTTCGCCCTGCGGGCCAATCACTGCGGTGATGCCGTTGTTGGTGCTGCGCAGTAACGGTCGGGCCAGCTCCAGCGAACGCATACGCGCCATCTGGAAATGTTGCCACGGGCCAATCGACTTACCAAACCAGGCATCGTTTGAAATGGTCAGCAGATAGTCGGTGTCAGCGCGGAAGTTGTCGCGGACCTGCTCGCCAAGAATAATTTCGTAGCAAATGGCGGGGGTCAGCGCTAACCCATGGGCATGCAGCTGTGGCTGGACGTAGGGGCCGCGGCTAAAGGACGACATTGGCAGATCGAAGAACGGGGCGAGCGGGCGAAGAATTGATTCCAGAGGGACAAATTCGCCAAACGGCACCAGGTGATTTTTGTTGTAGCGGTTGGTCGACTCGTAGCTGTACGGATTGTCCTTCCCAAGCGTAATGATGGTGTTGTAGGTGTCGTAACGGTTTTGCTTATTCAGCCGCGCGTCGACAATCCCGGTGATCAGCGTGCTATTACGCGCACGCAGCAGATCGTCCATCATGCTCAGAAAACGTTGCTGATTGATTTCCAGATCCGGAATCGCCGATTCAGGCCAGATAATCAGCTGCGATTTACCCATCTCTTTTTGCGTCGCATCGAGATAGATTTTCAGCGTGTTAATGAGCTGGTTCTCGTCCCACTTCAGCGACTGAGGGATATTGCCCTGTACCATAGACACTTGGGTGGCGCGTTCAGGCTCCAGCGTAAACCACTGGATGTAACGCAGCGGGAAGGGCAGTGCGAACAGCACAACCGCAACAACCAGCGGTTTCCAGTTACGTTTAATCAGTGCCAGAACGAGCAGGCCGGTGACCACCATCAGCAGGAAGTTGATCGCCTCGACGCCCATGACAGGTGCGAGTCCTTTCAATGGACCGTCAATCTGGCTGTATCCGAACTGGAGCCACGGGAAACCGGTGAGTACCCAGCCGCGCAGGAATTCGGTAATTTGCCAAACGACAGGCGCAGCAATGGCGACACGAATCCAGGTCGTTTTAGGCCACAGGCGAGAAAGAATGCCTGCAAACAAACCGGTATACAGTGAAAGATAGGCGGCCAGCAGCAGCACAAGGAAAACGTTAACTGGCCCCGGCATTCCGCCAAACTGCGCGATACTGACGTAAACCCAGTTAATGCCTGAGCCGAACAGGCCAAGCCCCCAGAAGTAGCCGATTGCGGCGGCCTGTACCGGGCGACGGTTAAGCGTTAATCCTTGCAAACCCATCAGCGAAACAAGCGCTGCGGGCCAGATGTCGTAAGGAGAAAAAGCCAGCGTTCCGCTGGCTCCGAATAACAGCGCCAGCAGCAAACGTACGCGCTGGCGTTCAAATAATGGGGCAAATGCCATTTACATTAGTCTTCCAGTTTTGGTACCGGGGAGTCGTCCGGCATTCGGACGTGAACCTGTATAATACGGCGACTGTCGGCCATGGCGACCTTAAACTGGTAACCGTCGATTTCAACGGATTCGCCACGCGCAGGAAGATGACCAAATGCCTGCATCACCAGACCACCGATAGTATCGACCTCTTCATCGCTGAAGTGGGTGCCGAAAGTTTCGTTGAACTCTTCAATAGAGGCCAGCGCGCGCACGGTCCAGGTGTGACGACTCAACTGACGGAATTCGATATCGTCTTCTTCGTCATATTCGTCTTCAATCTCGCCGACAATCAGTTCGAGAATGTCTTCAATCGTAACAAGGCCGGAAACACCGCCAAATTCATCGATAACAATCGCCATGTGGTAGCGTTGGGAGCGGAACTCTTTCAGCATGCGATCGACACGCTTACTTTCCGGAACCACCACCGCCTGACGTAACACTTTTTCCATGCTGAAGGCTTCGGCATCGCTGCGCATAAACGGCAGCAGATCTTTCGCCATCAGAATCCCTTCGATGTGATCTTTGTCTTCGCTGATGACCGGGAAACGCGAGTGGGCAGATTCGATGATGACATCGAGGCACTCGTCCAACGTCTGGTTGCGTTTCAGGGTAATCATCTGCGAGCGGGGGATCATAATATCGCGAACGCGCTGGTCGGCGATGTCCATGACCCCTTCGAGCATTTCGCGCGTATCTTCGTCGATAAGATCGTTCTGCCCGGAATCACGAATCAGCTCCAGAAGTTCATCACGGTTTTTTGGCTCACCGTGGAAAAGCTGGCTCAGAATGAGGGAGAAAAATCCCTTCTTGCTGGTTGTCGTGTCGCTACTGTGTGAATTGTCGTCGCTCATGGCGTTTGTTAAGGGTTCTCTCGTCAGTGTAAAGCGCACCGCCGCAGGAAATGTCCCTTTGCGGCGGCATGATGTGTCAGTTCAGCTACATAAGCTTCGCTGACTATTCTTTCTCGGCAATGTACGGATCCTCATAGCCCAGAGCAAGCATTATCTCTGTCTCAAGGGATTCCATCTCTTCCGCTTCTTCGTCTTCGATATGATCGTAACCAAGCAGATGCAGGCTACCGTGAATGACCATATGCGCCCAATGCGCGTCGAGCGGTTTTTGCTGTTCTTTGGCTTCCTGTTCAACCACCTGGCGGCAGATGATTAAATCACCCAGCAGCGGCAGCTCAATACCAGGAGGTGCTTCAAACGGGAACGAGAGCACGTTAGTCGGCTTATCTTTCCCGCGGTAGGTCAGGTTGAGCTCGTGGCTTTCCGCTTCATCCACCACACGAATCGTCACTTCTGACTCTTCCTGAAACTGGGGTATCACCGCATCCAGCCATTTCTGGAACTGACTCTCTTCCGGCAAACCGGAATTGTCTTCACATGCCAGCTGTAAATCGAGGATCACCTGACTCATTTATTCTCTTGCTCCTGGGATTCGCGTTTGCGTTCCGCTGCGTGTTCTGCTTTACGTTTTTGCTCTGCCTCTTCCCACGCCTCATAGGCGTTAACGATGCGCGCTACCACCGGATGGCGGACCACGTCTTCGCTGTTGAAGAAGTTAAAGCTGATTTCATCCACTTCCGCCAGCACTTCTATGGCGTGGCGCAGACCGGATTTCGTGCTGCGCGGCAGGTCGATCTGGGTAATATCGCCGGTAATCACGGCTTTCGAGTTGAAGCCAATACGCGTCAGGAACATCTTCATCTGTTCGATGGTGGTGTTCTGGCTCTCATCAAGAATAATAAACGCGTCATTCAGCGTACGGCCGCGCATGTAGGCCAGCGGGGCGACTTCGATAACGTTTCGTTCAATCAGCTTTTCGACTTTTTCAAAGCCCAGCATTTCGAACAAGGCGTCATACAGTGGACGCAGATACGGATCGACTTTTTGGCTCAAATCGCCCGGCAGGAAGCCCAGTTTTTCACCGGCTTCGACCGCTGGACGGGTCAGCAGAATTCGGCGAATGTCCTGGCGTTCCAGCGCATCAACTGCCGCTGCAACGGCCAGATACGTTTTACCGGTCCCCGCAGGGCCGACGCCGAACGTGATGTCATGATCAAGAATGTTGGCGATGTACTGCGCCTGATTCGGCGTGCGTGGCTTGATGACGCCGCGCTTAGTTTTGATATTAATCACCTTGCCGTATTCAGGAACGCTGTCCGCGCTCTGTTCCAGTACGCGCGCTTCTTTAATCGCGAGGTGAATTTTTTCAGGCTCGATATCCTGCGTCTCTCCGCGCATCGGGGCGGTATCGACATACAGGCTGCGCAGGATATCCGCCGCGGCGTTGACGCAGAGGGTGCGTCCGGTGAGTTTGAAGTGATTATCGCGACGATTGATTTCAATACCCAGACGTCGCTCCAGTTGTTTGATGTTGTCATCAAACGGCCCGCACAGGCTCAGCAGGCGAGCGTTGTCTGCTGGCTCAAGGGACATTTCACGCGTTTCTGTATTCAAACTGTTCCTCTTAAGGTGTGTATTGCCGGATTGCAATATGCAAATTCGGCCTACAGACGAGTCGTCATAACGAAATTATTCACGCCACAGATTAAAGGCGCAAGCTTATGCTTGCATATTGGGGATGCAGAAGGGAATTACAAGGCCTGCCAGACGGGCAGGCCTGAACGCATCACGGCTGATACACCACCGCGCCTGAATCATTTTCTTTGCGCGTACGGGCAATGACGGAGGCAGGTGTTTCCGCCACGCGCAGTCCCATCTGATCTTCTGTACGAACCACTTTGCCACGCATGGAGTTGGTGAGCACTTCCAGAATTTCAATGTCGACAAACTTGCCGATCATGTCCGGCGTGCCTTCAAAGTTAACCACGCGGTTGTTCTCGGTACGGCCTGAAAGCTGCATGACGCTCTTGCGGGACGTGCCTTCCACCAGAATACGCTGGGTCGTGCCAAGCATGCGACGACTCCAGGCCGTGACCTGCTGGTTAATACGCTCCTGTAAAATGTACAGGCGCTGTTTCTTTTCGTCTTCCGGCACATCGTCAACCATATCGGCAGCAGGTGTTCCCGGACGTGCGGAGAAGATAAAGCTAAAGCTGACGTCAAAATTGATTTCACCGATAAGCTTCATGGTGCGCTCAAAGTCGTCGGTCGTTTCGCCAGGGAAGCCAACGATAAAATCGGAGCTTATCTGGATATCCGGACGCGCTTCACGCAGCTTACGGATGATAGCTTTGTATTCCAGCACGGTATGGGTGCGGCCCATCAGGTTCAGTATACGGTCAGAACCGCACTGGACCGGCAGATGCAGGAAACTCACCAGCTCTGGGGTATCGCGATAAACGTCAATGATGTCATCCGTGAATTCGATCGGATGGCTGGTGGTAAAGCGCACGCGATCGATACCGTCGATAGCGGCAACCAGACGCAGCAGTTCGGCAAAAGTACCGGTGCTGCCATCGTAGTTTTCGCCGCGCCAGGCGTTGACGTTCTGGCCTAGCAGGTTCACTTCACGTACGCCTTGCGCCGCAAGCTGGGCGACTTCAAACAGGATGTCATCACACGGGCGACTGACTTCTTCGCCGCGGGTGTACGGCACCACGCAGTAGGTACAATATTTATTGCAGCCTTCCATGATAGAGACGAACGCGCTCGGGCCGTCGGCACGAGGCTCCGGCAGGCGGTCAAATTTTTCGATTTCCGGGAAGCTGACATCGACAACCGGGCTGCGGTCGCCGCGCACCGAGTTGATCATTTCTGGCAGGCGATGCAAGGTCTGCGGGCCAAATACGATATCAACGTACGGGGAGCGGGTGCGAATCAGTTTACCTTCTTGCGAGGCCACGCAACCACCGACACCGATGATCAGATCCGGATTTTTCTTTTTGAGAAGTTTCCAGCGGCCTAACAGATGGAAGACTTTTTCCTGCGCTTTTTCACGAATTGAGCAGGTGTTAAGCAGCAGCACATCGGCTTCTTCTGCGAGTTCGGTCAGTTCATACCCGTGGGTCGCATTCAGCAGATCGGCCATCTTTGATGAATCGTATTCGTTCATCTGACAGCCCCAGGTTTTTATATGGAGTTTTTTAGTCATCGACTTGCTCAGGCTCAGGATTGCAAGCCGCGTATTGTAATGCTTTGGTGGGGTTGTGACCAGTATGAAGGTTGGCAGCCGCAAGGGCGTAAAAATCCGGTAAACTGAAGGGATTCTCTTAAAAGGATTATTGACCATGACACTCCAACAAACCGAAATTGCCGTTGTCGGCGGCGGGATGGTCGGCGGCGCACTGGCGCTCGGGCTGGCACAGCAGGGATTTCAGGTAACGGTCATCGAACAGGCCGCACCGCCTGCGTTTGATAATACGCAGCAACCCGATGTTCGGATCTCCGCGATCAGTGCGGCATCGGTGGATCTTCTGCGTGGGCTGGGGATTTGGGATGCAATCCTGGCGATGCGCGCCCATCCGTATCGCCGGCTGGAAACCTGGGAGTGGGAAAACGCCCATGTCACGTTTGATGCCGCCGAGCTGAAATTGCCGCTGCTGGGTTACATGGTGGAAAATAATATCCTGCAACTGGCGCTCTGGCAGGCGCTTGAGGCGCACCCAAACGTCACGTTACGCGTCCCGGCTTCGCTGAAAGCACTTCATTGTCGCGAAGGTGGGCATTTACTCGTGCTGGACAACGGCGATGAGCTGGCAGTCACGCTGGTCGTTGGGGCGGACGGCGCGAATTCGCAGGTCCGACAGATGGCGGGGATTGGTATTCATGCCTGGCAGTATCAGCAGTCTTGTATGCTGATTACGGTTAAATGCGAGAACGATCCAGGTAACAGCACCTGGCAGCATTTTACGCCAAACGGCCCGCATGCCTTTTTGCCGCTTTTTGATAACTGGGCTTCGCTGGTGTGGTACGACACCCCTGCGCGAATTCGTCAGCTACAAGGGCTGTCGATGGAGCAATTACAGCGCGAAATTGAACACCATTTCCCGGCTCGGCTCGGTAAGGTGACTCCGGTTGCGGCGGGTGGCTTCCCGTTAACGCGTCGGCACGCGCTGCAATATACGCAGGAAGGACTGGCGCTGGTGGGCGATGCGGCGCATACCATTCATCCGCTGGCAGGACAGGGCGTTAATCTCGGCTATCGTGATGTCGAAGCGTTGCTGGATGTATTACAGAGTGCACGAGGACACGCAGAGCCTTGGGCGAGCGCGGCAGTGCTTAAGCGTTACCAGATGCGGCGTATGGCGGATAATTTCCTGATGCAGTCGGGGATGGACTTGTTTTACGCGGGATTCAGCAACGATCTCGGTCCGTTGCGCGTGTTGCGTAATGTGGGGCTGATGGCTGCGGAACGTGCGGGCGGCCTTAAGCGGCAGGCCTTGAAGTACGCCTTGGGTCTTTAAACTTTGCACTGACCCTTCCCTTTTCCCTTTGGGGAGAAGGGAAGGGGACGCACTATACGACAAAAACAAAAAAGCCCGCAGAGCGGGCTTTTTTGTGACTTATTGGCTGGGGTGCAGGGATTCGAACCCCGGAATGCTGGTATCAGAAACCAGTGCCTTACCGCTTGGCGACACCCCAATTGCGTTAAACAAAAGGGTCAACGACTTTTTAAAATTGGCTGGGGTACGAGGATTCGAACCTCGGAATGCTGGTATCAGAAACCAGAGCCTTACCGCTTGGCGATACCCCAACAATTTTTTCTGGGTGACCGACGTTAATCGATACGTCCCTAATTTGGTGGCTACGACGGGATTCGAACCTGTGACCCCATCATTATGAGTGATGTGCTCTAACCAACTGAGCTACGTAGCCGAACTGCATTCTTCGATGGCTGGGGTACCTGGATTCGAACCAGGGAATGCCGGTATCAAAAACCGGTGCCTTACCGCTTGGCGATACCCCAATAACCACGGAGAACCGCAAATCGAAGAAAATGGCTGGGGTACCTGGATTCGAACCAGGGAATGCCGGTATCAAAAACCGGTGCCTTACCGCTTGGCGATACCCCATCCGTGCAACGCTAAATGAGAATGGTGCGGGAGGCGAGACTTGAACTCGCACACCTTGCGGCGCCAGAACCTAAATCTGGTGCGTCTACCAATTTCGCCACTCCCGCAAAAAAAGATGGTGGCTACGACGGGATTCGAACCTGTGACCCCATCATTATGAGTGATGTGCTCTAACCAACTGAGCTACGTAGCCATCTTTTTTCACGCTACCTTATCGGCGTTGCGGGGCGCATTATGCGTATAGACCCTTGCAGCGTCAACACCTTTTTCAACGAAAATGGCCAGAATGTGAGTGTTTGGTTAGGTTGCGAACAGCGTGACCGAATATTCGGCAATTATTGGTTATTAATCGATTTTATTTAACGAAACACGAGCAATAAAAAAGGCCCCGAAGGGCCTGTTATTGATTGTTTGGATCATTTGTAGGCTGACTGGTGCACGCCTACAGCGCGGCCTGATGGATCGTTCATGGATTTGAACGATTCGTCCCATTCGATGGCTTTTGCAGAAGAGCAGGCCACTGACGGACCGCCTGGTACACATTCTGCAGCACTTGGCACCGGGAACAGTTCTTCGAAAATCTCACGGTACAAATAGGCTTCTTTTGAGCCTGGCGTGTTGTACGGGAAGCGGAAGCTCGCGGTTTCCAGTTGTTTATCTGAAACCTGCTTCGCTGCTACCTCTTTCAGGGTGTCGATCCAGCTGTAGCCCACGCCGTCGGAGAACTGTTCTTTCTGACGCCATGCGACGCTTGCAGGCAAATAAGATTCAAAACATTCGCGCAGAACGTGTTTTTCCATTTTGCCGTTGCCACACATTTTATCCTGCGGGTTGATCCGCATTGCCACGTCGAGGAAATTCTTATCCAAGAACGGGACGCGGGCTTCCACACCCCATGCGGACATGGCTTTGTTGGCGCGAGCGCAGTCAAACATATGCAGCGCCTGCAGTTTGCGCACCGTTTCTTCATGCAGTTCTTTGGCATTTGGTGCTTTATGGAAGTACAAGTAACCGCCGAAGACTTCGTCAGAACCTTCGCCTGACAGCACCATTTTAATGCCCATCGCCTTGATTTTACGGGACATCAAATACATCGGCGTTGACGCGCGAATGGTTGTCACGTCATACGTTTCGATGTGATAAATCACGTCGCGGATCGCGTCCAGACCTTCCTGCACGGTGAAGTGAATTTCATGGTGCACGGTGCCCAAATGGTTGGCGACTTCCTGCGCGGCTTTCAGATCCGGCGCACCTTCAAGGCCAACGGCAAAAGAGTGCAGCTGCGGCCACCAGGCTTCAGAGCGTTCTTGATCTTCTACGCGACGCGCAGCAAATTTTTTGGTGATTGCCGAGATAACAGAAGAATCCAGGCCGCCAGACAGCAGCACGCCGTAAGGAACGTCTGACATCAAATGGCTTTTCACTGCATCTTCCAGCGCTTGCGCCAGCTCGGCTTTATCGGTCACGTTATCCTTAACGGCATCGTAATCGAACCAGTCACGCTGGTAGTAAGAACGGATTTCGCCGTCTTTACTCCACAGGAAACTGCCCGCCGGGAATTCTTTGATAGTGCGGCAAACCGGTACCAGGGCTTTCATTTCAGAGGCAACATAGAAGTTGCCGTGTTCGTCGTGGCCCATATACAGCGGGATGATACCGATATGGTCACGGGCAATCAGATAGGCGTCTTTTTCGCTGTCGTACAATGCGAAGGCGAACATACCCTGCAAATCGTCGAGGAATTCCGGTCCTTTCTCCTGGTACAGCGCCAGAATCACTTCACAGTCGGAACCGGTCTGGAATGCGTAGCGATCGCCATATTCTGCACGCAACGCCTGATGGTTATAAATTTCACCGTTAACGGCCAGCGCGTGCGTTTTTTTATCGTTATACAGCGGCTGCGCGCCTGCGTTGACGTCAACAATCGACAGACGTTCGTGAGCCAGAATCGCTTTATCGCTGGCATAGACGCCGGACCAGTCCGGACCGCGATGGCGCATCAGGCGAGACAACTCAAGTGCCTTTTTACGCAGTTCGACCGCGTCAGTTTTAATATCCAGTACGCCAAAAATTGAACACATAACCTTCTCCGTTAACCCTGTTGCATTGTGATGTTGCTTGCTTATGAAAATGCCGCAAAAAGGGGGGGGCGCGCAAGGCTTTTACGGAGTAAAACGTAAAAAGTGCAATAGTGATTGCTGAATGTTGAAAAACGCACACTTAGCAGACGGTTTTATTGATGATAATTCAATTTTTTAGGGTTTTTGTTAGATGTGATTGCGTTTTTAACCGTTAGAAATGAAAAACCACGCGCTTGGGCGTGGTTGATTATCAGATAACGTCAATTTCTTCGACGGAGGGGTATATCCAGCTTGGCCGGAATGGCATGGCGTCGATGTCATCGATGGTCGACACGCCGGAAAGCACGAGGATAGTTTCAAGCCCGGCCTGGAATCCAGCCAGGATATCGGTGCGAAGGTTATCGCCAACGATCACGGTGTGCTCGGAGTGGGCCTGCATTTTGTTCAGCGCCGCGCGAATAATCCACGGGCTGGGTTTACCGACAACGAAAGGCTTGCGTCCAGAAATCTTCTCGATTCCCGCGCAGAGTGCGCCACAGGCGGGATAAAAACCGCGGCCATGGGTATCCGGGTTGGTGGCGATAAAGCGCGCGCCGTTGGCCACAAAATAAGACGCTTTATGCATCATTTCCCAGTTATAGGAACGCGTTTCACCCACGATCACAAAATCCGGATTCACATCAGTGATGGTAAATCCCGCTTTATACAGTTCGTGGATTAATGCGCCTTCACCCACGACGTAGGCTTTTTTCCCTTCCTGACGTTTCAGAAAGTCAGCGGTAGCCATCGCTGAGGTATAAAACACGCTGTCCGGCACATTCACACCGGCCGTGGCAAAACGGTTTGCCAGGTCTTGCCCAGTTTGTGACGGATAATTCGTGAGCAGTACCAGCGGCATCCCTTTTTCCATGATGCGGTTCAGAAATTCTGCTGCACCGGGCACAGCAACGTTATCGTGCATCAGCACGCCGTCAATATCACAAATCACATTCTGAATGGTCATGGACTACCTGGCATCTCGAAAAAAGAAGGGGTCACTATAAAGGGTGCTTAGCTTTCCAGCAAACGCTGGAGCAGCAGACCGTTAAGCATGGCGCGTTTGACCAGCGCAAACGCGCCAATCGCTGAGCGGTGATCAAGCGTTGAACGCACGACGGGTAAATTCTGGCGAAAGGCTTTCAGCGCCTGAGCATTAATGCAGCCTTCAATGGCCGGAAGCAGCACTTTTTCTGCTTCAGTAATTTCGCCTGCGATAACCACTTTTTGCGGGTTGAACAGGTTGATGGCGATAGCAATGGTTTTACCTAAGTGGCGACCCACCTGCTCAATCACTTCACATGCCAGGGCATCGCCTTTGTTGGCGGCTTTGCAAATGGTATGGATCTTACAATCGTCCAGCGTGAGACGGCTTTGATAACCTTGTTCAAGCAAATGCCGGACGCGGTGTTCAATGGCAGCGTTAGCCGCAACCGTTTCCAGACAGCCGAAATTGCCGCAATGGCAGCGCTCGCCGAGCGGATCGACCTGGATATGACCGATCTCACCGACGTTGCCGTTACGGCCAATGAAAATTCGCCCGTTAGAGATAATTCCGGCGCCGGTTCCCCGGTGTACCCGCACCAGAATGGAGTCTTCACAGTCCTGGCTCGCACCAAAATAGTGCTCAGCCAGCGCCAGACTACGAATATCATGGCCGACGTAACAGGTGACGTTGAAACGCTTTTCGAGCGCGCCCACCAGACCCCAGTTTTCAACCTGAATGTGCGGCATATAACGAATGACGCCGGTTTCTGGATCCACGAGCCCTGGCAAAATGACAGAGATGGCAATTAACTCACGGATTTTGCGCTGACAGTTTTCAATAAACTGCGCGATGGTGTTGAGCAACGCATGTTCAAGCGTTTCCTGAGTGCGTTCTGGAAGCGGGTAGTGCTCTTCTGCGATCACTTTGCTGCTCAAATCGTACAGAGTCAGCGTGGTGTCATGACGGCCCAGGCGCACGCCGATGGCGTGGAAATTGCGGGTTTCGGTAATGATAGAGATGGCGCGTCGGCCTCCGGTGGAGGCCTGCTGATCGACTTCTTTGATCAATCCGCGCTCAATAAGCTGACGCGTAATTTTTGTCACGCTGGCGGGAGCAAGCTGGCTCTGTTCAGCAATCTGTATGCGCGAGATCGGACCGTGCTGGTCAATCAGGCGATAAACTGCCGCACTGTTAAGTTGTTTAACGAGGTCAACATTACCGATTTGAGCTTGTCCGCCAGATGTCATACTTTTACTTACTCAGTGACGACCTCGTTACCATTAACGATGGTCTTAGTAATTTTATAATCGTGCGTGAAGGCGGTCAGGTTGGCAACCATGCCCGGCGCAATCCCGCCCAGCTGTTTGTCTACACCGATAGCACGAGCCGGATAGAGCGTTGCCATACGCAGCACTTCGTCCAGTGCGATGCCGCAATGTTCAACCAGGTTGCGTACCCCTTCGATCATGGTCAGCGCAGAGCCGCTCAGCGTACCGTTCTCATCCACACACAATCCATTACGGTAGTATATTGTTTTACCAGCAAAAATGAACTGTTCAATGTTTGCCCCTGCTGGAGCCGTCGCGTCAGTCACCAGGCACAGCTTATCGCCCTTGAGGCGTTTGGCATTGCGGATGTTGGTGTAATCCACGTGCAGGCCGTCGGCGATAATGCCGCAGTACACGTCGGGTTCATCCAGAATCGCGCCTACCAGGCCTGGTTCGCGGCCCGTAATGTACGGCATCGCGTTATACAGATGGGTGGCAAAAGTAATCCCTGCACGGAAACCGGTTTTAGCCTCTTTTAACGTGGCATTGGAGTGACCAGCCGATACCACAATGCCTGACGCCGCCAGTTTGCTGATCACGTCTGGGCCCGTCATTTCGGGGGCAAGTGTCACTTTGGTGATCACATCTGCGTTTGCGCACATAAAATCGACCAGCTCGGCATCGGGTTTACGCACGAAGCTTGGATTGTGCGTTCCTTTTTTGACGATGTTCAGCCACGGCCCTTCCAGATGCAGACCCAACGCCTGATTCGGATGTTTTGCCAGGTATTCACGCATTACGCGGATACCTTGTTTCATCAGGTCATCGCTGGTGGTGATAAGTGTGGGCAGATAGCTGGTGCAGCCTGATTTCTCATTGGCTTTCTGCATGATCTCCAGAGTGTCGACCGAAACGGCCTCTGCCGTGTCATTAAACTGCACGCCGCCGCAGCCGTTGAGCTGAACGTCGATAAAACCGGGGGAGAGTATTGCTCCATTGAGTGAGCGCTGCTCGATCCCTGGCGGCAGGTCAGCCAGTGGGCAGACACGTTCAATCAGGCCATTAGCGATAACAATCGCATGGTCATCCAGAATTTCATGGCCGGTATAAATCCGACCGTGGGTTAAAGCGTACATAACGACCCCCGGTTAAAAATGCGACCGTCTCTCTCTATTATGAAGAGACGGTAATTCAATTACAGACCTTTGATGTTTTCAGCTTCTAACTCGTTGAAGTATTTCAGCGTTTTCACTTTCAGTTCCATCGTGGATGGCTCATCGCACACGACGACGGCTTTTGGATGCAACTGCAGGCAGCTGATGGTCCACATGTGATTGACGTTGCCTTCAACGGCAGCCTGAAGCGCCTGTGCTTTCACGTTGCCCAGCACCAGAATCATCACTTCTTCCGCATCCAGCAGCGTACCCACGCCAACAGTCAGTGCATATTTAGGCACCTGACTAACATCGCCGTCGAAGAAGCGAGAGTTTGCCACGCGGGTGTCATGCGTCAGCGTTTTAATACGGGTGCGAGAAGCCAGAGAGGACGCAGGTTCGTTAAACGCAATGTGACCATCGTTACCCACGCCACCCATAAACAGGTTAATTTTGCCGTATGAGCGGATTTTTTCTTCGTACTGACGGCATTCTGCGTCAATATCAGGCGCGTTGCCATTCAGCAGGTTAATATTTTCAGCTGGGATATCAACATGATCAAAGAAATTACGGTGCATGAAGCTGTGATAGCTTTCTGGATGCTCTTTCGCCAGGCCGACATATTCGTCCATATTGAAAGTCACCACATGTTTGAAGCTAACCTGGCCCGCTTTATGCATTTCGACTAATGCTTTATACGCCGTCAGCGGCGTACCGCCGGTTGGGAGACCCAGAACGAAAGGACGATCGGCAGTCGGTTTAAACGCATTAATGCGGTTAACGATATGGCGAGCGGCCCATTTACCGACTTGTTCAGCCGTTGCCAGGGGAATCAGTCTCATTGTTCACCTCTAAGTTAAAGTAAAAAAAGTGGGCGGATGGCGCGCCTGGAGTTTTAATAAGCGTAACCTGGATCACGTCAAGCAGGGGCAATCCGTCTTGATTTTTTGAATGATAAAATAAGTTTTCCCTGTTAGCCAGTGGAAGGGAGGGTTAATAACGATATTTGGTGACAAAACTCACAAAAAGTACGCATTTAATTTGCGATACGAATTAATTTTTCACACACTCAGAATGCCAGTGATTCATCAACTGTATAGATAAGTTAGTGACACAATAAAAAACAGCTGAGAACGTGCCTTAAACGGGGTCTCAAGGGGGAAGAAAGTGAGTATTCTAGGTTATTTACAAAAGGTTGGCCGCGCACTGATGGTGCCGGTTGCCACGCTGCCAGCGGCAGCAATTCTGATGGGTGTCGGTTACTGGATTGACCCGGTTAGCTGGGGTGGAGACAACGCATTAGCGGCGCTCTTCATTAAATCGGGTTCCGCCATCATCGACAACATGTCCGTTTTGTTTGCGATTGGTGTCGCTTACGGCATGTCCAAAGATAAAGACGGTGCTGCGGCGCTGACCGGTTTTGTGGGCTTCCTCGTGTTGACCACTCTGTGTTCACCGGCGGCGGTGGCGATGATTCAGAAGATCCCAGCAGATCAGGTGCCTGCTGCGTTCGGTAAAATCAGCAACCAGTTCGTGGGTATTATGGTGGGTATTATCTCCGCTGAACTGTACAACCGCTTCAGCAGCGTAGAGTTGCCAAAAGCGCTCTCCTTCTTCAGCGGCCGTCGTCTGGTGCCGATTCTGACCTCTTTCGTGATGATCGTTGTTGCCTTCATCATGATGTACATCTGGCCGCTGATCTTTGATGGTCTGGTGAACTTTGGTGAACACATTCAGAAACTGGGCTCTGCCGGTGCGGGCGTGTATGCGTTCTTCAACCGCTTGCTGATTCCAGTCGGTCTGCATCATGCGCTGAACTCCGTATTCTGGTTTGACGTTGCGGGTATTAACGATATCCCTAACTTCCTGGGTGGCGCACAGTCCATCGAAGCGGGTAAAGCGGTTGTCGGTATCACGGGTCGTTACCAGGCGGGCTTCTTCCCGATCATGATGTTCGGTCTGCCGGGTGCGGCGCTGGCCATCTACCACTGCGCACGTCCAGAGAATAAAGCGAAAGTTCTGGGTATCATGATGGCGGGTGCGTTTGCAGCCTTCTTCACCGGTATCACCGAGCCGCTGGAATTCTCCTTCATGTTCGTTGCGCCGGTGCTGTACTTCATTCACGCCGTGCTGACCGGTATCTCTGTGTTCATCGCCGCGTCGATGCACTGGATTGCAGGTTTCGGCTTCAGCGCAGGTCTGGTGGATATGGTGCTGTCCTCTCGTAACCCGCTGGCAACCCACTGGTGGATGCTGATCCCGCAGGGTCTGGTGTTCTTCGCGATCTATTACGTGGTGTTCCGCTTCACAATCACTAAATTCAACCTGATGACTCCGGGTCGTGAACTGGCTGTTGCCGGCAGCGAAGCGGATGGTCAGGACGTGAATGTGAGTGGCAACGCAGACCAGGATGTTGCCGGTCTGGCGCGTCAGTACATCGCCGCAGTGGGCGGTTCTGATAACCTGACGGGGATTGATGCATGCATCACGCGTCTGCGCCTGAACGTGAAAGACTCCTCTCTGGTTAACGAAGCGCTGGCAAAACGCCTGGGTGCATCAGGCGTGATTCGTCTGAATAAAACCAGCGTGCAGATTATTGTTGGCTTCGTTGCAGAAAAAATCGCTAACGCAATGAAAACCACCGGTCCGGTTGCCGCATCAGAATCCGGTTCTGCTCCAGTTGCAGCGCCAGTCGCCGCCAAACCGCAGGCCGTCCCCAACGCAACCACTATCGCAGCGCTGGTTTCGCCAGTGACCGGCGACGTTGTGGCGATTGAACAGGTTCCTGACGAAGCCTTTGCCAGCAAAGCGGTGGGCGACGGTGTGGCAGTGATTCCAACCGAAAAACTCGTTGTATCACCGGCGGCCGGCACTATCGTTAAAATCTTCAACACCAACCATGCGTTCTGTCTGGAAACCGAAAAGGGTGCCGAAATCGTTGTCCATATGGGCATTGATACGGTTGCTTTGGGTGGTAAAGGCTTTACGCGTCTGGTTGAAGAGGGCGCAGAAGTGGTCGCAGGTGAGCCGATTCTGGAAATGGATCTGGACTTCCTGAACGCCCATGCGCGCTCCATGATAAGCCCGGTTGTCTGTAGCAATATCGACGACTTTAGCGGCCTGGTGATTCAGGCAAAAGGTCAGGTTGTTGCAGGCCAGACCCCGCTGTATGAGATTAAAGGCAAGTAATCGCTCCTGAGTAGAGTTCATGCCTTAAGCGGCGGGGGTTATCCTCCGCCGCTTTTTTTTGCATCAATCGCCCCCATTATTTTCCTCCTGGACGTTTTAAGGGTTGTCACTACGTCCGGCTTATAAGATCATACGCCGCTATACGTTATTTATGCCTTTGAGGAATCCACGATGAGTGAGGCTGAAGCCCGCCCGAGTAACTTTATTCGTCAGATCATCGATGAAGATCTGGCCAGTGGTAAGCACACCACGGTGCATACCCGTTTTCCGCCGGAGCCTAATGGCTACCTGCACATTGGCCATGCGAAATCCATCTGCCTGAACTTTGGCATTGCGCAAGACTATCAGGGCCAATGCAACCTGCGTTTCGATGACACCAACCCAGTAAAAGAAGACATCGAATACGTTGAGTCCATTAAAAACGATGTGCAGTGGCTAGGATTCAACTGGTCAGGCGACATTTGCTACTCTTCAGACTATTTTGATCAGCTCTTTGCCTATGCGGTTGAGCTGATCAATAAAGGCCTGGCCTACGTTGACGAACTGTCTGCTGACGAAATCCGTGAATATCGCGGCTCGCTGACTGCGCCGGGCAAAAACAGCCCATACCGCGATCGCAGCGTCGAAGAAAACCTCGCACTGTTCGAAAAAATGCGTGCCGGTGGTTTCGAAGAAGGTAAAGCGTGTCTGCGTGCCAAAATCGACATGGCATCGCCTTTCATCGTGATGCGCGATCCGGTTCTGTACCGTATCAAATTTGCCGAACACCACCAGACCGGCAACAAGTGGTGCATCTACCCGATGTACGACTTCACCCATTGCATCAGCGATGCGCTGGAAGGCATCACGCACTCTCTGTGTACGCTGGAATTCCAGGACAACCGTCGTCTGTACGACTGGGTGCTGGATAACATCACCATTCCTGTGCATCCGCGCCAGTACGAGTTCTCTCGTCTGAATCTGGAATACACCGTGATGTCTAAGCGTAAGCTGAATCTGCTGGTGACAGACAAGCACGTTGAAGGTTGGGATGACCCGCGTATGCCGACCATTTCCGGTCTGCGTCGTCGTGGTTACAGCGCCTCCTCTATCCGCGAATTCATCAAGCGTATCGGCGTGACCAAGCAAGACAACACCATCGAGATGGCGTCGCTGGAATCCTGTATTCGCGAAGATTTGAACGAAAATGCGCCGCGCGCAATGGCCGTTATCGATCCGGTTAAACTGGTTATCGAAAACTATCCGCAGGGCGAAAGCGAGCTGGTGACGATGCCTAACCATCCGAGCAAACCGGAAATGGGTAGCCGCGAAGTGCCATTCAGCGCAGAACTCTGGATCGACCGCGCCGATTTCCGCGAAGAAGCCAACAAACAGTACAAACGTCTGGTGATGGGCAAAGAAGTGCGCCTGCGCAATGCCTACGTGATCAAAGCTGAACGCGTAGAAAAGGACGCAGAAGGCAATATCACGACGATTTTCTGCAGCTATGACGCCGAAACCCTCAGCAAAGATCCGGCGGATGGCCGTAAAGTGAAAGGCGTTATTCACTGGGTCAGCGCTGCGCACGCGCTGCCGGTTGAAATTCGTCTTTACGATCGTCTGTTCAGCGTGCCGAATCCGGGCGCTGCGGAAGATTTCCTGGCGACGATCAATCCGGAATCACTGCTGATCAAACAGGGCTACGCTGAGCCGTCACTGAAAAATGCTGAAGCCGGCAAGGCTTACCAGTTTGAGCGTGAAGGCTACTTCTGTCTCGACAGCCGTTATGCAACCGCTACCAAACTGGTCTTTAACCGTACCGTAGGTCTGCGTGACACCTGGGCGAAAGCTGGCGAGTAATCCAGGTCAATGAGAGACAAACGCCGCACATTGCGGCGTTTTTTTTGCTTGTCGATCAGGCTGTTAGTATTTCATCGAAAAAAAGATGCCTAAAAATAAGGTCAATGAGCTGCTACTTATTTTATTAAATAAAATTTGATGCGCATGAGAAGAGTAAAATAAAACGATGTAATCGCTATCAATAATTATTAGTGATTGAATTTAGTTGATTTTTTAATGATAAAACCCTTCCTGATGTATATGTTACAAATCACTACCAATTATGTGCACTTCGTCATAATCCTGCATTTTGCCCACTGAAAAGCATTGATAATTCGCGTCGCGAAAAATAGTCTACAGACGGTAGTTAATTCGAGGGTATTTATAACTACCCCTGACCGTTTGGTCTTTTAGATTTTTCGCCGTTTAAGGCGCTTTAATTCGTCAAAGAGGAACAACTATGCGTACGTTTCAGTGGCAAACGTAGTGCGCTGGCGCTGGCTATTGCCGGTGTGACAGCAATGTCTGGCTTTATCGCTTCTCCGCAGGCTCAGGCAGCAGGCTTTATCGATGATTCCACGCTCACGGGCGGTATTTACTATTGGCAACGTGAACGTGACCGTAAAGACGTCACCGAAGACAAATACAAAACCAACCTGTCCCATTCTACCTGGAACGCCAATCTTGATTTCCAGTCAGGTTACGCTGCGGACATGTTCGGGCTGGATATTGCGGCGTTCACTGCCATTGAAATGGCCGAAAATGGCGACAGCGCCCACCCGAACGAAATCGCGTTCTCCTCCAGTAACAAAGCCTACAAAGAAGACTGGTCGGGTGATAAAAGCGGAATCAGCCTCTACAAAGCGGCCGCTAAATTCAAATACGGTCCGGTTTGGGCACGCGGTGGCTATATTCAGCCAACCGGTCAGACGCTGTTAGCCCCACACTGGAGCTTTATGCCAGGGACGTATCAGGGCGCTGAAGCCGGGGCAAACTTTGACTATGGCGATGCGGGCGCGTTGAGTTTCTCCTATATGTGGACCAACGAATATAAAGCGCCATGGCACCTTGAGATGGACAAGTTCTATCAGAATGACAAGAAAACCAAAGTCGAGTATCTCCACTCGTTAGGGGCGAAATATGACTTTAAAAACGATTTAGTGCTGGAAGCGGCGTTTGGTCAGGCAGAAGGATACGTGGATCAGTACTTCGCCAAAGCCAGCTATAAATTCGATATCGTTGGCGGCCCGCTGTCGACCAGTTATCAGTTCTACGGTACGCGTGACAAAGTCAGCGATGGCGGTGTGAACGATCTGTATGACGGCACGGCATGGCTTCAGGCGCTGACCTTTGGCTACAAAATCGGGCAGGTTGATTTACGCCTGGAAGGGACATACGTGAAGGCCGAAGGTCAGCAGGGCTACTTCCTGCAGCGTATGACGCCGACCTACGCATCTTCAAATGGTCGCCTGGATATCTGGTGGGATAACCGTTCGGATTTCAACGCCGATGGCGAGAAAGCCGTATTCTTCGGTGCCATGTATGACCTGAAAAACTGGAATCTGCCGGGCTGGGCAGTTGGTGCATCTTACGCGTATGCATGGGACGCAAAACCTGCTGATATGGCGACGCCGGACGCTTACTACGATCCGAACTATCGCCTGAAAGAGTCCTCATACAGCCTCGATGCCATCTACACGCTTCAGGACGGTCGCGCGAAGGGCACGATGTTTAAACTGCACTTCACTCAATACGACAACCATTCCGACATTCCAAGCTACTCGGGCGGTTACGGCAACATCTTCCAGGACGAGCGTGACGTGAAATTCATGGTCATCGCACCCTTCACCATTTTCTGATGAACGCGCCGGCGGGATGATTCCCCCCATCCCGCCGGAATGGAGACTGATATGCTGAAAAATGTGTTATCGTCGCGATGCTTGCATCGGGACTGGTCGCTTGCGCACAACCGCAGGCACCAAAAGAAGACTCTCGACTGAAAGAGGCCTACAGCGCCTGTATTAACACCGCCGAAGGATCGCCAGAAAAAATTGAAGCCTGCCAGAGCGTGCTGAATGTGCTGAAAAAGAGAAAGCGCACGAGCAGTTTGCGACGCAGGAAAATGTGCGGGTGCTGGATTACCAGGCCTGTATCCAGGCGCGTCAAACCGGCAACGATCAGGAAGTGGCAAAGCGTTGTGACAAGATCTGGCAGGAGATTCGCAGCAATAACAGCAAGTAATCCTCTTTTGCCACGCCCGGCTGTGCGCCATCCTGATGTGAGTTGGATGGCGCACAACCGGGTTTTTTATTTATAGCAGGCAAAAAAAAGCCAACCGTCAGGTTGGCTCAGTGTATGAAAAACGATTATTTCGTGTCGTGCGCGTGATCGTTTTCGCGGCAATCGCCTTCAGCACAGTGACCGTAGAGGTACAGGCTGTGGTTGGTCAGACGGATACCATGACGAGTGGCAATCTCACGCTGACGAGATTCGATAGATTCATCGCTAAATTCAATCACCTTGCCGCAATCCAGGCAGATGAGGTGATCGTGGTGATGCTGTTGTGTCAGTTCGAAAACGGATTTACCGCCTTCAAAATTATGACGGGTGACAATCCCGGCGTCATCAAATTGGTTCAGAACGCGATAAACGGTCGCCAGGCCAATCTCTTCGCCCATGTCGATCAGACGTTTATACAAGTCTTCCGCACTGACATGGTGATTGTCCGGCCCTTGCAGTACTTCCAGAATTTTTAAACGAGGAAGCGTAACTTTCAGGCCAGCCTTCTTTAATGCGGTATTGTTGTCAGTCATGCGGAATCTGTCCTGTTGCTAAACGATTCACTTCTAAAGAAGAAGTGACAGAAAATGCACTTGGGATAATGCGTTTCATTATAGAACTGCCATGCCTAAATGAAAACTGCAAGTCTCAAGCAAAGTATGCTTATAAAAACGTGGTATCGCCAACAAAGTTGAGCGAAGGCATCCACTTTAACCTGGGATATTGTACAGGTATGAAAGCAAAAGTTAAAAATTTGTAGCAATTATTTTAATTGGAATTACCTATCAATGCGGCGCAACAGTTTTGCAGCGCCGCACGATCAATCAGGCATTCAGGATATCGTCGAGGTGAAGTTCTTCGCGGATCTGCTTAACCCATTTGTCTACGCGTTCTGCGGTGAGCTCTGGTTGACGGTCTTCGTCAATCGCCAGGCCCACAAAATGATCGTCATCCGCAAGGCCTTTAGACGCTTCAAAGTGATAACCCGCCGTTGGCCAATGACCGACAATCGCCGCGCCGCGCGGTTCGATGATGTCGCGAATGGTGCCCAGCGCATCACAGAAATACTCTGCGTAATCTTCCTGGTCACCGCAACCGAACAGCGCGACCAGCTTACCGTTAAAGTCGACTTCTTCCAGCGTTGGGAAGAAATCGTCCCAGTCACACTGTGCTTCGCCGTAGTACCAGGTTGGAATGCCCAGCAGCAGAATATCGTAACCTTCGAGATCTTCTTTGCTGCTCTTCGCAATGTCATGGACGTCGGCAACGTCTTTACCTAGCTGTTTTTGAATGTTTTTTGCGATGTTTTCGGTATTACCGGTATCGCTGCCGAAGAAAATGCCGATGATTGCCATGAGTAAAATAACCTCTTGAAACTTAATGGTATGGTGGCACAAATTGTCCACGGATGAGGGCAATCATAGCAGAACAGAGAAGTCAGCGGAAACAGCTATCACGCGGGACTGCACTCTGTGCTACATGAAAGTGGGGTAAGGGCGATTTTTCAGACTTTTACTGTGAATGGCGCAATGCCTGCAGTTGCAGCATAAGCATCTCTTCGATCAGCTCGCTGCGGCTGATTTCACGGGCCTCAGCCAGTTCGCTTAGGGCGTCGACTGCGTCCGCATTGAGTTTTAACTCGACGCGTTTAAGCCCACGACTTTTGTCGCGTTTAAGCTGGTTTCGCTTATTGATGCGCAACTGTTCATCGCGCGAAAGCGGATTGGTTTTAGGTCGTCCCGGTCGACGTTCAGTCGCGAACAGATCTAATGTCGTACGGTCCGTTTGTTCTTTGGCCATGATTCAGAGACTTCGGGGAAAACGAGCGGCCCTGCTATTGCCGGGGCGATGAGCGCGACATCATACATTACTGATATCAGCACGCCAACGACTGGAGGCCAACAGGCGTCCAGTCGCTGACATTTTAATCAAATCGCGTTCTCAGAGAGATAACGGCGGATGGCGCGCAGCACCGCGTCCGGTTTTTCGGCGTGAACCCAGTGGCCTGCACCGGCAATCACATGCGCACGCGCCTGCGGGAATTGCGCCAGCAGCGTATCGCGATAGGCTTCTGTGACATACGGTGAATTGCCGCCGCGAATAAAGAGCGTAGGGGCCTGCCAGGCTGGAATTGGCTGCCAGCCAACAATGTTATCGTATTGATCCCACAGAACCGGGACGTTAAACCGCCACGCGCCCTCGACGAACGACTTCAGCAGAAACTGCACCACGCCTTCTTCATCTAAATGCTCGCGCATAATCGCCGCAGCCTGCTGACGGGTTGCAACGCCCGCCTCAGTGACGGCGTTGATCGCCGCAAAAATTTCGTCGTGTCGACGCACATCGTAATCCACAGGTGCTACATCAATCACCACCAGCTGGTTGATGCGCTCTGGCGCAATCGCCGTCAGGGCCATCACCGCTTTACCGCCCATTGAATGGCCAATCAGCGTCGCTTTTTCGATGTTATTCGCATCGAGCGTATCCAGTAGATCATGAGCCATCGCCGCATACGTCATCTCTGGATCGCGCGGTGAAACCCCATGGTTGCGCATATCGACCTGCAGAATATTGTGATCGGTAACCAGATCGCGCGCGAGCACGCCCAAATTATCGAGGCTGCCAAAAAGCCCGTGAACCAGTACGATGGGAGAATTATTGTTCGGCGATTGTGCAGATTGCGCTCGGCTATTCAATTTCATGGCAAAGTTCTTTTTTTACGTATGTCAGGTTAGGGTATTATGTTGACCATTCTGCCGCCCGGCTGCAAGGATCCAGTTTATTCTGACTTTTGCCGCCACCCTGGCTTGACCCTATCCGCGGTTGGGATTAGCCCCTATAATCCCAACGACTTGTATTCAGATAAGATATTGCACTGGATTAAGATGAAAACAATCGAAGTTGATGATGAGCTCTATGCGTATATTGCCAGCCACACGCGACATATTGGCGAGAGTGCGTCCGACATTTTACGTCGCATGCTGAAATTTTCTGCCGCTTCACAGCCTGCAACTCCGGTTTCGAAAGAGGTTCGCGCGTCAAACGTCGTGGCGGAAGCTAAAACCGTAGCGCCGGTTAAAGACAAAGTGCGCGCGGTGCGTGAACTGCTGCTCTCCGACGAATACGCAGAGCAAAAGAAAGCGGTTAACCGTTTTCTGCTGGTGCTGACTACACTTTATTCACTGGATAACAAAGCGTTTGCTGAGGCGACCGAGTCGCTTCACGGCCGTACGCGCGTGTACTTCGCGGCGGATGAGCAGACGCTGATTCAAAACGGTAACCAAACCAAACCAAAACAGGTTCCGGGTACCCCTTATTGGGTCATCACCAATACCAATACCGGACGCAAATGCAGCATGGTCGAACACATCATGCAGTCAATGCAATTCCCGGCGGAATTGATTGAAAAGGTTTGCGGTACAATTTAACCCTTGCATAAGAAGGACCAGGCAATGGCAAATCACGAACGCGCGGGTCAGCCTGCGCAACAAAGCGATTTGATTAACGTCGCTCAGCTTACCGCTCAGTACTATGTATTGAAGCCGGAAGTGGGCAACGCAGAACACGCAGTGAAGTTTGGTACGTCTGGCCACCGCGGCGGCGCGGCGCGCCACAGCTTTAACGAACCGCATATTCTGGCCATTGCTCAGGCCATCGCTGAAGAACGCGCTAAAAATGGTATTACCGGTCCGTGCTTCGTCGGTAAAGATACTCATGCGCTGTCCGAACCGGCCTTCATCTCCGTACTGGAAGTGCTGGCAGCGAATGGTGTGGATGTCATCATCCAGGAAGACAACGGCTATACGCCAACGCCTGCGGTCTCGAACGCTATTCTGGTGCACAACAAAAAAGGCGGCGCGCAGGCGGACGGTATCGTTATCACGCCATCGCACAACCCACCGGATGATGGCGGTATCAAATACAACCCACCTAACGGCGGCCCGGCTGATACCAACGTCACGAAAGTGGTGGAAGACCGTGCGAACGCGCTGCTGGCGGATGGTCTGAAAGGTGTTAAACGTATTTCTCTGGATGCCGCGATGGCTTCTGGTCACGTGAAAGAGATCGATCTGGTTCAGCCGTTTATCGAAGGGCTGGCGGATATCGTGGATATCGCAGCGATTCAGAAAGCCGGTTTAAAACTGGGCGTGGATCCCCTTGGCGGCTCCGGTATTGAATACTGGAAACGCATCGCGGAGTTCTACAAGCTGGATCTGACCATTGTGAACGATCAGGTCGATCAGACGTTCCGCTTTATGCATCTGGATAAAGACGGCGCAATCCGTATGGACTGCTCGTCAGAGTGCGCGATGGCCGGCCTGCTGGCGCTGCGCGACAAATTCGATCTGGCGTTTGCCAACGACCCGGATTATGACCGTCACGGTATCGTCACCCCTGCGGGCCTGATGAATCCAAACCACTATCTGGCGGTGGCGATTAACTATCTGTTCCAGCATCGCCCTCAGTGGGGCAAAGAGGTAGCGGTAGGTAAAACGCTGGTGTCATCTGCGATGATTGACCGCGTGGTGAACGATCTGGGCCGACGGCTTGTGGAAGTGCCGGTAGGTTTCAAATGGTTCGTTGACGGTCTGCATGACGGCAGCTTCGGTTTTGGCGGCGAAGAGAGTGCGGGCGCTTCCTTCCTGCGTTTCGACGGCACACCGTGGTCGACCGATAAAGACGGGATCATCATGTGCCTGCTGGCGGCGGAAATCACGGCCGTCACCGGTAAAAATCCGCAGGAACATTACAATGAGCTGGCTGCGCGATTTGGTGCGCCGAGCTACAACCGTATTCAGGCGAGTGCAACCTCGGCTCAGAAAGCCGCGTTGTCTAAGCTCTCTCCAGAGATGGTGAGCGCGAGCACGCTGGCGGGTGACCCGATCACTGCACGTTTGACGGCGGCGCCGGGTAACGGTGCGTCCATCGGCGGTCTGAAAGTGATGACTGAAAACGGCTGGTTCGCAGCGCGTCCGTCCGGTACGGAAGATGCATACAAAATCTATTGCGAAAGCTTCCTCGGCGACGAACACCGTCAGCTGATTGAGAAAGAAGCGGTAGAGATTGTCAGCGAAGTGCTGAAAAACGCGTAAATGTGTTTGAGCGGGTGGGACTGAAGCTCTCACCTCAACCTTCTTTCACGGAAGAGGGAAAACAACGGCAACCGCAGGGTTGCCGTTTTACGTTTACCTCAGCTGTGCTTATTTTTCAGTTCAAAACGCGGTGACACCAGACCGTACAGCGTCCAGCCCATAAACGTCACCATCGCGCCATACAGCATCGCTTCCTGGCCGGAAGAGTAGAGCGCATAGAAGCTGTAAATCGCCCCGACCAGCGCCACAAAATTGGCCACTTTCGCTTTGCCTGGTTCAACATTTGCCATTTTCTGAATGATCACCAGCGCTGCCATCGACAAGATATACGGAATGATATTCGTCACGACGGCCAGATTAACCAGAACGTTGAATTGAGTGCTCAGGGACGGACTAATGGTCATCAGCGACAAACCGCTCTGGAAAATGACAATCGCCAGCATCCCCTGAATCGGCGCTTCTGACTTGCTCACACGCGAGAAGATTTTTGGGAAATAGCCGGAATCCGCAGAAGATTTAAACACCTGCGCAATCGTGAACTGCCAGCCGAGCAGTGAACCGCAGCAGGACATCACCATCAGCCCCATGATCACTTTCCCGACTTCCGGCGTAAACATCTGCGCAAAAGCCAGACCAAACGGCGCGGTAGAGTTTGCCAGATCCATATTCGGCACAATCCCGGCGATCACGTTGGTCGAAACGATGTAAATCACTGCAGCACCCAGCGTGCCGCCCAGCACCGCTATCGGCACGTTGCGCTCTGGGTTTTCCACTACTTCGGCGTTGGCACACGCTGACTCCAGTCCAAGAAATGCCCACAGCGTCATCGCAATCGACGACCCAACCGCGGTAAAGAACGGTACGTGATGCGGGTTCCAGGAGTTGGCGTACAGCGTCGGGCTAAACCAGAACCAGCCGATAATGCACAGTCCGACGACCGGGATGATCACTCCCCAGACCGTCACGCTGCTGATTTGCCCGGTAATGCGCGCGCCGCCAAAGTTGGCGATAGTACAAATCCACAGCACGCCAATGGTCGCGAGGCCGATCTGCACTGGGGTGAGTGCTGCGCCAAACAGCTCCGTCCCGTAGCCAACCGCCGAGATCGCGATCGCCACATTGGCGATCAGCAGCGACACGCCGTAGGTGTAGTTCGCCATAAAGTTGCCCGACTTACCGAAGGCGTATTCGGCGTAACCGCCCATCCCGCCGGACTTACGGCTAAACATTCCGCATTTAGCAAATGCCCACGCCAGCGCCATCGACCCGACGGCTGTGACCAGCCAGGAGATAATCGAGATCGTCCCCACTTCCGCGAGTTTGGTGGGCAGCATGATGATGCCTGAGCCCATCATATTCACCATTGTCAGAATAGTGAGCTGCACAACGCCCATCTTATTGGATTTACTCATAGTTTTTCCCCTTTCAGCAGCGTGGGTTGAGCAATGGGTTGTTTAATCACGTAGCAACGCACCTGTTTGCGTCCGTCACACTCTTCGATATACACACCCTGCAGTTCCGGTGCGAAGCCCGGCAGCAGGTTGATACCCTCTTCAAGCGCAGTGAAATAGCGCAGAACCGCATCTCCCCAAACTTCCCCTGGGACCACGCACAGCACGCCCGGTGGGTAAGGGAGAGCACCTTCGGCGGCAATTCGGCCTTCGGCGTCGCGCAGAGATACCAGTTCCACTTCACCGCGCAGATAGGCGTAATTGGCCTCCTGCGGGTTCATCATCACCCGTGGGAAATGCGCTTTACGGAACATCTCTTTTTGCAGCTGTTTCACGTTGTGACGGGCGTAGAGATCGTGCATCTCCTGGCAAATCTGGCGCAGCGAATAACCGGCGTAGCGTTCAGGATGCTGTTTATACAGTGACGGGAGCACCTCCTTCAGCGGCGCGTCGGTTTCCAGAAGTTTTTCGAAACGCACCAGTTGCGCAATAAGCTGCTGCAGCTTGCCCATATCCTCGGCCGGCGTGAGCAGGAACAGAATCGAGTTGAGATCGCATTTCTCCGGGACGATACCATTCTCGCGCAGGAAATTAGCGAGGATGGTGGCCGGCACGCCGAAATCATCGTACTCACCGGTACGCGCGTTAATGCCCGGCGTCGTGAGCAGTAATTTGCACGGATCGATAAAATATTGGTGCTCGGCATACCCCTCAAAGGCGTGCCACCGTTCGCCGGGTACAAAGTGGAAGAAGCGTAAATCTGATGAAATATCGGCAGTTGGACAGCTTTCCCACGCTTTGCCATCCACCGTTTCCGGAACAAACGGGCGGATAAACCGGCAGTTTTGCAGAATCAACTTGCGCGCCTCAATGCCATTGACCACGCAGTCCATCCACATGTTGCGTCCGCTCTGCCCCTCGTGCATGCGGGCGTTGATATCCAGGGCCGCAAACAGCGGATAGAACGGGCTGGTGGAGGCGTGCATCATAAAAGCGTTGTTCAGCCGTTTGTGCGGAACGTAACGCTGCTGACCTTTAATGTGGCCGTCTTTCTTGTGGATCTGCGAGGTTTGCGAGAATCCAGCCTGCTGTTTATGCACCGATTGCGTGACCAAAATACCCGGATCGTTTTCGTTCAGATCCAGCAGCAGCGGGGAACAATCCGCCATCATCGGGATAAATTGTTCGTAGCCGACCCAGGCGGAATCAAACAGAATGTAGTCGCAGAGATGACCAATCTTATCGACCACCTGACGGGCGTTATAAATGGTGCCGTCGTAGGTTCCCAATTGAATCACCGCCAGACGGAAAGGGCGCGCATCGCGGGCGCGTCCAGGCGCCACTTCAGAAACCTGCTCACGCAGATAACTCTCTTCGAAACAGTGCGCGTCGATACCGCCGATAAACCCGTACGGGTTGCGTGCAGTTTCCAGATAAACCGGCGTAGCGCCTGCCTGAATGAGTGCGCCGTGGTGATTAGATTTATGATTATTGCGGTCGAAAAGGACCAAATCACCCGGTGTCAGCAGGGCATTAAGCACGACTTTATTGGACGACGACGTTCCGTTCAGCACGAAATAGGTTTTATCCGCGTTAAACACTTTTGCGGCGTGTTTCTGTGCCGTGCAGGGCGCGCCCTCGTGGATCAACAGATCGCCCATGGCCACATCGGCGTTGCACAGATCGGAACGGAACAGCGTCTCGCCGAAGAAATCCACAAACTGATTACCGGCGGGATGGCGGCGGAAAAACTGGCCGCCCTGATGCCCCGGACAGTCGAATGCGCTGTTGCCCTGGTTGACATAGTCCACCAGCGCGCGGAAAAACGGCGGGCGCAGTTGGGTTTCGTACTTCTGCGCGGCGGCTTCCAGCTGGCGTCCGTAAAAGTCGTTGCTGGTGTCATTGCATTCAAAAACACCCTGAATGCGCGATAAATATTCTGCCGGAACAATCTCTTCTTTGTGAGTGGCAATAAATACCGGAATACCAAAACCGGTGCCTTCAATTTCTTCTATTGTGCCGTTAAAGATATCACTGACGGCCAGAACCACGGCGGCGATATCAATATAATCTGAGGCGCTGATATCGACCGTTTCACGTGTGGTGGTAAAACAATCTGGGCAGGCACGACTGACAGCGATTTTTAGCAGTTTCATATTCATCTCTTTATTTTTGGCAATATTCACCCATCGGTTTCTTTTAAATAAGAAATCGATATTTCCCGGAAAAAAACAAAGTGTGGCCGCTGATAAAAAATCAGTAAATTTGCTTTTTTGATGAGTTAAATCCCAATCGTCCGGTGACGAAGCACTCAGGATTTAAAAGGATAAGCGTGCAGGTTCACAGACAATGGCCTGTAAAACAAGGGGTTCAGAATAACCTGTGTACGAACACGCCAGCAGACGGGGATCTACCGGGCGTTGAAGAAATGAAAATCAAAGCTGTTGCGGTGGGCGAACATCATAATATGCGTTGTCCGCCTGATATGAGGCATTAAACGATTATTGTTTTCCATGCTTATTTTCCTTTCAGTAATTGAAAGCATGGTCATTCTATCCAGGAAAGGGCGGTAAACCGTGAGTATGATCACCATTAACCGATCAAATCAGAAATAAATATTCGTTTTGAGTGAATAGTGCAGATCAAAATTCTGCATTGTAATGATGGTGTTAATCTTGTGTTGAATGGATGTTCTGATTTATTTTAAATAAATCATCTATAAACTTTTTGATATTGGGTAAATATAAAAAGAGAGATTTTAGGTTGGCGCTTTAAATAAAGTGAATACTTATTCAAAGCATAAAGCGATAACCGATACCGGTTTCTGTTAATAAATGGCGAGGGCGTGCAGGGTCAACTTCGAGTTTCTGACGAAGATGGCCCATATATATGCGTAAATAATGACTATGCTCGACGGCATTCGGGCCCCATACCTGATTGAGTAGCTGGCGCTGTGTCAGTACCTTGCCGTGGTTATTCAGCAGAATCGCCAGCAGGCGAAATTCAATCGGGGTAAGGTGAATCTCTTGCGCGCCGCGAAGAATGCGCCGCGCGGCGAGATCAACCTGAATGTCTGAGAAGGTGTAGACCGGTTCCGCGGGCGTTGTGGTGCTATGACGACGTAACGCCACGCGCAGTCGCGCCTGCAGTTCGCCGATACCAAAGGGTTTGCTGAGATAATCATCGGCACCGGCATCCAGCGCGGCAATTTTATCGGTCTCTTCCGCGCGGGCAGAAAGCACAATAATCGGCATCTGGCTCCACTGGCGAACCTCGCGGATAAAATCGATGCCGTCGCCGTCTGGCAAACCTAAATCGAGGATCACCAGATCGGGTTTGCGCGTCGCGGCTTCAATCAGGCCACGCTGTAACGTTCCGGCGTCAAACACGCGCAAGCCGTCCCCCTCCAGCGCGGCGCGCAGGAAACGGCTAATCGCATGTTCGTCTTCAACAATCAGAACGTTAATCACAAATCCTCTGGTAATTCATCAAGTTCCGGCGGGGCTTCTAGCGGAAGTGTAACACAAAAACAGGCCCCGCCTTCCGGACGGTTGTGCGCGTCGATGGTCCCACCGTGAACCTCGACGATGGCCTGGCATATCGCCAGCCCAAGCCCGACACCCGGAATGGCAGACTCTTTATTTCCCCGGGCAAATTTTTCAAAAATAGCCGATTCTTGTCCAACGGGAATGCCGGGGCCGTCGTCCCAGATCTCAAGACGTAATGCCTGATTTGCCACGCCCGCATTCAGCCCAATCTCTGCTTTTGAACCGGCGTATTTCGCCGCGTTTTCCAGCAGATTAATCAGCACACGCTCAAACAGCGGCCCGTCAACGTGAATCAGCGCCAGCGGCTCCGGCATGTTTAAAGAAATGTGTCGCCCGCCGAGACCCGGTTCCAGCATTTTCAGGGCGCTGCCCACCACCTCTTCCAGCGTCAGCCACTCTTTTTTGAGGTTAAATCCGCCGGACTGAATGCGCGCCATATCCAGCAGATTATTCACCAGCCGCGTCGTGTTGAGCACATGCTGGCGTATTTCACTGGCCTGCGGTGCGTGCGGGGAATTCTCTGCCGCCAGATCGAGCGTTAAAATTTCCGCCTGGCCAAACAGGACGGTCAGCGGCGTGCGCAGATCGTGAGAGAGCGCCGCCAGCAAGGAGTTGCGGATGCTCTCACGCTCGCTGGCCATTCGGGCCTGCTCTTCGCTTGCCGTCAGCGCCAGTCTTTCGAGAGCGCTGGCGACCAGCAACGTGAAGGTTTCCAGTAGACGCTGCTGTTCCGGGATCATCAGCTGTCGCAGATGTGTCGGCTCCACAATCACCAGCCCCAGCGTCTTGTTGGCGCTACGCAGCGGCAAAATGAGGTAGGGCACGCCGGGTAAAGTGTCCGTACCCGCGCCTGCGGGTAAACCTTTATCAAAACTCCAGCGGGCAATCGCGTCATCCCACGGCGTCATACCGCTGGACGAGGTCAACGGGCGCAGTTTCCCGTGCTCATCGGGCAGCAAAATCAGGCTGCTGGCGTGGAACGTCGAGCGAATAAACTGCTCGCTGGTCTGAACGATATCGCGCGGCGTGCGGCCCACTGCCAGCGATTTTGACATCTCATAAAGATGACGCGTGCGTTGCTCGCGATAGCGGGCGATACGTGCCTGATAGCGCACACCTGCGGTGAGATTCCCGACGATAAGGCCGACGGTAAGCATCACTGCGAACGTCAGAATGTACTGCACGTCCGACACCGCCAGCGTTCCGCGCGGGGCGATAAAAAACAGATCAAAGCTGGCGACGTTAATCACCGTGGCGAGCACTGACGGCCAGCGACCGTAAAGCAGGGCGACAATCACCACGCCCAGCAGATAAATCATCACCAGATTGGCCGCGTCAAAGGCGAAAAGCCACTGGCTGGCCACGAACGTGATCAGCGCGCACAGAACCGTCGCGACCAGACAGCCACGCAGCTGAATACGCCATTTCTCGCCGAAAGGGCGCACATCTGCTGTTCGGTTTGGCAGGGGGGCGGGTTTGTCGTCAAGGGCGACAATCACCAAATCTAAATCGGGCGCGCGTTTTGCCAGTTTATCGGCGAACGACTCACGGCTAAACCAGCGGCGATGATGGCGACGGCCAATCACAATTTTGCCCAGATTGTGCTCGCGGGCGTAGCGGAGAATGGCTTTGTCTTCTGCGGGATCGGACAGCGTGGCGGTTTCTGCGCCCAATTCTTGTGCCAGGCGTAAGGCGCTCAAAATGGCGCGACGTTGATGTTCAGGCAGCGCATGCAGATGCGGCGTTTCGACATAAACCGCATGCCAGACGCTGCCAAATTTTGCCGCCAGCCGCGCGGCGGTGCGCACCAGCTTTTCGTTGCCGCTCCCGTGGCCGATGCACAGTAAAATCGCGTCGCGGGTGTGCCAGACGCGATCCTGCCCCTGTCGGTCACGCCAGGCACGCATCTGATCGTCCACCCGATCGGCGGTGCGTCTGAGCGCCAGTTCACGCAGGGCGATCAAATTCCCTTTGCGGAAGAAATGTTCGATGGCCCGTTCGGCCTGACCGGTAATATAGACTTTGCCCTCGTGCAGGCGCTGGCGCAGGTCGTCCGGCGGCAAATCGACCAGCACCACCTCGTCGGCGGAATCAAAAAAGGGATCGGGCACGGTTTCGCGCACCTGAATTCCTGTCACGCCACTGACCACATCGTTCAGGCTTTCCAGATGCTGCACGTTAACGGTGGTAAAGACGTCGATACCCGCTTCCAGCAGCTCCTCGACATCCTGCCAGCGCTTTGGATGACGCGAGCCTGGCGCGTTGCTGTGCGCCAGTTCGTCCATCAGGATCAGCGCCGGACGGCGGGCGAGGGCGGCATCGAGATCAAATTCCGTCACCAGACGACCGCGATGGCTGGTCCGCCGGGCGGGCAGCGTGGCTAATCCTTCCAGCAGCGCCGCCGTCTCTTTACGTCCATGCGTTTCCACCACGCCTACCACAATGTCTAAACCTTGCGCCCGCAGCCGCTGCGCTTCCGCCAGCATGGCGTACGTTTTCCCGACGCCAGCGCAGGCGCCAAAGAACACTTTCAGCTTGCCGCGATGCGGGGCGGCTGTCTGTTCCAGCAGTCGGTCAGGGTCCGGGCGCACAGGCTCGTCGGTCATTTAGTTTTTCCTTAGCGCGTCCAGCGCCAGATTCAGCTCAACAATATTCACTACCGGCATACCGATAAAATTGACCAGCGGTTTTTGCGTATGTTCCTCAACGACCTGACGCACCTGTTCCGTGGTCAACTGGCGGGCAGCCGCCACGCGCGGGATCTGCCATGCGACCGATTCGGGCGTCAGGCTGTAATCCAGCCCGCTGGCAGAGGCCGTGACCAGCTCAACGGGCACATCACGGCTGGCCTGCGGGTTGGCGGCGCGAAGTGTGGCAACGCGTTCGCCGATCGCTTTATCCAGCTCGGGATTGCTCCCCGCCAGATTACTCCCGCCAGACGCCATCGGATTATACGGGCTTTCCGCGGTGGCGGAAGGACGCCCCTGAAAGTAGCCCGCGTCGGTAAAATTCTGCCCTATCAGGCGCGAGCCGCGATTTTCACCGTTCTGGATAATCAGCGAACCGTTGGCCTGATCGGTAAACCACCATTGGCCGAGTGCCGTTGTGAGCAGCGGATAAAGCCCGCCGGTCACCAGCGTTAACAGAATAAACAGCAGTATAGCGGGGCGTAACATCGTCATTTGATTTACCTTTTAAACCAGCCCGAACACGGTCAGCAGCATGTCGATAATTTTGATACCGATAAACGGCACCACCAGTCCACCCAGACCATAAATCCACAGGTTGCGACGCAGCATAGCGGCCGCCGTCAGCGGTTTATAGCTCACGCCTTTAAGCGCCAGCGGGATCAGGAAGACAATAATCAGCGCGTTAAAAATCACGGCGCTGAGAATGGCCGACGCCGGAGAGTGCAGATGCATCACGTTCAGGGCGTTGAGCTGGGGATAGGTCGCCGCAAACGCCGCCGGAATAATGGCGAAATACTTCGCCACGTCGTTGGCGATACTGAACGTGGTCAGCGATCCGCGCGTCATTAGCATCTGTTTGCCGATGTGCACCACTTCAATCAGCTTGGTCGGGTTAGAGTCGAGATCGACCATATTGCCCGCCTCTTTCGCCGCCTGAGTGCCCGAGTTCATCGCCACCGCGACGTCCGCCTGTGCCAGTGCCGGGGCGTCGTTGGTGCCGTCGCCGGTCATTGCCACCAGGCGTCCTTCGGCCTGGTACTGACGAATCAACGCCAGTTTGGCTTCCGGCGTGGCTTCAGACAGAAAATCATCCACGCCCGCTTCGGCGGCAATCGCGGCGGCGGTTAACCGGTTATCGCCGGTGATCATCACCGTTTTAATCCCCATCTTACGCAGCTGGGCAAAGCGTTCTTTAATGCCACCTTTCACGATATCTTTCAGGGCAATGACGCCGAGCACGGTTGCACCTTCGGCGACCACCAGCGGCGTTGCGCCCTGACGCGCCACGTTCTCCACCAGACGATCGACTTCCGGTGGGAAGTGGCCGTTGTTGGCTTCAATGTGGCGGCGGATTGCGTCAACGGAGCCTTTGCGAATCATGCGATCCTGGATGTTAATCCCGCTCATACGCGTTTGCGCGGTGAATGGCACAAAGGTGGCCTGCAGGCTTTGCACATCCCGCTGGCGCAGGTTAAAGCGCTGTTTTGCGAGGATAACAATGCTGCGGCCTTCCGGCGTTTCGTCGGCCAGCGATGAGAGCTGCGCGGCGTCGGCCAGCGTTTTTTCATCCACGCCGGGCGCGGGCAGGAACTCAGATGCCTGGCGGTTGCCGAGGGTAATGGTCCCGGTTTTATCGAGCAGCAACACATCCACGTCGCCCGCCGCTTCTACGGCGCGACCGCTGGTGGCGATGACATTTGCGCCGAGCATCCGACTCATCCCCGCCACGCCAATCGCCGACAGCAATCCGCCGATGGTGGTTGGGATCAGGCAGACCAGCAGCGCGACCAGTACCGTGACGCTGACCGCCGTACCGCCGTAGGCGGAGAACGGCCACAGGGTGGCGGTTGCCAGCAGGAAAACAATCGTCAGGGCCACCAGTAAAATGGTCAGCGCGATTTCGTTTGGCGTTTTACGGCGCTGCGCGCCTTCGACCATCGCGATCATGCGGTCGAGAAAGGTTTCGCCTGGGTTGACGCTGCACTGGATCACCAGCCAGTCGGAGAGGATCCGCGTCCCGCCGGTGACGGAAGCGAAATCGCCGCCAGACTCACGAATCACCGGTGCAGATTCCCCGGTGATCGCGCTCTCATCGACCGATGCGCCGCCTTCGATGACTTCCCCGTCGCACGGGATGATATCGCCCGCTTCGACCAGCACGACGTCGCCTTTGCGCAGCTCGTCAGCCGGGACGTGATCCATCTGCGCGCCATATTTTGGCTCGCGCAGTTTGCGGGCAAATGCCGTCTTATTGATGCCTTTCAGGCTGTTGGCCTGCGCCTTACTGCGGCCTTCAGCCAGCGCTTCGGCTACGTTGGCGAAAAGCACCGTAAACCACAGCCAAACGCTAATCGCGCCGGTAAAGCCCGCATCGCCCGCCAGATGCCCGGTTGCCATTGCAACAGCCAGCGCGGTGGTGACCACGCTGCCAATCCAGACAATAAACATCACCGGGTTGTGCCATTGCACGCGCGGGCTGAGTTTTTTGACCGCATCCATCAACGCCTGGCGAACCAGCGCGGGTTCTAAGAGGGCCAGTTGTTTACGACTCATGACTTATGTCTCCGCTCAATTAGCGTAAAGAAAGATGTTCCGCGACCGGGCCTAACGCGAGGGCGGGGATAAAGGTCAATGCACCCACCAGCAGCACGGTGCCAATCAGCAGGCCGACAAACAGCGCCCCGTGGGTGGGCAGCGTTCCGCTGGAGGTGGGCTGAATGTTTTGCTGACAAGCGTCCCGGCAATCGCCATCACCGGGATGATTACCCCAAAGCGACCGACGAACATGCAGAACGCCAGCAGGCAGTTCCAGAACGGAGAGTTAGCGCTTAATCCGGCGAAGGCGCTGCCGTTGTTGTTAGCGGCGGATGAGACGGCGTACAGCACTTCGCTAAAGCCATGAATGCCAGGGTTGAAAATGCCGCTGCGTCCGGCGTCGGTCATCAGCGCCAGCGCCGTACCCATCAGCACCAGTGCAGGGGTCACCAGAATCGCCAGCGCGGTCAGTTTCATCTCCCTCACGTCGATTTTTTTACCCAGGTATTCCGGCGTGCGGCCAATCATCAGCCCGGCGATAAACACCGCCAGCAGGACAAACAGCAGCATGCCGTACAGACCGGATCCGACCCCGCCAAAGACCACTTCACCAATCTGCATCAGCCACAGCGGGATCATCCCGCCAAGCGCCGTGAAGGAGTCATGCATCGCATTCACCGCGCCGCAGGAGGCCGCCGTGGTGACCACTGCATACAGACTGCTGGCGAGAATGCCGAAACGGCTCTCTTTACCTTCCATATTGATGTTGCTGTCGGCACCGATCTGCATAAAGTGCGCGTTGCCGTGCCATTCCGCCCACATCACCAGCGCGGCGCAGACCACGAAGATAATTGACATCGCCCAGAGCAACGTGCGGCCCTGACGGCGGTCGTTCACCACATCGCCAAAGGCAAAGCAGAGCGCGGAGGGGATCAGGAAGATCGCCAGCATCTGCACGAAGTTAGTCAGCGCAGTGGGGTTTTCGAACGGGTGCGAGGAGTTGGCATTGAAGAATCCGCCGCCGTTCGTTCCGAGCATTTTGATGGCTTCCTGTGAGGCCACTGGCCCCATCGGCAGCATCTGTTTTACCCCCTCAAGCGAGGTATAAGACGAATACGGCAGCAGGTTTTGCAACGTGCCTTGCTGGATAAAGAACAGAGCGATAAGCAGAGCAATCGGCAGCAGCACCCACAGCGTGATCCGCGTGAGATCGACCCAGGCATTACCCAGCGTATTCATTTTTTGCCGCGCAAAAGCGCGCGTCAGCGCGAAGATCACCGCGATGCCGCTGGCTGCAGACAGGAAGTTTTGTACGGTTAATCCTGCCATCTGGCTGAAATAGCTCAGCGTGGTTTCACCTGCATACGATTGCCAGTTGGTATTGGTGACGAAACTGACGGCCGTATTGAGCGCCAGATGCCAGCTTAACCCCGGCAACTGCTGCGGGTTGAGCGGCAAAATGCCCTGCAACATCAGCATCGCGAAGAGGACAAACAGGCCGCACACATTCAGCAGCAGAATAGCGAGCAGATATTGCCGCCAGTTCATCTCCTGATTTTGGATGCCGAGTACGCGCCATAATCCGTTTTCCACGCCGCCAACCAGAGGCAGCGGAACGCCATTTATCATCCGCGCCAGTACGGTTCCCAGCGGTCGTGCCAGCAGGAACAGCACCAGTAAAAAGCTGGCGATAAGTAAAAATCCTTGAGCGGCCATCAGAATGCCTCCGCATTAAACAAGGCGTAGACCAGATACCCTAATAACAGAAAAACCAACACGATGCCGGCAATCAGACCTGCACTCACAATTCACCTCCGGGTGACATTTGTCTTTGTGCAAAAGGTAGGATTTATGGCGCAAAGATTTCGCAAAAATCGGCGGGGGAGGTGTAAAAAAAGTATAAAAACGATAAAGCCCCAATTTAACTATTGGTAAGTATCTCGTTAACTTTTTCGTAACTTAATTACGGGAGAAGTGTAAATATTCACTAAATGAATGAAAAGAAGTGGTCGGATGAGTAGTAAAATTACAAACAAAACGGTACTATTTTAGCCAGATAACCACTTTTGAATTTTCCGGATAATGTTTCCGGCCAACTATAGGGGAGAAAATAATGGACCTTTACAAAGAGTATCCTGCACATGTTGTCTTTTTACGTCGCACCTTCGCTGTAGTGGCGGGTGTTCTGGCGTTACCGGTAATGCTTTTCTGGAAAGACCGTGCCCGTTTTTACAGCTATCTGCACCGCGTCTGGGCGAAAACCAGCGAGAAACCGGTATGGATGGATCAGGCCGAAAAAGCGACCTGCGACTTCTATTAAAATAAAGACGACACACAGCAATGTCGTAACCGCCACAGAGATGTGGCGGTTTTTTTATGCCGCGATAAAGGTTTACCCCTTGAGAGTGTCAGGAGTTATCCGCAGTTAACCGGCATTAACGGTGTTGTACTGCTTGCTCCAGTAACATAACTTAAACATTATAGCGTCAGGTATTCCGACGCTGTTTCGGACGACGCGATGTTAGCGTGCGGCCGGAAACGCTACGCTTAGGTTATGGACAATTATTCAGGAGTGTTATGACCACGCATCTGGTCTGGTTTCGCGCGGATCTGCGCCTTCATGACAATATCGCCCTCGCGGCTGCCTGCCGCAGCCAAAACACGCGGGTGCTGGCCGTGTTTATCGCCACGCCCGATCAGTGGCGGCAGCACGATATGGCCCCGCGACAGGCGTCATATCTGCGCGCGCATCTTAAGGGGTTGCAGCAGGGCCTGGCGGAGAGAGGCATTCCCCTCATCTATGAAGAGGTGAGTGATTTTGCGGCGCAAAGCGCAAAAGTGCAGCAGCTCTGCGAGCAGCACGGGGTCACCCATCTTTTTTACAACTATCAATACGAATTCAACGAGCAGCAGCGCGACCGACAGCTCGAAAAAACGCTCGACGGCGTGGTCTGTCAGGGCTTTGACGACAGCGTGATGTTGCCGCCCGGCAGCGTCATGACCGGGAATCACGAGATGTACAAAGTGTTTACCCCGTTCAAGAATGCGTACGTCAAGCGCCTGAAAGAGGGGCTGCCGGAATGCGTGGCCGCGCCCGCAGCCAGAGAACAAAAGCTGCCGCCACCCGCTGAAATTGACTTCAACTACCCGCAGCAGGATTTTGATGCTGAACGGTTTCCTGCCAGTGAAAAGGCCGCCATCGCGCAGCTGCGCCATTTCTGTCAGCACGGCGCGGGTGAGTACGAGGCGCGACGCGATTTCCCTTCCATCGACGGCACCAGCCGGTTATCTGCCTGTTTAGCGCTGGGCGTGCTCTCGCCGCGTCAGTGTTTGCACCGACTGCTGGCGGAGCAGCCCAGAGCGCTGGACGGCGGTGAGGGTGCGGTGTGGCTTAACGAGCTTATCTGGCGAGAATTTTATCGCCATCTGATGACCTATCATCCTGATTTATGTAAACACCGGCCCTTTATTCGCTGGACGGATAATGTGCAGTGGCAGCACGACGAGGTGCTGCTGCAGGCCTGGCAGGACGGGAAAACGGGCTATCCGATTGTCGATGCGGCGATGCGCCAGCTCAACGAAACGGGGTGGATGCATAACCGCCTGCGAATGATCGTGGCGAGTTTTTGGTGAAAGACTTGCTTATCGACTGGCGTGCCGGAGAGCGATATTTTATGGCACAGCTGATCGACGGCGATTTGGCCGCCAATAATGGCGGCTGGCAATGGGCGGCCTCAACCGGAACGGACGCCGCGCCCTATTTTCGTATTTTTAATCCGACCACGCAGGGGCAACGGTTTGACGACAAAGGCGAGTTTATCCGTCAGTGGCTGCCATCACTTCGTGATGTGCCAATTAAATCCGTTCATGAACCCTGGGTGTGGGCAGATAAAGCGGGCGTGAAGCTCGATTATCCGCGCCCGATTGTCGATCATAAACAGGCGCGCGTCGCCACACTGGCGGCCTATGAAGCCGCCCGCAAAGTGTAAGAGAGTCATGATGAAAAAACACCGAACTTGAACAACTGATCAACGAAAAACTGAACAGCGCCAGCTTTAGCGACTATGGCCCGAACGGCCTGCAGGTGGAAGGGCGCGACACGGTGCAAAAGATTGTCACGGGCGTCACGGCAAGCCAGGCGCTGCTCGATGAAGCGGTGCGTCTGCAAGCCGATGCAGTGATCGTACATCACGGTTATTTCTGGAAAAACGAAGCGCCCGTGATTCGCGGCATGAAGCGCAATCGCCTGAAAACACTGCTGGCAAACGACATCAACCTGTATGGCTGGCATTTACCGCTGGATGCGCACCCGGAGCTGGGCAATAACGTGCAGCTGGCCGCGCTGCTCGGCATCACCGTGATGGGCGAAATTGAACAGTTAGTGCCGTGGGGTGAGTTATCGATGCCGGTCCCAGGTCTGGAGCTGGCCTCCTGGATTGAGGCGCGTCTGGGGCGTCGTCCGCTGTGGAGCGGTGATACCGGGCCCGATTTGGTGAAACGCGTCGCCTGGTGTACGGGCGGTGGTCAGGGCTTTATCGACAACGCTGCGCGCTTTGGCGTTGACGCGTTTATTACCGGTGAAGTGTCTGAACAGACGATCCATTCCGCGCGTGAACAGGGGCTGCATTTTTATGCCGCCGGGCATCACGCCACTGAACGCGGCGGCATTCGCGCCCTGAGCGAGTGGTTGACGGAAAATACCGATCTGGATGTGACCTTTATTGATATTCCTAATCCTGCCTGATGAGAGGTACGTAAGTGCAGCGAGCGCGTTGTTATTTATTAGGCGAAACCGCCGTGGTACTGGAGCTTGAGCCTCCGGTCACGCTGGCGACGCAAAAGAGGATCTGGCGCTTAACGCAGCGGCTAGCGGAGATCCCCGAAGTGGTGGAAGCCATTCCGGGGATGAATAACATTACGGTCGTATTGCGCAATCCGCAGTCCCTGGCGTTGGATGCAATCGAGCGATTGCAGCGCTGGTGGGAAGAGAGCGAGGCGCTTGAGCCTGAGTCACGCTTTATCGAAATCCCGGTAGTGTACGGCGGGGCGGGTGGCCCGGATTTGGGCGAGGTCGCCCGACATGCCGGACTGTCTGAAAAGCAGGTGGTCGAGCTGCATAGCTCGATTGATTACGTGGTGTGGTTCCTGGGCTTCCAGCCAGGATTCCCCTATTTGGGGGGATTGCCGGAACAGCTGGCCACGCCGCGTCGCGCTGAGCCGCGCCTGCAGGTTCCTGCCGGTTCGGTCGGGATTGGCGGGGCGCAGACCGGGATTTACCCGCTGGTGTCGCCGGGCGGCTGGCAGCTGATTGGCCATACCCCTCTGCCGTTATTTGATTCAAAACGCGATGAACCGGTGCTGTTGCGACCGGGTGATACCGTGCGGTTTGTGCCGAAGAAGGAGGGGGTATGTTGAAGGTGATTCGCGCGGGGCTGTACACCTCGGTACAGGACGAGGGCCGTATTGGCCTGCGTCAGTCGGGGATCAGCTATTGCGGGGCGCTGGATAAACCGGCGTTGCAGATTGCGAATCTGCTGGTGGGCAACGATCCAAATACGGCGGCGCTGGAAATGACCCTGGGTCAATGCAGCGTCGAGTTTGAGCGCGACAGCTGGTTCGCCCTGACCGGCGCAGGCTGCGATGCCACGCTTGATGGCGCAGCGGTCTGGACCGGATGGCGATTAAGGGCTAAAGCCGGGCAGCGCCTGACGCTGAATCGCCCGTTGCACGGGATGCGCAGCTATCTGGCGATCGATGGCGGCATTGACGTACCGGAAGTGATGAACTCATTCAGCACCGACCTCAAAACGGGTATCGGCGGGTTTGAAGGCCGTTTGCTGAAAGATGGCGACAGGTTACCGCTTCGTCCCGCCACGCGGGAATTTGCCGAAACGCAGGGGGTTAAGCAACTGCTGTGGACCAACCGTATTCGCGCACTGCCTGGGCCGGAATACCATGAGTTTGACCAGCCTTCGCAGGATGCCTTCTGGCGTCTGCCGTGGAAGCTCAGCCCGCAAAGTAACCGCATGGGCTATCGTTTACAGGGTCAACAACTGGCACGCACTACCGATCGCGAAATGCTGTCACATGGCCTGCTGCCGGGCGTGATTCAGGTGCCGCATAACGGCCAACCGATTGTCCTGATGAATGATGCGCAGACCACAGGGGGCTATCCGCGTATCGCCTGCATCATCGAGGCGGATATGTACCATCTGGCGCAAATTCCGTTGGGTCAGCCGATTCATTTTGTGCAGTGCACGCTGGAAGAGGCGCTCGAAGCGCGACGCGTGCAGAGACAACATATCGAACAACTGGCATGGAGGTTGAATGATCGTCGTTGATTTGAATGCGGATTTAGGCGAAGGCTGTGAGAGCGATGCTGAATTATTGACGCTTGTCTCTTCCGCCAATATCGCCTGCGGATTTCACGCCGGGGATGCGCAAACCATGCAGGCGTGCGTTCGCGAGGCGTTAAAAAATGGCGTGGCGATCGGCGCCCATCCGAGCTTTCCCGATCGGGAGAACTTTGGCCGCACGGCGATGAACCTGCCACCGGAAACGGTGTACGCCCAAATGCTGTATCAAATTGGGGCGCTGGAGGCTATCGCGCGCGCCGAAGGAGGGCAACTTCGTCACGTTAAGCCGCACGGGATGCTCTATAACCAGGCGGCAAAAGACGCCGCGCTGGCGGACGCTATCGCCCGTGCGGTTCATGCCGTCTGCCCGACGTTGATTCTGGTAGGACTGGCCGGCAGCGAACTGATCCGCGCCGGGGAGCGTCATGGTTTGGTCACGCGCGAAGAGGTGTTTGCCGATCGCGGTTATCAGGCTGACGGAAGTCTGGTGTCGCGCACGGCGGCGGGCGCGCTGATTGACGATGAAGAACTGGCGCTGGGGCAAACCCTGGAAATGGTGCAGCAGGGGCGGGTCAAAAGCATCACCGGGGAGTGGGCCAGCGTGCGGGCGCAGACCGTCTGCCTGCATGGCGATGGCGAACACGCGCTGGCGTTTGCCCGCCGCTTACGCAAAGAATTTGACGTTAAAAATATAACAATCAGTGCATAACGCACAAACGCAAACACAACTTAACAACAGGAAAGAGAATATGGCAGAGACGCTATCGCTCTGGCCACTCATCGGTATCGCGGTGATTGTGGTCGGATTTTTATTACGTTTTAATCCGGTGCTGGTGGTGATTGTCGCCGGTATCGTCACCGGCCTTGCGGCGCATATGCCTGTCGCCACTATCCTCGAAAAGCTCGGCGAGGGGTTCCTGAATACCCGTAACCTGCCGTATATCCTGCTAATTCCTCTTGCGGTTATCGGTCTGCTGGAGCGCCACGGGCTGAAAGAGCGCGCGCAGGCCTGGATTGCCAAAATTCACAGCGCCACTGCGGGCCGTTTGCTGATTGTCTATCTGTTCGTGCGTGAAGCGTCGGCCGCAATGGGACTGACCAGCCTCGGCGGTCATCCGCAGATGGTGCGCCCGCTGCTGGCCCCGATGGCGGAGGGTGCAGCAGAGAAAAAATACGGTGAACTGCCGGGCGCGGTGCGTTACCGCCTGCGGGCCATGTCGGCGGCGACCGATAACGTCGGGCTGTTCTTCGGCGAAGACATTTTTGTCGCCTTCGGCGCGATCATCTTTATGCATAACTTTATGCTTGAGTCTGGCGGTATTCAGACCGAGCCGCTGCATATTGCCTTGTGGGGCATCCCGACGGCGATCTGCGCCTTTATCATCCACGCCACTCGCCTGTGGCGGCTGGATAAGCATCTTGAGCGCGAGCTGGCGAAAACCACGCGTACGCAGGGAGATGCCTCATGAATTTCCAGCAAAGCTATTTGTACTGGCTGGCGGGGCTGATCCTGCTGATCGTCGCGGTGATGTCGTTCCGCGATAAAGCTAACCCGCGCCGCGTGACGACCGGAATGTTCTGGGGCATTTACGGCCTGATGTTCCTGCTGGGTGACTGGACGTATCAGCTGGTGGGCGATAAGCGCACCGTGCATATTGCGGTGGGTGTCGCGGTGGTGGGGCTGGCGCTGATTGCTGGTTTTGGCGGCGTGCGTCTGGGCAGCTATCATCAACGCAAGCAGGAAGAACGTGAAGCCAGCGCAACGCGTCTGGGTAACCGACTGTTCTATCCGGCGCTCGCCATTCCCGTGGTGACGGTTGTTGGCGTGCTGATGTTCAACCATATTCCGGGATTGCAGGAGACGCTGTTTGGGCCGGGCAATCACGCGACCCTGGTGACGCTGTTTTCCATGACGATCGGCACGCTCATTGGCCTGGCGCTGGCAATCAAAATGACGCACGAAAAAGTGCATCAACCGCTGCAGGAAGCGCGTCGTCTGCTGGATTCCATCGGCTGGGCGTTTATTTTGCCGCAAATTCTGGCGACGCTCGGGCTGCTGTTTACCGCAGCAGGCGTGGGCGATGGGATCTCCTGGCTCACGAAAACCTATCTGGCGGTGGATAGCCGCTTTATCGCGGTGGCGGTCTACGCGATTGGCATGGCTGTGCTGACGATGGTGATGGGCAATGCGTTTGCTGCGTTCCCGATTGTGACGGCAGGGATCGGTATTCCGATTCTGGTGCTGCAACACGGCGGCAATCCGGCCGTCATGGCGGCTATTGGGATGTTCTCCGGGTATTGCGGGACGCTGATGACGCCGATGGCGGCTAACTTCAATATTGTTCCCGCCGCCCTGCTGGAACTGCCGGATAAAAATGCGGTGATCAAGGCGCAAATACCGACCGGCGTGCTGTTACTGATCGTCAACGTGTTCCTGATGTACTTCCTGATGTTCTTATAAGGAGGCGTGATGCGTCATATTTTAGTGACCGGTTTTGAGCCTTTTGGCGGTGAGACCATCAACCCTTCCTGGGTAGTGGTCAAACAGCTTGAGGGGATGATAATTGATGATTGCCGCGTGGTGACGCGGCAGTTGCCTTGCGTGTTTGGCGTGTCGCTGACGGTGCTGAATGCCGCTATCGACGAATTGAATCCGGCCGTAGTGATTGCCGTCGGGCAGGCGGGCGGTCGTGTGGATATCACCGTCGAACGTGTCGGTATTAACGTCGATGATGCACGAATTCCTGATAATCGTGGTCAGCAACCGATTGATGTTGCGATTGTCCCGGACGGGCCAGCGGCATGGTTTAGCTCGCTGCCCATCAAAGCAATGGTGGCGGCGATGCGCGAGAAAGGCATTCCTGCATCAGTGTCGCAGACGGCGGGGACGTTCGTTTGTAATCACGTGATGTACGGGGTGCTGCATAAAATCGGTGAAAACGCGGAGATGAAGGGCGGCTTTATTCATATTCCGTACTTACCTGAACAGGCCGCGGCGCATGCTGGCGCACCGAGCATGGCGGCACAGACGGTGAAAGATGCGCTGGAAATCGCCATAACCGTGGCGTTACGCCAGGACTGTGACATCAACGTCGTGGGCGGCGCAACGCATTAACGATGCACTCAAAAAGGATGTAAACATGCCAGAAGGGACCGGAGATCCGCCGCGCGGCAGATAGCCTGGAGGCGGCGATAAAGGGCAAACCCCTCACTGATGCGTGGTTTGCCTTTCCTCAGTTAAAATCGTTCGAATCCACGTTGATTGGGCAAAAAGTCACGCAGATTGAAACGCGCGGCAAAGCGTTGCTGACGCATTTTTCCCATAACCTGACGTTATATAGCCACAATCAACTTTATGGGGTCTGGCGGGTGGTTGATGCAGGTGAGCACCCACAAACATCAAGGATATTGCGTGTCAGGCTGCAAACGGCGGATAAAGCGATTTTGCTCTACAGTGCGTCAGACATAGAGATGTTAACGCCGGAGCAACTGCTTACACACCCCTTCCTGCAACGCGTCGGGCCGGATGTGCTGGATATGCGGCTGACGGCAGAAGCGGTGAAAGCGCGATTATTGTCGCAGAAGTTCCGCAATCGGCAGTTTTCAGGATTGCTGCTGGATCAGGCCTTTCTTGCCGGGTTGGGCAATTATTTGCGCGTTGAAATTCTCTGGGAAGTGGGGGCTGGCGGCGCAGCGTAAGGCTTCGCAGCTCAGCGAGGAACAGCTTGATGCGCTATCACATGCTTTGCTGGAGATTCCGCGGCTGTCGTACAACACGCGTGGCGTGGTAGATGACAATAAACATCACGGTGCGTTGTTTCGCTTTAAGGTGTTTCATCGGGAGGGCAAAGTCTGCGAGCGATGCGGCGGGGTGATTGAGCGGAGCACGCTTTCTTCAAGACCCTTTTACGGGTGTCCGGAGTGTCAGAAATAGGGCGCAGAGTTCTCCTTCTCCCCGTGGCAGAAGACTGGGGTGAGGGCATCTGATCGCACAAATAAAAAACGCGCCAGTCGGCGCGTTTTTAACAGACAAATCGAATTATTGCTTGATGTCTGATTTGAAATCACGCTGCTCGTAGCCTGTGTACAGCTGACGAGGACGGGCGATTTTCATGCCGTCGGTGTGCATTTCGTTCCAGTGTGCAATCCAGCCCACGGTACGCGCCATGGCAAAGATCACGGTGAACATGGTAGACGGAATGCCCATCGCTTTCAGAATAATGCCAGAGTAGAAATCGACGTTCGGGTACAGTTTTTTCTCGATGAAATACGGGTCGTTCAGCGCGATGTGTTCCAGCTCCATCGCCACTTCCAGCAGATCATCTTTCGTACCCAGCTCTTTCAGCACTTCGTGGCAGGTTTCACGCATAACGGTCGCGCGCGGGTCGTAGTTTTTGTAAACACGGTGACCGAAGCCCATCAGGCGGAAGGAGTCATTTTTGTCTTTCGCACGACGCACGAATTCAGGAATGTGCTCAACAGAGCTGATCTCTTCCAGCATCTTCAGTGCCGCTTCGTTCGCGCCACCGTGCGCCGGTCCCCACAGAGAGGCGATACCGGCTGCGATACAGGCGAATGGGTTTGCGCCTGAAGAGCCAGCGGTACGAACGGTGGAGGTCGATGCGTTTTGTTCGTGGTCGGCGTGCAGGATCAGAATACGGTCCATCGCGCGCTCAAGCACCGGATTAACCTCGTAAGGTTCGCACGGCGTGGAGAACATCATGTTCAGGAAGTTGCCTGAATAGGAGAGGTCGTTACGCGGATAAACAAAAGGCTGACCGATAGAATATTTGTAACACATCGCCGCCATGGTTGGCATTTTGGACAGCAGGCGGAACGCTGCGATGTCACGATGGCGTTGGTTATTGACGTCCAGCGAGTCGTGGTAGAACGCCGCCAGCGCACCGGTAATACCGCACATCACAGCCATCGGGTGAGAATCACGACGGAAGGCGTGGAACAGACGGGTGATCTGCTCATGAATCATGGTGTGGCGGGTGACGGTCGTCTGGAATTCATCGAACTGCGCCTGCGTTGGTTTTTCACCGTTCAGCAGGATATAGCACACTTCCAGATAGTTGGATTCGGTGGCTAATTGATCGATGGGGAAGCCGCGGTGGAGCAGGATACCTTCGTCACCGTCGATGAAGGTGATTTTGGATTCGCAAGATGCGGTAGAAGTGAAACCAGGATCAAAGGTAAACACCCCTTTTGAGCCCAAAGTACGAATATCAATAACATCCTGACCGAGCGTGCCTTTTAGCACATCCAGTTCAATAGCAGTGTCACCATTTAGGGTGAGCGTTGCCTTTGTATCAGCCATTTACGGTCTCCTTAGCGCCTTATGCTTAAGACCACGAAACACTCAGTCCTTCAAGCCAGCTCTGCGTTGGCTGCGCCCTCGAACCCGGGTCACATAGTTATCTATGCTGTCTGGGATTCTCTGGCTTGCCGCCTTGATCTAGCTCGAATGCCTGCGTGTTTAATACGGATTCGCTTTCAGCTGTTAATCACCGTTACCAGTTTGTTATTTGGCTTGCCGCTCAGCTCGCGAGGAGAAACCAGGGTACAGAGCTATGGCGCCTTGCAGGTAAACGAATGAAAAATCAGAGAAACAACAGCAAATCAGTGTCTTCGCAGTCCGAATTATTCAAACCTGTATACCACTAATAACTGTCCTGATAACTTCGGTCAATACCATCACACTGTTACATAACTAAATCTCAGGTGAAAGAGAGACCTCATAACTTTTGCGCATTATATGCCTTTTCCGCTGACGTTTGTAACAATATTGTTTAATCTTTGTCAAATCTGATGATTAAAATTTAAAATAATGTTGTTATCGTGACTGTGATCACTGTTCCGCATAAAACCCGACAAACTGTATGTAGGTTAATTGTAATGGTTTTGTGAACGACCTATACTGCCGCCAGGTCTCCGGAACACCCTGCAATCCCGAGCCACCCAGCGTTGTTACGTGTCGTTTTAGCATTTGGAAGCAATGTTTTACATGACGCGCAGTTATACAAAAAGGACGCTGTCTGACCCGCATCGCAGCCGGAGTAAGGAAATCCCATAGTCTTTCACGCTACAGGTGCGTTGGCTGCGCCCGCTCATCCCGGTTACATAGTTCACTATGATCTCGGGTTTCCCGGACTTGCCGCCCTCCTGTTACGCGAATTCAAAGGGAATAATAAGAACAGCATGTGGGCGTTATTCATGATAAGAAACGTGAAAAAACAAAGACCTGTCAATCTGGATCTGAAAACGATCCGGTTCCCTGTAACGGCAATAGCGTCCATTCTCCACCGTGCATCCGGTGTGATTACGTTTGTGGCGGTAGGCATTTTGCTGTGGTTACTGGGAACGAGCCTCTCTTCTCCTGAAGGATTCCTCCAGGCTTCGGCCATCATGAGCAGCTTCTTCGTGAAATTTATCATGTGGGGCATTTTGACCGCGCTGGCATTCCACGTTGTTGTGGGTGTTCGCCACATGCTGATGGACTTTGGTTATCTGGAAGAAACGTTCGAAGCAGGGAAACGCTCTGCCTATATTTCGTTTGCCATTACTGTCGTGTTTTCAATTCTCGCAGGAGTCCTCGTATGGTAAGCAACGCCTCCGCATTAGGACGCAACGGCGTACATGACTTTATTCTGGTCCGCGCTACCGCCATCGTCCTCACGCTTTACATCATCTACATGATCGGTTTCTTTGCGACCAGCGGCGAGCTGACGTGGGAAATCTGGAGCGGATTCTTCGGATCTGCCTTCACCAAAGTGTTCACCCTGCTGGCGCTGTTCTCAATCCTTATTCATGCCTGGATTGGCATGTGGCAGGTGTTGACCGATTACGTTAAACCGTTGGCGATTCGCCTGCCTCTGCAACTTGCTATCGTTGTTGCTCTGGTGGTTTACGTTATTTATGGATTTGTTGTGGTGTGGGGTGTGTGATGAAATTGCCAGTCAGAGAATTTGATGCTGTTGTGATTGGTGCGGGTGGCGCAGGTATGCGCGCAGCACTGCAAATTTCCCAGAGCGGCCAGACCTGTGCGCTGCTCTCAAAAGTTTTCCCAACCCGCTCGCATACGGTTTCGGCCCAGGGTGGCATCACCGTTGCGCTCGGTAATACCCATGAAGATAACTGGGAATGGCACATGTATGACACGGTGAAAGGCTCCGATTATATCGGTGACCAGGACGCCATTGAATATATGTGCAAGACCGGCCCGGAAGCGATTCTCGAGCTTGACCACATGGGCCTGCCATTCTCCCGTCTGGATGATGGCACTATTTATCAGCGTCCGTTTGGCGGCCAGTCGAAAAACTTCGGCGGCGAGCAGGCGGCACGTACCGCAGCAGCGGCTGACCGTACCGGTCACGCTTTGTTGCACACGCTGTATCAGCAGAACCTGAAAAACCACACCACTATTTTCTCCGAGTGGTATGCACTCGATCTGGTGAAAAATGAAGATGGCGCAGTGGTCGGGTGTACCGCGCTGTGCATTGAAACCGGTGAAGTGGTTTATTTCAAAGCGCGCGCAACGGTGCTGGCGACTGGCGGCGCAGGCCGTATTTATCAGTCCACCACGAACGCCCACATCAACACCGGTGACGGCGTTGGCATGGCGATCCGCGCGGGCGTCCCGGTGCAGGATATGGAGATGTGGCAGTTCCACCCGACCGGTATCGCCGGTGCTGGTGTGCTGGTCACCGAAGGCTGTCGTGGTGAAGGCGGTTACTTGCTGAACAAACACGGCGAGCGCTTCATGGAGCGTTACGCGCCAAATGCTAAAGATCTGGCGGGTCGTGACGTGGTGGCGCGTTCCATCATGATTGAAATCCGTGAAGGTCGCGGCTGCGACGGCCCATGGGGTCCGCATGCCAAACTGAAACTCGATCATCTGGGTAAAGAGGTTCTGGAATCCCGTCTGCCGGGTATCCTGGAATTGTCCCGTACCTTTGCTCACGTTGACCCGATCAAAGAGCCTATCCCGGTTATCCCAACCTGCCACTACATGATGGGCGGTATTCCGACCAAAGTGACCGGTCAGGCGTTGACCGTGAATGAGCAGGGCGAAGACGTGGTGATTCCTGGCCTGTTCGCTGTCGGCGAAATCGCCTGCGTATCGGTACACGGCGCTAACCGTCTGGGCGGTAACTCGTTGCTCGACCTGGTGGTATTCGGTCGCGCGGTGGGGATACACCTGCAAGAGTCGATTGCCGAACAGGGTGACCTGCGTGAGGCGACTGAGGCGAATATTGATGCTTCCCTTGAGCGCCTGAACCGCTGGAACGGCAACCGTGACGGTGAAGATCCGGTCGAAATCCGCAAAGCGCTGCAGGAATGTATGCAGCACAACTTCTCGGTCTTCCGTGAAGGTGACGCGATGGCGAAAGGGCTTGAGCAGTTGAAAGCCATCCGCGAGCGTCTGAAAAATGCGCGTCTGGATGATACCTCCAGCGAGTTCAACACCCAGCGCGTTGAGTGTCTGGAGTTGGATAACCTGATGGAAACCGCCTACGCGACGGCTGTATCCGCAAACTTCCGTACTGAAAGTCGTGGCGCGCATAGCCGCTTTGACTATCCGGATCGTGATGATGCTAACTGGCTGTGCCATTCCCTGTATCTGCCAGAGTCGGAATCCATGACACGACGTGAAGTCAATATGGAACCGAAACTGCGTCCGGCGTTCCCGCCGAAGATTCGTACCTATTAATGCGGAGACAGGACAATGAAACTCGAATTCTCAGTTTATCGTTATAACCCGGATGTTGATGACGCTCCGCGTATGCAGGATTACGTTCTGGAAGCGGAAGAAGGTCGCGACATGATGCTGCTTGATGCCTTAATGCAGCTGAAAGAAAAAGATCCGACACTGTCATTTCGTCGTTCCTGCCGTGAAGGGGTGTGTGGCTCCGACGGTCTGAACATGAACGGCAAAAATGGTCTGGCCTGCATCACACCGATTTCAGCGTTGCAGCGTGCGGGACAGAAAATTGTTATCCGTCCTTTGCCTGGTCTGCCGGTCGTGCGCGATTTGGTGGTGGACATGGGGCAATTCTATGCACAATATGAGAAGATTAAGCCTTACTTGTTGAATAATGGGCAAAATCCACCGGCTCGCGAGCATTTACAGTCGCCAGAGCAGCGTGAAAAACTCGATGGTCTGTATGAGTGCATTCTGTGTGCATGTTGTTCGACCTCTTGTCCGTCATTCTGGTGGAATCCGGACAAATTTATCGGCCCTGCGGGTCTGCTGGCAGCGTATCGTTTCCTGATCGATAGCCGCGATACCGAGACCGATAGCCGCCTGGAAGGGTTAAGTGATGCTTTCAGCGTATTCCGCTGCCATAGCATTATGAACTGCGTCAGTGTATGTCCTAAGGGACTGAACCCGACGCGCGCCATCGGCCATATCAAGTCGATGCTGTTGCAGCGCAGTGCATAAGTAAGAAGAGGGGAGCGTTTTCCCCTCGCCTGACCCTCTCCGATGGGAGAGGGTATAAATGCAGGAAACCTCTAAAAACTGCCATAAATGGCATCTATAACCGAGATGTTCAGTGCGAAACAAGGCGCGGCTGAACGAATCCCAGGAGCATAGATAACTATGTGACTGGGAAGAGTGAGAGGCGCAACGCAGTTGCAGCCTGAACAACAACGGTTAGAGGGCGGTTTTTAAAGGTTCCTTCGCGGGTCATAAGAGCTCGCAGGTGAACCCCGGCACGTACACGAGGTGTGCGTGGTAGTTTCTACGGCGAAATAAGCATAAACATGCTTAAGGGATCACGATGCAGAACGGCGCAATGAAAGCCTGGCTGGACTCTTCTTTCCTCTCTGGTGCAAACCAAAGCTGGATTGAACAGCTCTATGAAGACTTCTTAACCGATCCTGACTCAGTGGACGCTAACTGGCGTTCCATGTTCCAGGAGTTACCTGGAACGGGAGTCAAACCGGATCAATTCCATTCCAAAACACGTGATTATTTCCGTCGTCTGGCGAAGGATGCCTCACGTTACTCCTCCTCGATCTCTGACCCTGATACCAATGTGAAGCAGGTTAAAGTCCTGCAGCTCATCAACGCTTATCGCTTCCGCGGTCACCAGCATGCGAACCTCGATCCGCTGGGACTGTGGCAGCAGGAACGTGTCTCGGATCTCGATCCGGCTTACCACGATCTGACCGAGGCCGATTTCCAGGAAACCTTTAACGTGGGCTCTTTTGCCAGCGGCAAAGACACGATGAAGTTGGGCGAGCTGCTTGACGCGCTCAAACAAACCTACTGCGGCTCTATCGGTGCGGAATACATGCACATCATGTCTACCGACGAAAAGCGCTGGATCCAGCAGCGTATTGAGTCGGTAGCCGGTCGTCCAAGCTTTAGCGCGGATGAGAAAAAACGCTTCCTGAATGAACTGACCGCAGCGGAAGGCCTTGAGCGTTACCTCGGTGCGAAATTCCCGGGTGCAAAACGCTTCTCTCTGGAAGGCGGCGATGCGTTAGTGCCGATGCTGAAAGAGCTGATCCGCCATGCGGGCAACAGCGGTACGCGCGAAGTGGTGCTGGGTATGGCGCACCGCGGTCGTTTGAACGTGCTGGTCAACGTGCTCGGTAAAAAACCGCAGGACCTGTTCGACGAATTTGCAGGCAAACATAAAGAACATCTCGGTACGGGCGATGTGAAGTACCACATGGGCTTCTCGTCTGATATTGAAACCGACGGCGGTCTGGTTCACCTGGCGCTGGCGTTTAACCCGTCGCACCTGGAGATCGTAAGCCCGGTGGTTATCGGCTCCGTGCGCGCGCGTCTGGACAGACTCGACGAGCCAAGCAGCAATAAAGTGCTGCCAATCACCATTCACGGTGATGCTGCGGTAACTGGCCAGGGCGTGGTTCAGGAAACCCTGAACATGTCTAAAGCGCGTGGTTACGAAGTGGGCGGTACGGTTCGCATCGTGATTAACAACCAGGTGGGCTTTACGACCTCTAACCCGCTGGATGCGCGTTCCAGCCCGTACTGTACCGATATCGGTAAAATGGTGCAGGCGCCAATCTTCCACGTCAATGCAGACGATCCGGAAGCTGTCGCATTCGTTACCCGTCTGGCGCTGGACTTCCGCAATACTTTCAAACGCGATGTGTTCATCGACCTGTTCTGTTATCGCCGTCATGGTCATAACGAAGCGGACGAGCCGAGTGCAACCCAGCCGCTGATGTATCAGAAAATCAAAAAGCATCCGACGCCGCGTAAAATTTACGCTGACAAACTGGAAGCTGAAAAAACCGCGACGCTTGAAGATGCCACCGAGCTGGTGAATCTTTACCGTGATGCGCTGGACGCGGGCGAATGTGTGGTGAAAGAGCTGCGTCCGATGAATATGCACTCCTTTACCTGGTCGCCGTACCTCAACCACGAATGGGATGAGAGCTACCCGAACAAGGTTGAAACCAAGCGTCTGCAAGAGCTGGCGAAGCGCATCAGCACCGTTCCTGAAGCCATTGAGATGCAGTCCCGCGTGCAGAAAATCTACGCCGACCGTCAGTCCATGGCGGCAGGTGAGAAGCTGTTCGACTGGGGCGGCGCAGAAAATCTGGCCTACGCCACGCTGGTAGATGAAGGCATTCCGGTTCGTCTGTCCGGTGAAGATGCGGGCCGTGGCACGTTCTTCCACCGTCACGCGGTGATTCACAACCAGACTAACGGTTCAACGTACACCCCGCTGCAGCATGTGCATAACGGTCAGGGCTCGTTCAGAGTCTGGGATTCCGTGCTGTCTGAAGAAGCGGTGCTGGCCTTTGAATACGGTTACGCCACTGCTGAGCCGCGCACGTTGACCATCTGGGAAGCGCAGTTTGGTGACTTTGCTAACGGTGCGCAGGTGGTTATCGACCAGTTCATCAGCTCCGGCGAGCAAAAATGGGGCCGTATGTGTGGCCTGGTGATGCTGCTGCCGCACGGCTACGAAGGGCAAGGTCCGGAACACTCCTCCGCGCGTCTGGAACGTTATCTGCAGCTCTGCGCCGAGCAGAATATGCAGGTTTGCGTGCCGTCAACGCCGGCGCAGGTTTACCACATGCTGCGCCGTCAGGCGCTGCGCGGTATGCGCCGTCCGCTGATTGTGATGTCGCCGAAATCTCTGCTGCGTCATCCGCTGGCGGTGTCTACGCTGGATGAACTGGCAAACGGTGCCTTCCAGCCTGCGATTGGCGAGATTGACGAGCTGGATCCACAGGCCGTGAAGCGTGTTGTGATGTGTTCTGGTAAGGTTTATTACGACCTGCTTGAGCAGCGTCGTAAAAACGATCAGAAAGATGTCGCCATCGTGCGCATCGAACAGCTTTATCCGTTCCCGCACCAGGCGGTGCAGGAAGCGCTGAAACCGTACGCACACGTACATGATTTTGTCTGGTGCCAGGAAGAGCCGCTTAACCAGGGCGCATGGTACTGCAGTCAGCATCATTTCCGTGATGTGATTCCATTTGGGTCTGGTCTGCGTTATGCAGGTCGCCCGGCCTCCGCTTCACCAGCGGTAGGGTATATGTCCGTTCACCAGAAGCAACAGCAAGATCTGGTCAATGACGCGCTGAACGTCGATTAATTAAAGGATACATAATGAGTAGCGTAGATATTCTTGTTCCCGACCTGCCTGAATCCGTGGCTGACGCAACGGTAGCGACCTGGCATAAAAAACCGGGCGATAGCGTTAAGCGCGATGAAGTGCTGGTAGAAATCGAAACTGACAAAGTGGTACTGGAAGTACCGGCATCGGCGGATGGCATTCTGGATGCAGTGCTGGAAGACGAAGGCACGACCGTGACCTCTCGCCAGATTCTGGGTCGCCTGCGCGAAGGCAATAGCGGTGGTAAAGAGTCCAGCGCCAAGTCTGAAAGCAAAGAGTCCACGCCGGCTCAGCGTCAGCAAGCCTCTCTGGAAGAGCAGAGCAACGATGCGCTTAGCCCAGCGATCCGTCGCCTGCTGAGTGAACATAACCTCGAAGCCAGCGCTATCAAAGGCACCGGTGTGGGTGGCCGTCTGACGCGTGAAGATGTTGAAAAACATCTGGCGAAAGCACCAGCCAAAGAAGAAGCCAAAGCCCCGGCGGCCGCGTCTGCGCCAGCTGCCGCACAGCCTGCTCTGGGTTCACGTAGCGAAAAACGCGTGCCGATGACGCGCCTGCGTAAGCGTGTGGCTGAGCGTCTGCTGGAAGCCAAAAACTCCACCGCGATGCTGACGACCTTCAACGAAGTCAACATGAAGCCGATCATGGATCTGCGCAAGCAGTACGGTGATGCGTTTGAAAAACGCCACGGTATCCGTCTGGGCTTTATGTCTTTCTATGTGAAAGCGGTTGTTGAAGCGCTGAAACGCTATCCGGAAGTCAACGCGTCTATCGACGGCGAAGACGTGGTATATCACAACTATTTCGATGTGAGCATGGCCGTTTCTACGCCACGCGGCCTGGTGACCCCGGTTCTGCGCGATGTGGATACGCTGGGCATGGCTGACATTGAGAAACGCATCAAAGAGCTGGCCTTGAAAGGCCGTGACGGCAAACTGACCGTTGAAGATCTGACCGGCGGTAACTTCACCATTACCAACGGCGGTGTATTCGGTTCACTGATGTCTACGCCAATCATCAACCCGCCGCAGAGCGCGATCCTGGGCATGCACGCCATTAAAGATCGTCCGATGGCGGTCGACGGTAAAGTAGAGATCCTGCCAATGATGTATCTGGCGCTCTCCTACGATCACCGTCTGATTGATGGCCGTGAGTCGGTTGGTTATCTGGTGGCGATTAAAGAGCTGCTGGAAGATCCAACGCGTCTTCTGCTGGACGTGTAGTTTTTGCAGTATTGCCCGGCAACACAGCGTTTGCCGGGCCTATAAAAAGCCTCACCTAACGATTACCTGAAGGATGGATAGAACACATGAACTTACATGAATATCAGGCCAAACAGCTGTTTGCCCGGTATGGCTTACCGGCTCCGGTGGGTTATGCTTGTAATACCCCACGCGAAGCAGAAGAAGCCGCATCTAAAATCGGTTCCGGCCCTTGGGTAGTTAAGTGTCAGGTTCACGCTGGCGGCCGCGGTAAAGCGGGCGGCGTGAAAGTGGTTAAGAGCAAAGAAGAGATTCGTGCTTTTGCTGAGCATTGGCTTGGCAAACGCCTGGTAACGTATCAAACAGATGCGGGCGGCCAGCCGGTCAACCAGATTCTGGTGGAAGCAGCGACTGATATCGCCAAAGAATTGTACCTCGGCGCAGTGGTAGACCGTAGCTCACGTCGCGTGGTGTTCATGGCGTCTACCGAAGGCGGCGTGGAAATCGAAAAAGTGGCGGAAGAAACGCCGCATCTGATCCACAAAGTGGCTATCGATCCGCTGGCAGGTCCAATGCCATATCAGGGTCGTGAGCTGGCGTTCAAACTGGGTCTGGAAGGCAAACTGGTTCAACAGTTCACCAAGATCTTCATGGGTCTGGCGAAGATTTTCCTCGAACGCGATCTGGCGCTGATCGAAATCAACCCGCTGGTTATTACCACGCAGGGCGATCTGATCTGCCTCGACGGCAAACTGGGCGCTGACGGTAACGCGTTGTTCCGCCAGTCTGACCTGCGCGAAATGCGCGATCAGTCTCAGGAAGACCCGCGTGAAGCGCAGGCTGCACAGTGGGAACTGAACTACGTGGCGCTGGATGGCAACATCGGCTGCATGGTTAACGGTGCGGGCCTGGCAATGGGCACCATGGACATCGTTAAACTGCACGGCGGCGAGCCGGCAAACTTCCTCGACGTGGGCGGTGGTGCGACCAAAGAGCGCGTGACCGAAGCGTTCAAAATCATTCTTTCTGACGACAAAGTGAAAGCCGTTCTGGTGAACATCTTCGGCGGTATTGTGCGTTGCGACCTGATCGCTGACGGCATTATCGGTGCGGTCGAAGAAGTGGGCGTGAACGTCCCGGTTGTGGTGCGTCTGGAAGGGAACAACGCTGAACTCGGCGCGAAAAAACTGGCTGACAGTGGCCTGAATATTATTGCAGCGAAAAGTCTGACGGATGCAGCTCAGCAGGTTGTTGCCGCCGTGGAGGGGAAATAATGTCCGTTTTGATTGATAAGAATACTAAAGTTATCTGCCAGGGCTTCACCGGTAGCCAGGGGACTTTCCACTCCGAACAAGCGATTGCTTACGGTACGCAGATGGTTGGCGGCGTAACGCCAGGCAAAGGCGGCACCACGCATCTGGGCCTGCCGGTGTTTAACACCGTTCGCGAAGCCGTAGAAGCGACGGGCGCGACTGCGACCGTTATCTACGTTCCGGCTCCGTTCTGCAAAGATTCCATTCTGGAAGCGATCGACGCAGGCATTAAGCTGATTATCACCATCACCGAAGGCATCCCAACGCTGGATATGCTGACCGTGAAGGTGAAACTGGATGAAGCGGGCGTGCGCATGATTGGCCCGAACTGCCCAGGTGTTATCACCCCAGGCGAATGCAAAATCGGCATCATGCCGGGTCACATTCATAAGCCGGGCAAAGTGGGTATCGTTTCTCGCTCCGGTACGCTGACCTACGAAGCGGTTAAGCAGACCACAGATTACGGTTTCGGCCAGTCCACCTGTGTGGGCATCGGCGGTGACCCGATCCCTGGCTCTAACTTCATCGATATCCTGAAGCTGTTCCAGGAAGATCCGCAGACTGAAGCGATCGTGATGATCGGTGAGATCGGCGGTAGCGCAGAAGAAGAAGCGGCTGCGTATATCAAAGATCATGTGACTAAACCTGTTGTAGGTTATATCGCGGGCGTGACTGCGCCGAAGGGCAAACGTATGGGTCACGCGGGCGCTATCATCGCGGGCGGTAAAGGCACGGCAGATGAGAAATTCGCTGCGCTGGAAGCGGCAGGCGTGAAAACGGTTCGCAGCCTGGCGGATATCGGCGACGCGCTGAAAGCTATCATTAAGTAAATCCTCTCTGCTCTCCGGAAGGGGAGCTTTGACATAATAAATGTCCGTTTCGACATGGTTGGCCGCTGAAGAGCGGCCTTTTTTATTGGTCGCGTCGCAATTTAGTGCCAATAAATTATGTTAATTAACAAGTTAAGAAAGGTGAATTATTTGTTATTAAATTTTGATAAGGGAAAAAGAGGAAAAAGTCACGTCGCGTCACTAATATGAAAAGTTGTTTGTTTTAAAAAAAAGGACAATTTACAGAGTTAATAAAAATCACTGCTGTTTATATGAATTCTCGCAATTGATAACCTAAGCACTCCTCAAGCATACATATGATTAACATGGTCTTTACCATGATCACCTGACTTAAACACCTTTAACATTAAGCAATGACTTTGATTTAAATCAATGTTTAATCCTTGGAAAAAAGCCGCAAAAGGCGTTAAATTGTCCCCGATCAAATTGGCTGAAAAGTGGTAAATTCGCTATATATTGATCACCGTCGTAAAACGTAAATCTGATTCAATAAAACCTGTTTATTGTAAGGGCTTTGCAGCGTATTATATTTACGGGATCAATTTGAGTTTTTAATTAACGTATTTGCAACCTTTCATCATGACTTTCTTCTTTCGATGAAGTGAGTGACGAAGTAAGGACGCAGATAATTTTGTATTGGGGCATGCGTGTGAACCGCTTTAGGGCGTGATTCACTCTCGGAGTCTTCATGCGATGAGCAAGGAGTCATGATGTTAGATATAGTCGAACTGTCGCGCTTACAGTTTGCCTTGACCGCGATGTACCACTTCCTGTTTGTGCCACTAACGCTCGGTATGGCGTTCTTGCTGGCCATTATGGAAACGGTCTACGTCCTCTCCGGCAAACAGATTTATAAAGATATGACCAAGTTCTGGGGCAAGTTGTTTGGTATCAACTTTGCGCTGGGCGTGGCAACCGGTTTGACCATGGAGTTCCAGTTCGGGACTAACTGGTCTTACTATTCTCACTATGTTGGGGATATCTTCGGTGCGCCGCTGGCCATTGAAGGTCTGATGGCCTTCTTCCTCGAATCCACCTTTGTAGGTCTGTTCTTCTTCGGTTGGGACCGTCTGGGCAAAGTCCAGCACATGGCCGTAACCTGGCTGGTGGCTCTGGGTTCGAACCTGTCCGCACTGTGGATTCTGGTGGCGAACGGCTGGATGCAGAACCCTATCGCGTCTGATTTCAACTTCGAAACCATGCGTATGGAGATGGTCAGCTTCTCTGAGCTGGTGTTGAACCCGGTCGCACAGGTGAAATTCGTTCACACCGTAGCATCTGGCTATGTGTGCGGCGCGATGTTCGTTCTGGGTATCAGTGCCTACTATATGCTGCGCGGTCGTGACTTCGCTTTCGCCAAACGTTCTTTCGCCATTGCGGCGAGTTTCGGCATGGCGGCAATCCTCTCCGTTATTGTTCTGGGTGATGAATCCGGTTACGAAATGGGCGACGTACAGAAAACCAAACTGGCCGCTATCGAAGCAGAATGGGAAACCCAGCCAGCTCCGGCAGCCTTTACCCTGTTTGGTATTCCTGATCAGGATGCGCAGGAAAACCGCTTTGCTATCCAGATTCCTTACGCGCTGGGCATCATCGCAACCCGTTCGGTCGATAAGCAGGTGACTGGCCTGAAAGATCTGCTGGTGCAGCATGAAGAGCGTATCCGTAACGGGATGAAGGCTTATGCGCTGCTCGAACAGCTGCGTTCTGGTTCTACCGATCAGTCTGTTCGTGACCAGTTTAATGATGTGAAAAAAGACCTGGGTTACGGCCTGCTGTTGAAACGTTATACACCAAACGTTTCCGATGCGACCGAAGCGCAGATCCAACTGGCAACCAAAGACTCGATTCCTCGCGTTGCACCGCTGTACTTCGCCTTCCGTATCATGGTGGGCAGCGGCATCATTATGTTGCTGATTATTGGTGCGTCGTTCTGGTCCGTGATTCGTAACCGTATCGGTCAGAAAAAATGGCTGCTGCGCTCCGCGCTGTATGGTATGCCGCTGCCGTGGATTGCTATCGAATCAGGCTGGTTTGTTGCGGAGTATGGCCGTCAGCCATGGGCGATTGGTGAGGTACTGCCAACGGCAGTGGCGAACTCATCCCTCACCGCAGGCGATCTGATCTTCTCAATGCTGCTGATTTGTGGTCTGTACACCCTGTTCCTGGTGGCCGAACTGTTCCTGATGTTCAAGTTCGCACGCCTTGGCCCAAGCAGCCTGAAAACCGGTCGCTATCACTACGAACAGTCCACTGTGGCTACTCAGCCGGCACGCTAAGACAGGAGTCGTGAAATGATCGATTATGAAGTATTGCGTTTTATCTGGTGGCTGCTGGTCGGTATTTTACTGATTGGTTTTGCGGTCACTGACGGTTTCGATATGGGGGTGGGCATGCTCACCCGTTTCCTCGGTCGTAATGACACCGAGCGTCGAATCATGATCAACTCCATCGCCCCACACTGGGACGGTAACCAGGTGTGGCTGATCACCGCGGGCGGCGCGCTGTTTGCTGCCTGGCCGATGGTCTATGCTGCAGCGTTCTCTGGCTTCTATGTGGCGATGATTCTGGTGTTGGCATCTTTGTTCTTCCGTCCGGTCGGTTTTGATTACCGCTCTAAGATTGAAGACACTCGCTGGCGCAACATGTGGGACTGGGGCATCTTCATCGGTAGCTTTGTGCCGCCGCTGGTGATTGGCGTGGCGTTCGGCAACCTGTTGCAGGGCGTACCGTTCCACCTCGACGAGTATATGCGTCTGTACTACACCGGTAACTTCTTCCAGTTGCTGAACCCGTTCGGCCTGCTGGCAGGCGTGGTCAGCGTGGGGATGATCATTACTCAGGGCGCAACCTATCTGCAGATGCGTACTGTGGGTGAGTTGCACCTGCGTTCACGTGCCACTGCACAGGTTGCTGCGCTGGTGACACTGGTTTGCTTCGCACTGGCTGGCGTTTGGGTTGTGTACGGTATTGATGGTTACGTGGTGACATCTGCCATTAATCATGCGGCACCGTCTAATCCGCTGACCAAAGAAGTGGCGCGCCAGGCGGGTGCATGGCTGGTTAACTTCAACACTATGCCAGCGCTGTGGGCTATCCCGGCTCTGGGTGTGTTGCTGCCGTTGCTGACCGTACTGATGTCTCGTCTGGAAAAAGGGGCGTGGGCATTCGTGTTCTCTTCACTGACGCTGGCATGCGTCATCCTGACTGCGGGTATTGCGATGTTCCCATTCGTGATGCCATCCAGCACGATGCTTAATGCAAGCCTGACCATGTGGGATGCGACATCCAGCCAGCTGACGCTGAACTTAATGACGTATGTTGCAGGCGTGTTTGTACCGATTATTCTGCTGTACACCTCGTGGTGTTACTGGAAAATGTTCGGTCGAATCACGAAAGAACATATCGAAAGCAACACCCACTCTATGTACTAAGTAAGGAGCTGAATATGTGGTATTTCGCATGGATTTTAGGGACGCTTCTTGCCTGTGCATTTGGTGTCATCACTGCCCTGGCGCTTGAACATGTTGAAGCGTCTAAAGCGGGCGAAGACAATCACTGATGATGAAAATTATCGCAATGCTTTATGCGGTAATGGACAAGCGCCCGTTAAGGGCGCTTTCCTTAGTGATGGCATTACTGCTGGCAGGCTGTATTTTCTGGGACCCTTCGCGCTTTGCAGCGAAAACAAGCGACCTGGAAATCTGGCATGGTTTACTCATTATGTGGGCGGTTTGCGCAGGCATCATTCACGGCGTGGGATTTCGTCCAAAAGCGATACACTGGCAGGGGATTTTCTGCCCGCTGATCGCAGATGTGGTACTCCTTGCAGGATTGATCTTTTTCTTCAACTGAGTAAGAACTGTCCGTTAATCTTATGGGCTTACCTGAGCCCATAAAAATTTACTCTCCGTTTACTTTCCCCCATTCCAAACCATCATTGCCGCGCGTATAGTAGCGAAGTTTGAAAGCTCCAACTTTTGTTGCATTACCGGGATGTAAAGTGAATACAACGCTGTTTCGATGGCCGGTTCGGGTCTATTACGAAGATACTGATGCCGGGGGTGTGGTTTACCACGCCAGCTACGTTGCTTTCTATGAACGAGCACGCACTGAGATGCTGCGCCATCATCATTTTAGTCAGCAGGTTTTGTTGGCTGAACGTGTTGCTTTCGTGGTACGCAAGATGACGCTGGAGTATTTTGCACCCGCCAGACTCGACGATATGCTCGAAGTCCAAACGGAAATAACATCTATGCGCGGAACCTCAATGGTTTTCACGCAACGGATCGTCAATGCAGAGAACACAGTGCTGAACGAAGCAGAAGTACTGATTGTTTGTGTTGATCCACTCATTATGAAGCCTCGTGCGCTTCCTAAGTCTATTGTCGCGGAGTTTAAGCAGTGACTGACATGAATATCCTTGATTTGTTCCTGAAGGCTAGCCTTCTGGTTAAACTTATCATGTTGATTTTGATTGGTTTTTCAATCGCATCCTGGGCCATCATCATTCAGAGAACCCGTATCCTCAACGCGGCCAGCCGTGAAGCTGAAGCCTTTGAAGATAAGTTCTGGTCTGGTATTGAGCTTTCTCGCTTGTATCAGGAAAGCCAAGGGCGTCGCGAAAATCTTTCAGGCTCCGAACAAATTTTTTATAGCGGTTTCAAAGAGTTCGCTCGTCTCCATCGTGCGAATAATCATGCACCGGAAGCCGTTGTCGAAGGCGCTTCGCGCGCGATGCGCATTTCCATGAACCGTGAGCTGGAAACGCTTGAAAACCATATTCCGTTCCTCGGCACTGTCGGTTCTATCAGCCCGTATATCGGCCTGTTTGGTACCGTGTGGGGGATTATGCATGCCTTTATCGCGCTGGGCGCGGTGAAGCAGGCAACGCTGCAAATGGTTGCACCGGGTATCGCAGAAGCACTGATCGCGACCGCAATTGGTCTGTTTGCCGCTATTCCTGCAGTTATGGCTTATAACCGACTGAACCAGCGCGTGAACAAACTTGAGTTGAACTACGACAACTTCATGGAAGAGTTCACTGCGATTCTGCACCGTCAGGCGTTTACCAGCACCGAGAGTAACAAGGGGTAAACCATGGCCAGATCGCGTGGACGAGGTCGTCGCGAACTCAAGTCCGAAATCAATATTGTACCGTTGCTGGACGTACTGCTGGTGTTGCTGCTGATTTTCATGGCGACTGCGCCCATTATCACCCAGAGCGTGGAAGTTGATCTGCCGGATGCAACAGAATCGCAGGCGGTCAGCTCCAATGACAATCCACCGGTGATCATTGAGGTTTCCGGCGTAGGGCAATACAGCGTAGTGGTCGAAAAAGATCGTATGGATCAGCTTCCACCAGAGCAGATTATTGCTGAAGCGCAACGTCGTCTCGAAGCCGATCCAAAAACGGTCTTCCTGATCGGCGGCGCGAAAGACGTGCCTTACGATGAAATAATTAAAGCGCTGAACTTGCTTCATAGCGCGGGTGTTAAGTCGGTTGGCTTGATGACGCAACCTATTTGATCATCTGCACAGTTTTTGGGAACCGATAGTGTCAAAGGCAACCGAACAAAACGACAAGCTTAAGCGAGCGATAATTATCTCGGCAGTGCTGCACGTCATTTTATTTGCAGCGCTGATCTGGAGTTCGTTCGATGAGCATATAGATGCAGCAGCTGGCGGTGGCGGTGGATCGTCCATCGACGCCGTCATGGTAGATCCTGGTGCGGTAGTGCAAAACTATAACCGTGAGCAACAGCAACAGGCGAGTGCGAAACGTGCTGAAGAGCAGCGTGACAAACAGGCGCAACAGCAAGCCGAAGAACTGCGTGAAAAGCAGGCGGCGGAGCAAGAGCGCCTGAAACAGCTCGAGAAAGAACGTTTGCAAGCGCAAGAAGCGGCAAAAGAGCAGGCGGATCAGCAAAAACAAGCTGAAGACGCGGCGAAGAAAGCACAACAGCAGCAGAAGCAAGCTGAAGAGGCGGCCGCCAAAGCCGCAGCGGATGCAAAAGTGAAAGCAGATGCTCAGGCAAAAGTAGCCGCTGACGCAGCGAAGAAAGCTGCCGCCGATGCGCAAAAACAAGCCGAAGCGGAAGCCGCTAAAAAAGCAGCTGCTGATGCTCAGAAAAAAGCTGAGGCAGAAGCGGCTAAGAAAGCGGCTGCCGATGCTCAGAAGAAAGCAGAAGCCGAAGCGGCCAAGAAGGCAGCTCAGGAAGCCGAGAAAAAAGCCACTGCTGATGCGGCTAAGAAAGCTGCAGCAGCAGAGAAAGCCGCCGCAGAAAAAGCGGCTGCTGCTGAGAAGGCTGCCGCCGATAAAAAAGCGGCTGCTGCAGAAAAAGCTGCCGCAGATAAGAAAGCGGCTGCCGATAAAGCAGCTGCAGCCAAAGCCGCCGCAGCCAAAAAAGCCGCGGCAGATAAAGCCTCTGCGTCAGATGTTGACGACCTTTTCGGTGATTTAAGCTCAGGTAAGAATGCACCGAAAACGGGCGGTGGGGCGAAAGGAAACAATGCGTCACCAGCAGGAAGTGGTAACACTAAGAATAACGGTGCTTCTGGCGCTGAAATCAGTGGTTATGCCGGGCAGATAAAATCTGCTATTGAAAGTCGATTTTATGATGCCTCATCTTACGCCGGTAAAACGTGTACTTTGCGTATAAAACTGGCGCCAGATGGTATGTTGCTCGATATTCAGTCCGAAGGGGGCGATCCAGCCTTGTGTACAGCAGCTCTTGCTGCAGCGCGCCAGGCGAAAATGCCAAAACCACCTTCGCAGGCGGTTTACGAAGTCTTTAAAAATGCACCACTGGACTTCAAACCTTAAGTCATTTTTTCTGTGCAAAGTTGAAAAAATAGGCCAGGTTTAGTCGCAGGGTGTCGGTAGTTTTGTTTATTTGAGTTTGTTAACATTCTGCTAATTATCGTGGGTAATGTTACTCAGATAAGGGAGATATAATGAAGCAGGCATTACGTGTAGCTGTGAGTTTCTTTATGCTGTGGGCAGCTGTGCTGCACGCAGAAGTACGTATTGAGATCACCCAAGGGGTGGACTCGGCACGTCCGATTGGTGTTGTTCCGTTCCAGTGGGCGGGCCCTGGCGCTGCGCCGGAAGACGTTGGTGGTATTGTTTCCGCTGACCTTCGAAACAGCGGCAAATTCAATCCATTGGATCGTTCTCGTCTGCCACAACAGCCGGGCACGGCTCAGGAAGTTCAACCTGCCGCCTGGTCTGCGCTGGGTATTGATGCTGTGGTTGTGGGTCAGGTGACTCCGAATCCAGACGGTGGCTATACCGTAGCCTATCAGTTGGTTGATACCGGTGGTGCGCCAGGTACAGTGTTGGCTCAGAACACTTATAAAGTGAACAAGCAATGGCTGCGCTATGCGGGTCACACTGCAAGTGATGAAGTGTTCGAGAAACTGACCGGTATTAAAGGCGCTTTCCGTACTCGTATCGCTTATGTGGTTCAGACCAACGGCGGTCAATTCCCGTACGAGCTTCGCGTTTCTGACTACGACGGTTACAACCAGTTCACTGTGCATCGCTCTCCGCAACCGCTGATGTCACCGGCCTGGACTCCAGACGGTTCTAAACTGGCGTACGTGACTTTCGAAAGTGGACGCTCCGCACTGGTTATCCAGACGCTGTCCAATGGCGCTGTCCGTCAGGTTGCTTCGTTCCCGCGTCACAACGGTGCTCCAGCATTCTCTCCGGACGGCTCCAAGCTGGCGTTTGCCTTGTCTAAAACAGGCAGCCTGAATCTTTATGTCATGGACGTGGGTTCTGGTCAGATTCGTCAGGTGACCGATGGTCGCAGCAACAACACTGAGCCAACCTGGTTCCCGGACAGCCAGAATCTGGCGTTTACGTCTGACCAGGCAGGTCGTCCACAGGTTTACAAAGTTAACGTCAATGGCGGTACACCGCAGCGCATTACCTGGGAAGGTTCACAGAACCAGGACGCTGATGTCAGCAGTGACGGTAAAACGATGGTAATGGTGAGTTCAGCTGGTGGTCAGCAGCACATTGCCAAACAAGATCTGGTGACGGGAGGCGTACAAGTATTGTCGTCAACGTTCCTGGACGAAACGCCAAGTCTGGCACCTAACGGCACGATGGTAATCTACAGCTCTTCTCAGGGGATGGGATCCGTGTTGAATCTGGTTTCTACAGATGGGCGTTTCAAAGCGCGTCTTCCGGCAACTGATGGACAGGTAAAATCACCTGCCTGGTCGCCGTATCTCTAAATAATAATTAATTGATTACTAAAGGAATCTTAGAAATGCAACTGAACAAAGTGCTGAAGGGGCTGATGATCGCTCTGCCTGTAATGGCAATCGCAGCGTGTTCTTCTAACAAGAATGCAAGCAACGACCAGAGCGGCGAAGGCATGATGGGCGCTGGTACTGGTATGGACGCTAACGGTAGCGGCAACATGTCTTCTGAAGAACAAGCTCGTCTTCAGATGCAACAGCTGCAGCAGAACAACATCGTTTACTTCGATCTGGATAAATTCGATATCCGTTCTGACTTCGCTGCGATGCTGGATGCACACGCTAACTTCCTGCGTAGCAACCCATCTTACAAAGTCACCGTAGAAGGTCATGCTGACGAACGTGGTACTCCAGAGTACAACATCTCCCTGGGTGAACGTCGTGCTAACGCCGTTAAAATGTACCTGCAGGGTAAAGGCGTTTCTGCTGACCAGATCTCCATCGTTTCTTACGGTAAAGAAAAACCTGCAGTACTGGGTCACGACGAAGCGGCTTACTCCAAAAACCGTCGTGCTGTACTGGTTTACTAAGAGAATTGCATGAGCAGTAACTTCAGACATCACTTGTTGAGTCTGTCGTTACTGATTGGTATAGCGGCCCCCTGGGCCGCTTTTGCTCAGGCGCCAATCAGTAGTGTCGGCTCAGGCTCGGTCGAAGACCGCGTCACCCAACTCGAGCGTATTTCTAATGCTCACAGTCAGCTTTTAACCCAACTTCAGCAGCAACTTTCTGATAACCAAAATGATATTGATTCTCTTCGTGGGCAGATCCAGGAAAGTCAGTATCAGCTAAATCAGGTTGTCGAACGACAGAAGCAGATTTTGTTGCAGATGGATAGCCTCAGCAGCGGTGCTGCGGGTGCGCAACCTGCTGCTGGAGATCAAACAGGCGCTGCGACAGCAACGCCTGCACCGTCAACAGATGCGTCGGCCTCCGCAGGCGCTCCTGTACAAAGCGGTGACGCGAATACTGACTACAATGCAGCGATTGCCCTGGTTCAGGACAAATCTCGTCAGGACGATGCCATCGCGGCGTTTCAAAGCTTCGTGAAGAAATACCCTGATTCGACTTACCAGCCAAATGCAAATTACTGGCTCGGTCAGCTGAATTACAACAAAGGGAAAAAGGATGATGCGGCGTTTTATTTTGCCTCTGTGGTAAAAAATTACCCCAAATCACCTAAAGCATCTGATGCAATGTTTAAGGTCGGCGTGATCATGCAGGACAAAGGCGATACTGCAAAAGCGAAGGCTGTGTTTCAGCAGGTGGTTAGTAAGTACCCAGGCACTGAAGGCGCTAAACAAGCGCAAAAACGTCTTGGTTCGATGGGATGAGTATCGCATGACCAGAAATCGCGTTTTTTCTGGTCGTGCCGCCTGATTCGTAAGCAGTTAAGTGATCTTCATCGAAATTTTTGTTGCGCTCAATTCTTAAATCAGTAATATATGCCGCCGTTGCCAAGGGATATCAAACACCCTAAAAGCAGCAAAATAGTGGGTCGTTAGCTCAGTTGGTAGAGCAGTTGACTTTTAATCAATTGGTCGCAGGTTCGAATCCTGCACGACCCACCAATCGTTCTGGTGGAACACGATAGTAAAACGTAAAGGGTAACGTTGCATCAGCAACGGCACGTAGGGCAAGGCGAAGCCGAGTCATCCTGAACGAGCCACTACTAAAAATTACAGCAGTACAAGGGTGATTAGCTCAGTTGGTAGAGCACCTCCTTTACACGGAGGGGGTCGGCGGTTCGAGCCCGTCATCACCCACCATTTGGGTCGTTAGCTCAGTTGGTAGAGCAGTTGACTTTTAATCAATTGGTCGCAGGTTCGAATCCTGCACGACCCACCAATTTAACATCTGACTAAGATGTTAGACGTGAAGGATAACGTTGCGAAAGCAATGGCCCGAAGGGCGAGGCCAAGCCGAGTCATCCAGCACGACCCACCAATTTATATTGGTAAAAAGTAAAATTCAGGCAGCACCCGAATGGGTCGTTAGCTCAGTTGGTAGAGCAGTTGACTTTTAATCAATTGGTCGCAGGTTCGAATCCTGCACGACCCACCAGCCTGAATAAAGAGAAGTAAATCCCGAAAGGGGTCGTTAGCTCAGTTGGTAGAGCAGTTGACTTTTAATCAATTGGTCGCAGGTTCGAATCCTGCACGACCCACCAATGTAAAAAAGCGCCCTAAAGGCGCTTTTTTGCTATCTGCGCTTTGAAAGATTCGAACCTACAGCAGGTTCGAGCCGAACGCAGTGATCCTCTGGTGACGGCCCGGAGAGTGGACAAAGCCGAGTCATCCTTCACAACCCGCCAATGCAAAAAGGCATCTATTTGCTTTTCAATTCCTGTGACTTTTCACCTCAAATTCGCTATCTTGTTTAGTATATAAAACATGATCGCTGACCCTTTTGCTAAGTTCCTTGGAAATAACGCAAAACGGTTAAGCCAGCAAAACGAGATGCAATGATGAGCGTGATGTTTGATCCAGAGGCCGCAATCTATCCTTTTCCGCCTAAACCTGTGCCGTTAAATCTGGACGAAAAACAGTTTTACCGCGAAAAAATCAAACGTTTGCTAAAAGAACGTAACGCCGTGATGGTGGCGCATTATTACACCGATCCTGAAATTCAACAGCTGGCTGAAGAGACGGGCGGATGTATTTCTGACTCTCTTGAGATGGCGCGTTTTGGGGCAAAACATTCTGCGTCAACGCTTCTGGTGGCTGGCGTTCGCTTTATGGGCGAGACGGCGAAAATTCTGAGTCCTGAAAAAACTATTTTGATGCCGACGCTGAATGCGGAATGCTCCCTTGATCTAGGGTGCCCTATCGAAGAGTTCAGCGCATTTTGCGATGCGCATCCTGACCGAACTGTCGTGGTCTATGCAAATACTTCCGCCGCGGTCAAAGCCCGTGCTGACTGGGTTGTCACCTCCAGTATTGCCGTCGAGCTGATTGAACATCTTGATAGCCTGGGCCAGAAGATCATTTGGGCGCCAGATAAACATCTGGGAAACTATGTGCAAAAGCAAACGGGCGCAGACGTGCTTTGCTGGCAGGGCGCCTGTATCGTCCATGACGAGTTTAAAACCCAGGCACTGGCACGCATGAAGGCGCTGTATCCCGAAGCCGCCATTCTGGTTCATCCAGAGTCACCCCAGTCGATTGTCGACATGGCGGATGCCGTGGGTTCTACCAGCCAACTGATCAACGCGGCAAAAACGTTACCGCAGCAGAAGCTTATCGTCGCCACCGATCGCGGTATTTTTTATAAGATGCAGCAAGCGGTGCCGGAAAAAGAGCTGTTTGAAGCTCCTACTGCCGGGGAAGGGGCAACTTGTCGCAGCTGTGCGCATTGTCCCTGGATGGCGATGAACGGGCTTAAAGCGATTGCCGACGGCCTGGAGTCTGGCGGCGCGGCACACGAAATCCATGTTGATGCAGCTTTGCGTGAAGGCGCATTACTTCCGCTTAACCGCATGCTGGAATTTGCGGCTACACTACGTTCTTGATTTAAGACAACGCGTTATACGCGCTCAGGGGAAGAGATGGATTTTTTTAGCACGCAGAACATTCTGGTTCATATCCCGATCGGGACGGGGGGCTACGATCTGTCATGGATTGAAGCTGTCGGCACTATCGCGGGCCTGCTCTGTATCTGGTTAGCGAGTCTGGAGAAGATCAGTAACTATGCGTTCGGCCTGGTTAACGTGACGCTCTTTGCGATTATTTTTTTCCAGATTCAGCTCTATGCCAGTCTTTTGCTGCAGCTGTTTTTCTTTGCCGCCAATATTTACGGCTGGTACGCATGGTCCCGGCAAAACAGCCAGCAGGAGGCAGAACTGCAAATTCGCTGGCTGCCCCTGCCTAAGGCCATCGCCTGGCTTGCGGCATGCGTCGTCGCCATCGGTCTGATGACGGTCTACATCAACCCGGTATTTGGTTATCTTACGCGCATTGCCGTCTCGGTAATGAGCAGCCTTGGACTCAACGTAACAATGCCTGAGCTGCAGCCTGACGCCTTCCCGTTCTGGGACTCCTGCATGATGGTGCTTTCCATTGCAGCGATGATTTTGATGACGCGAAAATACGTCGAAAACTGGCTGCTGTGGGTCATCATCAATGTGATAAGCGTGGTGATCTTTGCATTGCAGGGTGTTTACGCGATGTCGCTGGAATATATGCTTCTCACGTTTATTGCCCTCAACGGCAGCCGGATGTGGATTAACAGCGCGCGCCAGCGTGGCTCACGCGCGCTTTCCCGTTAATGATGGTGATGATGTGAATGATCGGGCTGCGTCTCATTGAGGTGGCAGTCCGGTCCATTACAGGGCTGATACTCCATTTGAATGGTGACGTGTGAAATAGTGTAGTGATGTTCGAGAAAGTGCTGAATGCGCCCCAGCAAGGCATCATGGTCATGGGGAGGAACAACCTGAACGTGCAGCGTCATGACAGGTTTCTCGCCCACCTGCCAGACGTGAACGTGGTGAACATCACGCACTTCCGGGATGGAGCGAGACAGATTGCGTTTCAGCGCAGGAATATCCATCGAAACCGGCGCACCTTCCAGCAGTTCATTCACGCTCTCCCCGCAACAAACCCCAGGCGCTACGTAAGACCAGACAGGACACCAGCACCGACAAAATCGGGTCAACGGGTGTCCAGCCGGTATAGATAATCACCAGCGCCGCCACAATGGCACCCACCGACCCGAGCAAATCGCCCAGGACATGCAGCGCCGCTGCGCGCACGTTAAGGTTCTTCTCCCCACTGCCACGATGCAAAATCCAGAATGCGGCGATATTGGCCAGTAATCCTGCAACGGCAATCATCATCATCGTCATTCCAGCGATAGGTTGCGGATGGCGAAAACGCTGGAAAGCTTCCCACACAATCAAAATCGTTATGACGACCAGCGCGATAGCATTGACGAAAGCCGCGAGCGTCGTGAGCCTAAGCCAGCCGAAAGTATGGCGCGTATTGGGCGGGCGACGGGAAAAGTGTACTGCGATGAGGGCGAAAAGCAGCGCGGCGGCGTCGGTGAGCATATGGCCCGCGTCGGCCAGCAAAGCCAGCGAGCCAGAGATCAGCCCGCCAATCACCTCGACCACCATAAAGGTCGCAGTAATGCCAAACGCGAGCATTAAGCGCTTAGCGTTGTCGTCCCGCGGCGAATCCGAGTGAGAATGTGCATGCGCCATGAAAATGTCCTGATGAGTGAGTATTTTACAGATTGATTTTTTAGCATTTTGCACAAAAAAGAAAGGAGAGCTTCAGCTCTCCTTTTATCTTCAGGGGAAATATTCGTGACGTAACCCGTTATTGGGTTGTACCGTCCGTTTTGGTGTCTACTTCGCTGTTGTCACCGCTGCCGGTTTCCACTTTTTTGTTCATATCAGGGCATTTACCGTCTTTACACATTGAGTTTTTGTGCACTTCGTCTTTGGTCATGCCGTCATGGTTCATCGTGCCTGAATCGGTAACGTTCGGATGCAGCATCGTTCCGCTGCTGTTACCGCTACCTGTATTGATATTATTGTTATCAACATTATTAGGAGCAACGTTCTGTTTAGCATCCGGTGCAACCTGGCCCGCGCTGGCTGCAGCGTTGGCCTGTCCATTGTTATCAGAACTCGATGCATCGGCTGCCAGTGCGGCGCCGCTTGCCATTGTCAGCGTTGCTGTCAGGAAAAGAGTTGCCAGTTTAGTCATTTTCATCGTGATGCTCCTGTTCTGGTTGTTATTTGCTGGATAACGTCGTCCAACAGTGCACAGGCGAAAGAGGGTTTCGCTCAGTGGTGAAAGATTCTGATTTCTGGCGTTATGTCAGAATAGAATCATGTTAAAACATATAAACAAAGTCGTTACATTTAAAAAGTGTAGGTTACATCTCGCTTTTCGCTACTTTGTGGCGTTTATTAGCGTAATTCCAGGAATTATCCGTGAGAAGTGTAAAAGCCCGTTTACACTTCCTGGCCGACAAGTTAGATTGAAAGGATTGCATTCATTACCAAATATATGGCAAAGCCGGAACGATCATGAATTATCAGAATGACGATTTACGTATCAAAGAGATCAATGAGTTATTACCCCCTGTCGCACTCCTTGAAAAATTCCCCGCCACTGAAAACGCTGCGAATACCGTTTCTCATGCCCGTAAAGCGATCCACAAAATCCTTAACGGCAATGACGATCGTTTGCTGGTCGTCATCGGTCCCTGTTCCATTCACGATCCCGCAGCGGCGAAAGAGTATGCCGCGCGTCTGCTCGCGCTTCGCGAAGAGCTGAAAGGTGAGCTGGAAGTGGTCATGCGTGTCTATTTCGAAAAGCCGCGCACCACGGTGGGCTGGAAAGGGCTGATCAACGATCCGCACATGGACAACAGTTTCCAGATCAACGACGGACTGCGTATTGCGCGCAAACTGCTGTTGGAAATCAACGATGCTGGCCTGCCTGCGGCGGGTGAGTTCCTGGATATGATCACTCCGCAATACCTTGCCGATTTGATGAGCTGGGGTGCCATTGGTGCCCGAACCACCGAATCCCAGGTACACCGCGAATTGGCGTCAGGTTTGTCTTGCCCCGTTGGTTTTAAAAACGGAACGGACGGCACGATTAAAGTGGCTATTGATGCGATCAACGCCGCGGGTGCGCCGCACTGCTTCCTGTCCGTGACCAAATGGGGTCACTCCGCGATTGTGAATACCAGCGGTAATGGCGACTGCCACATTATTTTGCGTGGCGGTAAAGAGCCAAACTACAGCGCTAAGCATGTTGAAGAAGTCAAAGCGGGGCTGGAAAAAGCGGGCCTTTCTGCGAACGTGATGATTGATTTCAGCCATGCTAACTCCAGCAAACAGTTCAAAAAACAGATGGACGTCGGCGCCGATGTTTGCCAGCAACTGGTTAACGGCGAAAAAGCGGTGATTGGCGTGATGATTGAGAGCCATCTGGTCGAGGGTAATCAGAATCTGGAGAGCGGTGAACCGCTGGTCTACGGCAAGAGCGTGACGGATGCTTGTATTGGCTGGGATGATACCGATACGCTTCTGCGCCAATTGGCCGATGCGGTAAAAGCGCGTCGCGGGTAATTATCCGGACAAATAAAAAAGCGTGGATTGCTCCACGCTTTTTTTTACTCTGGCGAAAATTACTTCGCTTTACCCTGGTTCGCTACGGCCGCCGCTTTTGCAGCGATTTCGTCAGCGTTACCCAGATAGTAACGTTTAATTGGTTTAAAGTTTTCATCGAACTCGTACACCAGCGGTACGCCAGTAGGGATGTTCAGTTCGAGAATTTCTTCTTCGCCCAGGTTGTCCAGGTATTTCACCAGCGCGCGCAGGGAGTTACCGTGAGCGGCAACGATCACGCGCTCACCGCTTTTCACACGCGGCAGAATAGTGTCGTTCCAGTAAGGCACAACGCGATCGATGGTCAGCGCCAGGCTTTCGGTCTGCGGCAGCTCGGCATCGGTCAGTTTAGCGTAACGCGGATCGTGGCCCGGATAGCGCTCGTCGTCTTTGGTCAGCTCTGGTGGAGTCACTGCAAAGCCGCGACGCCACTGCTTAACCTGCTCGTCACCGTATTTTTCAGCGGTTTCAGCTTTGTTCAGACCCTGCAGCGCACCGTAGTGGCGCTCATTCAGCTTCCAGGATTTCTCAACCGGCAGCCAGGCTTGATCCAGTTCATCCAGAACGTTCCACAGAGTATGGATGGCACGTTTCAGCACTGAGGTATAAGCAAAATCAAAGCTAAAGCCTTCATCTTTCAGCAGTTTACCTGCAGCTTTTGCTTCGCCAACGCCTTTCTCTGACAGATCAACATCATACCAACCGGTGAAGCGGTTTTCGTTGTTCCACTGACTTTCGCCGTGGCGCACCAGAACCAGCTTAGTTACAGCCATATCTCACTCCTCATAAGCTTTATTTGCGCTTCATCTTTCATGCTGCTTCTGCGTTAGTTTCGCTCTCAAAACCCAGTCACACATTTGCTCCTGGAATTTTTAGGGCAATCCCGTTTGACGCAACATGAATGATTTTACGCGTTGAATGATAACAATTCTCATTATATTGCCGTGGCGGGGCCAGCGGCAACGCTTAACACTAACCATAGCGAAAATAGTGCCCCAGTGTAAGCTGCTTGTGAATCGCGGGTTATGATTTTGTCTGTGAATGGCGCTATTTTCAGCAAGATGGACAAAAAAAGCCCTCCGGGAGGAGGGCTTGAGATTAATGCGTTATAAACTGATATTCCGTCAGACTGACGTACTCCGAACCCGGCCGCAGAATGCAGTCCGGCTGCGGGAATTCAGGATGATTCGGACTATCCGGCAAAAACTCGCTTTCCAGCGCCAGACCCTGCCAGTCACTGTAATCACCTTGCTCGCGCGCCGGCGTTCCGCCGAGATAGTTGCCCGAATAGAACTGCAACGCAGGGGCATTGGTGAACACCGTCATTTGCAGTTTTTCATCTGCAGACCACACCTGTGCGGCGGGTTGGCTGACATCACCTTTCGCCTGCAGCAGAAACGCGTGATCGTAGCCTTTCACCTTGCGCTGATAATCATCGCTCAGGAATTCTTTCGCGATGGTTTTAGGCGCGCGGAAATCAAAGCTCGTACCGGCAACGGCTTTCAGTCCTTCAAAAGGAATACCCATCTCATCGACCGGCAGCCAGGCATCGGCCAGCAGCTGGAGCTTATGCTGACGGACGTCGGACTGGTCGCCATCCAGATTGAAATACGCATGATTGGTCATGTTCACCGGACACGGCTTATCGACCGTTGCACGGTACTCAATTGAGATGCGGTTATCTTCTGTCAGCGTAAATTTCGCTGACGCAGAGAGATGGCCCGGGAAGCCCTGATCGCCATCAGCAGATTCCAGCGCAAACAGGACCTCACAGTCGTTCTGCTGCACGATACGCCAGCGGCGTTTGTCAAACCCTTCAGGGCCACCGTGAAGCTGGTTTTCACCCTGGCTTGGCAAAAGCGCGTACTCTGTACCGTCGAGCGTAAAACGGCTTTTCGCAATGCGGTTCGCGTAACGGCCCACGGACGAACCGAGATACGCGGCCTGATTCACATACTGTTCCGGCGACGCGCAGCCGAGCAGCGTTTCACGTACGCTGCCGTCAGGCATCGGAACACGAGCAGAAAGTAACGTTGCGCCCCAATCCATGACCGTGACCACCATCCCTGCGCTGTTGCGCAGGGTTAACAGGCGGTACGGCAGGCCATCGGCGGCAAGCGTAGGTGTTTCGTTTAGCACTGACCCGCTCCTTGTGAAGGTTTGCAGACGTAGAAGGTTTCTTTGATTCCGGTTTTCGCTTCATATTGCTGTGAAACGGCATCCTGAACGGCAGGGACCAACTCTTCCGGGATGAGGGCGACAACACAACCGCCGAAGCCGCCACCGGTCATGCGCACGCCGCCTTTGTCGCCGATGGTCGCTTTGACAATCTCCACCAGCGTGTCGATTTGCGGAACCGTAATCTCGAAGTCGTCGCGCATTGACGCGTGCGACTCAGCCATCAGTTCGCCCATCCGTTTCAAATCGCCCTGCGCCAGCGCTGACGCGGCTTCAACGGTGCGTGCATTTTCGGTTAATACGTGGCGAACGCGTTTGGTCACGACCGGATCCAGCTCGTGCGCCACTTTGTTGAACTCGTTCAGGGAGACATCACGCAGCGCCGGTTGCTGGAAGAAACGCGCCCCGGTTTCGCACTGCTCGCGGCGGGTGTTGTATTCGCTGCCCACCAGCGTGCGCTTAAAGTTACTGTTGATGATCACCACCGCGGCGCCTTTTGGCAGGGGAACCGCTTTGGTGCCGAGCGAGCGGCAGTCGATCAGCAGCGCATGCTCTTTTTTGCCGAGCGCAGAGATCAGCTGGTCCATGATGCCGCAGTTACAGCCCACGAACTGGTTCTCAGCTTCCTGGCCATTCAGGGCAATTTGCGCGCCGTCCAGCGGCAGGTGATACAGCTGCTGGAAGACCGTCCCCACGGCGACTTCGAGAGACGCAGAAGAGCTTAACCCTGCGCCCTGCGGCACGTTACCGGTGATCACCAGGTCCGCGCCACCAAAATCCTTATTACGCATTTGCAGGTGTTTCACCACGCCACGGACATAGTTAGACCACTGCTGCGTCTCGTGAGCTACGATCGGCGCGTCGAGTGAAAACTCGTCGGTTTGATTACCGTAATCCGCCGCAATGACGCGCACGATGCGGTCATCACGTTTTGCACAGCTGATAACGGTTTGATAATCGATTGCACACGGCAGCACAAAACCGTCGTTGTAATCGGTGTGTTCACCAATCAGGTTCACGCGCCCAGGAGCCTGAATCGCGTGGGTGGCAGGGTAGCCGAATGTTTCAGCAAACAGGGATTGTGTTTTATCTTTGAGACTCATTTTTTTAGACTCCTGATTCGCGGTAATGCACATCGCTGACGGCACGCAGACGTTCTGCTGCTTGTTCTGCCGTCAAATCACGCTGGGTTTCCGCCAGCATCTCGTAACCCACCATAAATTTACGTACCGTCGCTGAACGCAGCAGCGGCGGGTAGAAATGGGCATGTAACTGCCAGTGCTGATTGTCTTCTCCGTTAAACGGTGCACCGTGCCAGCCCATAGAATAGGGGAAGGAGCACTGGAAGAGATTGTCATAGCGGCTGGTCAGTTTTTTCAACGCCAGCGCCAAATCATCGCGCTGGTCTTCGGTTAATTCGGTAATGCGCAGAACGTGAGCTTTTGGCAGCAGCAGCGTTTCGAACGGCCATGCCGCCCAGTACGGCACGACGGCCAGCCAGTGTTCGGTCTCGACAACCGTACGGCTCCCGTCGGCCATTTCGCGCTGAACGTAATCGGCCAGCAGCGCAGACTGGTTTTCGGCGAAATAGGTTTTTTGCAGGCGGTCTTCGCGCTCGACTTCGTTCGGCAGGAAACTGTTTGCCCACACCTGACCGTGCGGGTGCGGGTTAGAGCACCCCATCGCCGCGCCTTTATTCTCAAATACCTGCACCCAGGGATAGCTCTGGCCAAGCTCAGCGGTCTGATCCTGCCAGGTTTTGATCACCTCGGTCAGCGCATTGATGCTCAGTTCCGGCAGCGTTTTGCTGTGATCCGGCGAGAAACAAATCACCCGGCTGGTGCCGCGTGCGCTCTCACAGCGCATCAGCGGATCCGCGCTTTCCGGCGCGTCCGGCGTGTCGGTCATCAGCGCAGCAAAATCGTTAGTGAAAACGTACGTGGTCTGATAATCCGGGTTTTTATCGCCCGTGACGCGGGTATTGCCCGGACACAAGAAACAATCCGGATCGTGCTGTGGCAGCGTCTGCTTGGCGGGTGTTTCTTGCGCCCCTTGCCACGGACGCTTGGCGCGATGCGGTGAAACCAAAATCCACTGCCCGGTTAACGGGTTAAAACGCCGATGTGGATGATCGACGGGATTGAATTGCGTCATGACGGAAGGTCCTTAGTCCGGATAGCCCTGTGGATGGCGTGACTGCCAGCGCCAGGTATCTTGTGCCATTTCATCGAGCGTGCGGGTCACACGCCAGTTAAGCTCTTTATCGGCCTTAGAGGCATCAGCCCAATAAGCGGGGAGATCGCCATCGCGGCGCGGTGCGAAGTGATGGGTCACTGGCTTACCGCAGGCTTTGCTGAACGCGTTGATGACATCCAGCACGCTGCTACCAATGCCCGCACCGAGGTTGTAGATGTGCACGCCGGGTTTATTCGCCAGCTGCTGCATCGCGGCAACGTGTCCGTCGGCCAAATCCATAACGTGGATGTAATCACGCACGCCCGTGCCGTCTTCCGTTGGGTAATCATTGCCAAAGACCGCCAGAGAATCACGACGACCCACCGCAACCTGCGCGATGTAAGGCATCAGGTTATTCGGAATGCCCTGCGGGTCTTCGCCCATATCTCCTGATGGATGTGCGCCTACCGGATTGAAATAACGCAGCAGGGCGATGCTCCATTCCGGCTGCGCTTTTTGCAGGTCAGTCAGGATCTGCTCCACCATCAATTTACTTTTCCCGTACGGGCTTTGCGGCGTGCCGGTCGGGAAGCTCTCAGCGTAAGGGATTTTTGGCTGGTCGCCATAGACGGTAGCAGATGAGCTAAAGATGAGGTTTTTCACGTTCGCGGCGCGCATCGCAGCGACCAGACGCAGCGTACCGTTAACGTTGTTATCGTAGTATTCCAACGGCTTCGCGACGGATTCGCCGACGGCTTTCAGACCGGCAAAGTGGATTACCGTATCGATCGCGTGATCGTGAAGGATTTCGGTCATCAACGCTTCGTTGCGGATATCGCCTTCCACAAAAGTGGGCTGCTTGCCGCCAAGGCGTTCAATGACAGACAGAACGCTGCGCTTACTGTTGCACAGGTTATCCAGAATGATGACGTCATGGCCATTTTGCAGCAGTTGTACACAGGTATGACTCCCAATGTAACCGCTACCACCTGTTACCAGAACTCGCATTTTTCGCTCCATTAGGCTTATGGTATGTATTAACCTTAGCATAACAGAGACACGAAAAGTGTGACATGGGATAAAATAGTGGTATCGGTTACACCGCTTTTCAAGCGCGCTTTCTGCTGATGCCTAAGCATTTTAAATCAAAGAGATAGGGATGTAATGATGCCACTTGTCTGAAAAAAGGGGCCGAAGCCCCTTGGATGATGTTAGTTAATACGGGTTAACGCGTAGCGATAGCATTCACCTTCCGGCACAAAGGCCAGGCGATGGGTAATGCAAGATGGGGCGTCTTCTGCATGGTGTGAAACAAACAACAGCTGCGTTTCACCTTCGCTAATCAGAATATCCACAAAGCGACGGACTAATTGTCGGTTAAGCGGGTCCAGACCCTGCAGCGGTTCGTCGAGGATCAGCAGGGTAGGGTGCTTAACCAGCGCGCGCACAATGAGCGCCAGACGCTGCTGTCCCCACGACAAACTGTGAAACGGCGCATCCGCCACGCGTTTATCCATGCCCAGAATATCCAGCCATTGCTGCGCCAGCTTATGTTGCCTGTCAGAAACCGCCTGATAAATTCCGATAGAGTCGAAATAGCCTGACAAAATCACGTTCCGCACGGTGGTGCTGACGCGGTAGTCCAGATGCAGGCTGCTGCTGACGTAGCCAATATGTTTCTTGATATCCCAGATGGTTTCACCGCTCCCGCGACGGCGGCCAAACAGGGTTAAATCGTTGCTATACCCCTGGGGATGATCGCCCGTGATCAGGCTCAGGAGCGTCGATTTTCCTGCGCCGTTGGGGCCGGTGATTTGCCAGTGCTCGTGCGGATTCACGGTCCAGGTGAGCTGATCAAGAATAGGGCGATCGTCATACGACACGACGCCATTGCGCAATTGAATACGCGGCTGGTGGCGGTCTAATTCGTGCTGAGCCGCAGGGGCGTCCGGTTCCGGGAGTGCGATGCCGTCCAGCTTTTCGCTGTGTGCCAGCTGCGAGATCAGGGCTTGTTGTAGCAGCGCTGTTTTATCGCCGGTTTCCACCAGCGTGCAATCCGCCAGCACGCCAGCAAATTGCACAAAATCGGGGATCTCATCAAAACGGTTCAACACCAACACCAGGGTGTAACCCTCCTGATTCAGCGTGGCTAACAGAGATGCCAGCTGCGCACGAGATTGCACATCCAGGCCGTCGAAAGGCTCATCCAGAATCAGCAGGTCAGGGGCGCTCATCAGTGCCTGGCAGAGCAGGGTTTTACGGGTTTCCCCCGTGGAGAGATATTTAAAGCGTCGATCCAGCAGCGCGGAGATACCGAACTGTTCCGCCAGCTGTCGGCAGCGGGCGTCGTCTTTGATCTCGTCCTGAATGATCTGCGCCGTGGTACGGCCAGTATCCTCTTCGCCGGGACTGAGCAGATCGGTGTTGTTGCGCTGCCATTCGTCACTGACCAGTTTTTGCAACTGCTCGAATGAGAGGCG